>NZ_JBCOVH010000001.1:0-473760 GCF_040919545.1 Lactobacillus sp. RTP31084st1_F9_RTP31084_210423
AAAGGCCGAAACGACTAGTGCAAGTAGTAGCAGTGCAGCAAAGGCCGAAACGACTAGTGCAAGTAGTAGCAGTGCAGTGAAGGCTGAAACGACTAGTGCAAGTAGTAGCAGTGCAGTGAAGGCTGAAACGACTAGTGCTAAAACACGCCAAACTGTAACTAAGATATCTTACAACACATTATTGCAACAATTACGTACAAGTAAGGCTTTGGCGACTGATAAAGAAGTTCTAACACATGTTACTAAGGATAATTTTCTTGCTTACTTTTCATTAAACGGATCAGCCACTTATGATCAAAATACTGGTATTGTGACTATTACACCAGATGAATATAATAAAGTTGGAAATTTCTCTCTCAAGAGTAAAATTGATATGAATACTAGTTTTACTTTAACTGGTAAGGTTAATTTAGGATCCAATCCTAATGGAGCTGACGGTATTGGCTTTGCTTTTCATAACGGTAATACCACAGATATTGGTAATGCTGGTGGCAACTTGGGTATTGGTGGCTTGCAAAATGCTCTGGGATTCAAGCTTGATACATGGTCAAATGGTTATCAAGCTCCACAGTCTGATAAAGATGGTGGGCTAAAGATGTTGATGGAACTTCCCAAGCGTTAAGTAAGTCTGACGTAAACGGCCAATTTCATGATTTTACAGTTGATTATGATGGAGATACAAGAACATTAACAATCAAGTATACCCAAACAAGCGGTAAGATATTAACTTGGACTACGACTGTCTCGAATTCTAATCAAGCAATGGCAATGATTGTCAGTGCATCAACTGGTGGTGCTAAGAATTTACAGCAATTTGAAATAATGAGTTTTGATTTTAAGCAAGCAGCGACAGTTAATGTTAAGTATGTTGATACAAAAGGTAATCAAATTGCTCAAGGTGAGGTTACTTATCCAAATGGCGCTAATGTTAATGGTACTTATACTACAGGACAATTAGAAATTCCCAATTATAAGTTTGTAAGAATGGATGATGGTACTGCCACTGGAGCAAAAAGTTTGCCAGCGACGGGTACTCTAACAAAAGCTGGAGATAATGGGACGGTTATTTATGTCTATGCACCAGCGTACACACAAACAAGCAAAACAGTTAGTGAAACCATTAAGTATATTGACCAAGATGGTAAAGAAGTAGCAATAGGATATACGGCAGATCCAATTACATTTGTGTCAGTAACTAATCCAGTTGATAACACAACAACAACGTATTACTCAACTAAAGCAAAGACTGCAACGTTGGATGATAATGGTGTGCCAACAGAAGCTGGATGGACAAAAGGAGACAGTACCGATTTCGCAGATGTAGTTAATCCAGAAGTTGATGGCTATAAGGTAATCAGTAATGATGCCCCAAACTCTGATTTGACAAGCGTTGCAGTTCAAACTGTCTACACTAATTCTAGCGATCTTGACTTCACGGTGGTTTATGCCAAGAATGCGCCAACTATTACAACTGAAAGCAAGACGATTAATGAAACTATCCATTACGTCTACAAAGATGGTACGACAGCTCATGATGATTATGTGGCCAAGCCGGTTGAATTTACGCGTCAAGTTTCAACTGATGCGGTGACAGGTGAAAAGACCTATGGGTCTTGGTCAGCTGATCAAAGCTTTGCGGCAGTGACTAGCCCAGTTATTAAGGGTTATACGCCAGATCAAGCTGAAATTGGGGCACAAACTGTGAGTGGTGACTCCAGTGATCTTGATTTCACGGTGGTTTATACCAAGGATGCGCCAACAAAACCAGTTAATCCAATTCAACCAACGACGCCAGCAAAACCAGTTAACCCAAGTCAACCAGCGACGCCAGCAAAACCAGTTAACCCAAGTCAACCAGCGACGCCAACAAAGCCGGTTCAGGCTGGTCAAGCAGCGGCTACTAATTTTGTGGATCAACGGTTGCCTCAAACTGGTGAAACTGATCAACAACACATGACGCTGAGTGGCTTATTACTATTAGCCATGAGTAGTTTGTTAGGGCTCTTTGGAATGACTAAGCGGCAGCGCAAAGAATAGGATGATATTATATGCTAAATCATCGGCAAACTAAGATCCTGTTTGAGAGCTTAGCAACCCTACAGGCTATTCAGAAACAAGCATACCAGATGTTAATGCAAGGGCTGACCACAACTGGTTTCTCAATGCGTGAGTGGGAAAATTAATCTATCTGGAACAACACGGACAAGCCACTGCTAGTGAATTAGCTGATGCGTTCATGGTTACGCGCACACTAATTTCCAGAAACACTTGGCGACTGATTCAAGATAATTTAATTCAATCTGCCAAAATTAATAAACTAAAAAACAGCACCCAGCCAAAATAGCTGAGTGCCGTACACCATAAATTTCACATATTAACTCTAATTACTTCACCATCTTTGAACGTGAATTCCATGTAGCGTTGGAAGATGGTGATTTTTTCTACTAAACGACGAACCAATTGTTCATCAAAGTCAACTAAGCCATACTTGTGCAATTCGACTAATTTGTTGATTTCATCAAGGTTGTGTAGTTTGGCTTGTTGATCAGTTTCACGACTTTGGACTTTTTCTTTTTGCTTCCGCAGGTCCATGATTTGCTGGGTTAGTGCGTCGCAGTCTTGATGCTGGTTAGCAGCTTGAATTAATTTCATCTGCACTTCTTCTAGTTGCTTATCGAGCTGGTCAAGTGTTGGTCCTTTGGAGCTTTTGATGACTTTCATGATGTTTGCTTTTATCTGTTTACTGGCTAACTCGTGGCCTTCGATTAACTGATTGAAAGCTTCAACAGTGGCTTCTTTTAGAAGGGGTTCTTTAACATTACGAATCATGCAGCGGCGACCAATTTTACTTCTCCTTATCCGACTGGCGCAGCGCCAGACTGCTACTTTTTCTGGTCGATACCACATGTTCCGTTGGAGAATATCACCGCATTTACCACAGAATAATTTTTGAGAGAAGCAATATTTGCCGTTCAGACGTCTATGCTTACCGTTTTTAGTGGTGATTCCGTTACGTCGTTGTTTAATGATCTGCTGTACTTGCATGAAAACAGACTTGGGAATAATCGCCGGGTGATCATTCTCCACGTAGTATTGTGGCATGATGCCTTCATTCTTCACCCGTTTTTTATTAAGAAAATCAACGGTGTAAGTCTTCTGTAAAAGGGCATCACCCATGTATTTTTCATTCTTTAGGATTTTGGCCACGCTGCTAGAGCGCCAATTTTTTGTTTTGCCACCGGTCAAGATACCATCAGCTTTGAGCGAATCGGCGATTTGTTTCATAGTCATTCCGTTTAGGTAGCTATAGAAGATCCGTTTAATGACCTTGGCTTCCTCTGGTTCAATTACTAGATTTCCCTGAGCATCTTTGGTGTAACCGAGGAAGTGATTATGATTGACAAACACTTTACCTTGTTGGTAACGGTATTGAATCCCCATTTTGACGTTTTGCGATAAGGATTCACTTTCTTGTTGAGCAAGGGAAGCCATGATGGTAATCAGAACTTCACCTTTGGCATCCATGGTATTGATATTTTCTTTTTCAAAGAAGATTGCAACATTGATGGCTTTTAAGTCTCTGATATACTTCAGGCAATCAATAGTATTTCGAGCAAATCGGCTAATTGACTTGGTGACAATTAAGTCTATTTTACCGGCTTTACAGGCTGCAATCATTTTATTGAATTGTTCCCGTTTCTTGGTGTTGGTTCCGGAGATTCCATCATCAGCATAGATACCTGCAAATTCCCAGGTGGGTTCCTTTTGAATTAGCTCTTTGTAGTGAGCTACCTGAGTTTCGTAGGAGCTAGCCTGCTCATCATAGTCGGTTGAAACACGGCAATAAGCAGCTACCCGGAGCTTTTCAAAAGGTTGCGGACTACGTTGATGATGGACACTGTTTCCTTTTTGCTGATGGGCAGGAATAATGCGTACTTTACCCAATTAAATCACCTTCACTTTCGATAATGCTGTATAAATATTCGGCTTGCTTGATGGGCTCGTTGAAACGCTGCCTGATGATATTGCGATAGAAGTGGTTGTTAATAGTGACAGCCTTGGTTAACTTCTCTGTTAACTTCAGCCCGCATTTTAGCTTAAAAACTACGATTGAACTATGTACTACAATCTGTTGAACAAAATCCTGAAACGGAGTTTTATCAAATCCTGATAGTTCTTGATCTTGTTGGCACCAATGTAGTAAGGATCGTACATCTTCAAAACTGTTAGCCGAATCAGTATTTCTACTGTGGAGCTCCTTGGCCTTTTCACGGCACTGGTAGGTATCCTGTTCGAGCTGAGCCGTTTGGTTTACGTAGATAGACTTATCTATCAGTCCTGATTGCATCAGTTCGGTTAACGTTTCAGCTTTATGGTTATTTGCTTTGATCCGTTCGGTTAAAGAATTTAGTCGACCGTGGGTGTCACTGTTAACCTGCACTTGCAAGTTTTCTAACAGTGGTTGTAATAAGAACTTCCTGCTGTAAACGAGTTTATTCATCATATTACAGAAAGCCACTTCTAGACTTGCTTCGGGAACTGCCTTAATTGGGCATTGTTTAGCCGATTTTAGATGCCTTTGACAAGCCCAGCAGATTTTATTTGGGCGTGTTTGCCGTTTAAAAGTAGTTCCACAATTACCACAGATGATTTTTCCAGAAAATAGGTAGTGATGTTGATACTTATGGCTATCAGTTTCGATATGGCGTTTTTGAGCCGCATCTTTAAGCAAAGCTTGAATCCGGTTAAAAGTTTCGTGGTTAACCAAACTAGGATGATGGTCCTCAATTAAGTACTGGGTGAGTTCACCTTGGTTAAAATGACGGTGATATTGATCATCACGATAAGTCTTTTGACAGAGCATATCACCGGTGTAATTAATGTTTCGTAAGATGTTAATCACGGTGTTACTTCGCCATTGTCCACCACGCTTTGTTGGTATGTGTTTATGACTCAATCCTTTAGCAATTTGACTAGCTGACATTCCCTTTGAAAATTGTTGAAAGATTTCTCGCACAATCCTGGCTTCAGCCCGATTGATGACTAAGTTGCCATCTTCAATTGAATATCCGTAGGGGGCTGAAGATACTCGAAATTTGCCACTAGCGAAACGTTGCCTAATTGCCCAGCGTAAATTTCCTGCAGTGGAATGAGATTCATCCTGAGCGATACTGCTGAGAATCGATAGAAATAATTCGCTAGCCATTGCTCCAGTATTAATGTGTTCCTTTTCAAAGATAATTGGAATGTTCAACTGCTGCAGTTCTCGAACTATTTGTAAACAGTCGGTAGTATTCCGTGATAAGCGGCTGACTGACTTTGTAACCACGAGGTCAATTCGGTGATTATGACAGTCTGCCAGTAGTTCTTTTAAAGCATCACGCTTCGTTAGTTGGGTGCCTGAGATTCCTTCATCGTAATAGACCTTAGCTAATTGCCAGTCTGAATGATTACTGATGTATTCTTGGTAATGAATACGTTGATTTTCAAGACTTTCCAACTGTTCAATGTTGTCCGTTGAAACCCGACAGTAGGCTGCCACCCGGAGTTGTTTAACATCACGTTGGTAGCTTTGAATTTTAGTAATGGTCGACATGGTAACCCTCCTTTCGTCAGTGTGGTATGTTAGCTCTAGAACTTTGATGTATCAACGCTTCCGGGCCCCAATAATGACGGAAATGTTTGTTTATTTAAGGTATCAATGTCTTCAAATTCAGTGGTCGAGATTAACCCCTTGTTGAGCAGACTTTGAATAATCTGTTTGGATTGTTGATAGTGTAAATCGTTCAATAATTGCTCGGAACTAATATTCTTATTTGTTGTTATTAGTGGTTGATGGGTTACTGGTTGTACTTTCTTTACCATATTTAATTACCTCCACTGATAAGCCAGAACAAGCAGAAAAGTAAACCATGGTAAAAGAAAAAAGCCTGCAGACCGGAGTCCACAGGCAAAAGTTACAATAATTGATTAACTCGTTTTTGAATTTGGGTGGGGTCATAGCCGGCTTGCTTCAAGCGGTTGATTCGTTCATTACCATTTCCCCAGGATCCTCGGATAACTTCGCGTGCAATTTGGTCAACTGACTTACGGTTCAAGAGACGGTTAACCTTTTCTTGGACCACCGCATAGTCATAACCAGCAGCGGTTAAGAGCTGTTGACGATCGGTACCATTACCCCATTGACCATTTAAGACTTCAATAGCTAGCTCATCAGGGTTCTTCCTGGTAACTGGCTGCTTTTTGTTAATGACAGCTGCGTAGTCAATGTAGGCATAATCTAGATCACAGTTGCCATTGACACCTGGAACAGAACCAGTAGAGGAATGTTGCCAGATTCCGTAATTACCATTGTAGTTACAACACGGACCATATTCAGCCACCCAGACGGCATAGCGTTGAGCGACGGAAGGTGAAATGTAATTTTGCAGTGGTGATCGCGAAATATACAGTCCGGCATAGCAACCGTTTTGTTCCAAAACACTACAAAAGCTTTTCACTAAGCTATCACAGAAGTTACGACCATTGGCAAACTGCCACTTTTCTTCTAAGTCAAAGTAGATTGGAAAATCAAAATGACGATTACCAAGGACGGTTAAACAGGCCCGGGCTTCATTGGCTGCATCAGCGGGAGAAACGGCATAGGAATACCAGTAGGCACCCACTTGTAAACCAGCTGCTTTGGCTTGGGTATAATGTTCTGCAAAGTAACGGTCTTCTTGGCTTGCTGACCGACCATAACCAGCTCGGATTAGAACGAATTTAACACCACTTGCTTTGACTGCATTGAAATCCACATGGCCTTGCCATTCAGAAACATCAATTCCAGAAATCATTGATGATCACCATCCTTATCATGTAATTGTTGGAGGACACTCTTTAACTTATCGGGCACAGGTAGACCTAAGCGACTGGTATTTTCTAGTAATGAAATGCCCTCATTAGAGATATAGAAGAAAATTGTAGCAGTACGGATCGCTGAACCATTCTTTAATAGGTAAATATCAAGGCAATGTGCAATACCGACCAATAATAGAATTAGCACTTTGCGCGTAAGCCCACGAAAGCCAATTTCACTGGAGAGTTTATGTTCGTTAATGGCACAAAGTACTCCGGTGATATAGTCCACTACCATGAAAATGAGTAGAACATATAGAAAACCATCCAGTCCGCCTAAGAACCAGCCGAGGAAAGCCCCAATTGCACCAAAGCATGAATTAATTACTGTTAAACTAGTTGTCTTCATTCGGATCATCAACTCCTCTCGAATATTCAGCCTTAATTTCCAGATACTCATGGTTGTACTTAACGTCATCAATAAAGCCAATATTGTAGCCACGACCTTCAAACCAAATGTTGGTTTCTTCGTCAACATCATCACGGTATCGGATGATGAATGACAGTTGTTTTTCCAATTTCACCGTGACCGCTGTGTAGTATTCCTGACCGTGTAGGGCAGAAACTTTTGCCCACACATCGCCTAAGCGAACATCCTTGTACATCGACATTCCGGTATTAGGATTTTCGCCGACATATTTCTTTTTCATCAGCGTAATGCGGCGATCTAGTTCACCAATATCAGCAATCTTACTGACCCGTTTATTTTGCTGTTGCATTAAAATTCCTCCTTCCGGTAAGGGGACAAGATAGCCCGAAGAAACTTGATCATGGCATCAAAATCAGCCGTTTCCCGATATTCGTAAAGGTAAGCTACGGTATAGAGAATCGCGGTATGAATATCATCAGGGAGAGAATCAAATGCTGATAGAGGCTGACGAAGGACATTTTCGACGGTAGCAGTCGCCGATCCAATCAACTTTGTGATGAGGTCATCTTCAACAGTGTTATCAACTCTTAGGTAGGCTTTTGCTTCGGCCAAAGTAATAGCAGCCACATTTCATCAGTCCTTTCTACTTAGCAGCCATGGCAAGAGTTTTAATGGCTTCTGGGAGGATGACTTTGCCATCTACTCGTTGCGAGCCCAAGAAACCGACTTGACCAGTTACAGCATAAAGTTCATTAAGTCGTTTAAAGGTTCGACCTTGACGATCAGCAATCCAATAGTAATTGAAATCACCAAAGAGCACTGGTTTATTAGATGCGGCCATGGATGGCATGAACGGACTAGTATAAACTGGGCAATTGAGGATTCGATCTGGTTGGCCAGCTTGAACAGAAGGCTGCCAGATATATTGACCATTGTTATCCTTCATTTTGCGAATGGTTTTCACGGTATCATCATTCATTAAGAAAACAGCATTTTGACGGTATGGTGCTCTTAAGGAATAGAAAAGTTCGATCAAATCATCAAAAGTCAATGTATCGGCCTTAGCAGCTGTGGATCCCGCAGACGCACCATTAGTGTCGGTTAAGATACCAGTTGGTTGGCCAGTGCCGGTACCCGTTAGGAAGGCTTGTTCTTCAGCATTACCAAGTCGACGACCAAATTCATCAGATAAATAGGACATCAAGTCGAAGGCGGAGTCATTCAGTAGTTCTTCCGATACCTTGATCAGAGTCCCCAATTTGTGAGCACTGAGGGATACTTGACTAAATTGAGTATTAGATTCTGTGTAGGCTGCTTCTTCCTCGAGCCAAGCAGCTGTTCCTTCGCTCGCGACAACCGGAATCTTATGTTCACCGCTATTGGTTTGAATGACATGGCTGATGGTTCGCAGGACGTTGGCTTCTTGAAGCTTTTGAATCAGTTGATTTTCAAACTCATTTGGCACTAGGAAGCCACCATCTGGATCCGTACCTTCTTTTAGTGCATCAACGACCGCATGACCACGCATCATTTGCCAAAAGTTCTGCGCATAAGCATCCTGACCCTTTGGTAATTCTCCAGCAGTCGGGGTATTAGTAAGGGCTTTAGTTGTGGGCTGATTGAGTTCTGCTTCAATTTGGGCTTGCTTATGGAGCCGATCGATTTCCTTACCCAAGTTGACGACGTCTTGTTCCATCTTTTCGTAGGTAGCGTTGTCCTCAGCAGAAAGTACATCAACTTCTTTTTGTTTAGTGTCCAGGAAATACTTTGCTTGCTTCCAAATACGGGCACGCTTTTCTTGTAATTCAGTAATCTTGTTCATTGGTAAGTTCCTCCTAAATTAGTGTGATAACAAAGAAAGCCGCTTTTGCAGCGACTTTACAGAAATAGTAGATTTTGCTTTAGGCTTGAGTTTATTCAATAACACCAGGTCAGATTGCTTATCGGAATACGAGTAACAATCTGTGACATTCTTATTGTCACCCAGCATGGCATCAGCAAAGCCTAATTCGATAGCTTTATTGACGTTCATCCAAGTTTCGTTATCCATCATTGTTGAAATCTTTTCACGGGGCAGGTTGGTTTTCAGCTCATAGGCATTGATGATCGACTCCTTGGTTTCAGCTAGCATTTGCGCAGCGTGGTCGAGATCTCTTTCTTGACCGCCGACAATAGTCAGTGGATTGTGGATCATTAGCATAGCCGCAGGAGCCATTGAAACAGTAGTTCCAGCCATCGCAATTACCGAAGCAGCAGATGCCGCAATACCTGAGATTTTGACATTGACTTCATTCGGGTAATTCATCAGCATGGTATAAATTTGACTGGCAGCGGTACAATCACCACCAGGGGAGTTCAGCCAGAGATCGATTGGATCCTGACTTTCATTAAGTTCGTCTTGGAATACCTGTGGTGAAACATCGTCATGCACCCAGCTATCAGGAGCAATTACCCCAGAGATAGCTAGTTGCCGCTGATCACCATTTTGTTTCCAGTTCCAGAAACGTTTCATTCTTTTGGTTCCTCACTTTCTTTGGTTGTTTGCGTGTTATAGAAATTACCGGCTTGGTTAAGTGGCAGCATATTGCCATTTACCAAGTATTCGTCACCGCCTTCATTAGTAGGGATGCGGTTTAGATCTTCAAGTTCCCGAATATCGTTTGCGGACAACCAGCCATTTTGGCGCCCAATGGCATAGCCGTTCATGCGACTTTCGTAGTCACCGCGCAGAAGGCCATCAACGTTGAACTTAACGAAATATTTTCGTTGATCATCAGCGGACAGTAGCTGTTGATTCATAGCTTGTTCCCAGCGAATACACCAAGGGTTCAGGGTGTACTTTACAAATTCTAGTGATTGTTGCTCGATATTTGAGAAAGTCGAACGATCTAGGTCACCAACCATATGCGGTGGTACACGAAAAATTCTGGCAATTTCGTCGAGTTGGAATTTTCGAGTATCAAGAAATTGCGCTTGGTCGGGTGGAATGGAAAGCTGGTGAAAAGTCATTCCTTCTTCCAAGACAGCAATGCTGTGATTATTAGATCCCGAAAATTGTGACTGCCAACTTTTCCGAAGCCGTTCAGGGTCTTTAACTACATTAGGGTGCTCGAGAACACCACCAGGCGTGGCATCATTTTTGAAGAAAGTGGCTCCATATTGTTCGGCAGCCATGGATAATCCAATCGCATTCTTAGCCATAGCAATAGGGCTGTAGCCGATCAAGCCATCAAATCCTAACCCTGCGATATGAAGGACTTCATCGGACAAGAGAATTACTTGCTTCGATTTATTTTTTGCCTGGTAATCATCGTAGTTGCGAGTATAGGTGTAGTAGATTTCACCGTTGGCAGCACGGTTAACGTCCATTCGATCAGGCATCAAAGGATAGAGCCCAGTGATCTCGCCTTGACCGTTTCGAATGATTTGTGCATAGGCGTTACCCCACAGCAATAAATGGTTCATCATGGTTTCACGAAAGATAAAACTGGTCATTTCTGGATTTGGCGCATCATGAAGCAAAAAATAAAGCGGGTGGTTAATTGCTCGCTGTTTACCACCATCGTTGGTGTATTGATAAATGCGGAGTGGCAGTTCAGCTAATCCTTCAGCCAAGACTCGCACACAAGCATAAACTACTGTATTCTGCATTGCGGTGCGTTCGGTCACATTTTGGCCAGCCATCGAACTGCCGAAGAAAAATGACATGGTGCTGGATAGGGTATTTTGGGGTGAAGCTTTATTAGTATGGAACAATTTATTAAATAGACTCATGGCATCAACTCCTTTCAGTTTTTCGTAATTACAACATTAATAGACCTCGACCATCATAAACAGAGTCACCATTATCCTCATTTCGGATAGCACGATCCAGTCCCATAATGGTGGCCACTACACCATCAATTTTTTCAGTTGACTTAGCTTTGTCAGGTTTAATATTCCCAGCTGGGTCAGTGCGGATATAGATATTATCCATCATCCAACGCAAGACCGGATGACCGCCATGAGCGATCTTCTTTTCCAGAGTTAATCGCATTAGTTCTTTAGTTGGAGGCGTCATGTCCTTAAATCCCTGGCCAAATGGGACCACGGTGAATCCCATACCTTCAAGATTTTGAACCATTTCGACAGCTCCCCACCGATCGAAGGCAATTTCACGAATGTGATATTTCTTTCCCAGATCATCAATAAAGTGTTCAATGAAGCCATAGTGGACGACATTACCTTCCGTGGTTTGTAGATATCCCTGCTGCTTCCAAATATCGTAGGGGACATGATCACGGCGAACCCGCAAATCAACGTTATCCTCGGGAATCCAGAAGTAAGGTAGCAGGGTGTAACCTTCTGAATCATCTCTAGGAGGAAACACCAGTACAAAAGCCGTAATATCAGTAGTTGATGACAGGTCAAGACCACCATAGCAATCGCGGCCACGTAATTCATCGGGATCAACAGGAAAGGCACAAGCATCCCATTTGTCCATCGGCATCCATCGAACATCTTGCTTCACCCACTGATTTAACCGTAGTTGTCGGAAGGTGTTCTCTTCAGCCGGATTCTCCTTAGCTGAATTATAAGCATCCTTAACCTTCTCCATCTTGACGGTAATACCCAGGGAGGGATTAGCTTTCTTCCAAACTTCAGGACTCGACCAATCTTCATCACGCCCGGCACCGTAAATAACCGGATAAAAACGGGGGTCATGTTTACGGCCCTTCATGATGTCGATTGCTTTTTGATGAACCTGGTAACAGATAGAGTGTTCATCATTACCGGCAGTCGTGATTAAAAAGTAGAGCGGCTGCGTTCGAGCATCGCCGGAACCCTTAGTCATGACGTCGTAGAGTTTACGATTGGGTTGAGTGTGTAATTCATCAAAAATTACTCCTGACACGTTGAAACCGTGCTTGGAATAAGCATCAGCAGATAGGACTTGATAAAAACTATTAGTTGGCTCGTAGATCAGCCGTTTTTGGGAAGCGAGGATCTTACAACGCTTTTTTAAGGCTGGGTTCATCCGCACCATATCAGCGGCGACGTCAAAAACAATGGCGGCCTGCTGGCGATCAGCAGCACAACCATAAACTTCTGCACGTTCTTCACCATCAGCGCAGCAAAGCAGTAGAGCAACAGCCGCCGCCAGTTCTGATTTGCCTTGCTTTTTTGGAATTTCGACGTAAGCAGTATTGAATTGACGATACCCATCAGGTTTTAAGATGCCAAAAATGTCGCGAATAATTTTTTCCTGCCAGTCAATGAGGTCAAAAGGCTTACCCGCCCAGGTTCCCTTGGTATGGCATAGGCATTCGATAAATGAAACTGCAAAATCAGCTGCGTCTTTGTTATAAGTAGAGTCCTTGGCCATGAACCTAGTTGGCTTGTAATCTTTTAGTTTTCGCAAGAGGGCATCACATCCTTTCAATTGTACTAAAAAAGCACTGAGTGTTAACTCAATGCTTGATTGATGATTAATTAAACTTGCCAGTTAATATCAAATTTACGTATCCGGCGCGGTCAGTATTCAAGTAATCGATTAAGTCATGGCAGTTATAGTAGTATGCCAGTCTTTTGAAATTTTCCACATCAAACATATTGGCTTCACCAGTGTTGCGGATTTTTAAGACCTGCTGGCGGATTCGGTTACGTTTAGCTAATTCGTCCTTAATTCGATTCATGATTAGTCCCCCTGGTTCTTAAAAGCAGCTGATCCAGTTAAGTTGCGTAACAATACTTTCCGTTGGTCTTTAAACTTGGGACCGATAAATCCTAGGCGTAGCAGGAAACAGCGGAAAGCATATTTTTCATTACTCTCTTCGTGTGGTTCTGACATGATTCGCTGGTGGCTGATGGCATATTGGACCAGCTTGTCGACAAATTGTTGATAAGCCAAAGCATCGTCAAGTTTCACTTCTTTAAACCAATCGAAGGATACCTGTTTTTCATCGACGTTTAAGGGGAGGGCTTCCAGCTGGCAAGCATCCTTAATTAACTGCCCCTTAGCCCAGGTTAGGTGGCGCAGGTTATCAAGAGCCTGATCTGTAAACTTATCTCGCTGGTAGGCTAGGTTCAACTTGATTATTTCAGTAGGGTGGAAGCCTTGCTGTTCAAGATAATCGAGTAAATTGGCCGGGATCTCATCCGGGGATGTTAGGACTCCATCTTTGTTAACAGTGTACTTGCCAATCTGATAAGCGTAGGTAGGTGTGTATTGATATTCGGCCTTTCGATGAGTATAGTCAGCCAGCTTCGTCACCAATTCTTTTCGTTGCTGGCCGTGTACATTAAATTTAATTTCCATCTTCTGTACCTCCTTGTTTGATCACTGTATACATCACTCTAAAGGGTACAGATAGCAAGGAACTTCGACGATTTAAGCCGGCTTCTTTACTTTGCTGTAAAGAATAGTTTTACCATTTCTTTCCACACTAACGTTTTTGCTTGAACCAACCTGTTCAATATAACGTTGCACAATCACATCGCAATATTTAGGATCGAGTTCCATCATGTAACAAATCCGATTAGTTTGCTCGCATGCAATCAGAGTTGAACCGGAACCACCGAATGGATCGAGAACGGTACAGTTGGACATGGTGGAATTCATGATTGGATAGGCTAGTAGTGGGATTGGTTTCATCGTTGGGTGTTCCTTACTCTGCTTTGGGCGATCAAATTCCCAGATGGTGGATTCCTTTCGCCCGGTGTACCATTCGTGTTTGCCATCTTTCTTCCATCCATAGAGTACGGGTTCATGTTGCCACTGATAGGGAGAGCGACCAAGTACTAATGATTGCTTCTTCCAGATACAGCAACCGGATAAATAAAAACCAGCATCTTGGAAAGCACGGCGGAAGTTAAGGCCTTCCGTATCGGCGTGAAATACATAGATGCTGGCATCGTTAGCTATTGCTTGATTCATATTTTGAAAAGCAGCAAGCAGAAACTGGTAGAACTTGTCATCGGCTTGATGATCATTCTTGATCTTGCCAGCTTTGCTAGAGTAATCGACATTGTATGGAGGATCGGTTAATACTAGGTTGACCTTATGATCACCCAGTAATTTCTGGTAGCTTTCTGTTTTAGTAGCGTCACCACATAATAAAGTGTGTTTACCTAAGTGCCATAAGTCACCAGGCTTTGAAAAGGTCGGTTTATCCAATTCGCTATCAACGTCAAAATCATCATCATGCGTATCGTCAGCGGTGCTAAGAAGGTCTGAGATCTCATTCTCGTCAAAGCCAGTTAAGGAAACATCCAAGTCGCTGGCTTGTAAGTCAGTCATTAGCAAGGCCAACTTGTCTTTATCCCAATCACCGCTGATTTTATTGAGGGCAACGTTGAGAGCTTTTTCTTTGTCTTCATTTAAATTAACGACAACACACTCGGCTTCTTTGATCCCTTCATCCTGGAGAATCTTTAACCGCTGGTGTCCGCCAACCACGCGACCAGTTTGCTGGTTCCAGATGATTGGATCAACGTAGCCGAATTCTTTCATTGAGTGTTTTAGCTTTTCGTAGTCAGGATCACCTGGCTTTAAGTCTTTTCGTGGATTGTAATCCGCGGGGATGAGGTCCGTTATTTTCTTCTTAACAAATTTCATTAGTTCATTCCTTTCCGACTTCTTAAGAGTCGTTCCATGACATCATCTTGTGGTGTTGATCCTTGATAAGTCGTGGCATTGTTTTCTTTAACCACTTGAAAAATCTGAAACCATAATTGGCTCGATTGCTTCATGTAGTCACGACTCATGGAAACATATGGTGAAGCAATTGCATTACCAGTGGTAGGGTGGCGAGCGAGAAAACCAAACTTAGAGATACATTCTTCGCACTGGATCCACCGGCTAACGCTAACGGCATATTGTTCAATCAGCTGAGTGTTAACTAGCTTTTCACAACCACGTTCGACCAACCATTCCCAGGTTTCTTTAAAAATATCAGCGGCGTCAAATTCTAAACCATTCTTCTGTTTGGCCTTGAGGTATTTCTTGACTGGCGGCATCACGTGTCCTTCCAGATTAGCTGGTTCAGGCAAATCGATAACAGTTGCTTTTTGACCAGCTTCGAGCTTATCGTGCAGTGATTTAGATTTTCGCCCAGCGCCGACCCGGAATCCGCCACGATTCGTACCATCTTTAGCCAAATCTCTCCCTCCTTCCGGCAGGGGTTAATACCCCGTTTGATTTCGATTTTTTGTACACGAAGGCCCAGGCCCGCTCCCGCGCGAAAAATTTTTTAGGATTTGATGGCCCCCTCCGTGGTTTAGTAATGATATCGACGTGGCTTTTTATGCCAGCGATCATCCATCTGGGCGGTGATGCGGGAGTGGCATGGCTTACATAATGCCATCAGGTTCTTGAACTCGTTGGTGCCGCCGTGTTCCAGAGGCAGAACGTGATGGACCTCGGTGGCTTGGGTATACCTTCCTTGGCTCAGGCACATCTCACAGAAGGGATGGTGGAGCAAGTAGCGTTGACGGATCTTTGGCCAGCCACGATGATAGCGCGGACGACTACGTTTTGGTCGTTGGTAACGATTGTAGTGAGAACTGACTTGCTTAGCATGGACGTCACAATAAGTGTTGTGGGTTAGTCGCGGGCAGCCAGGGTAACGACAGGGTTTCTTGGGTGAGTAGGGCATGACACTCCTCCTTTCTGAGGGTATAAGAAAAGCCCAGCAGTTTTGCACCGCTAGGCTTCAATGTTATAAAGCAAATGCCTTTATCCTAATTTTCTACACTACCATCGTAACATAGATAAGCCGATTGTTTGTTCTGCGTTTTACCTTTCTAATGATGGGATCCATAAAGTAAGAGCGTGAGGTGATCGAGTGCTTTGTTCTTTCGATTGTAAGCAGTGGTTTTCGCAATGAAGTACTTGTCCATCACGATGGTTAGTCCCTCGTTCATTGACTGGTTTGGAGTGCGATAGCAGACATCTAAAACAAAGCGCTCGTCTTCAGATAACTCTTGCCAGGCTGGCTCGAACCACTTGAAGTAAAGTTGGGCTTGTTGGTAGCGTTCATTCAGCTTGGTTGTCTCATCGATGCCATGCAGCAGGCGATGCTCAGTTGGGTTATCTTTTTTACTGCTGCCAGGTACGAAACCGTAGCGTGGCGAACTGACACCAATCATTTGTTCCTTGGCTAGCTTCAGGTCGTCTTGGTAAGAGTCAATGATGAACTTCATACCATCGTAATCTTTCAAGGCTGCGACGGTCGCTCGCCGTTTGTCTAAGTAGTTCCACATGATACTCATGCCATAACACTTCCTTTCAGGTTGGCTTTCACTGCGTTAATTAAAGCTAACTGGGTTTTGTCTTTGCGTTTCAGGGCCGCCAGAATGTTTTCGTCAATGGTGCCTTCAGTGATGATGTGGTGGATAACTACTGGTTGACGTTGCCCTTGCCGCCAGAGCCGAGCGTTAGTTTGCTGGTAGAGTTCCAGACTCCAAGTTAATCCATACCAGATTAAGGTAGCACCACCAGCCTGCAGGTTAAGACCATGACCAGCAGAAGCGGGATGGATCAAAGCTAAAGGAATCTTACCGGCATTCCAGTCCTGAATGTCACGGGGTGTTTTGATCTCACGAACCTTGAAACGACTTTTAATCTGGATTAGATCATGTTTGAACCAGTAAGCTACCAAGACAGGTTTACCATTAGCAGCTTCAACCAAATCTTCAAGGGCATCAAGTTTTCGCTGGTGAATTTGAATAATCTGCTGCTGGTCGTCGTAGACACAACCATTTGCCATCTGGCAAAGTTTATTCGATAGACTGGCTGCGTTGAGGGCATCGATTTGTTTACCCTGGGCTGAAACTACTAGCTGGGCATTAAGCTCATCATAGATTGCCTGCTCACTATTACTCATTTTTACCGGAACGGTGTTCATAGTTAACGGTGGCAGACTCAAGTAATCCTTAGACTTCATAGAAATGGTGATGTCATCAATGGCGCGGTAGATACTTTGTTCAGCACCGGGCTTAGGTTTGTAGGTAAACACTTGATACATGTTTCGCTTGTCAGGGTCAAAGTAGTTCATTCGGTAAGATGAGATGAAACGGCCGAGTCGTTGGCCCATGTCTAGTACGCGGAACTCTGCCCACAAATCCATCAAGCCATTAGACGACGGTGTGCCTGTTAAGCCAACCACGCGCTTAATCAGTGGTCGCACTCGTTTGAGGGCTTTGAAGCGTTGTGAGCGGTAAGACTTAAAACTAGAGAGTTCATCGATCACCAACATGTCGTAGTCAAAGGAATTACCAGAGGATTCAATTAGCCATTTCAAGTTTTCCCGATTAATGATATAAATGTCGACATCTTGCTGCAGTGCTTTGATCCTTTGAAGCTTAGAACCAGTGACGACTGAATAGTTAAGGCCTTTTAAGTGGTCCCATTTTTCAATTTCTTCTGGCCAGGTTTGTTTAGCCACGCGCAGTGGAGCGACAACTAATACCCGTTGAACTTTCCCCTGCTGAATAAGTTGTTTAATAGCAGTTAGGGTAATGACGCTTTTACCTAGTCCCATATCAAGCAAGATGGCTGCTACGGGATGGTCCAAAATAAACCGAGTTGCATATTGTTGATATTCATGCGGTTTGTATTGCATCTAGCATTCCTCCAATCTGTCCAAATTGGTCACAAACAAAGACCTGGTAGCCAAGTTGTTTTAATTGGCTTAGCCTTTGCACTTGGAGTGGTCGGGGGCGTTTACCAGGAGCTTTCATCTCTACAAAGCCCATGTGACCATCAGGCAGGAGGACCAATCGATCAGGTACTCCGGCCATAGATGGCGAGATGAACTTTAGGCAAAGACCTCCACGTTGGTGGGTAGCTTTGACAAAAGCAGTTTCGATTTGTTTTTCTAACATTTGTAAAATCCTTCCTAAACGTTGATATATCGGTGATTCGTCAGGGTTAATGACGGTCGTGACAGTTGTTTTACTACTCTTCTCTATACTCTTTTTTTCTATTTTTATTCCTATATACAAGTAATGTAAAAGAGTGTCACGACTGTCATTAGGGTTGGTAAACACTGATGTATCAAGCTTTTAGAGTTTTAAAGTGTGACAGTCGATGACAGTCAACTGAGGAATTCATCAGCCTCAACTTTTAATCGCAGTCCCTTGATGAAACGACCGTTTTGTTTGTGTTGACGTTGAAAGCCAGCATTTTTGAGGGCCGTGTAAAAGTCAGTTGTGCTGCGGATATATTCACCGATACCTTGGCAGTATTCACGGTACTTTTGATAGAGGTCACCGGACTTTTGCTCATAACTGGGGTCAAGTTCACAATTCTCATTAAGAAAATGTCCGAGCCAATCATTGTCAGCATGGTAAGCATTGACCGCTTTTTCGACTGCCGCCGGAGTAGTTAATCGGTAATTTTGCTGAATGGTTCGCTGTGCGCCTTCAATGATCCACTGCAGGACAGCCGGACCAGCCTTTTCAGTTAGGCGCTGGGCGTAATTCTTAATATCATTGCGTTTGGCAATCTTGGCTTTAAAGGGAATCACAATTAATCGCCGCCAGATTCCTTCATCGTTGCCACCTACGTGGGGCAGGGTAGTTGGTATACAGCACGATGGTGTGACTGGGCGTAAAGGAAAAGGGCTTCATGTATTTCTTTTCGGCATAGATTTCATCTGTTGAACAGAGTTGCTTGACGATGGAAGTGTTCAGTCGCTTACCTTCTTCTAGTTCAGCGGAGATGATTAGCCGCTTGCCTTTGACTTCGGCCATCTCTGGTTTGACGTTTCGCCGGACACCAGTGGTCAAGGCATCAGCTGAGAGGTGACCGGTATAAGTGCCGAGTACATTAGCAATGGTGTTCCAGAAGGTTGACTTACCATTCCTCCCGCTGCCGTAAGCAATAATCAGAGCTTCCAGGTACACCTGACCGATCGCCACCAGTCCCACAATTTCTTGGACGTAATTAATCAACGCTTGGTCACCACAAAAGAATGTAGTGAGTGCTTCTTGCCAGAGTGAAGCTCCTTGATTACCAGGAACACAGGATGTGGATTTAGTGATTAATTCATCAGCTTGAATTTCCTGTTGACCGTGCATCCCTTTCTTTAAATTGAAAGCTCCGTTGGGCGTGTTCAACAAAAACGGATCAGCATCAAAATCATTAATCTCTTTGACGAGCTTTGGTCGAGAATTAGTTAAGATCCCGTTAATACCACGGGTGCTGCGTTCCTTGAGAATGAAGGCTTCGTAAGCTTTAGCATTTTCGTAATTCTTGAACGCTGCCTGTTGTTCATCGTTAAAAGTCCGACTAGCTTTAGTTTTACCCATTGCTTGCAAAGCGGATGTCACACCATTTTGCTGAATCTTCTTATAACTATTAGTGACACGAAGCTGAGCATCAGTTAATTGTTTATCGGTAAAACGTTGGACTTCGCCGAGAGCTAAAGGTTCCGATTCTTGCCAGACCTTACCGTCGAACCACATAAAACCTGATTGATTGGTGTAGCAGACCCGCTCTTTACAGTTGTTTACAAAGACATAAGATTCCCCAGTGTCCGAGTAGTCAGCTGGCTGTAAGTCATCATTGGGCTGATTGTATTTTTCGGGCGGAATATAATCTTTTTGATTAGCCATGCGTTGACCAAATTTGGTGGCACTATGCCAGATGTTTTTTAATTCCTGCTTGCTTAGTGGTGGATCACATTTAGCAGCTTCTTCCTGAAATGCCTGACGAGCTTCAGCAGTATTGCCAAGACGCATAATGATGCGACCGGCAAAATGCGAAAGGGTAGCATTACGTTTGCCTTCATGGATTGATCCGATGTTTTGCTGAGCAAAGTAACGTTGCACCATCATAAATTTGTCTACGGTTTGTGATCCTTCATGCCAGATGGCTTTAGTACTAGGCACACCAAAGACAAAACGGGCCGCATCAAGCGCATTATCATCAAAATAGGGAAAGTATTCTTGAATTTCGTGTTTTAGTTCAGCATAGGTTTTAGCATCCGTAATCTCAGTAATCGGAAAGTAGACATGAAACTTAGGCCGGGGTACTTTATGATGCTTGGCTTTCATGTTGTTGCGTGACAAGGTAATGGCGTAGGAAACATCATCGAAATAGTTAGCAATGTTTGCGGGCTTGATCCAAGTAGTCGGATCATCAGAATGATCATTATCACAATCCATAATTAGGCAGTCGGCTTTAATGAAGTTGGCAATGGTGCGTTGGTTATTTTTAAATTGACCACAGACATGGTCATAGTGGACAGCCTGTTCTAATTCCTGTGCGTTAGTGATAGTTCGTTGATGAGGATAGATAGTGTTGCTAGCCTGACCGGAATTAACTGCCGTCGATAAAGTAAAATGCATCTTTAGTTGGCCTCCATTTCGTTATTAAAGTAGCGGATATTTTTATTTTTACGTTTGGCTAAGCGGATGAAGTAGCGCATATCATGTGTTGGCTTACCAAATGACCAGGCTTCGGCGCATTTAGTTAGTAGCACAATGTTAATAAAGGCGGCTACTTGAAATTCTCGCGAATGGTGCAGGTTAATAAATTGAGGTAGGTAAAGCTGTGGACAAACGGGGATGCCACCATGTTGATAGACAAAACGGCAGTTGGAGCGCACTGTCCTGATACTTTCGGCATCGCTCTTTACTACTTCTGTAAACGGCGCAATGACAAAGATCATTGGTCGGTAGTGTGGATTCAGTTTATCTTGGCGCAGCTTGGTAATTGCTATGGTTGCTTCTGACATAGATTCAGATCCTTTCATTAAATTAGAGAACTAAAAAAGCCCTCACCAATAAGCCAGATGAGGGCAGAAAGTAAACCATTAAAATTAATCTTTTTTGTAAAAGTCGCTAACAAAACCAGCAGCGTTGAGGATTAAGCCATTGGCCCAGTCTGGAACTTCGGTCATGAGCTGAACCATGGTGTCAAGTGACCGATTGGAAGGGGCGTCAATTACGGCTTCATCGTGAATATGCATTACCACCGTATTCTCAGTAGCTTCTAACCGCCGCATTGCTTCAGCTAGCAGGTCACGACTAGTTGCTTGGACAATGTTTTCTACCAACTTGGCCCCATAGGTTTCAATTCGATCCCATTTTTTCACGGTGTTGATTCCCATGAAGGTAATCGATTCAGAACCAAAGCGATTGGTGCCGATCTTTGGTTTGGGGTAGCAAAGATAACGTCCCGATCGTAAACGAAGAAACATGCAACCACTGCGATAAATAAATTTCATTCCGTGGGTAGTTTGCGGGAGGTGCGTTTTAATGCATTCTTTAGCTGCTTTATCAACGTCCCACCAAAACTGCACAATGTGAGGACTAGCATTACGCCACATTTGAACCAGTGGCGGTAATTCATCATCAGTTAAGCCAAGCTTAGTGGCACCCATGGCTTTGAGGGCACCAATGGAACCGCCATAGCCCAGGGCGAGTTCGGCAATTTTACCCTTTTGACGGAGTTCACCATTGATGCCATGTTTGACGACCGGGACACCAAACATCTGACTCGCGGATGCACAATAGATATCTTCATTCTTGGCAAAGGATTCTTGTCGCCATTTTTCATTAGATAGCCAAGCAATCACCCGTGCTTCAACCGCTGAGAAGTCAGCCACGTAGAAATGATGATTTTTGCTAGGGATAAAAGCAGTGCGAATCAATTGTGATAAGACGTCTGGCACTGAATCATAAAGCATTGCAAGTGCTGGTACGTTGCCTTGCTTAACTAATTCGCGAGCTTCTTCGAGGTCTGGCATTGAATTACGGGGAAGATTTTGTACTTGTACAAGGCGACCAGCCCACCGACCTGTCCGGTTAGCACCATAAAATTGTAAAAGACCATGGACACGACCATCTTGGCACATAGCTTTCTGCATAGCCTGATACTTTTTGACACTTGATTTAGATAACAACTGGCGGAGAGCTAATACTTGATGGACCGTGCCGGTAGTGGTTTGTAATAGCTGTGCTACTGATGCTTTGGATAGTGAATTAGTTTTAATACCTTGCTGCTGGAGCCAGTCTTTTAGCTGTAATGGAGAGTTAGGATTTGCTAGACCTGTTAATTCTTTAGCAGTTTGTAAGTACTGGTCATGGAAGACGTTTTGACATTTGATCGCATTGTTAACCAGTTGTTGGTCAATCCGGATACCGCGATCGTTAATGTCTTGGTCCATCCAGTAGTTTTCCCATTCATTCTGTGGGACGGGGAAGCATTCGAGCTTCTGGGTGATTTCCATTTCAACCTCGACGTCACGCTGATTGTATTGCTTAAACTGTTGCCATTTATCAGGAGCATGGTAGGGGAAGTTACGAGTGCGATTTTGATTGGCCTTCGTAGGTTTGCAAGGTGTACAGAAGTAGCGCACAAGCTCTTTACCAGCAGTGATCTTTTGCCGTGGTAACCCTAACACGCTTCCAACATCTCGTAGTGATAATGGCAAGCCGAGAGTGGCAGACCAAACGCGAGAACAATGCCAACCAGTTGGCTTTAAGCGGTGACCAACAAAGCGTGACAGACAGACCCGTTCAAATTGAGCATTAAAAGCACTCTTAATAATGTTGGGATTATCTAGGGCTTCAATAATCTGTGGTGGAATCTTTTCACCCTGGGTTAAGTCCACCACCTTAACGGGGCCAAAGTCGGTAGCATAACCAAAGAGCAAAAGCTCAAAATCATCGCTATCAGCGTATCGATAGACGCCAGTCTGATTTAGGTTGGTGCTGGAATAAGTTTCAATATCAATCGAAAGCTGTTTCATTAGAAATCCTTTCTACAAAAAATGGGTAGTCAAAGTCGACTGCCCATCTTTTGGTTTAAGCTAAGAAATCATCGTCATTGCTATCATCAATCGCTGTGAAGTCATCGCTGGCACTAGCATGTCCACCTAGTGGTTCTCCATCACGGATCTTTTGGATGTTACCCAGGCCACAGGCAATTCCACGGTTACCGTTGGTGTTAAAAGCATAGAAGTTAATCGATACTCGGGCATAGCAGCCACTGTAAACTTCATCACGATCAAGGATTGGTTGGACATGCTTGTCCACAATCTGTGGTGCCGTGATCGAATTAGCATTGATAAAGTAACTATCTTGGTAGGCAACATCATCACGTTCCACATCCCCATCTCGAAGAGGTAGCTTGAGAGTGGCCTTATTAGGCTTCTTACCACCAAACTTTCCAATTCCTTCCTGGATGGCAGCATCGATAGCTTTTTCGATGGCAGTGACTGTCTTTTGATCGGACTTGGGGATGATTAGACTAACTGAATACTTTTCCTTACCACCATTGATAGACTTAGGTTCCCAGATGTTGGCATAAGAGAGACGAGTGTTGATACCGGTAACGACCTTAGTTTGTTGTGACATATTATTTTTCCTCCTTAAATTCATCTTGTGGGTTAGATTTGCTAATACTCTGACGTTGATCGGAATTTGGCACCAGAGTTGGCTTACCCGCAGGTTTAACAATTTCTTGACTAAACAGTTCGGTGAATTTCTTCTTACCGACCTGTTTTTCTAGTTTTGTAATCGGTAATAGCTTCTTTTGGTAAATATCATGGTAGCCATGTTCTTCAGCAATTTTTGCTACAGCTGCTTCATCCTTGTAATGTCGAACGGACCGTCCTTCGACAATCTTGTAGCCAGGCCACTGCTTACCGTGGTTAATGGCTAGGTCGGTAGCATAGTCTTTAACTTCGTGAGCCCAGCGATTCAAATCATCGATGTGCTCCAGTACTTCGATAACTTCCGCATCAGTGAGCAAGTTGGGTGAGCGTAGCTGGAAGCGGGTGAGCTTATGATGATAATCATATCGGGCACGCAATACAGCATTGCAAGCTGAGAATTGGCACCAGGGGCCATAGCAAACAGTGCCTTTGCCAGCAAAAGCTAGTTCGGCTTTTTGTTTGAGCTTGGTGTTAGCCCAGCTCATGAGCTCCTTGGCATTAATTGTCCAAGTGCTAATGTTAGCCATTCGTGGTTGAAAAATTGTAGTTTCGATCTCATCAACGTTGTACAAGTTACCGAACATTTCCAGGGCACCAATGGCATAGAGTTTCATTTGTGGGTTGTTCTTAGCTTCAACACGGACACCTTTACCATATTTGAAGTCGATGATATGGAGCAGGTGATCGGAAACAATCACACAGTCACCAGTGCCGAAGCCTTCTGGGACATATTTAGAGAAGTCCAGTTTCTGTTCCACGCGGATGGTGGCGTCAGGCGCATATTTCTTTGCTTTACTGTATTGTTCCATAACGTAGTTGGCATAATCGTCAGTTAGGCTTTCCATTTCATCGGATTGGTAATCAGAAGTAGGACGTTTGAACTTATCACCGAGCAATCGATGGATCTTGTATTCACCCAAGGCGTGGGCAGCAGTTCCTTCGGCGGCTGCACTTGAAGTGGAGTGCGGGAAGTATTGTTCTAAACGTGGCAGCGGTGGAGCGCTTAGCCAGCGATTGGCGCTGGAAGCCGATAGTAAAGCATGGTGCTTTGGTGAACTCATTGTCCCAAGCCCTCCGCACTATAGTAAAGGTCCTTGTAATCCTTAGGGTCTACGTCGGATAGTTTTTCAGCACCAAATTTATGAAGCAATACTTTCACTTGAGCGGTGTAGCCTTCGGCACTCTTCTTTGCTAGCATCTTGCGAACCGTTACTTTATCTTCAACTGGATCGCGCTTTGGTTGTCCATCACATGGGGCTGCATCCTGATTACTTGATAGCAATTCATGAAGGGACAGGATTGCTTCTTTGGTTTGATCAAGCTGGTTCTCAGTCTCCTTGAGTCTTAAATCAAGGTCATTCATTTTGCTCATAGGAATCCTCCTTTACTTCGTTAATTTGTAACTGTTGAACATCCTTGCCAGGTGCAATCATCATCAAGTGATGTGGTTTACCAAGCAGTAAACGCAACAGTCGTTCACGGATCGTGATACGACGCATGCTAACAATGCCATCTTGAGGATGGTTGGTAAGCTTAATTGACACTTTATTCGTCATCTTTTATCTCCTTTCAAATAACTGTGTGGGTCATTCCTCACATCTATTTGCCAGGAGAAGAAAAAAAGTGAACCGTCTCTGGCTCACTTTTTCTTAATTACTTTTTGATCCCGTAGAATTGGTGCAGCTTTGCTAAGCCAGCTTTAACATGTCTACCAGCCATTACATTACTGATACCCATATTGTTGGCGATTTGCCTTTTTCTGAGTTTCAGACAGTAGTAGCTCAGGACAGCATACCGTTGTTTGGTAGTTAAAGTCTTTAAAGCATCTGGTAATTGATTAGCTAATTGTTGGCGGAGTTGATTGTCTTCTTTTTTAATTAACATATCTAATAAATGATCTTTCCCATAAACAGACGTGATTTCCATAGAATACCTATCAGCTAACGTATCGATTGCATTAATGTCTGGATCTTCTAATGAAGTAGCAAAAAATTTATCTTGATGCCGCTCATTTCGATGATCTGAATTGTATTGATCATGGTTAAAGTCAAAGACAATATCTCCTTGAGCTTTGGTGATTGTAGTTACCTGGGTTCCCATGTGCTTTACCCTCACGATCAATTTGCCATCTTCCTCACCGATTAATTCATACTCACTGTTATTTGTCTTCATTAATAAAAACCTCCGTTCCGGTCTCCCGAAACGAAGGCAAAGGACAAAAAGAGCCACTGGTAGTGTGCAAAACAGTCCGAAACTTATTCGTTTCGGGACTGCAGCAAACCTTCCAGTGGCTGGTTGCAGCTAAAGTATTTAATTTGGTGATGACCTGGAATAGCCATTAGCTGGATGGCGACCATCAAGTAGAAAGAAAACATCAACTATTTTTTTCTTGTGAAATGTTAAAATGTAATGTGATAGTTAACTATGTAACTTTCTACACCATCTATGCTATAGATTTTCTAAATTTGGCGACTCCCAAGAGTTACCTATTTCTCGGAAATTTTTCGGAACTATTTTGGAGGAGGTGAGAGCATAGTGGTTTTGGATTTGGCTGCTTATATCGCTACATTAAAGAAATATATGAGACACAAAAATACGGCTGTTTTAGTGGATACTCTTTTTGGTTCGGTTGCTGGACCATTAGGACTTAAGATCTCGAAGGGACAACACAAAGGCGAAGAATATAAAGTATCTTCTGGGAGAGCTAGTGAACTTCTTAATAGGAAGAGGAACCCTGATACACAAATTTCTGCAGGTACTGATAATCCTAAAGTTTTGTCAACAATTGACGATTATTTTGACTCTGCTGTGCTTGACCTTTTGATGATGGGGGATAGCTTAGATGAGCTAAAAGATGAGTTGATAAATGAAATTAAAAGTGATGTTCATCTGTCAGAGAGCATAAAAAAAGAGCTTCTAGAGAAATCTAAAAGCTCAAATATTAGTTTATTTTTAGCGGCAATCTTTTTGTATGTTGTTAAGGTAGATAATACTGGTAAACCTAAGCGTAAGCTAGAATCTATTAAAAATGTTCCATTAAGTAATGTTTCATTTGATGCACAGGATAATAAACTTCATATTAGCTCTCTTACAGTTCCACTTCCTGAAAGCATTGCGCCCAAAAATATTAGAAATGAAGAATTTAAATATCTGAATGCATTATGTCAGGCTTACTCAGACAGACTCAATATGACGATCACCACAGATAATATTGATTCTTGCCCTAAAAAAAGATTTCGTAATGATTTTAATGATGAACGAAATTATTACAACAGTGTACAAAGTAGAATCCGTGGAGTTAGAGAAATCTTTTCTGATGTTGATGAGCAATATGATGTTCTTAAGAAGGATGCCTATGAAGGAAAACATATCTAGATGATTATCCGGATGGATTTAAACGTTTAATAGAGGTCTTAAAGAAAATTACTAGTACTTCATTAAATAGGTCTCAACTAGTTAAACTAGATATTATTGGTAATGCTGAAAGAAAGGGCTTATGTCACGTTTTAGTAAATGACGGGTACATCAAGTCATGGGTGGACGTTGATGAATGATAATAATATTTTTAACAGTTCTGTGGAGCTAACTTTACGGGTACTATTGGTATTAAGTCATTTTAGTGATCTAAACGTTGATCAGATTGCGATAGTAGATTTTAAGGCTACCTACGGAAAGTATTTTGGAAATTCAGAATACAATTTGCATGGTGATAATGAGTTCGGCTTGCAAGAATATGGGCTACGTAGGCAAAAAATAAGTAATTCTATTAAAAAAGGCGTTTTACAAGGCATAATTACTTATCGTGAAATTGCTAAAAAAGGGTTTCTCTATTCTTTAAGCATTGATGGAAAATCAATTGTTAATAATTTTCCTAAAGAAGATTTATATTTTAAGGAATATAATGCTGCCTTGAAAAACATTAAAGTGCCCAATATACGTGAAATAAAAACATTTCAGGGTAAGTTAAGCCAAAAAATGTGGGGAGGTGTGAATAATGAGCAATAGGTTTCATATAAACTCTGTTAAAGTAACAGGACCAGGAGTGCGGGATTCTGAAGTCCAATTTCAAGAGGGACTTAATATTATTGAAGGTGGGTCCGACACAGGAAAAACGAGTATTGTGCACTGTATTTTATATGTTTTCAATAAGTCCTGGGGAAATAAAAACGATAGTAAAAGGCACAATAAATTTCCATTTTTAGACGAATATGGCTACACACAAGTTACAGTAAACTTTAAAAATGATGAAGGATATATTAATATCTCTAGGGAAAAAGGTGCTAAAAAAGTTCAGGTTGATAGTTCAATTTCAAATATTTCGTCAGGATATTATTCGATTAATAGTAATACTAAAGGTAAAAACTTAAATGATGTTTTATTAGAAATGATGGGAATAGAGGAGCGACATCAAGTTCCTAAAAATGTTAACTACCAAACCCAAATTCTTTCATGGAAAGGAATATCCCCTTTATGGTATATGGATGAAAATGACGTAATACGAGCCAATCCAATAATGCTGCCTTTATATGCAACACAATATACAGCTTTCTTATCTTCTTTGATTTTTATGATTACAGGGGACGAAATAGAAATTCCTGAAGGTATCAGGGATCCTAAAACTAAAAAAGCAAAGGATGAAGCAACTAAAGGGCAACTTACCAAGCAGTTACAGGAATCCAGTAAAAAAATAAAAGAAATTCATTCTCAACTTATTGATAAGAAATACGAGGATGTAGAAGATCAGCTTCAAGTTATTGTTGACAAAATTGATAAGTTAAATGAACAAATATATGAACGTATCAATAATATCCACAGCATTCAGCAAGATATAACTAAGATTAGCCAACAGATAGAAGAAATGACAGTATATATAGCTAGATTTAAAAATCTGCATTCAGAATATATTGGTGATATTAAACGTCTAAGCTTTATTGTGAATGGGGAACAACAATTAAAACATATCCAAGGAAAACGAAAATGCCCCTTTTGCAATCAAACTATTAATTCGAAAGAAAACCATAACCACACTAAAGCAGCTCAGGCAGAACTTAGTCGTATTATGGAACAATTAGAAAGCTTGGAACAATCTACGAAAGATGTAAAAAATAAAAAGCATAGTCTTGAACAAAAGCAACGTGATAAAGAGGAACGCCTTAGTCATTTGAGTCAGAAGCTACAGAAAGAAATGAAGCCGGAGCTGAAAAGTTTAAGGGAACAACAAGAAAGGTATCAGAATTATTTGCTGCTAAAGAATCAAGAAAAAATATATAAAGAACTAATTTCAGAATGGTCCGATGAAATAAATCAAATTGACAATGAAAAAGAAAAGCATCCTGAGTATCATCCATTAGAACATTTTCCTGAACATTTTGCTGCAGAAATTGCTCATATTGTGCACTCTATTCTAAAAAAATGTGATTACTCTGATTTAGAAAATGTGAGATTTGACCTCAAAAATTTTGAAATTGAAATCAATGGCATTCAAAAATCGGATAATCATGGTAAAGGATATAGAGCATTTTTAAATACTGTTGTTAATTTGGCATTTAGAGAATATATGTTTGAAAATGCGGTATATTCTTCATGGCTTGATATCATAGATACGCCATTTCTTGGCTTAGATGAAGTTGGAAATTCTCGATTACCAGATCATTTGAAGACTGGGTTACTGAGCTATCTAGCCTCTCATCAAGAAGAAGGTCAAGTAATTTTAGTCGAAAATGATAAAGACATGCCACAAAAATCTTTGGACAAAGAAAAAGTAAATGTCATTGAATTTGAAAATGATAGTAAACGGACAGGCTTTTTGCTAGATATTCGCAAATAAAGTGTGAAAATAACTGGTGCTAATGTGATTTTAGTACCAGTTTTCTTTTGTTATAAAATTATGAGAACACATAATTAAATACCCATTGAGATAATAAATACTGTATAATTGAATGGTAAAATTATTTATACGAGGAAAAGATATGTATTTCAGTTACAACAAATTGTGGAAATTATTAATAGATCGTGGATGGAAAAAGAAAGATTTACGTGATAGAAGTGGTATCAGCTCTGCATCAATTGCAAAATTGGGAAATAATGGCAATGTTACAACTGAAGTACTGCTTAAGATATGTAAAGCATTAGATTGTGATATCAGCGACATTATGGAAATTGTAAGATCCTAGATTTGGAGTAAAAACATGGCAAAGACATATAACGAATTAACTCGAGTTCAACTTCCTGCTGTACTGCATTTAGTAAAAATGGGTTACAAATATTTTTCATATAAACAAAACAAACAATATATTGATCCAGAAACTAACATTTTTGTTTCAGAATTTAGAAAGCAGTTTCTAAAGTTAAATCCAGAAGCAGTAAATTCTGATTTTGAAAAAGAATTTAAGGATATCAAATTAGAGCTAGGATATAATGATTTAGGTCGCAGCTTTTTTAACAGAATACAGGGGACAAGCAATTCTAATTATAAGTTTGTTGATTGGGAAAATTTTAGTAATAACTCATTCAAAATAGCTATTGAAGTGCCTTGCATAAATGGTGAAGAAGAATTTAGACCTGATATTACAGTGTTTATTAATGGGCTTCCGCTTAGTTATATTGAAGTAAAACAACCGAATGCAATTAGAGATAAAACAACAGGTATGAAATCCGAGTTTAATCGGATGACTGTTAGATTTAAAAATCAAAAATTCAGGAAGTTCCACAATATTACCCAATTAATTTGTTTTTCAGATAATATGCCTTATGCTGACGATGAAGGGCAACAATTGCAAGGATCATATTATGCTACTACAAGTCTTGGTAAAGCTATCTTTAATTCTATGCATGAGGAACGGTACGGAGAATTAGTGGATAGAATTGGAACTATTTCAGGTCAACAAATAAATGAAGGATTAAAAGATGCAAATAAGATTGTCTTAAAGAATAGCCCTGAATTTAAGACAAATTGTCAAAATGAAACCCCAATGAATAAGTTCTTAACCTCAATGTATGACAGACAACGGTTACAATTTTTCTTACGCTTTGGGATGACCTATGTTGATACAAAGGACAAAAATGGTAACGAAGTGTTGCAAAAGCATATTATGAGATACCCACAATTCTTTGCTACTCGAGCGGTTGCTGACAAAATTAATGAAGGTGTAAAAAAAGGGGTTATTTGGCATACACAAGGTTCAGGTAAAACGGCACTAGCATTCTTTAATATCCGATATTTGCGATATCTTTTTCAGAAGAAAAATATTATTCCAAGGTTTTATTTTGTTGTAGATAGATTAGATTTAGCAACTCAAGCAAGTAAAGCCTTTAAGGAACGTGGACTGAAAGTTAAACTAATTTCTAACAAAAGACAATTGAACAAGCCCTTTTCCGAAGATATAGCCGTAGTTAATATTCAAAAAGTTAATGAAGATACTGATTTAACAAATAAATCTGGGTATGATTTGAATACTCAAAATATTTATTTTATTGATGAAGCTCATCGCTCGTACAATGAAAAGGGATCATATTTGCCTAACTTATATAATGCCGACAAAAAGTCCATAAAAATTGCATTAACTGGAACGCCATTAATTAATATTGATCACAAGGGCAAGAAAACTAGTAGAGCTACAACTAAAGAAATATTTGGAGACTATATTCATAAGTACTATTACAACCAATCTATCCAGGATGGGTATACTCTACACTTGATGCGAGAAGAAATTGAAACCAGCTATAAACATAAATTAAAAAATATTTTAGATGGTTTATCAGGTGATGTTGAAAAGGGAAGCCTGAATAAAAGGCTCCTTTACTCCAATCCTAAATTTGTTTCCCCAATGTTGGATTATATACTTGATGATTTTGTAAAATCGAGGAATATATTTGGAGACCAGACCATCGGTGGAATGATTGTTGCACAATCTAGTGAGCAAGCTAGGGAAATGTATAAGGAGTTCCAGGAAAGACAATGGTCTGGCAAAACAAAGTTAACTGCATCACTCATTCTCTCTGATAAAGACGATAAAGAAATAAGAGGAGAAGAGATGGAAGATTTCAAAAAGGGTAAAACTGATCTACTTATTGTTTACAATATGCTATTAACGGGGTTTAATGCTCCAAGGCTAAAAAAATTATACCTTGGACGAATGATCAAAGCGCATAACTTATTGCAAGCTTTGACCCGTGTTAACCGACCATATAAAGATTTCCGTATGGGCTATATTGTTGATTTTGCTAATATTTCAAAAGAGTTTGATAAGACTAACCATGCATATTTTGAAGAATTAAATAGCGAGTACAACTCTGATTTAACAGATGAAAAAGCTGAAAACATATATGGGTCCCTCTTCGTACCTGCACACGAAATCGAAGATAGCTTGAATCAGGCAACAATTATTCTGTCACAGTATGATACTGATAATTTAGAGAACTTTAGTCAGCAAGTAAGTGAAACACCAGAAAAGAAAGATTTATTAGAGCTTAAAAATACTCTTGAAAAACTTAAAGAATACTACAACATTAGTCGGCTGATGTCGTACACTGATTTAACAGAAAAAATCAAAGCAGTTGAAGTTCCTAAACTGTTGAAAATTGTATCTGATAGGCTCATGACCTTAAATCTTATTTCTAATGCCAAAGATGACTCTAGTGATCAGCTTCTGAAAATGGCTATGAATAAAATGGACTTTAGCTTTAAGAAGGTTGGTGAGGTTGAACTTCAGTTGGCAGCAAATGATTTTATTGAAAAGCAGAGACAAGCTGCATCAGCTTTGGGTCATAATTGGGATCAAAAAGACCCAGAATGGATTAGCCTTTATGAAGAATTTACTCGTGTCCTTGAAAAACAGCATATTGGTGAAATGACGACGGCAGATACTAAATTGAACACAACAGCTCTTGATCGAATAATAAAGCGAATTAACAATTTAAATGCTAAGAATAGACGTTTAGCAACTGCATTTAATGGTGATAAAAAATTTGCTAGAACATATAAGTATGTCATATATAAGAAAAAGGGTATAGCACCTAGTTCAGTAGCTGAAGAACCTGTTTTATATAAGGTTATGAAAAAATCAAAGGATAAAATTGATAATGAGGTGTCTAAAAACCAAAATATGGTTGTAAACAAGGCATATTTTAATAACGAAGCTATTCAATCTATTCGCCAAAGTAGTCGAGAAGAGAATACAAAAATACCTGTGCCAGAAGTTAAAGAAGTTTCTAGTCTTTTGACTGAGGAATATGACAAGGAATATCAAGGAGTTGATTAAAACAAATGAATAATACTGAATATAGTAATAAGGTAAAGCAATTGGTAGATGACTTGAAGGGCGTTTTTACCAGTGCTGGACTTGGTGGAGAAGCTGGCGAATACAAGCTACTTACTCAATCTTTCTTATATAAATTTATTAACGATAAATTCTTGTACGAAGCACGAAAATTTGATCCTAAGAATGATTATCAGACTCTCATGAAAATGAGTGATGATGATTATGAGGGATTACAAATGGACTTAGGCAATGAATCCGCTGTGATTAAACGTGAAGATCTTATTGAAACCCTATTTAATCGTCAAAATGAAGATGATTTTAGTACTTTATTTGATGCCACGTTGAATGACATTGCCATTGATAATAATGATATCTACTCGGTCGAGACAGCTGGGAATACTCAAGTGCGGCTATTTGATAGTGACCTTATTCAAGATAATGTTATTGATGGATCGCAACGAAATATTGTTGCTCGAGCTATTATTAACAAACTGTCAGAAACTAAGTTTGATGAGCATATCTTTGATGCTGGTTTCGATTTTTTCTCAACTATCTTTGAATATATGATCAAGGACTACAACAAAGATGGTGGTGGAAAATATGCCGAATATTACACACCACATTCTGTTGCTAAAATCATTGCTAACATTTTAGTTGGATATGACAAACCAGAAAATGTTCGAGTTTATGACCCTGCTGCAGGTTCAGGAACTTTGTTGATGACTCTTGCAAGTAAAATTGGTACAGATAGAGCAACTGTTTATAGTCAAGATATTTCGCAGAAATCAACTAACTTGCTTCGTATGAATTTGATTTTAAATGGCTTGAGTCATTCAATTCATAATATTGTACAAGGCAATACAATTCTTCATAATAAACACACAGAAAAAATGGACTATATTGTCTCAAATCCTCCATTTAATTTGGACTTTTCCCAATGGAGAGATGAGATCTTGACTTTACCTGATAAGAATTTAAGATTCTTTGCTGGTGTGCCTAATGTTCCTAAAAAGAAGAAAAGTAGCATGTCTATTTATTTGCTTTTTATACAACACATTTTGTGTTCAATGAGTGATGACGGGCATGCTGCAATAGTTGTACCTAGTGGATTTTTAACAGATACAGGTTCCATAGAATCAGAACTTCGTAAAAGAATAATTGAGAATAAATCTTTATTTGCGGTTGTCCAAATGCCTACAAATGTTTTTGCAACTACTAATACAAGTGTTTCAGTGATATTTATTGATAAAAGTAAAGAGCACAGTAATGTTATGTTTGTGGATGCCTCAAAGTTAGGAAGTTTAGTAAAGGCAAAAGATAATACTAGAGTTGTTCTGTCTGATCAAGATCAACAAAGAATAGTTGATGCAATAACTGACAATAAAGAAGTGCAAGAATTCTCTACCTTTGTTTCTACTAATACGATTACTGACAATGACTATATGCTAAAGCCAGGACTTTATTTTGAGATGCAGTATTCTATTTTGGCAAACTATCTAGTAAATTTAAGTAGTGAAGTCGAGAAAGCAAAGCAAAGAAAAAGAGGATTGTTATGGAATATAAGAAATGAACTAGAACGTAATAAAATAATTGAGTGGTTTGTGAAATTTAATGCCGATACTGATGTATTTTCTGGAGAGAAAAGATCTTCATTGTATGGAGAAATACCTGTTGAAATTGAGCTCACTTCTTTAGAACAACTATTAGATCAAACGATTGGAGGAGAATGGGGCAAAGCTAGTGAGCAGGGTAATTACAAAAACAGAATAAAATGTATTAGGGGGACAGATATTCCTAATGTTTCAAGGGCGTATTATGATAATGTACCTACTAGATATGTTTTGGACAAACATATTAAGGAAAAAAGAGTACGCATTAATGACATAATAATTGAAATTTCAGGAGGTAGTCCAATTCAATCAACTGGGAGAATTTGTTTAATAACAGAAGAGCTGTTAAACGAAATGAAAGTACCTGTGCTATGTACCAACTTTTGTAGGATTTTAAGATTAAAATCTCCTGAATTAGCGTTATATGTATATAACTATCTTGTCCTTTTATATGACCGTGGATACTTCTTTAACTTAGAGAATAACACTACAGGAATAAAGAACTTAATTTTTAATTCATTTGAAAAAAACGTTAAAGTGCCAATCCCAAATGCAGAAGTCATGACAAAGTTTAATAAGAGTTTAGAGAAGGACTTCCAGAAAATAATAATTTAATTAAAACCTCATCTTTGAATTGAAGTTTGTTTTACTCGCTCTCTAGTGAAAAGATGAGGTAGTTTTTCCAGATGTTCATAAACAAATCTAATATTTTATGGACACCGGGTATATAGCTTTGCACCAATCTGAATTATTTATCTTATCGCTACTAACTACAGCTTTGGCTTTGATAAGAACTTGAAAGATTCTCTAATTGAAACGCACTTTAAACAAATTGATACTGCTAAGTATGCTCAAGAGGGGATGTAGTGCAACGCACATTTAGGGAGGAAGGAGGACGAAAATAGTGTCTAATGAATTTTTAAACAATCTACAGAAAAATAATGAATTTCCAATTATATTTATAGGGTCTGGGATAACACAGCGCTATTTCAAAAATGCACCTACATGGGATAGCCTACTAAGGCAGATTTGGGATGAATCCAAAACTGACCAATCCTATTTTTCTAGGTATAACCGGTTGTCAAAAAAATATCAGAATGCTTTTCAGACATATACTCATCTAGCTGATGAATTAGAACAAAAATATGATCAAGCTTTTTTTGATGAAGAACTCAAGATTGATGGTTTAACTCCTGAAGAATCACACTATAATGGCGTTTCTCCTTTTAGAAAAAGAATAGCATCCATATTCTCTAATTTAGAGCCTAGAGATGGGGTTGATACAGAAGTTACATTATTATTTGATATGTTAAAGAAAGCTCGATTAGTTGTAACGACAAATTACGATCCCTTTATTGAAAAGAATCTGAAAAATATTAATATAAAGGTTGGTAACAAAGGGCTTTTCGAGCCATCGGATTCCCTAAATGAACTGTATAAAATTCATGGATCGGTAGAAGATGCTAATTCAATAATAATTACTAGTAAGGATTATGAAAAACTTCAAAGAACGTCTGCAATTGTAAATGCAAAAATACTAAGTCAATTAACAATTTCTCCAATAATTTTCCTTGGGTATTCGCTAACAGATCAAAATATACAAACGCTTTTAAAAGATTTAGCAAGCAATATGCCTTTTTCTATTGAGAAAGCTGCCAAAAGAATAGGGGTAGTGGACTATCAAAAAGGGAATAAAAATATAGAGGAGACCATGGCAGATACTCCATATGGAGTGCATTATACGAAACTATCAACTGATAATTTTGAACAAATATATAAAGGCGTTTCCAAAATTAATCAGGGAATTTCACCTTTAGAAATTAGTAAGTATCAAAGTGCTTTTAGAAAGATAATCGATACGAAAGGTAAGCAAGGAAAATTAAAACAGGTATTGACATCATTTGTTGACTTAAATAAGTTGCCTGATGAATTAAAAAGCAAAAATCTAGTAGTTGCTTTAGGGGACAGTAGGTTCTTGTACAAATATCCTACTTATGTTGATTATGTAAAAGACTATTTTCTAGGAAAAGAGGAAATGCCTTTAGAAATCGCGTTAAGATTTATTGTAAAAACTGCTCCTAAATCTAGCTTACCCGTTTCAAAGTACATTCTTAAAGTAAAAAATGGTGAGTTAACATTAAAGGATAAAGATAAAGCTAAATTAAATGACAGATTAAGTAGTTTCCCGTCTCTCGAATCTTTACATTTGCCTAATACGCCTAAGAAATATCGAAATTCATTACGGAATATGGACTTTAATAATGTGCAAAAAATATTATCTAGGAATGATAATATAAAGAATTATACGAAGTTAAATTATTTTAGCTCCCATATAAAAGATTATTCTAAGGAAACAGCACTTAATATTATAAAGTTTATTTTAGAGAATGAAATAGATAGTTTTATTGGTGATACTGCATGTCGGAAACTTTTTATGGCTTATAGTCTTTGTTATGAACCTATAGTCCAAAAAATATAAGTAAACAAAAAAGAGCCTCAATCATAGAAACTCTATGTGAGACTCTTTTTTGCAAGCCCAAAAACAGCATTACAAATGGCATAATGGTTTTTGTCTATATTATGGTACCAGTAGTTTTAAAATCAGTCAAGTTTGTGAATCACTGCAGTTATTATTGATTCATAATTACTTGGCAGTTTTTAAGAAGCAGTATACATTCCCACAAACTAATAAAATCTTATCTCTATAATTCATCTTAAATTTCCACTATAATTCAGAATTTATAGCCTGAGTTAATAACTGTGCTAATTCAGCGCGAATAGTATAAATCGCTTAGTAAAGCGGTTAGTCAAGAATGTATAATTGATCACATCAGCTCGTGGCATGTTGAAGCAGTGGCGGTTCTTGAGAAGAAATAGGATAAACATATATTGAGTTTAAGATACTGGCAATAAAATCCAAGGAATTAAGTATTGAAGACAAGCTTTGGAAAACAGCGGATGCATTGCGTGGAAGTATGGACGCTTCTGAGTATCGTAATGTCGTATTAGGTTTGATTTTTCTAAAATATGTTTCGGATTCATTCGAAGCTAGGCATGCTGAATTATTGAAGTCTGATTATCCCGAAGACGCTGAAGATCCTGATATGTATCTTTCTGAAAATATCTTCTGGGTACCAAAAGAAGCGCGTTGGGAATTGATTCAACAATCTGCTAAAACACCACAAATTGGTGAAATTATTGATAATGCAATGGACACGATTGAAAAGCATAATGATGCACTGCGCGGTGTTTTAAGTAAGAATTATGCATCTCCTGATTTAGATAAAACACGTTTAGGTGAAGTAGTAGACTTGATTTCTGATATTAAATTGGTAAATCAAAAGTCTAAGCAATCAGATGTTTTAGGTCGTGTTTATGAATATTTCTTAAACCAGTTTGCTTCAAGCGAAGGTAAAAAAGGTGGAGAATTCTATACACCTCGTTCGATTGTTAGAACTCTTGTTGAGATGATTGAACCATATAAGGGTAGAATTTATGACCCATGTCGTGGTTCTGGTGGGATGTTTGTGCAATCAGATAAGTTTGTACAAGAGCATCAAGGTAAGATTGGAGACTTGTCAGTTTATGGTGAGGAATCTAATCCAACTACATGGAAACTTGCCAAAATGAATTTAGCTATTAGAGGAATTGACAATAACCTAGGACCACATCAAGGCGACACATTCTTAAATGATCTTCATAAGGGTGAGCGATTTGACTTTATCTTGGCAAATCCACCTTTTAATGTTAAACGCTGGAGCGGAGACAAATTAAAGGAAGACGCTCGTTGGAAGTATGGTGTGCCACCAGAAGGAAATGCCAATTATGCTTGGATTGAGCATATCATTAGTAAATTAGCTCCAGATGGTAAAGCAGGTTTTGTTCTTGCCAATGGTGCACTGTCTACATCTACAAAAGAAGAGTATGCAATTCGAAAAGCGCTCCTTGAGAACGATAAAATTGATGCAATTGTGGCGTTACCTGGTCAAATGTTTTATTCTACTCCGATTCCTGTTTCATTATGGTTTATTGATATGAACAAAGAATCATCAGATGAACGGTCACGTAAAGGTGAAACATTATTTATTGATGCTCGTAATTTAGGTGAAATGATTGATCGAACTCACCGTGGCTTTAATTCAGAAGATATAAAGAAAATTGCAGATACTTATCATGCTTATCGTGGTACTAATGGGCAAGAATATAAAGATATTGCTGGTTTTTGTAAAATTGCTAAGTTAGATGAGATTGCCAAGAATGACTATGTATTAACACCAGGACGTTATGTTGGACTGGCTAAGCAAGAGGATGATGGCGAACCATATGAAGTTAAGATGAAGCGATTGACTGGTGAATTGAAAGAACAATTCGAAGAGAGCAATAAATTACAGGCTCAGATTAAAGATGTATTGAAGGAGCTTGGGTATGAAATGTAAATTAGGTGATTTAGTGCAAAGTATCTCCGATACATATGATTTTAAGGGAAAATATTCTGTAATATTTGTTAATACAAGTGATGTTTATGATGGAAATATATCAGGAGTAAAGTCAAATATTAATAAATTACCAGGTCAAGCAAAAAAGAGCATAGAAAACGATGATATACTATTCTCTGAAATAAGACCAAAAAATAAAAGATTTGCTTTAGTTGAAAAAATAGATACAAAAAAATATGTAGTTTCGACTAAACTTATGGTTTTGAGAAATAATAATCATAAACTTCTTGATACTAAATATTTGTATTTATATTTAACCTCACCGACGATGATAGATTATTTTCAAAATGAGGCTGAATCAAGATCAGGTACATTTCCACAAATTACTTTTAAAGATAATGTGGCAAATGTTGAAATTGACTTACCTTCTTTAAAAGAACAACAACATATTGTTCAGAAGATAAACACAATAAACGAAAAAATAGTATTGAATAATCAGATAAATGATAATTTATCTAAAATTCAGTTGCTAAATCTATCTAAACTAATAAACAACAAATTATATGAAATATCTAAGATTAAAGATTTGGAAATAACAGTTTCAGATCATGTAGCAAATGGTAGCTTTAAGGCATTAAAAGATAATGTTACTTACTTTGATTATCCCAATTATGCCTTGTTTATCAGAAATGTAGACTTTAAAAATAATCTCTCCGGTAATAAACGATACATTAACAAAGAATCATACAATTACTTAAAAAAATCACATCTGTTTGGCGGTGAAGTAGTAATCTCAAATGTAGCCGATGTAGGAAGCGTTCATAGAGTTCCTTTTATTAAGAAGCCAATGGTTGTTGGGAATAATCAAATCTTTATAAAATCAAAATATCATACTATGACCGATTATTTATACGTTTATTTCCAGTCGTTTTGGGGACAAAGTGCAATTTCGTCAATTACATCTGGTTCAGCACAGCAAAAGTTTAATAAAACAGATTTTCGTTCACTAGAAGTACCAATTCCTACTAAAAATTGGATACAGAGCAATATAACTCCATACGTGACACTTCAAGATAGAATATTTAACGAAAACCAATCCCTAAAACGGATCAAGGTTACATTACTTAATCATTACTTTTAAACCGCTAAATTATCATTTATCCACAAAGTTATCTTTGTATGGTGTAATATTTCTTTAAAAAGGGAGATATTGACTATGCAGAAGGTAGAAGCAGATAAAGTAGTTAGAGAAATGATATCGTACTTGAATAATCAGCAACTGGTAAAGCTAAAAAGTGTGTTAGGTATCTTTGTATCGGCTGATGATGTTGAAGATAGTTTGGAAGATAATGAATTGTTATTAGAAAAGTATTTTGCAGCTAAACGGACTGAAGGATGCTCTGAAAAATCCATAAAGTACTACAAAGCTACATTAATTAAAGCTCTAACTTCAATTGGCAAAAATGCTAGGGAAATAGTGACGGATGAACTAAGAGATTATTTGACTAATTACCAAATAATTCACGAATCAAGCAAAGTTACGATTGATAATATTAGACGAATTATGTCTAGCTTCTTTAATTGGCTTGAAGATGAGGATTATATTCTAAAAAGTCCAGTTCGTAGGATTCATAAGGTAAAAGTATCAACAACTGTGAAAGAAACTTATTCTGATGAGGAACTGGAAAAACTTCGGGATAATTGTACGCAACTACGTGATTTAGCTATGATCGATTTTTTAGCATCAACGGGAATACGTGTTGGAGAATTAGTTTTATTGAATCGTGATGATATTAATTTTCAGGAGCGTGAGTGTATAGTTTTTGGTAAGGGAAGTAAGGAAAGAATCGCTTACTTTGATGCTAGAGCCAAATTACATTTGCAAAAATATCTAAACAGTAGAATTGATAATGAACCGGCCTTGTTTGTGTCTTTGTATAAGAAATATACAAGGTTAACGATTGGTGGAGTAGAATCTAGGCTTAAGAGTTTAGGACAAAAAGTAGGCATTGCAAAAGTATATCCGCATAAATTTAGAAGAACGTTAGCGACAACTGCGATAGATAAGGGGATGCCAATAGAGCAATTGCAGCAATTATTGGGACATAAAAGAATAGATACAACGTTACATTACGCAATGGTTAAACAGCAAAATGTGAAGATAGCACATAGAAAGTATATAGGGTGATGAAGTGTGAAAGTAAAATTACGTGACTGTGCACAGCTTATTAAGACAAGAGTAGGTATGGAAAAAGCTACATATAATAACTATGTGAGTACAAATAATATGCTTCCCAATCGTGGGGGAATAAAATTTGAGGATAGCAATTTGCCAAAATCAAAAACGGTAAATTATTACCAGAAAGGTGATATTTTAATATCAAATATTCGACCATATTTTAAGAAAATTTGGCTTGCTGATAGAGATGGAACTAGATCAGGTGATGTACTATGTTTTAGATCTGATGATCCGAAATTGTTAGGTAAATATTTGTATTGCACTTTACAAAGTGATCACTTTTTTAACTATGTTGTATCAACTTCTAAAGGAACAAAGATGCCACGTGGGGATAAAGAAGCTATTCTGGATTATGAGTTTGATTTGCCTACGGAAAAAGAACAATACAAAAAATATAATCCTATTATACGTATTGAAGAGAAAATAGAATTAAATAACCAAATAAATGATAATTTAGTTGCTTAAAAATATTTGTTAAGTAAGCTTGCTTTTAATTGCATCAGTTTTTTTGTTTCAATATTATTTGTATGGATTTGATCAAAAATTGGTCTAGCAATATTATTAAACTTATCCAAAATTGACTCTCTGTCAGGCACTGTAATTTCTAAATTGCTAAAATCAGATTTGTTTAAATTTTTAATTGTTGTTCCACCACTACCCAGATTTCCAATTTTATCTTTTAAAGATTTCAATTCAAGAAAGGTACAATACAAATACTTTGGCTTAAGAATTAATGAATTGATTTGTTGATTTGTTTGAACAGTAGTACCTGTTAAAGAAACAAGACCTGGAGTTCCAATGCAACTTACCATTATTGAATTAGGAGGTAAATATTTACTTTTTTGTGAATTAGCCCCTAATAAAGAAAGACTTTGCATTGTTTCATCTATAAATACTTTGTTATGCATGTCTGGTATTTTAACAAAGGGTATATCAGTACCATAGTTTTCTTTGATTTTTGTATTAGGTGTTTTACCGGTAATAATATTTTGCGCTAATTGTTGTAACATAATTTTAAATTTAATGTCTTTACTGTATTTATTCCAAATTAGTGATATTAACTCAAGTAAATTATCATTTATCTCACTCAAAAGAAAGGAGCGTGATACCTTATGTCAAAAGGTTATTTACTAGAATCTGATGTTGAAAACCTAGCTTTAGATACTTTAAGACAGGTTGGATATAACGTTTATAAAAGTCCTAGTCCCACAACACCTAATCTTGAAATTGATGCAATGAGAAATAATGATCATTCAGCAGCTCTTTTAACTGATAATGTTAAAAAGGCACTTCGAGAATTCAATCCAGGATATTCAGATGAAATTTATAGAGAAGCATATCGTCAATTGATTAGATTAGCTGATAATCCTGATATGATGATCAATAATCATTATTTCCATAAATTATTAATTGAAGGTATTAGAGTTAAAATAAATGAAAATGGTGAAAGTAGAACTGTAGTATTATATCCAATTGATTTTGATGATGTTGAGAACAACGAATTTATTGCTACTAATCAGTTTACTTTCAAAGGTACTCATGAAAGACGCCCTGACGCAACAATTTTTATTAATGGCTTGCCAGTTGTTACATTTGAATTTAAGGATGCTGGTAATCCTAATGTAGGTATTGAGAGTGGCTATAGACAGCTACAAACCTATAAGACTGAAATACCAGAATACCTAAAATATAATGAAATTCTGATTACTTCGGATGGTATTAATTCACGAGCTGGTTCTTTAACTGCGGGATTTGATCGTTTTATGCGTTGGAGAGCACCTAAAAATGTTTCAGAAGATGATGATCTTCAAATAGAAACAATGATTAAATATATGCTGAAGCCAAAGGATTTACTCAATATTATTGAGAACTTCATTATTTTTGAGACTGATGGAGATAATACTGTTAAGATTTTGGCTGCATATCACCAATACTATATGGTAAATAAAGCTGTCAGAGCTGCAAAAAGAACGATTGCAGATCCTAATGATAAACGTATCGGTGTTGTATGGCATACGACGGGTTCTGGGAAAAGCTTATCAATGGTTTTCTTTGCTAGTATAGTAGCTCGAAAGCTCAATAATCCTACAATGTTAGTAATCAATGACCGTAATGATTTGGATGATCAATTATTTGATACTTTCGCTGCGGCACATGAATTTTTACGTCAAAATCCTGAACATGCTGAATCACGAGATGAATTACGTAAATTTATGGATAAGCAGTCTGGTGGCATTGTATTCTCTACTATTCAAAAGTTTTCTCCTGATTTTGAAAAAGGTGAGACAGATATGCCCGTATTGACAAATAGGAGTGACGTTATTGTTATTGCCGATGAAGCACACCGTACTCAATATGGATTAAAAGCCAAATTTACAAATAACGGCTTACGTTATGGATTTGCAAAATATTTGCGTGATGCTCTGCCAAATGCCGCATTTATTGGATTTACGGGTACGCCAATTTCAACTGCTGATAAGTCAACAGTTGCTGTTTTCGGTAATTACATTGATGTCTATGACATCACACAAGCGGTAAATGATCATGCTACTGTTAAGATTTATTACGAGAGTCATGTTTTTCCTTTAAAATTAAAAGGGGATGCACAGGCAAAATATCAAAAGCTTCTTCAAGATGCTAATTTAGATGATGATCCTAATCTTGAGGAGAATGCTCAGCGTAACCGAGAATTTTCACGGTTAGAAGCATTAGCTGGTGCTAAACCACGCCTGCAAAGTATTGCTAAACATTTTATTTATCATTTTGAATCCAGACAAAAGGAAGCATTTGGTAAAGCGATGATTGTTGAAATGTCTCGTCGTAATGCTGTACGTTTGTATGATGAAATTATTAAACTTCGTCCTGAATGGGAAAGCGATGATCTTAATAAAGGAAAAATCAAAGTTGTTATGACATCGTCGGCTGCTGATGGTCCAGAGATGGCGAAGTTTCAAACTAGTAAAGCAGATCGTAGAATCCTTCAAAAACGTATGAAGGATGACAGTGACGAATTACAAATCGTTATTGTAGTTGATATGTGGTTAACAGGATTTGATGTACCTTCTATGAACACAATGTATATCGATAAACCGATGAAGGGACATAATCTAATCCAAGCAATAGCGCGTGTTAACCGAGTATTCAAAGACAAAGATAGTGCTTTAATTGTCGATTATATTGGTATTGCTGAAAATTTAAAATCTGCATTAAACATCTATTCTACAGATGATCAAGGTCAAGTTGGGATTAATATGAATCGGGCTTTAGCTCTTTTAAGAGAAAAGTACGATATTATTACTAATGACTTTTTGTACGGAATTGACTATTCTGATTTTGATTCGGAAGATGGAGCTACTCGATTAAAAGTTACTAGACGAATAGCTAATGAAATTTTACATGAAGATGAAGATACGCAGAGAAAGTTTCTAGATGTTGTAACAGAGCTTCAGAAAGCTTATGCTTTAACTTCAACTTTGCCTGAGGCGCAGGCTTATGGGGAAGAAATTGCATTTTTTAAGACAGTAAAGGTATTTATTCAAAAGCTAAAAGAACCTGTTACGTCATCTCGGCCAGGAAAGCATGTAGATGTAAAATATGAAATGCAGCAATTATTAGATCAATCTATTATTTCTGAGCCGAATGTTAATATATATAACGAGCTAGGGATTAAGAGACAAAATATTGACTTAATTTCAGATGAGTTTTTACAAAAAATTAATAATATGCCAGAGAAAGATGTGGCAATTACTCTATTAGAAAAATTGCTTAAAGGTAAAATTAAAGCAATGATGAAAACTAATAAAGTGACATCTGGAAAATTTGAAGATATGCTGAAAAAAGCCATTGACGAATATAATAAGCGGGGTATTACCAGTGAAATAGTTATTCGTAAGCTTATTGAAATGGCTAAAAAGATAAATGCTGAGCAGGAAAAGGGAAAAGATTTAGGTCTTAGTCCGGAAGAAATCGCCTTTTATGATGCACTAGCTGATCATAAAAAAGCCGTTGAAGTACTTGGTGAAGAAAAATTGCATTTGATTGCTCAAGAATTAGTTAAACTAGTCAAAGAAGAAGCAGGTGTTGACTGGGAAAAGAGACGCAATATTCAAGCAAAAATGCGTGTAGCTGTAAAACATCTTCTTAGAAAATATGGTTATCCACCTGATATTGCTCCAGCAGCGGTTAATACAGTTGTTGAACAAGCTGAACTTATGGCATCAAATGAATAATGAAATAATGTAAGTTAAAGTGTACTTTTCCATAAATGATCGGATTAGTACATTTTTTATTTATGCTGGTTGCTTGAGTAGACTGATAGATTAGGCATACAATTAAAGAAAAGTGATAAAAGGAAATTCTGCAAAAAATATCATCATTGTACTTTGCGCGGTAAATGAAAGGAATAGTTATGCATCATAAAAAAATTATTGTCTATATCTTTTTGGCGCTCTGTATGTTTTCAGTATTTTTATTTATTGTGCCTTCGGGAAGCAGGATAGATCCTGGATTAAAAAATTCACAAAAGCAGCTTAAAGATTATATGAAATCAAATCATATCAATGGAGTGATGCTTGTTAGCGGAAAAGATGGTAAGCCAATTGTCATTCAAAATAATGAAATATCTAGCAAAAATGACATAGTGAATGCGAATCAGCTATTTCCAACTGCTTCTCTTCAAAAGATTATGACAGGAACTGCGATTTATAATTTGCAACAAAAAGGTCAGCTAAATTGGAATACGCCTTTATCTAAATATTATCCACAAGTTTCAGGTAGCAGCGACATAACAATTCGTGAACTAATGAATCATACAAGTGGATTAATTAATAATGCGCGGCCATCTGAACCGCTTAAAAATCAAGAAGAGCAGATTGCTTATATGCTCAAATACATGCAGAATGATCATTTACACACTTGGGATTATCAAGATGTGGATTATGAATTGTTAGCAGCGATTATTAGTAAAGAAAGTGGCGTAAGCTATAACGACTATATTAAAAAGGATTTTGCTAAGCAGTTAAAATTACGTCAAATTAAGGATTATTCTGAAGTTAAGCAAAATGAGGTTCCTCAACCAATGAGCAGCAATGTCGATTGGCATAAGGTAGTTGTGACTACATCATCTGATTTTGGAGCTGGAAACTTGTTTATATCACCTAATGATTATTGGAAGTTTGTGTATAACGAAGTGTTGAAAGATCCTAAGATGATTAACGAGTATGCTCAGCAAGCTAAGCATCAAGCAGTAGCTTACTATGGTGGAGTTTACTTTAAAAGGGATGTTATTCGTGCAGAAGGTAGTATCCCTGGTTATAATTCTTGCTTTGTAGCTGACTACAAAACTAAGGAAATGATTATGTTGTTTTCTAATAATATTAATTACTTAACATTGAAGAAGGCTTCTGATTATCTGCTTCATCATTATATGGGTGAAGGATTTGGATTGTAAGAATGAGTTTGAAAAGGAAAAAGTATGAAAAAGTTTGAATATCAAAATAAAAATATTTAAAACTTCTGCAACTATTTATAATTTTGCAGAAGCGATGGCAATTTTGAAAAAGAGTATCAAGAATTTTAAATTGTCTTGGCCAATTAAGATTAAAATTGAAAAATAAACTATTAGGAGAAAAACATGCCAGAACTAAATCTCGAATTGCAAGACACGCAATGGCCGAAAACCTATATCGATCATGATCGGCAAATAGTTCGTGCGATTGTGGTTGATGATGAACAGAATTTCTATTTTGTAAAAGTACAAAGAGACGATGATTTCGGTAAAGGTACCTTTATTGAAACATCTGGTGGCGGAGTTGAAGCAGGTGAAGATCTAACTACAGCGCTTAAAAGAGAACTAAAAGAAGAACTGGGCGCAAATGTTGATATTCTTTGTAAAATCGGCGTAGTAAGTGACTACTATAATTTGATTCATCGACACAATATTAATAATTATTTTCTATGTAAAATAAATTCTTTTGGTAAAAAACATCTAACGCAAGCAGAAATTGATGATTTTCATTTATCAACTCTAAAACTAACTTATGATGAAGCAGTTGATGCGTATGAAAAGCAAACTAATGCCAAATTAGGACAATTAATTACTAATCGAGAATTACCAATTCTCAAACAAGCAGAAAAACTAATAAGCAATTATAAATAAAAATGGGATATGAACGCTGTTAAGCTCATATTCCATTTTTATTTGGTCTTAATATGTCAACATGATTGATATCCTCAATTTCAACTGCGTAACCTGAAATAATTATCTGACTATTATGATAACCATTAACAAAACCAGTAATATCTTTTCTAAATTCGTTATTATAGTTACGATTTTTAAGTTGCAGTCGAATTTTATAATGGTTGCTAAAAGCTTTCAATAATGTTCTACTTATTTCTTGCAAGTCCATTTCTGTTTCTTTTTTATAAGTAGTATTAGCTTTCTGATTATCTTTATTTATTTGAACAGTATGATCGCTTAAGAAAAAACCACCCCATTTTTGCATCCCGCGGTCGTGATAGTTTTTGAAGAAATTTTGGATCTCTTTATCAAAATTTGCATTATTCATAGGCGTTACCACCATTATGACCGCCAACTAGATTACTGCGTTCAATAGCAGTCGCGCCTTTAAGGAGGCTAGAAGCTTTGACTAGCGAAGTAAAACCATGTTCTTTTCGTATTTGGTCAACAATGTGGTCTAATTTATATCTTTTAATTTGCAGATCAAAGTCTTCAAGCATATTTAATTGTTGAGTACCATCAGGTGATAAGTCAGTATAGCTAACACTAATAGTTCGAACACTTTCTCTATGCCAGTTTTCACGAAATAGGGCGATCAGTTCCTTTACTAAGTCATGGTTTACATTAGTTGGGGTAATTTTACGTTGAACGCCAAAACCACCGCGCTTAGTAGTTTCCGCCAATTGAAATAAAGAAAAGCCAATATATAGACTAACTTTGCCAGCTCGTAAATTATGGGCGCGGATACGAGCGGCAACTTGTTCACCAATTTCTCTAATAACCAGTTCTATTTCACGTTGATTGAAATAATCCCGCGTTAAAACTTGAGAGTTACCATAGCTTTTACTTTTGGGATGGTATTTTTGTCTGATGATGCTACGATCGACGCCCCAACTTTCTGCCAATAACTGCTCGCCAATAATCCCAAATTCTTTTTTTAGAAGATAGGGTTTGGAGTGAGCTAAATCATACATATTGTTAATTCCGATTTTTCTTAAACGATTAGCAGTGCGAGTATTAATTCCCCAAACGTCTTCTAATTTTTCTATTTTCCAGATAGTATCGGGGACATCAAGATAATGCCAAAAAGCAAGCATTGATTTCTTGTGTTTAGCAGAATTATCCATTGCTAGTTTGGCCAAAAGGGGATTTTCACCGATCCCGCAAGTAGTGTAAAGGCCTAAAGTATCATGGATATCTTTTTGAATTCTACGGGCAACATAATAGGGATCATTACCAAAGAGCCTCCAGGAATCAGTCATGTCGATTATCCCTTCATCGATAGAATACATGTGGATATCTTCATTAGCTGCATATTTTCTAAAAATATCTAGGACTTGGATACTGCGCTTAATATAAAGATTCATATGTGGTTCAACTAGCTTTAAATCGGGAGCTTTCCATTTAGGTGGCAACTGGCGAACGCGCATGACATTATGCAAACCATATTTTTTCTTAGCTAAAGGAGAAGCCGCCATAATTAAGCCAGATCCCCAGCAACTGTCAGGCTGTCTAGATACAACGGCTAAACAAGCTTCCATCGGATTAAGACCTAAACGAAGCGCCTCACAAGAGGCAAAAAAACTCTTATTGTCAATCATAAAAATTAAGCGATGCGGTTCGTAGCGATAGTCATACATAATAATTACCTTCTAGTTGAACATTTGTTCTGATTAATTAATATTATACGAACAATAGTTCGCAAATGCAACTTAGATTATTTTTAAATTATTTGACTTTTCAATTTTGCCAACTTTTTGGTATGATAGATATGTTCTAGAGGTTGCCTCAATGGCGGAATTGGCAGACGCGCAGCGTTCAGGTCGCTGTTCACGTAAGTGAGTGCAGGTTCGACTCCTGTTTGAGGCACATGAAAAAAGAGATATGCATTTTGCGTATCTCTTTTATTTTTGTTTCAATTTAACAGTTTTACTTTCAAATTTAAAAGGCCTCATAAAAGTAAGTTGATAAGCAGTTAGTTGTAAACTCTCTCCTTTTTGATAATTAGGATTGTACAGAGGATCACCAATAATAGGGGCGTTAAGTGCTGCTAAATGAACTCTAATTTGGTGTGTGCGTCCCGTTTCTAGAGTAAGTTTTACCAGTGCCTTATTTTCACATTCTTTAACTATTTCATAATGAGTAATAGCCTTTTGACCATCGGATCGTACCATTCTTTTTCTTTGATCATTAGGATCATGTCCAATGGGCAAAGAAATTGTTCCACTTTGTTTTAACTGATTTGATTTAGAAACCCATGCTAAGTATTCTCGGTGCAAGGTTTTATTAGTTAATTGCCGGTTTAAGATGGGAACAACGGCAGGATTTTTAGCCACTAATAATAAGCCATTTGTAAGCATATCAAGGCGGTGAACAATAAAGGGACTGTAGCCTAGATAAGTAGCACAATCATTTAATGCAGTGTCTTTTTCATTTAAATTCGGGTGTGTTTTTTGCCCGGCGGGTTTATCAATTATTAGAATGTCTGAATCTTCATATACAACTTCAGGTAAACTTCCACTAGCGGTGTAAGTTTGTTGTTCACTTTCGACATGATCTAGATAAATATCAATCTTATCACCAGCTTTTACTAAGAAATTAAGTGGTAAGTAATGTCCATTAATTAAAATCTGATTTTCAGTACGTAAAAAATGACGCCATTTTCTTGGAATTAATAATTTGCGCATTAATTCGTCAACACTTATTGGTCCTAAATTTGCAGGATATGTAAGAAAATAATGGTATGAGGTCATCTTTTCCACCTTATCTAATTTTTAACTTTTAAAATACTATTTTTCAAATAAAGATATGCTAAAATCGTCATATTAGGTTTATTGACGAAAAGGGAGTTTTAATTTTATGCATTCCCAAAATCATGAGTTTTGGCATCGCGTACATTTAGCGATTAAAAACTTCAACCACCGCTTTCAAATTTGGCGTTGGTTAATTTTAATATTGCTGTCGTGTTGTTTGTTCGTTTGTACTTATTATACCGTTAAGGTAAAAACTTCAAACATCTCTAACATGAAGGCAGCTCTTTCTACTACAACTACTATTTATGACAATAAAAATCAAAAGGCGGGGTCACTTTATTCGCAAAAAGGTTCTTTTGTAGAATTAAGTCAGATTTCACCTAATATTCAGGATGCCGTTATTGCGACAGAAGACCGAACTTTTTATAAAAATCCTGGCTTCAGTGTTAAGGGAATGGCTAGAGCAGCCATAAGCAGTGTAATTCACCATGGTATTGTTGGTGGTGGTTCAACACTAACGCAGCAATTAGCTAAGAATGCTTTATTAACACAAAAGCAGACTTTTTCTAGAAAGTTAGAAGAGCTCTTTTTTGCAATTGAAATTAATCGTGTTTACTCTAAAAAAGATATTCTAACGATGTACTTAAACAACGCTTATTTTGGTAATGGTGTTTGGGGAGTTCAAGATGCTGCAAGGCGGTATTTTGGTAAAAATGCAAGTGATGTAACTGTAGGTGAAGCAGCTACCATTGCCGGGATGCTGAGAAGTCCAAGCTATTATAATCCAATTGACCATATGGATAATGCAATTTCACGGCGCAATGTGGTTCTGGGCTTGATGGCTGATACAGGGAAGATCTCAGAAACTCAAGCTGATAATGCCAAAAAGACGACATTAACTTTAGAAGATACATTTTCTCAAGAAGATGGTTATCGCTATCCTTACTTCTTTGACGCAGTTGTGGATGAAGCAATTGATCGTTATGGTTTAAAAGAAGAAGATGTAATGAACAAGGGCTTAAAGATTTACACTACTCTTGATACAGGTTATCAGAGTGCTTTGCAAGATAGCTTTGAAGAAAGCTGGAATTTCCCATCAAATGCAAGCGATGGAACTAAAGTTCAGGGAGCAAGCGTTGCGATGGATCCAAAGACGGGAGCCGTTCGGGCAATAGTTGGCGGAAGAGGTCAACATGTCTTTCGAGGCTATAATCGTGCCACGCAGATGAAGCGTCAGCCTGGTTCAACGATGAAGCCACTGGCCGTTTACTCGCCAGCCCTTCAAAGCGGCTATCACTACGATTCGGAGCTTTCTAATAAATTACAAAAATTTGGCAAAAATGGTTATGAGCCAAAGAACGTTGATAATCAATACTCAAATAAGATCCCAATGTATGAGGCTTTAGCACAAAGTAAAAATGTTCCAGCTGTTTGGCTATTAGACAAAATTGGTGTCAGCAAGGGTGTTCAATCTGTTGAAAACTTCGGCATTCATGTTAATAAGAGCGACCAAAACTTGGCCTTAGCTTTAGGTGGTTTGTCGACAGGAGTTTCTCCAATGCAGATGGCGAGAGCTTACAGTGCTTTTGCTAATGAAGGAAACTTACCAAATCAGTCTTACTGCATTACTAAAATTACAGATGCTAGCGGAAATGTAATTGCTCAAAATAAGAATCCTGGCAGTCATCGAATTATTTCTACTAATACAGCTAAAGAGATGACTTCTATGCTCTTAGGTGTTTTCACTTCTGGTACTGGTAGATCAGCACAGCCAGCAAACTTTAGAGTAGCCGGTAAAACTGGATCTACAGAAGTGCCAGATAGTTATGGTTTTGGTACTAAGGATCAATGGATTGTTGGTTATACTCCAGATGTTGTTTTGTCAACTTGGGTTGGTTTTGATAAGACGGATCAAAATCACTATATGGAAGGGATTTCTGAAACAGGAATTACGCACCTTTATAAGTCTGAGTTAGAACGCCTGCTTCCATATACTTCGCAAACGCAATTTAAAGAAAAGAGCGCTCAACAAATTTCTCAAGATACAGGTGCAAATTCGGACTGGCTTGGTAATATTGGAAAACAAGTACAAAAAGGAATCAATGATACTGGGTCTAAGTTTAACGAATGGTATAATAATCTTAAAGGACTTTTAGGTCAGTAAAAATAAAGGAGATTTAATTATAAAAATGGTTAATATTTATGATAATGCCAACCAAATGGCAAAGGACTTACAAGAAACTGAACAATTTAAGGATTTAAAGAAATCTCTTGAAAACTTGAAGAACAAGCCAGAAAGTTTAGACTTATACCAAAGAATGGATAAGCTTCAACAACAAATCTTGGCTGCTCAAAATTCAGGTCAACCACTTTCTGACGATGTTAAGAAAGAATACCAAAAGATTAATGAAGAAGTTCGTAATAACGACGAATTAAAGGACATGATTACTAAGGAACAAGCGCTCTTCCAAATGATTAATGATGTTCAACAAGCTATAACTAAGCCAATTGGTGATTTATACGATGATTTAAAGGCAAAATAGTTAATATGAAATTTATGCATTTAGCCGATGCGCATTTAGATAGTCCTTTTCAAGGACTATCTTTTTTGCCATCTAATGAGTTTAATAATATTAAGCAATCAACCCAAAAGTCGTTTACTAAAGCAATAGATACAGCACTAGATCAAAAGGTAGATTTAGTTTTAATTGCGGGTGATACTTTTGATTCAGTTCATCCAAGTCCGCAAAGCCAGTTATTCTTTAATCGTGAAGTAAAAAGACTTACTGATCAAGAAATACAAGTTGTAATGATTTTAGGAAATCACGATTATTTAAATCCAGACGAAATGATTTTGCCACAAACGCCGTATTTTAAGCTTTTAGGTTCTGATGAACAGGTAGAAACCGCAGACTTTAAGACTAAGTCTGATTTTCCTTATACAGTCGCTGGCTTTTCTTATCAACATAACCATATAGAAGTTGACAAAATTAGCGAATTTCCAAAAAGGGGCGACAATTTTACTATTGGTTTGATGCATGCTGGGGCTAAAACAACAGCAGCTTATCAAAATGTCTACGCTCCATTTACAACTGCAGAAATTAAAGACCTAAATTATAATTACTTTGCCTTGGGGCATATTCATTTGCGTCAGACTTTGAGTGAGAAGCCGCTAATCGTTTATAGTGGTAATTTACAAGGTAGACACATTAATGAGCAGGGAGCTAAGGGTGTTTATATCGGTACAGTAGATGAATCCACCCAAGAAATAAACCTTGATTTTGTTGAAACAGCCCCAATTATCTGGCAAATGGTGACTTTGAATTTAGATCAAGCAATTTCTCAAACAGACTTAACAAAGCAAATAATTGAAGTTTTAACTAAAAAGAATACGCAGCAAACTTTATTTGGCCTGACAATTCAAGGTGCCCAATACTTAAGCGAACAAGAGCTAGAATTAATTAATGATAGTGATTATTGGCTTCAGCTTGCTAATTCTTTAAAATTTGATTCGCGACTTGTGAAAGTTTATTTGACCAATAATGAAAAACTTCAACTTAAGACGGCTGATAAAGAAGCTTTTGATCAAGCAGAGAATGAAACTTTCGAACTAGATAAGATTTATTCTTTAGCTAATGATTTAAGCAAAAAGAGCGATTATGTTGCTGATCTGTTGAAACAGCCAGAATTTATTGACGAAGTAAAAGAATTAGCACAAGTTAAATTGGGACAAAAGTTAAAGGATATGGATGATGAAACTAACCCAAATTAAAATTATTCACTTTGGAAAATTAAATGATGTAACTTTTAATTTGAACAAAGATTTAACAATCTTTTTAGGTGCAAATGAAGCGGGTAAAAGTACGACAGTTGCTTTTGTTAAGCAGGTTTTATTTGGCTTTCACTTGAGAAATAATAAATCACCCTTCTTTGAGAATTATCACCCCCTAGATCATGTAAGTCCGATGGGTGGTAGTTTGACCTTTGAAGATAAAAATGATGTTTTTGTTTTAAGTCGCTTATATGCTAAAGGCGATCCTAAAAAGGGTGTTTTGACTGTCAACTTAAATGATGAAGTCGTACCAGAAAGCGTATTTTTTGATCGAATTCAAAATATTGATGGTAGTTTTTACACTGATAGCTTTATTTTCAACCAAGATATGATGCGTGAAGTAACTGGTCTATCTCAAGCAGAGTTGATGGAACAGATTTATTTTTTAGGAGCTTCGCAAAGTCATAAATTGCTCGATTTAAGGGATGAATTTTCAAATAATGCGCAAAAGCTTTTTAAAAAGAGCGGTCGTAAACCTGTAGTTAACCAGTTAATTAATCAGATTCAAGAGCAAAAAGAAGTTTTGGCTCAAACAGATAATGAATTTAAAGATTATCGTGAACTTGAAAAGAAACTAATTGTAGAAAAAGAAAATTTAAAAAAAGTTCAGACTGAGTTAGTTAAGCTAAATGAACAAGAACAAAAAATTAGTCTTTTGATGCAAAAATTAACCAATTTTAAACAATATCAAGAACTAAAACGCGAATTAAAACCGCTCTCTTTTTCTAAAGAAGGTTACGAAAAAGCTCAGGCTATTCGGAGTAAAATTGCGGACTTAACTAATGATGTTGATAATTTGAATAGGCAACTACAAGAAATTGAGACAAGTAGTGAACTATCTAATAAAGAGAAAATTCAAGCTTTGGTTGATCATAAGGCAGAAGTTCTTCATTGGGAGAGTGAAAGCAAAGACTTGCAAAGACAAATTGAAGCAGCTAAGAAAGATTTACAGTCTTATGACCAATTTCAACCAGAAGCTGTTAAATTAAGTAAGTTGTCTAGTGAAGCAAGAGGGCAAATAAAGTCTGATTATCAAGCTTTAAATAGCCAAAAACAAGAAGCTAATAATTTACCAGCGATTGTGTCATTAATCTTGTTAGTTGCGGGAATTTTTAGCGCAATTGCAATCAGTAACTTATTTGTTCGCTTTTTAGGAGTGATGATTGCTTTAGGTGGCCTTGGTTTATTTGTTTGGACAAGACAAAAGAATGTTCAAGCTGGTCAAAGAGAACAAGTATTTATTGAAAAGTATGGTCTTAATCCAAATACAGTTGATTTAAATAGCTTATGGAATGAAGTAGTTCAAATTGAGTCTAAGAAGCAATTGCTAATCCAATTAGATCAAGAGCAAAAATCTTTAAATGAAAAGGTTCAAGCTTTTGTTCAAAAGTTATATCCTCTTACTCAGAAAAAAATTCAAACTTTTTCTGAGATTGTGAGTCAATTAAATTCACTGCAAAAAATACTTGATCAAAGTAATTTAGCTAAGCAACACTTAAATGATTTAACAATTCAGTTACAAGATAAAAAGAATCAACTGGCTAAAAATAAGATTGAGCTTTCTAAGCTGTTTGCAGCAAATAAAGTTACTAACTTTGCTGAATTTACAGATTTGAAGAAAAAAGCAGAAGAGCAAGAACAGTTGAAGATGAAAATCGCAGCATTGCAAAATGATCTCCAAGCTGATCTAGCTCAGTTAGAAAAGATCGCTCAAGATCCAGATGCATTGACAGAAAATAAAGCTCAATTAGAAGAACAAATTACTCATAAGCAAGATCAAATTAACAATTTACATGCTGAAAATGCTAAGCTTGAGAATCAAATGAATGTTTTAGCAAACTCAGATAAGTATTTTGCAGAAAAGCAAAAGCTAGCTGATCTTGAATCATCGTTAAATGAAAATGTTAAAGAATATCTAGCAAATCTGTTGACTAGTAACTGGATTGCACGAGGGTTAGACTTAGCTTCAAATGAGCGTTTTCCTAAGATGCTTGAAGATGCTAAAAAGTACTTTAAGTTACTAACTGGTGGTAGATATATAGACATTGAGTTAGATAAAAAACTTAAAGTTAAGCGGGCAGACGGCAAAAAAATTGAAGTTGAATATCTTTCGCGTGGAACTAGTGAGCAATTGTACTTCGCTTTGAAATTAGCCTTCGTTGAACAAGTTGCTGATAAGATCGCGTTACCAATTCTAATTGATGATGCCTTTGTAAACTTTGATGCCCAAAGAACGAATTATATTGTTGAATTATTAAAAGAATTGGCTAAGAAGACGCAAGTTTTGATTTTTACAGCACGTCAAGATTTAGTAACTAGTCTTGAGATGAAGCCAATAATGATAGAAAAGGAATAATCATGATAAAAAGGTTACTTGATTATAATGATGGCGAAGATATGGATTTGGTTTTGCTATTAAAAGATTCAAGTCTTCGCACCAGTAAGAATGGTAAACAATATTTAGTTTTACAATTTAGCGATTCAAGCGGCACAATTAGGGGAAACCTTTGGAATGCTAGTCAGCAAGATGCTGATACTTTTAGTCCAGGCACTATTGTTGAATTGAGCGGAAAAAGAGAAGAGTATCAGGATCGTCCGCAGATAAGAATCTATGACCTAAGAGTAGTAGGACCAAATGAAGGGTATGACTTAAATCAATTTGTTCATTCTGCTCCAATTAAGCAAAAAGATCTTGAAGAAGAAATTAATAAACGTGTTTTTGAAATTTTGAATCCAACTTGGAATCGAATTGTGCGTTACTTGCTTAAAAAGTGGAATAAGCAATTCTTTTCATATCCAGCAGGTAAGTCTAACCATCATGCTGTTAGAAATGGATTAGCATTTCATACTGTTTCAATGTTAAGGGATGCCGAAGGAATTGCTAATACTTATCCACAAATTAATCGTTCGCTCCTTTATGCTGGGTGTATTTTGCATGATATGGGAAAGGTGATTGAATTATCTGGTCCTGTTGCTACTAAATACACTACTGAAGGAAATTTGATTGGTCACCTAGTTTTAATTGATGAACAAATTATGCTAGCAGCACATGAACTAAAAATTGATGAACATAGTGAGGACTTAATGCTTTTGAGACATTTAGTTTTATCACATCATGGATTGCCAGAATATGGAGCCGCTCACAGACCAGTAGTTTTAGAAGCTGAAGTTTTGCATAAGATCGATGATTTAGATGCTACAGTTTATGCAATTACTAATGCTTTGCAGCAAACTAAACCAGGGGAATTCACTGAAACAATTAAGTCACAAGATAATCGTAGATTTTACCGTCCTAAAAATGATGAGGCTTTAGATCAAGCACCAAAACTAGAATAAAAAAATACCGAGATCGTAAAAATTGATCTCGGTATTTTTTAGTGGATAAAAGTTTTATTTCGAAAGGCTATCTGATGAAACGTATTGGGAAAGAACGTTCTTTAAGTCTTTGTCTTTGATAGAAACATCAGCACGTTTAAGAACAGTAGCAATTACACTTCTCATAACGCTTTGGTCTTCAGACATTGATTGATAAATTTGGTTATCAATTTGCTTCTTGTGTTCTTTGAGAGTACCTTTAGCAGGGTGCTTAATCATCTTAATTACGTGATAGCCGTATTGAGTCTTAACTGGAGTAGTAGTGATTTCGCCAGTCTTAAGCTTAAATGCAGCAGTCTTGAAGCTAGAATCTAAAGTGGAATCAGTTGAATCGAATGCAGGTAACTTACCGGCATCATTCTTAGTCGCAGTATCAGTAGAATACTTCTTAGCTAACTTCTTAAAGTCGCCACCATCTTTTAATTGTTTAATGATATCTTCGGCAGTACTCTTCTTTGAAACAAGAATGTGTTGCACAGTAACTTCTGGTTGATAATTCTTCCAAGCTTTCTTTTCTTGAGCTGGAGTAATCTTCTTGATGTGCTTTAAAGCAGCTTCAGTCAAAAGATTAGTCTTCAAGTTATCCTTAAAAGTTGAAGCAGTCATTCCATTTTGTTCAAGAACTGAGTCAAATTGACTACCATATTGTTTCTTGTACTTGTTGTATTCTTTATCAACTTGTTTTTGAGTAACGTCTTTGCCGTATTGACTTTCTAGGGCATCAGAAACAATCATGCTGGCAAGGGTAGATTGACCTGCTTGAGATTCTTTCATCTTGTTGTAGTATTGTGACTCGGTAATTTTACCGCCCTTATAAGTAACGACAGCTTTACCGCCAGAACAAGCAGTAGCACTTAAGGCAATTCCTGCAAAAGCTAAAACAGTAGCTGCTTTCTTCCATGTTTTTTTCATAAATTAATTTGCACATCCTTTGCTTAATTACAAGTTCAAATATAACATAAAAACTCTTATTATCCCAATGGACAATAAGAGTTTTCTTGATATTTATAAAAAAGACTAACAAATCTTAAGATTAAAGTTCATTTTTGATTCCATTAATTGTAGATTCTGCTTCCTTGGTTAGTGTAGAAACGTTTTCTTTCATTTGATCTACTTCTGGCTTAATTGAACTTTGAAAATTAGTTAAGCTGTTTTGAATGTCTTTAACTGATTTTTCAGCTTGTGGTAAGTCATTTATCAACTGGTCAGCAGCACTTTTAGCTTGTTTTGTGCTAGTGGCTAATGAAGTAGCGTCATTTTTAGTACCATTTAAAAAGAGACGAACATCATCTTTAACTTTATGACCAGTTTGTGGATTAGGAAGAAGAGAAATTCCTAATCCTGCTAAACTACCTAATCCTAAGCCAATTCCAAAAAATTTCATTAATTTTCTTCCTTATGTTCTTCTTCGCTTGCACCAGAATTGCTGTCTACTTTTTCTTCATCTTGAGTAGCATCTTTAACATCGTCGTTTACATCTTCAAGATCTTCGTTTGCTTCATTTAATTTGTTCTTAACTGCGGCAAAAACGCGATCATGGTCGACAGCCTTGAATGATGCTGCAGAGAAGGCATCAACTAAATCATGAGCCTTATCTTTAAGTGAAGGACGATCTGAAACTTCAACTTCTTCATCTTCAACTGGGCTTTCAGTTGCGTCAGTGTCTTCAGACTTTTCTTTTTCTGGTTGTTCCATTCTCTTTTCTTCTAATTCATCGTAAATTGTTTTAACGCGGTGAACTGAATCATTGAAGTTATCTGCAGAATCCTTTACATCGCTTCTAATTGAATTGCCACTTAATGGATTCTTGGCGTATGATAATAAGCCACCTGCAACTGTACCAGTAAGAATTCCTAATAAAAATCCAGACATAATGTATACCTCTTTATCTATTCAATAATTTTTAACTTAATAACCATCTTTATTGTACCGCATTAAAGGAAAAATTACTGATATTATAGATTGTTTTTGATAGCGTTTGCAACTGCTTGGTAGTCTGCTTCTGAATATTGATCTGCATTGTTTACATGAGGAGTAGAGATTGGATCATTTTCACTTCTACGTGGAATTAAGTGAATGTGGGAATGCATAACAACTTGTCCTGCAATTTCACCATTATTTACTTCAACATTTAATCCTTTAATAGTCGGATCAGACTTTTTAATTGCTTGTGCAACAACTGGAATATATTGTAAAAAGCGAGCAGCGTCTTCTTGACTGTAGTCAAAGAGGTTAACCAAGTGCTTTTTAGGAATAATTAGAGTATGTCCTTTAGTTACTTGAGAAATATCAAGAAAAGCTTTGACGTCATCATTTTCAAAAACTGTGTAAGAAGGAATTTCTCCTCTAATAATCTTACAAAATAAACAATCCTTTTCTAATTCTGCCATGAGACCGGCTCCTTTCTTAATGAAAAGAAAATTTAGTTTAACTTATGTTCATGCTATCATAATAAGGAAGTATTTGCAGTAGAGAGGAAAAATCTATGGCACTTAAAATTGAAAATTTAACTGGTGGTTACTCCGGAATTAATGTCATTAAAAATGTAAATTTAACAATAGAACCTGGCCAAGCAGTTGGCTTAATTGGTTTAAATGGTGCTGGTAAATCAACAACAATTAAGCATCTACTTGGATTATTAAGAATGCAAAAGGGGAAGATTACTTTAAATGGAGTAAGTCTAACTGAAAATCCTGCTGAATTTAAAAAGATGGTTGCTTATATTCCAGAAACACCAATTTTATATCCAGAATTAACTTTAAAGGAGCACCTTGAATTAGTGATGCTTACTTATGGTTTAGATCATGATCAAGCATGGATACGAGCAAAAGAATTATGTAAGATGTTTCGTCTGGAAAATAAACTTGATTGGTTGCCAATTAACTTTTCTAAAGGAATGAAGCAAAAAGTAATGATTGTAACCAGTTTTTTAGCAAATGCAGACTTGTTAGTAATTGACGAGCCCTTTACGGGTCTTGATCCTTTAGCTGTAGCTAACTTTATTGATCTAGTTAAAAAAGCTGTTGCTGATCAGAAAATGGTTTTAATGACTACTCATGTTCTAGCTGAAGCTCAAGAAGCTGTGCAAACATTTGCGGTACTCAATAATGGCACAATTGAAACTGAAGGTAGTTTAACTGAAATTAGGCAGTTTTATGGCTTAAAGCCTAGTGATTCATTTGATCGTTTATATCAAATTTTAAATCAGAAAACGGTGAAGAAGCATGACTGATTTAATTAAAAATAGACTCAATAAAAACTTTAAAAAGCAAATGCACTATCTAACTTTGGTTTTTAATGACTTTTTTATTTTAGCTCTAATTTTCCTATTTGGAGCTTTAATGTTTTGGTATGCGCAGAATATTAAGAAGTGGCCGAATAATCTTTGGTTTTATAAGCCGCTTTTAGCCTTGATTTGGACTACAACTTTAGGAATTGGTCATTTTGCGACTTTATTTGATAGGGCTGATGAGCATTTCCTTTTTAATCAAGATAGTGAAATGAAGAATTATTTCAAGCCACTGTATATGCATAATATGATTCTGCCAACGGTCTTGATCATTTTAATATCAGGCATTTTATTGCCATTTGCGACAATGAGGGCTGGTTTTTCAATTGGCGACCTTGTATTTATAGTAATAGGATTGATTGCAAGTAAAGACTTACAATTTAAGTTGATTGTCAGAAGTTTTTATTTTAATAAGCATGCTTACTACAATACTTGGCTTTTTTTAGGGATTAACTTTTTAATACTCTATTTATCTTTTTTAGGATATTATCCAAATCCAATTATTTATTCGAATTTAGCAATTGCAGGCTGGATTGGAGTGGATTATTTACCACGTGGTAAAATGTTTGACTGGTACAAAGCTTTAGACTATGAAGAAAGACGAGTTGATTTGCTAAATAATTTCTACAGTATGTTTACTGATGTACCAGATAAGAAAGTTCGAATCGCTAGAAGAAAGTATTTAGACTTCTTAATTAAAACTGAAGATCAGACACCGAATACTTTTATTTATCAAAGAGTATTATTAAGGGATCCAGAATATAGCAATTTATTGATTAGAATGGTGCTCTTTTCAATTTTATTAATTGCTTGTTTGCAAGATGCACGCTGGGCAATTGCTAGTGGTGCTTTGATTATTTTCTTAACGCTTTATCAGCTGATTCCTCTAGGAACAGTTTATGAACATAATATGATGTATCATGTAATGCCAATTCCGCTAACCTCAAGAGGAGAAGCACTAAGAAAAGTTTTGCAAAAAGGAATGCTACTTGAATGGGGATTAATCAGTTTAGCAATAATTATTTTTTCTCCGCAAAAATTAGAAGCAGTTGGTGGCATTATTGGTTTGCTTGCTTTGACATTCTTGTTGCTATATTTCTATTTACCAAGTAAAATTGAACAGTTATTTAAAAAAGTTAGATATTAGGTTGTGAAAAAATGAGATTAAGAAATAAGCCTTGGGCTCAAAAATTGGTAGTTGAACATCCAGAAGCTATTTTGAATGAGCCAGATCCAGAAAAGAAAATTAACTGGGAAGAGAGATTTGATGACTTTTCTAAACCTTTGGCAATTGAAATTGGCTCAGGTAAGGGACGATTTATTACTACTTTGGCTAAGAAACATCCTGAAATGAACTTTATTGGCGTAGAGCTGCAAACAACAGCTGCAGGGATGATTTTGAGAACTAAACTAGAAGAAAAGATTGATAATTTACAGTTAATGTGTGCTGATGCAGCTAATATAGCAATGTATTTACCTGAAAATAGTGTAGATGTTGTTTACTTGAACTTTTCCGATCCATGGCCAAAGACGCGTCATGAGAAGCGGAGATTGACTTATAAGAGCTTTTTAGACAAGTATCGACAGATATTAAAGCCAGAAGGACATTTAGAATTTAAGACAGATAATCAAGGATTATTTGAGTACAGTTTGGTAAGTCTTAACAATTATGGGATGAAATTTGACTATGTCAGTTTAGATTTACATCATGCAGAAAATGAAATTTTCGAAAGAAATGTTGAGACTGAGTATGAACATAAATTTGCGGCAAAAGGAAATCCGATTTATTGTCTGCATGCACATTTTGAATAAGTTGAAAATGCTTCTTTTGTTAGAAGCATTTTTTATTTTCTCCAAAAAATGTCCTTAGAATGCGTAATAAACATGTGGATGGCCTACTCAATTATTCTGCTCAGAACGAATCAAAACAATTGCAGGATGGCGTAACTAAGATTATTATTAATTCACAAGTTTCAGCTGAAGGGCAGAGCGAAGACTTAAAAGCCTTGGCGAAGCTGATGAACAATGAACCTGTGAATTTAAATAAACATTTTGATTACGCGCAAAGAAGAATTAAAGAAATTAACGAAGATCCGGAAACGAGGGAGAAGATTATGCTTTACGAAACAAGAATGCTAGAACGTGAACAAGCTGCTGGGAAAGCAGGATATGCAGAAGGAAGAAAAGATGGGGTTGCAGAAGGATTAGAACAAGGAAAAATTGATTCTGCTAAAGTTATTTTCGAAAATCAAATGGATAATGGTAGAACTTTGGAACAAGCTACAGAATTTGTGAAAAGCTTAAAGCTAATTTCTAACAAAGAATTAGAAAAAATAATCGATCTTTATAAATAATAAAAAGTGTCTAGGAAAAATAATTTTCTTAGACACTTTTTTCATCCAATTATCAGTATCTTTTCTAATCTCTTGCATTATGTACTACCTTATTTCTTGCCTTTTATTGTAGTCCGTTTTTAAAATTAACTGAAAGATCTTGGACTAGATTTTTAAAATAAAAGGTTGTAAAATAAACATAACTTATAAAAAGTAAGAAAAGAGTGAAACGGATGGAAGAAATCAAAGAATTAACTTCTGAAAAATTAAAAGAAATTACAAAGAATGGCAAGGTAGTACTATTATTTTCAGCTGCATGGTGCCCAGATTGCCGCTTTTTAGATCCATTTTTACCACAAATTGAAAAAGATAATTCTGATGCAAAATTCTATAAGGTTGATCGTGATGGTTCAGTCGATGTAGCAAAAGAATTAAATATCTTTGGAATTCCTAGCTTTGTTGTCTACCAAGATGGCAAAGAAATTGGTAGACTAGTAAATAAGGACAGAAAGACTAAAGAAGAAGTAGAAAACTTCCTTAACTCTCTCAAATAGTCTAGGAAAGGAAATTTACTAGAAATGATTGTTTCTACCAATAAAACAAGTTATCCTGATACTTTGATTGTAATTCTTGACCAAGATAAGGGTCGTAGTAAGTTTACAGAAAAGGATCAAGTTACGCGAGTTGAAAATGAAGATGGTGAAGTTATTGGATTTAATTTCTTTAACGTAAGTAGCTTTTTAGATTATGATAAGTTACCAAATGGTGAAATTAAACCAACACAAGATTTAGTTGATGCTTTAAATAAAAAATTAGCTGAAGCTGGTTTTGATACTAAATTAGAAATTGGTAAACCAACTCTTGTTTATGGCTATGTTAAGACTTGTGAACCACATCCAGATTCTGATCACTTGCATGTAACTACTGTTGATGTTGGAAATGGTGAAGAACACCAAATTGTTTGTGGTGCACCAAATATTGCTCAAGGTCAAAAGGTAGTTGTTGCACTTCCAGGTACTTTGATGCCAAATGGTCAACAAATTTGGCCAGGTGAACTTCGCGGGGTTGATTCATACGGTATGATTTGTTCAGCACGTGAATTAGGATTAGCTCATGCTCCTCAAAAGCGTGGTATTATGGTTGTTCCTGATGACTTTAATGCTGGTGACGAATTTGAACCAACTAAATGCGATGAATTATTAGCTAGTGGTCAAATTAGTTTGTAATAGATTTTAATATGTTTTATATAAAGGGAGCTCATTAATGTTAATGGGCTCCTTTTTTTAATCTCACTAAGAATTAATTAATATTTTTAGTGAGATTTTTTATTAAAGCGTTTACATCTATGAATATATAGCATAGTATATACTATGAAAAGAACCTTAAATAAGTAAGAGCTGGTGAAAATGATGACAAAAGTTGAAGAGATAGTAAAAATAATCAGAGAAAGAATTAGAAATGAAACATATACCAGCCGTCAACGACTCCCTTCTGAATATCAATTAGCGCAAGAATTTAATGTTTCACGTCTGACTATTAGAAAAGCAATTAGTCGTTTAATAAATGCCAAAATTTTAGTAAAAGATCCGGGTAAAGGCACATATGTAATGCTAGGTGCTGAAAGAAATTCAAAAATTGAGTCTGGTAGGGGAGGATTACAGAGTTTTACTGAAGTTGCTAGAGAACATGGAAAAACTGCGCACACTAAAGTATTAAAATTTGTTCCTATTAGAAATCCGAGCAGAAGAATTAGTGAAATATTGGCGTTGGACGATAGATTAGATAAACAAATTTTTGAGTTAAAAAGAATACGTTATTGGGATAATGATCCGATGACTCTCGAAAAAATTCTTATTTGTGATGAATATATAAAAAATAAGACATTAACTGATTTTGAACAATCTTTGTTTAAGATTTTAAATGAAAACATCGAAATTGGTTATGCACATCAAGAAATTGAAGCAATTATGGTTACTGATGAAATTTCTAAATATTTGAACATTAAAGGACAGCAGCCAATATTTAAAGTTAAGACGATAACTTATACGCCGGATGCAATTCCAATTTTCTTTGATACATCATTCTATCGAGCTGATAAATATTCATTTAAGTCAACACTAACTAGGTTGAGATAGTTTAGTTTTAAGGGTTAAGACAATGATAGCAGAAGAAAAAATCAACGAAGCTATAAGTACAAATGAAAAGGCATTTTTAGGAAACTTACGAACAATTATGCAGATTCCAAGCGTTAAAGGTAGTTCAGAAAAAGATGCGCCATTTGGTAAAGGACCTAAAAAAGCATTAGAAGCTATTGTTCCAATTATTGAAAAATGTGGATTTAAAGCAAAAATTGTTAATAATGCGATGGCATATGCGCAATGGGGAGATGACGATGAAAATTATATCGGTATCATTGACCACTTAGATGTAGTGCCAGTGGGTGACAAATGGAAGTTTAATCCGTGGGATTTATCCGATGAGAATGGCCGATTGTATGGTAGAGGAATATTAGATAATAAAGGGCCTGCATTAGCAACATTATGGGCTATGAAAATTCTTAAAGATTTAGGATATAGACCAAAAAGAACGATTCGGCTAGTTTTTGGATCAGATGAGGAAAATGGTTCTAAAGATGTGCCTTTATATCTAGAAAAGGAAAAACCACCAATTTTTGGCTGGACAGCTGATTGTAAATATCCAGTAGTATATGGAGAACGTGGAATTGTCAACTATTGTATTTTTACGCCGATTTTAGATGGAAGTTTAAGCCAAATCAAAAATTTGCAAGGGGATATGTCCAAAGATCATGTTCCTGATGAATTAAGTATAGAAATTAAAAACAAACAGGTTGAGAGTCATGGTATAAGAGTTCCAAGTAATGCTCCGGAAATGGGAAAGAATGCAATAACATATTTAGCTAAAAAAATAGTTGATGAAAACTTAGTTTCTGGTCAATTGAATAATTATTTTAACTGGATTGTTAAAGCCCTCCATCAAAAGCATTATGGAGAAGGCCTAGGAATTGAATTTCACGATAATGATTCTGGAAAATTAATTATGACTCCTACTGGTTTAAATATTGAAAATAATGGCATGCGAATAGAAATAGCTATTCGTTATCCAGTGTCATATCAAGAGAAGCAAATTACAGCAGGGATCAAAAATAATATTCCAGTAGACAGTAATATTAAGGTTATACGTAGTATTCCAAGCGTAATGCACGATAAAAATTCTAAATTTATCCAAATTCTATCTGAAGTATATGAAAAAGTTACTGGACTTGATGGCACACCAGTTACAACAACAGGTGCCACTTATGCTCGAGTAATGCCAAATATCATTGCCTTTGGACCATCTTTTCCAGGACAAAAGGGAATAGCACATAAAGAAAATGAATGGATGGATTTAGATGATCTATTACTAAGTATCAAAATATATATGAGAAGCTTAGAAAGATTAGGTTCTTTAGAATAGAGAGGAAGTATTTGCTATGTCATGGGGAACAATTGCAACTTGGCGAATGGCAAATGAAGGAGTCGAAAAGGCTAGTACAATTTTAGAAGAAAATGGTACTGCTGGAGATGCAGTCGAAAAATTAATTAATACAGTTGAAGCATATCCGTATTATAAGTCAGTTGGTTATGGAGGTCTTCCAAATGAAGAAGGTATTGTACAAATGGATGCCGCTTTCATGAATGGGGATACGCTAGCTCAAGGAGCTGTTGGTGCAATTGAAAATGTAATGCATGCTGTATCTGTCGCTCGGGCTTTGAGTCATGAACATTGTAATAGCTTCAGAGTCGGTAAAGGAGCAACTAAGTTTGCTAGTTTGCATGGATTTGAAATGACAAATATGTTAACAAAACGTGCTAAAAAGCGCTGGCAAAAGCGGTGTAAAGAAATCGAACAGCAGAATTTGAATCCATATGATGGGCATGATACTGTAGGTGCCATTACTTTAGATAAAAATAATTCAATGGCAGCTGCAACTTCAACGTCAGGTTTATTTATGAAAAAAGATGGTCGTGTGGGTGATTCTCCATTATCTGGCTCAGGTTTTTATGTTGACAGTAAAGTTGGTGGCGCTGCAGCAACAGGTCTTGGAGAAGATATTATGAAAGGCTGTTTATCATATGAAATTGTTAGGAGAATGCGGGATGGTGAATTACCACAAGATGCTTGTGATCATGCAGTTTATCCATTTATAGCAGACCTAAAGAAGCGCTATGGTAAAGCTGGAGAATTTTCATTAGTTGCAATGAATAATAAAGGAGAATGGGGAGTAGCTACTAACGTTGAATTTACATTTTGTGTTGCAACTGATAAACAAAAACCTGTAATTTTGATGGCCAACCCAATAGATAATATGAAGACTAAAATTGAACCTGTTAGCCAGGAATGGCTTGATGCTTACAAAAAAAGGATTCATGCACCTATAGAGTAGGAAGGTGATATATTATGAAAACTATTATTATTCTTGATCAGATTCAAGCTGGGTTAGGCGGAGATGAAAGAAGCGATACACCACTAGGCGGTAAGAAGATTGCAATGGGAAGTGCTGATAATGTTGAGAAAGCTTTAGAGGCTGTGCACGGAGAGATTATTGGTACATTCTACTGTGGGCCGAAATATTATCAACAAAATAAAGACATTGTACAGAGAAAATTTTCAAAAATGGCTGAAAAAATGAAGACTGATGTAGTTATCGTGGGGCCAGCATTTGATTATCATGATTTTGCTGAAATGGCGGTAGAAATTGGAATTGCAATTACAGAGAACACTAGTATTCCAGTAATTGGAGCTATCGCAAAGGAAAAGAATCAAGAACTTATTGAAAAATATAAAGACAGATTTCCGATTGTTAAGATGCCTAAAAAGGGTGGTACTGGTCTTGCTGAATCCTTAGATAATTTGGCTAAGGGTTGTCAAATTCTAGCAAATAAAGAAGATATTTCAAAGTTTAAGGGAAGTTGCTGCTATTAGTTTTTCAGTTGGAGGCTTTAAAATGCAAAAGAAATTTGAAAAGGTGCTGATGCCAGTTGCCTCGAAGCTAGGAAATAATGTCGTTTTAATGTCATTGCGTGATGGCTTCTTAATTATTACTCCTTTGATCATAGTTACTTCTATATTTTTACTTATTGGTAATTTTCCGATTCCAGGCTGGTCTGAATTTTGGATTAAATTATGTGGGCCGCAATTTCCTGATTGGTTTAGTGCTGTATCTAATTCCGTATTTAGCTTTACGGGAATCTTATCAGCAATTGCAATTGCATATGCATATGGTAAGAATAGAGGACTGGATCCCATTCAAGCAGGGATGGTTTCATTTATATCATTTCTAATTTTGACACCTACTTCTGTTGTTTTAGGAAAGAAAACTGTTTCTGCAGTTGAAACTCAGTTTTTAGGGCCTAATGGTATTTTTTTAGGAATTATTATTGCCTTAATATCTGTCGAAATTTACAGATTTGCAATAAAACGTAATTGGACTATTAAGATGCCAGATGGTGTTCCCCCTGCAGTTACTAAATCATTTGATGCTTTGATTCCAAGTGCATTAGTCGTTGTTTTCTTCTTTCTAATAAGAATTCTATTCTCTTTAACTAGTTTTCATACAGCGTATAGCTTTATTTACACGATTTTACAGACACCATTGAAGCATGTGGGTATTTCTTTACCATCAGTTTTGCTATACAATTTCTTAGCAAGTTTCTTTTGGTTCTTTGGTATTAATGGACCTTCAATTACCAATTCAGTATGGCAACCTATATTCTTTGTCTCAACGCAAGATAATTTGAAGGCATTTCAAAATCATGCTCCATTACCACATATCTATACTCAACCTTTTATTGATTTATTTACAACCTATGGCGGCGGTGGTAGTACACTTGCTTTATTAATTGTTGTATTTGCAATTTGTAAATCAAAAAGGTTGCTTGAGTTAGGTAAGTTGGCAATTTTGCCTGGAGTTTTTGGTATTAATGAACCTGTTATTTTTGGTTTACCAGTAGTCTTAAATCCTGTTATAGTTATTCCGTTTATTTTATGTCCAGTTTTAAATACATTGATTTCAGGAATTGTAATGAAATTGGGATGGGTAGCTTGGACAAATGGTGTTCAATTACCTTGGACTACTCCACCAATTATTTCTGGATGGTTGGCAACAGGAAGCTGGACAGGATCTGCGTTACAAATTGTAGAGATTATTTTAAATATTTTAATTTATTATCCATTTGTGAAAATGCTAGATAAACAATATCTTAAAGAAGAAAAAGCTGCTGCTGAGAAAGACCTAGATATTGACTTTAGTGAGGTATAACAAATGCTTAAAGAAGTATGTGTTGAGAATTTTACTAATGTGCCATTGATGATTGAGCGAGGAGCTGAACGAATAGAATTAAATAATGACTTAGCTAATGGAGGGACCACACCATCATTTGGTGTAATTAAAAAGACAGTGGAGTATGCTCATAAGTATAATGTGCCAGTAATTGTAATGATTAGACCACGTAGCGGAAACTTTGTTTACACTGCTGATGAGTTAGAAATCATGAATAGTGATATTCGAATGTGTAGTTTACTCAAAGCAGACGGTATAGCTTTTGGGTGCTTAACTAATAATAAACAGCTAGATAAAATTGCAATGAAAAAGCTTATTACAACTGCCCATGCTGGAAATTTAGAAGTTGTAATGCATATGGCTTTTGATGAATTAACAGCTTCAAAGCAGAAAGAAGCCTTAGAATGGTTATCTAAAAACAAGGTTGCACGTATTCTTACTCATGGTGGGTCATTAGATCGTTCAATTACTGATTGTCTTGAAAATTTAAAAAAATTAAATAAACAGGCTAAGGGAAAAATCGAGATCTTACCTGGTGGTGGCATAACAGATAAAAATGTAAATTCTGTTATAGAAAAAGTTGGTGTAACTCAAGCTCATGGTACTAAAATATTAGGTAAAATTTAGACTAGTGTAATTTTAAACTTCTTTTGATAAGTTATATGTCAGCTTTCATTTGCTGATAGTCTTGCACAGTAGTAAAACTACGAATATATAAATCAAAAATCATGTATGCTCAATATCTTTATTATGTTATTTAATTAGAAAAAGTGTTATAGTGAGGATGTAAGAAACGGTTTTGGCGCGAATTGATGATCAAAGTTGCTTAATATTTTTAGGGTTCGATATAATTAATTTGGTTGAAATTAACAAAATTAAAGAAAGTAGGAAACATGGATGAGCTTACTACTTTCTGAATTAGAACATAACGTTGTGTTATGTTCTTTTTTTGTGTTAAAAATGGTAGAATTAAAGCGAATATTTTGGCATAAACAATGGAGATATTAATAATATGTTAGACAAAAATAAACAAATTTGGTTCATTGGCATTAAAGGAACTGGCATGGCTTCATTAGCTTTAGTTTTACATGACTTAGGCTATAACGTTGCTGGTTCAGATATTGAAAAGTATACTTTCACTCAAGTTCCACTTGAAAAAGCCGGTATTGAAGTAAAAGATTTTGACCCAGCAAATATTAAGAGTAATGATGAACAAGTAATTGTTAAGGGAAATGCTTTTAAACAAGATAATCCAGAAGTAGCAGCTTGTTTAGATAAAAATGTTGAATGGCAAAGCTACCCTGATACTGTTGAAGAAATAGTGCAAATGCACACTTCAATTGGCGTATCTGGTACTCACGGAAAGACTTCAACTACTAGTCTTTTAGCTCATGTATTAGGTGAAGTTGCACCTACTTCATACTTAATTGGAGATGGACGAGGCAAGGGTGTTGCTGATTCCCGTTTCTTTGTTTACGAGGCAGATGAGTACCGCCGCCATTTCTTGGCATATCACCCAGATTACCAAATTATGACTAACATAGATTTTGATCACCCAGATTACTTTAAAGATCAAGACGACTATACTAGTGCTTTTCAAAGTGCTGCTGATCAAACTAAGAAAGCTCTCTTTGTTTGGGGAGATGACAAGCGTCTTCAAAGCTTAAAGACTGATATTCCTAAGTATACTTACGGCTTTAAAGACACTGATGACTTTCAAGCAGTAAACATTGAAAAGACTACTACTGGTTCTAAATTCAACGTTTTAGCCCATGGTAAGGATCTTGGACGTTTTGAAATTCATTTATTTGGTGACCACAGTATTTTGAATACTACTGCTGTAATTGCAGTTGCCTATACTGAAAAAGTTCCAATGGAAGATATTAAGGAAGGATTGCTCACTTTCAAGGGTGCTAAGAGAAGATTTGCTGAAAAAGACTTTGGCGATGTTTCGGTAATTGATGATTATGCTCACCATCCAACAGAAATGCGTGCAACTATCCAAGCCGCTCGTCAAAAGTTCCCAGATAAAGAATTAGTTGTTGTCTTCCAACCACATACTTTCTCAAGAACTAAGAAATATCAAAAAGATTTTGAAGAGATCTTACGTGATGTAGATAAGGCTTATGTCACTCCAATTTATGCTTCTGCTCGTGAGGCTAGTGGTGATATTTCAAGTGAAGACTTGGTTAAAAATATTCCTGGCTCAGAAGTAATTGATTTAGATAATATTGCTGACTTAACTAAGCATAAAAATGCAGTTGTTGTATTTATGGGTGCTGGTGACATTCCTAAGTACGAAGATGCATATGAAAAATTACTTTAATTAAAAATTTTAAAGTCGAAAAAAGGGATTGATATCTTGTTATTACAAGAATAATCAATCCCTTTTGTTATTTAGCGTTTAAGATCGATGATAAAAGAATTCATATCACCGCGGTAAGTAGCAATTGAATATTCTATTTTTTGATCCTTGTTTGTGTATCCGCGAGTACGAAAACAAAATACAGGATCATTTTCTTTAATAGCTAACTTTTGAGCAATTTCAGAAGAGGCTTTTTTAACTTCTAGTTTTCTTACAACATGGGTAACAGCTAAATTTCTTTTCTTAAGTTCAAGATATAAAGATGCAGTTGAAAAATTGATTTTTTCTAAATCAGGAACAAGTGAAACGGGGACATAAGTAGTTACTTTAACAATTGGGTGATTATCAACGTATCGTAATCTAATTAATTTAAATACGGAATCAGATGTAGATATGTTAAATTCTGTTTGTACCTCTGAGTTAGGAACGACTTTTTGAAAATAGAGTACTTTTGTTTTTGTTTTAAGTCCTTTGGTACTCATTTCTTGATTGTAGCTTTGTATAAGGTGAGTAAATTCCTGCTGAATTTTATTTCTCCTAACAATAGTACCTAATCTCTTGCGCTGTTCTAGTAAGCCTTCTTGAACAAGATTATGGATAGCATGATTAATTGTTGGACGACTTGTCTTAAATTCTTGTGCTAACTCCAGTTCCTTAGGTAATAAACTATTAAGAGGGTAGGTTTGGTCAATAATTCTTTGCTTTAGGATAGTTTCAATTTTCTTATATTTTGCTTCAGTCATTTATCTATTAATCTCAATTGTAGTTACATTGTCGTCTTGCATCCGTTGTTTTAGAGCTTCGATAATTTTAACGCCGGCGCTACATCCAATTCGATCAGCACCTGCGCGGATCATAGCGAGGAAATCATCGCTATTTCTAATTCCACCCGCTGCTTTAACTTTTACATCTTCGCCAACAATTGACTTCATTAGTTTCACATCTTCAACTTTTGCACCTGAAGGACCGAAACCTGTAGAAGTTTTAATAAAGTCAGGTTTAACTTCTTTAGCAATTTCTGCTAACTTTTTTATTTCATCTTTAGTTAAGTAGCAATTTTCAAAGATTACTTTGCAGGGAACATGATACTTATGGCAAAGAGCAACCATTTGCTTCATTTCATCTTTGATATAGGCGTAATTCTTATTTTTTAGTTCAGTAATATTAATTACATAGTCAATTTCGTTGGCGCCATTTTTTATTGCATCTTCCGTGTCGAAAATTTTAGATGCGATAGTCTGTTGACCTAATGGAAAGGCAATAGCTGCACCAGTATCAATATCAGTACCTTTTAATTGTTCTGAGCAAAATTTAGCTTGTACTTGATTAATGGCTACCATTTTAAAATGATATTTTTTTGCTTCATTACAAAGTTTTTTCATATCCATGTTAGAAGCATCCGCATGTAAATTAGTATGGTCAATTAAGCGAGCAAAGTTATCAATAGTGTATTTCATTTTTATCCTTCTTTCAAATATGTAATTACATATTACAGACATATCGTAGGATTATGAAAGCGCTTTGTCAAATTAAAAAATAAAAGATAACCACAAGTGAAGTTATCTTTTATTTCTAATATTCGTTTTTATTAATTTGATGTTGGATATTAAAGAGCTGAAGATTCAATTGATTATTTTTCAACGCATTTTGAATTAGATAGTTTAGCTCGTCTAATCGACGGTCATAATTTCTAAATTTGGGTGTAATAACGATGTTTTCTAAAATTGCATTAAGCATTTTAGGAGTAAGGGTATTTTTCTGTTCTTTTTGAAAAATTTTTTTGGTAAAAGAACTATTGATAACCTTGGGCAAAACTGAAGAACCCATTCTATTTTTTATTACTTCTTGTTGTATTTCTTTATCAGTACACATTAATTTGATAAATTCCCAAGAAAGAGTAGGGTGAGCAGTTTCGGCAGATATTCCTAAGCAAACAGTTGATGCTGGAGTAGCATTGACGTTAGTTATAGAAGGCATTTGAAATACTTTCCATTTAAAAGATGAAGTGTGCGTCACGTGATAAGGATAAGAGGTATAGGTGCGATATTTAGCTAGTGATAGTGGCATAAAGGCAACTGTACCTTGATCAAATTGATTTGAACTAACTGATTGATAACCATTCTCATTGGTTAGATCCTCAATTAATGAAAAACCTGCTCGTGCTTTATTTGAAGTAAGATTAACAGATGAATTTTCAAAAACTGAATTGCCATAAGCAAATTGAGCATCCTGCCAGGAATAATCTGATGTAATTCCAGTGTTATTTTTGTTAAGGCTAACAGTGTGACAAATACTCTTAAATTTAGTCGGGGACAGGTGGCTGTTTAAATTAGAGAAGCCGTTTTTATCTAATAAATCATTGTTAGCAATCATTAGAGTAGGATTAGTTTCATAAGGTAAAGCGTATTGAGTACCATGATATTCTCCCGCTTTAAAAACGTTGTGATAAAAAGTGGAAGAGGAGATGTTTTCATCTTTTAATGAACTATTCAATGATTTGAGCGTTCCATTGCTTGCTAATAAATTGAAAATATCTTCGGGTAACATCATTACGTCAGGCGTAGTTCCCCTGACAATTTTTTCAGTTAACCAATTATTATAATCATTTTTACGAATTCCAGCTTCATATTTAATTTGAACATTGGGATACTTTTCTTTAAATTTTTTAATTGCTATTTTAGTAACACGGTCTGCATCCCCATTAGGCACTTCCCAACTACTATCTGTATAAACTCCAATAGTTAAAGTGGGTTTGCTGTATTTAAGTTTAAAGAAAATAAATAAGCCTGAAACTGCGATAAATAAGAAGAGCATACAACATAGTATTTTTTTATTTCGGATCAATGTTTTCACTAGTAACACCTGTTTGAACTGCCCAAATTGCTAATTGAGTTCTGTCACGCAAATCTAACTTCTCTAAGATTTTGGAGATATAATTTCTAACTGTTCCTTCAGAAAGGAATAGTTTAGCTGCAATTTCTTTATTTGATAATCCTAATCCAACTTGTTGAATTACACACCATTCACTTTTTGAAAAGTCTTTTGTTTCCTTGTCGTTAACTGAAATAGCATAATTTGATTGGGCCATTTTTGAAAATAATCTAAAAACTTTTTCTGTAATATCGGGATTGATCATTGCACCACCTTGAGCAACTGTGCGAATTGATGTGAACAAGTCCGCAGGTGAGCCACCTTTTAGCAAATATCCAGATGCTCCATATTTTAAAGCGCTGAAAATAAAATCGTCATCGTCAAATGTAGTTAAAATTATTACCTTAATATCGGGATATTTTTCTTTAACGTATTTAGTGCAAACTGTCCCATCCATAATGGGCATTCTAACATCCATTAAGATGATATCAGGTTTATTTTTCTCAATACTAGCTAGCACTTCCTTACCATTACCGACTGTATCAGTTACAGAAAAGTCCTTGTTACTTTCAAGAATAATTTTGATTGAATCTCTGATTAGCTGTTGGTCATCCGCAATTAATATTTTAATCATTTTAAACACCTACCTTAGGAAACTTTACAATTGTAGTAAAACCTTTTTCACCATCAAACTCAACTGTCCCATTTATAATTGCCAGTCTTTCTTTCATTTGGGTTATCCCATATCCAGGCTTAATTTTGGCTGCACTTTTTCCGTTATTGTGAATAGATAAAACATAAAAAGAATCATTACTAGTACAGTCAATCCAAATCTCAGTTGCATGACCATGACGCAAAGAATTGGTAACTGTTTCTTCAATTACACGAAAAATAATATTTTCAGTTGTCTTTTGAAAATCTGCGTCGCCCCAAGCATAGTTAAAGTTAATTTTGATATGAGAGATATCACTATATTCTTTTAGCATCTTATTTAATGCGGATGCTAATGTATAACTTTTTAACGCATCTGGGCGTAGCTGATTTAAAACTTCCCGAACTTCTTTGATACCTTGCTTAATTGCAACTGAAATTTTTTGTAATTGAGTTTTAGCTGCTTTAGGGTCAATATCAATTAAAACCATCGCAGCATAAATTCCAGCAGCTACTCCAGTTAGAGTATGGCCGACCGTATCATGAATATCACGAGCAATTCTTTTCCTTTCATGTTCCTGGGCAATTTTCTCAGATATTGCTGCATAACTTTTAAGTTCATCATTAGCCTTTTGCATACTGTGTAATTTTGATTGAACCGTATGCGCACGATTTAAGATATAGATTACGTATCCCAAGCAAATGCAAATAAAGGTAATTAGATTTAAGGAAACAAGGAAGTTGTTAAAGAAAACAAGGAGCGAACGAGATTGTGTAGGAAGAAAGTTAAGATATGTATTTAAACTAGGCATTTTGAAAAAGACACCTAAAAGAGAGTAATTTGAAAATGAAAATAAAAGAAGAAAAATAATCCCAGAAATACCCCAAAAGCAATAATTCTGAATAGTTGGTAGATTTCGATAAGTAAGTAATAAATCAATAAATACTAATAAAAAGATCCCATTATAATTCATTCTGACAGCAAAAAAGATTGCAAAAGCAAGTATAAACTCAAGGATCAGTAATAAAAGCGTATTTTGAGTAGAAAAATGGTGATGGTAGAGAACATACATAACTAGTACTAGTAGACCATAAGAAATAATACATTCGCTAAATAAAATCATGGGCGAAGCTGGAACGCGAGCTAGCGTAGTTAAGAGTTCTGAACTTAATTGGTGGTTTAGGATATATTGCGTGATTAATAAAAATTGTGCACCGATAAAAGAGATAATAATAAAATTTAAAGTTACCATGAAGTGGCGCATAGATACTAAATATTTGAATTTCATTATTGCCACCCCGTGATGTTAAAATTCTTAATATTCTTAGACGTAATAAGTTTAACAGGTAAAATGATTTCTTTTTTTACTTTTTGATGGTTTATGAGTTCATAAGCAACCTTGATAGCAACTTTACCTATTTGGAGTGGCGATTGAGCTACAGTTGCTTTGACATTAGCATTTTGAGTACTAAGCATTTTTTTAATATTTTCCGACCCATCAATACTGTAAATAGCTATTTTAGAGCTTTTATTATTGGCGTTAATTGCTGCTAAAGCACCAACGGCAGTTTTATCATTCAAGGACATAATAGTATCGAAATTTTTACCCTGCTTAAGATATTTTTGAACTTTTGGATAGCTATTTTCAGATTGTCCAGTGGTATTGATTTTATCTACAATATGAAAATTTTTATTATTTTTAATTGTATCTTCGAATCCCTTGATTCGATCAACAACAGAAATAGCAGTTGGCTGCTGCAAAATTAGAATATTAGCACTTTTTTGCTTTGACATTAGTTCTTTAGCACAAAGGACGCCGGCTTGATAGTTGTTTGAGCGAATAGTACAGTCCACATAATTACTTGAATTTTCAAGCTGACTATCAACAACAATAATTTTAATGCCCGCTTCGTGGGCTTTTTTTAATGCTCTAATTAGCTTAGTAGATGTTCCATCAACGGGATTAATAAAAATAACCTTAACTTCGTTTTTGATGAAATTATTTATTTCATTAACTTGATTGTTAACGCTCAGTTCTGGATTTCGACTGTAAAGGATGTCGTTATGATCATCTATTTCATTTGCAATCGGTTCATTTAAAGTTTGATAAAAATCATTATTCATTGTCATATACGTGCTACCAAATTTAATTGGTCTATGACCAAATGGCTGCGCGTAAAAGAGGTAGATAATCAATCCAATGATTAGTAGCGGAAAGATTACTTTACTTATTCCATATAATTTCTTCATTTTAATCCTTTTAAGCCATATTTTATTACATGTGTTGTATCATGCTTATTTTATAAAAATTTTAAAAATAAGTTAAGCTGAAAAATGTGACAAATGTCATATTACCTAGCTGGAAAACGATTACATTTGGCACTTATGCACACGCTTTCATAATGATAAATTATACCTGTAATCAAGAGAAGGGGTGCAAAAGTGAAAAATCTAATTTTAGTTTCTCATGGTAAATTCGCTGAAGGTCTTAAAACTTCATTAGATATGTTTGCTGGAGACGCAATTAACAGAGTCCATACTTTGTGTCTATACAACGGAGAATCAGCTGATGATTTTAAGAAAAAGGTTAATGACTTTTTCGATAAACAAAACTTTAATTCAGAAGATGAATTTATAGTTTTAGCTGACATTATTGGTGGAAGTCCGTTAACAACATTTTTAAATGTTTTTTCTGAAAGAGGATTAATGGATAAAAGTGTTGTTTTGGGTGGAATGAACTTCACTATGGCTTTAACTGCAACTGTTTCTTTAGACGCAATGAGTAAAGAAGATATTGCTAAAAATGCTTTAGATGAAGCTAGACAAGCATTAAAGCAATATGAAATCACATCAGATAATAGTTCAGATGATGATGACGATATTTAGGAGGAAATAAAAATGACTGTATCACTTGTTAGAATTGATGACCGTATGATTCATGGATTAATTACTACTCGTTGGGCAAAGGAAGTTCCATGTGATGGAATTATTGCTGTAAATGATAAAGCCCACGATAATCCAATTTTGAAAGAAGCTTATAAATCAGCAGCTGAAGGTCAAGGTAAGAAGTGCTTTGTTTGGACAATGGATCACTTTAAGAAAGTACAAGACAAAGTTTTAGCTTCAAACACTCGCTACTTTTTAATTACTAAAAACCCACTTGATATGAAAACTATTTTAGTTGATTGGGGATTTAAGCCAAGTGATGTAAATGAAGTGATTGTTGGACCAGGTAATGACCGTCCCGGTGCTATTAAATTAGGTGATAACCAATCATTTACTCAAGAAGAAGGAGATGCTTTTGAAGCAATTGCCGATAAGGGATATAAGATCCACTTTGCACTTCTTCCAGATAAGCAAATTGGTTACTGGGATAAGTTTAAAGGCAAGTTTGGTTATTAAAAATAATTTATAAGTATAGATAAAGGTAAAAGAGGTAGAAAAATGACTATAAGTTGGTTACAAGCTTGTATTTTTGGCTTGCTAGCATGTTTATGTTCAAACTCTTGTATGGCTGGACAAGCCATTGGTAATTATATGATTGGTCGTCCATTAGTCGGAGGATTAATTTGTGGACTCGTAATGGGGAATGTTCCATTAGGTATTGCCTGTGGTGTGGCTACACAGCTTGTTTACATTGCCTTGGTAACTCCAGGTGGTACTGTTTCAGCCGATGTACGTGCTATTTCTTATATTGGTATTCCTTTAGCAATGGTTGCGATTAGTTCTAGAGGTTTAAGTCCTTTCAGTAGCCAAGCAGCTAATATGGCTAAATCATTAGGTACTTTAGTTGGTACTATCGGTTCAGTTTTGTTCTACTCAGTTGCATTCCTTAACTTGGTTTGGCAATCATTTGGTTGGAAAGATATTGAAAACAATAAATTAGATAGATTATACGCAGTTAACTTTGGCTGGCCATGGGTTTCTCACTTAATCTTTTCATTCTTGCCAACAGTTTTAATGACTCACTTTGGAGCACAAGGTGTTACTGCTTTACGTAACGCACTTCCAATGGATGGTATTCCAATGAAAACCTTGTTCACTGTAGGTGCTATGCTTCCATGTGTTGGTATTGCTATTTTACTTCGTCAGATTGTTAATAAGTCAGTAGACTTTATTCCATTTTTAGTTGGTTTTACATTAGCTGCTTCATTAAAGTTAAACTTGGTATCAATTACTGTAGTATCTTTACTCTTCGCCGTAATTATGTACGAAATTGAAATGAGCAAGGGTAAGACTACTCCAGTAGCTGCTAATACAAATACACCAGTAGATGATGACGATGAGGAAGACGAGGATATTTAATGATGGATGAGAAAAAGATTAGTCAAAAGACTTTAAATAAATCCTTTAACTTATGGTTCTGGGGAGCATTAACTTGTTTCTCTCAAGAACAAATGCAGACATTTGGTTATTTAGCTTCAATGTTGCCAATTATTAAGGAACTATATCCTGATAAGAAAAAGCAACAAGAAAATATTCATGCATATACCGCATTCTTTAACACTAACCCAATGTTAGGTTCAGTTATTATTGGTACGACAGCTAGTTTGGAAGAAGCTCGTGCAAATGGTAAGGGAATTGACGGCGAAACTATTAATGATATGCGTGCTGGTTTGATGGGACCAATTGCAGGTATCGGTGATTCATTAATTGATGGTACTTTAATTCCTATCCTTTTGGGTATTGCCCTTGGTATGTCTAGAAATGGTTCACCAGTTGGTGCAATTTTCTACATTATTGCTTGGAGTTTAATTGCTTACTTTGGTCAACGTTTCTTATACTTCCGTGGATATAAATTAGGTGATAAAGCTGTTGATATCTTAGTTGGTACTCAAGGTAAGGCAATTCGTAAAGCTATTTCCATTGTCGGTGGAATGGTAGTTGGTGGTGTTCTTGCAAGCTGGGTAAGTGTAACGACTTCATTGAAACTACGTGACTCAAGTGGTCGTGTATTTATGGATTTGCAAAAGCAACTTGATAATATTTATCCTGGTTTGCTTACTGTTATTGTTACCTTCTTATGTTGGTGGTTAATGGCTAAGAAGCATGTTTCAGCTATTTGGACGATGATCATTTTAATTGGAGTTGCCTTCTTAGGTGTCTTAGTTGGTTTCTTCAACCCAGGTTTATCATACTAATTAAAAGCTCGGAGGGGATTAGTAATGACAATTGAAGAATTAAAAAAAGGCTATGTCAACGAAGTTAATTATCAAAAAAAGATGTTAAAGAATTTGAAGTCTTGGTTTAATTTGTTTTTTATGATTAGTACAATCGGAGTTGTTTTAATCTATTACTACCATGCCAAAACTCTTTGGTTGTTTATTACTGGTATAGTTCTCTTTGTTTTAGGAGCTTTAGGTATGTCGATCTTTGGCTATGGACAATGGAAGGGTCGACAGAATTTAAACTTGTTGATAGATGATTATCAACAAAAAGTAACTTTTTTCACGAAAAACGTAGAATCTAAATAAAAACCTTTTCCCCCGTATAAAATTTTTGCTTAGATACTTACTTAAAAGAATCACATTGATAGCGGACAATGTGATTCTTTTTTTATCTTTTGAAATATGTTTGATATCTAACAATTTTATTTTATAACGTGTTTGTTAGACAGCTAACCAAATTAAGGAGATAAATATGGAGACACTGAAAAAGTTAATTAAACAAGCAACTACTCAAATTGATCGTGAACGTGAAAACTTTGCTAATAGTTTAGGCGTAACAGGCGTGCAAATGTCAGTAATTGATTTCTTATCTAATCATCAAAACAATCTTGCTTCGCAAAATGAAATTGAGCATGAATTTAATATTAAACGATCAACAACTACAATCATGCTGCAACGGATGGAGAAACGTGGATTAATTGTTAGAGTTGATGATCCTAAAGACAAAAGAAAAAAGCAGGCGCAATTAACCGAATCTGCCTTAAAAATAGTGCCAAAAATTAGGCAGTATATGAAACAAGATAATGAAGAAGTTTTAGACAATTTATCAATGAAAGATGTAAATACCATTACAGCATTTCTAAGGAGCATAAAGGAGGGAAAAGCAAATGACTAAGGAAAAAATTCCTAAGCATGTACTTGCAGCAATTTTTTCGACGGGCATCCTCCCCTTTAGTGGGGTAATTATTGAAACTTCAATGAATATTGCCTTTCCAACTTTAATGAAAGAATTTAATTTAGCTACTAATACAGTTCAGTGGCTGACATCAATTTATTTGTTAACTATTTCGATCATTGTACCTTTATCAGCAAATTTAAAGGCGCACTTTAAAACAAAAAAGCTGTTTATTACAGCTAATTTATTATATTTAAGTGGTTTAATTATTGGTGCCTGTGCACCTAATTTTGAATTTTTATTAATTGGTCGAATTGTTGAAGGACTAGGAACTGGGATTGCTCTTCCTTTAATGTTTAATATCATTATGGAGCAAGTTCCAAAAAGTCGAGTTGGCGTAATGATGGGCGTTGGAAATATGATTACTGGGATTGCACCAGCTTTAGGGCCAACTTTTGGTGGTCTTGTTGTGACTCACTTAGGTTGGCGCTGGATCTTTTATATTATGATTCCCTTTATCTTGATTTCATTGGTACTTGGAATTGGAGGAATTAGACAAAAATCACAACTGAGAGAGGTTAAATTTGACCTTTTAAGTATTCTATTAATCGCAGTCTTTTTTATTGGAATGATTTTAGGCTTTAGTAATTTAAGCACTGGAAATTATGTTGCCTTCAATTGTTTAGGAGCTATTTTAATTGCTTTAATTTCTTTGGGATTGTTAATTTATCGGTCAAATAGAATTAACGACCCAGTTTTAGATTTAAATTTGTTTAAAAATAAGTTCTTTGCTGCTCACGCTGTTGGATTTTTCTTAATTCAGATTATTTCATTAGGAAATGCATTTTTATTACCAAACTTTATTCAATTAGTTAATGGCAGTTCCGCTTTAATTGCTGGATTAGTTGTTTTACCAGCAGGATTTGCTGGTGCATTTTTAGCTCCGTTTGGTGGGAGTTTACTTGATCGATATGGTGCAAGAAGACCGATTTTAATTGGTTCTAGCTTTATGTTGTTAGAATTGCTTATTTTTACTATTTTCACAAATAATTTAAGTAATTTTCTTATTCTATTTATTTACATCTTTTATATGGGTGGAATGGGAATGATGATGGGATGCGTTATGACGGACGCGCTAGATCATCTTGAAAAAAGTGAAGTAACCCAAGGAAATGCAATTTTGAATACTTTGCAAGAATTTGCTGGTGCGGTTGGTACGTCAACAACTGCCGCTTTTGTGGCATTTGCGCAAAGAAATGCTGGATCAAAAGGCGCAATTCCTACTGCTCATGGTACCCATTTAGCTTATATTTTTTTATTAGTCCTCGTGTTAGTCATCATTGCTATTTTTATGAAATATACTCAAGCACGCAATAAAAATGATTAAGCGTAAATAAAGAATGATAAACTGGACTTAAAGTTATTAGTTAACGTTTATGAGGTGTAATTATGAAAAAAGTTCATTTATTAAAGTCACCTTTCTCATTTAAAGCTCCAGAGTTAAAAGATGACCATGAAGTAGAGACTTTCTTTAATTCAGTTCCTTATTACAAGCCAACTGAACTTAAAGATTTGACTAATTTGGCCAAGCACTTAAATGTTGCAGAAATTGCTGTTAAAGATGAAAGTAGTCGCTTTGGCATTAATTCTTTTAAAGGTGCAGGTGTCTTTATGCTATGGCTTGCTGCATTGCTGAAAGAGCTGGTCTTGATGCAGATAAGCTTACATATGATGAATTAATGAAGCCTGAGGTTAGAAAGGTAGCAGAAAAAATCACTTTCTATACTGCTACTGATGGTAATCACGGACGTGGAATTGCTTGGGCAGCAAGTAAGCTTGGAACTCATGCAGTAATCAAGATGCCTAAAAGCTCAAAAGAAATTCGTGCTGATCATATCCGCAAGATTCAAAATACAGAAGTTGAGATTACTGATAAAAATTATGACAATACCGTCAAAGAAGTTAAAGAACTCTGCGAAAAAGATCCTAATGGAATTATGATTCAAGATACTGCATGGGAAGGCTATGAGAAGATCCCAGGTTGGATTATTAAGGGCTATGGCTTAATTGTTGATGAATTTTTACATCAAATGAAAGAAAAACCAACTCATATCTTTTTACAAGCTGGTGTGGGTTCTCTTGCAGCTGGGATTATTTTAGGTTTAGAAGAAAGAATGAAACCTGAAGAATTACCAGTCATTACAATTGTTGAACCTGAGACAGTAGCTTGTTACTATCTCTCAGCTCAAAAAGCTGATGGTAAGCGTCACCACTTAGAGGGACTAACTAAGACAATGATGGCTGGCTTAAACTGTCAGACTCCAAGTATCACTGCATGGCCAATAATTCGTGATAGTGCAAAGTTTTATGGAACATTGAGTGAAGACGTTGATGCAGAAGGAATGGCACGTTTAGGTCATCCTCTTGAAGGAGATCCTAAAGTCGTTTCTGGTGAATCTGGTGCTGCTGGTTTTGCCTATGTTTATGAAATTTTATCTAATCCAGCTTTAGCCAAGGATCGCGCCGAATTAGGTCTTGACCAAAATTCACGCATTATTGTTTTAAGTACAGAAGGTAATACTGATCCTGATAATTACCATAAAATTGTTGACGAAAACAATCCATTTTAGGATTTAAAGTTCAAAACAAATGTAGATAATTAAATCATGTAAGAAAAACTGTTAAAATAGGTAAGAGACTATTTGACAGTTTTTTTATTTAAGGAGAAAAAGATGGCACAAAAGAAATTACTTTTAATTGACGGTAACTCTGTGGCCTTTCGTGCCTTTTATGCTTTATACCGTCAGCTGGATCGCTTTACTAGCCCAGATGGTTTGCATACAAATGCAATTTTTACTTTTAAAAATATGCTTGATGCGATTATGAAGCAGACTGATCCAAGCAATGTATTAGTTGCTTTTGATGCAGGAAAAGTTACTTTTAGAACTAAAATGTATCAAGACTATAAAGGTGGTCGACAAAAAACTCCAAGTGAATTATCAGAGCAATTGCCTGTAATTCGTGAAATGCTTAAAGACTTAGGTATCAAGAGCTATGAACTAAAGAATTATGAAGCAGACGATATTATTGGCACACTTTCTAAAATGGGAGAAGAAGCTGGTTATACTGTTGACATTGTAACTGGGGATCGTGATTTAACACAGCTTGCTTCTGATAAAACCACGGTTTTAATAACTAAGAATGGAGTTGGTGATACTGAGGCATATACGCCAGAACATATGAAAGAAGTTAATGGCGTAACTCCAACTGAATTTATTGATATGAAAGCTCTGATGGGAGATAATTCTGATAATTATCCAGGTGTAACGAAAGTTGGTCCGAAGACAGCTTCACGTTTAATTCAGAAGTATGGTTCTGTTGAAAAACTTTATGAACATGTGGATGAAATGAAAAAATCCAAGTTAAAAGAGAACTTAATTAATGATAAAGATAAGGCTTTTTTAGCTAAAAAACTGGCCACAATTGATCGTGATTCTCCAGTAGAAGTGACCCTTGCTGATACTAAGCTGGAAGAACCTAATATTGAAGACTTACGTAATTTATATGAAAGATTAGGATTTAAGAAGTTTTTAGCTGAGTTAGGCGTAAGTGGAGTGAGTGCTGGTAAGCAAGAAAGCGAGAAGTACGAGTATCAAGAGCTGACAAAAGAAAATATCGCTGAACTTGGTAAAACTAATGAAAAGGAAGTAACATTTTATCTAGCAATGTTGGGTGATAACTACCATTTAGCTCCACTTGAAGGATTTTCATTAAAAGTTGGCGATAAAATCTATGTTTCTAAAGATGTGGTTTTACTGCAAGAAACTCCACTTTGTCAAATGCTAGAAGATAAGAAGATTAAGAAAAATGTTTTCGATATTAAAAGAACCTATGTAGGTTTACATCGGCTAGATATTGATGCAGAAGGATTAGACTATGATATGCTTCTAGCTTCTTATTTAGTTAATAATGAGAATAATTCTAACGATCTTGGTGAAGTAGCGCATTTATATGGCGATTATTCAGTAAAAACTGACTTGGAAGTTTATGGTAAAGGTAAAAAGAAAGCTGTACCTGAGGATGATGAGTTCTTTGAACATTTAGCAGCTAAAGTCGTTGTAATTGAGAAGTTAAAGCAGCCACTTCTAGAGAAATTAAAAGATCATGAGCAAGATGATTTATATGAAACAATTGAAATTCCAGTTGCTTTTGTCTTAGCTAAAATGGAAATTACTGGAATTAAGGTTGAAGCATCAGTTTTAAATCAATTAGGCAATGACTTTGCACTTAAATTACAAGAACTAGAACATAAGATTTATCAACAAGCTGGTGAAGAATTTAATTTAAATTCACCAAAACAGCTAGGTCATATTCTTTTCGAAAAATTAAACTTACCACCAATTAAAAAGACCAAAACTGGCTATTCAACTTCTGTTGAAGTATTAGAGCAATTGAAAATGAAGAGTCCAATTGTTTCGGAAATTTTAGATTATCGTCAAATTGCTAAAATTCAAAATACTTACGTTAAGGGACTGCTCGAGTGTATTCAACCAGATGGAAGAATTCATACCCGTTATTTACAGACTTTAACTGCAACAGGTCGTCTTTCATCGGTTGATCCTAATTTACAAAATATTCCAACTAGAACTGATGAAGGAAAACAGATTAGGAAGGCTTTTGTACCTTCAACTAAAGACGGCTATATCTTTTCTTGCGACTACTCACAGGTTGAATTAAGAGTTTTGGCATATGTTTCCGGGGATGAACATATGCAGGAGGCATTTAAATCTGGTTACGATATTCATGCCCACACTGCAATGAAGATTTTCCATTTGGATTCACCTGATGAAGTAACTCCGTTAATGCGTCGGCATGCTAAGGCGGTCAACTTTGGAATAGTTTATGGTATTTCTGATTATGGCTTGTCTAAGAACTTAGGCATCAGTCGTAAACAAGCAAAGACATTTATTGATAATTATTTTGAACAATATCCGCAAATTAAGAATTATATGGATAAGGCAATTAAGGAAGCTCGCGAAAAAGGCTATGCAGAAACTATTATGCATAGAAGACGCTATTTACCAGATATTCATTCAAAAAATTTCAACGTTAGAAGCTTTGCTGAAAGAACTGCAATTAATTCTCCTATTCAAGGTTCAGCTGCTGATATTATTAAAATTGCCATGATTAATATGCAAAAGAAACTTGATGAATTGCATTTAAAGACTAAAATGGTTCTACAAGTACACGATGAGCTTATTTTTGATGTACCGAAGGCTGAATTAGATACAATTAAGAAAATTGTGCCAGAAGTTATGCAGTCAGCTGTAACACTAGATGTTCCACTGATAGCTGACTCTAACTGGGGTCATAATTGGTATGACGCTAAGTAAAAAGTAGGTGATTTAATGCCAGAGATGCCAGAAGTTGAGACAGTTAGACGGACTTTAACTCCCTTAGTAAAGGGAAAAACAATTGCTAAAATAAATATTTGGTATCCTAAAATTATAGTTAACGATCCAGCTGAATTTATTAAAAAATTGACAAATAAAACGATTTTGAAAATTGATCGTTATGGCAAGTATTTACTCTTTAGGTTCAATGGCGACTTAACAATGGTTTCGCATTTGCGCATGGAAGGAAAATATCATTTAGTTAGTCCTGATACACCTAAGGGAAAGCATGAACATGTAGAATTTATTTTTACTGATGGGACTGCCTTACGTTATGATGATGTGCGCAAATTCGGTAGGATGCATTTAGTTGAAACAGGAACTGAAAGAAAGACGACTGGAATTCGTCATCTTGGACCTGAACCTAATACTGCTGAATTTAACTTAACCTATTTCATTAATGCTTTGAGCCGGAAGAAAAAGAATATAAAGAACACTTTATTGGATCAGACAATTGTGTGTGGTTTAGGAAATATTTATGTAGATGAAGTACTCTGGAAGAGTAAAATTCATCCCCTAAGTAGCGCTCAAGCTATTCCTGCTGATAAGGTGAAGAATTTATATCAAAATATCAACCGTACTATCGCTATAGCAACTAAGGAACGCGGAACTACTGTTCATACTTATTTAGATGCTAATGGTAAAATTGGTGGTTATCAAAAGATGCTGCAGGTTTATGGACATGCTGGTGAAGAGTGTAGTAAGTGCGGCACTATTTTAGAGAAGATTAAGGTAAATGGACGCGGAACTACTTTCTGTCCGCATTGTCAGGTACTATATAAATGACATATTTTTTAGGATTAACTGGCGGAATAGCCAGTGGTAAAAGTACAGCTGATGAATTTTTTGAAAAGCAAAATATTCCGATTATCGACTCCGATTTAATTGCTCATCAGATAATGGAAGTAGGCCAAAAGGGTTATCAGGCAATAGTTAATTATTTTGGCAGCAATATTCTTAATGATGATCAAACAATTAATCGTCATAAATTAGGTGGAATAGTTTTTAATGATAAAACTAAGCTGAAAAAATTAAATGAGATAACTCATCCACTTGTTCATCAGAAAATTAAACAACAAATGGAGCGATACCGTTTAAATCAAGAAAAAAAAGTTGTAGTTGATGTGCCTTTACTATTTGAATCTGGTTTTGAAAGCTTATGCGATGGCGTTTTGGTTATTTCTATTTCACCAAAACTGCAGGTTAAACGTCTGATGAAACGAAATAATTTCACTAGAGAAGAAGCTTTGGTTAGAATAAATAATCAAATGCCACTAAGTGAAAAAGAAAAAAGAGCTACCTATGTGGTAGCTAATACTGGTACAATAGATGACTTAGAGAAAAGATTATCTGATTTATTACAAAAGATAGGCAGGTAGAGAAGATGGAATGTCCAAATTGCCACAAGAATGCTTCAAGAGTAATTGATTCTCGTCCAAGCGATGAAAATAGAGCAATTAGACGACGCAGAGAATGCGAAAATTGTGGTTTTCGCTTTACTACTTTTGAAAGAGTAGAGCGCTCGCCTCTATTGGTAATCAAAAATGATGGGACTCGTGAGGCCTTTAACCGCGATAAAATTTTGCATGGCGTAATGATGGCTGCGCAAAAGAGACCAATTTCAAGCGAACAACTAGATACTTTAGTAGATCATGTAGAAAATGAAATTAGAAAGCAAGGTCTTAATGAAATTTCATCTAAAGACATTGGTAATTTGGTGATGAAGGAATTGGCTAATTTAGATGATGTAGCTTACATTCGATTTGCAAGTATTTATCGCCAATTTAAAGATGTTTCAGGATTTATGGAAGCCATGGAAGATATGATGGCTAAACATGATAAGGAGTAGGTAGCCTGTGTTTGAAAGTGCTGACCCTAAGCAGCCTTTTTATGTGGCTAATCAAGTAGCTGTTAGTGAAGAAAATATAAAAGTTTTAACTACTCTTTTTGAGCCTCTTGTGGGTATTCGTGGAGTAGGATTATATATAACATTGACAAAAGAATTTGATGAAGTACCTTTTGCCAAAGATTATAAAACTTTATATCAACTTCAAGATCAAACAAACTTAAAATTAGAGGACTTATTTAAAACTTTGCATCATTTAGAGGCAACAGGCTTAATTAAGACATTTTTAGGTTCAAATCCTGTTTTAGGCGAGGTTTTGATTTTTGAAGTAGAAAAAGTTCCTTCAGCAGACGAGTTCTTTCACACCTTTTTACTTTCAAGTTTGTTGCTTGAACGAGTAGGAAATGTAGCTTTTGATCGTTTGGTAAAAAAATTTACTCCGCGAACTTTTGTCGGTTTAAAAGATGCTAAGGAAGTTACTAGTGGCTTTTTTGATGTTTTTCACTTGAGTGCTGAAAATGCGATTGATGCACCAGTTGAAGTTAAAGAAGCGGCTGGTGAAGTTCCTAAAGATACCAAAGGTGAAATTAAGTTAGGTAATGAGCCAGTAAAAGTTGACTGGAGCTTTTTGGTTGATTTGTTTGAGAGCTATCATATTAAGAAAGAAGAAGTTTTAAAGCACCAGGTAGAAATTAAACAGATTATTGATTTTTACCATTTAACTGAGCAAGAATTTGTCGAAACTGCGCTGATTACGATGTCAGCTGGGGCAGATAAACTCAATATGTATGCAATTCAAAATGCAGTTAATGAAAACTTTGGACTTAATCGCAATAAAAAAATGGTTAAAAAGCAGTTACGTCAAACTCCTAAAGATGCTGATCATGCAATTAAAAAATTATCAAAAGCAGATGCAGATCTAATTCGTGCAGTAGATAGTAAGGTGCCAACTGATTATTTATACGAATTAAAAGAGAAAAAAGGTGGCTATGTAACTGCAAATGAAAAGAAAGTTATCTTTCGTTTGCAAGATCAAATGGGGTTAACACCACCTTTAATTAATTTGATTGTTCATACTTGTTTTGAATATGATGCTGTGTTGACTAATAATTTAGCTGATCGAATTGCTAATGATTGGCTTCAGCAAGGAATAACCACGCCAACTGAAGCTATCGCATATCTTAAGGAACGAAAGAATAAACGTAGTCATCAATATTATCGTGCTCCCAAAAAGAATATTCGTAAGACAACTGATTGGTCGAAGTATGAAAAACAGCATCAAAATAAGAAAACAACCATGTCAGCTGAGGAAAGAAATCGAATCTTTCGTGAATTCGGTAAAAATGAATAGGAAGTGTTGTACTGGTGGAAGATATTTCTGAAGTAATCACACGTATTATCAAGAAAAGAAAATTGAGCGAAGATGGGAAAAAGATTGCTAAAACAGCAATAAAGCATCCCAGTGTTCAAGCCTTTCTCGCACAAAATAAAGACAAATTAAATAAAGAAATTGTCCAGGCTTCTCTTCCTACGATTTTTAACTATGTTGAGCAAATTGAGGCGCCAAACCCTGTGATGGAAGGATATACGCCAAAGCTTTTTCTTAATGGAAAGGTAATTGATATTACCTATGTTCCAACTGAGGCAAAGTTAAACTCAGAAGCTAAAATGCGGGCAGAACGCAGGATTGAATTGATTGATCTACCAGGAAAACTACGTCATGTTGAACTAGAAAATGTTGATTCAACTCCTGAACGGGATGCTGCATTAAATGAAGTAGCTATGTTTTTAGCCAGTTTTAAGAAGAACAAACACATCAAAGGTTTGTATCTAACTGGTGATTTTGGTGTAGGAAAAACGTATATCTTAGCTGGGTTAGCTAACGCTATTGCGCGTCAAGGAAGTCGAGTAGTCTTTTTACATGTACCTTCTTTTATTGCCAGTTTGGGGAGCCATTTTCAAGATAATAGCTTAAGTGACGAGATTGATCGTATTGCGTCAGCTCCTGTTTTAGTTTTTGATGATATTGGAGCAGAGACTCTAAGTGAATGGTCACGTGATGACGTGTTAGGCGTTATTTTGCAAAAACGCATGGATAATGTTTTACCAACATTTTTTAGTTCAAATATGACAATGGATGATTTGGCTGAACATTTTGCTGAAACAAGAAATAATGTTGATGAGGTTAAGGCAAGACGCTTAATGGAGCGGGTTCGTTTCTTGAGTAAAGAGGTTTTTGTTGGCGGTAAAAATCGTAGAAATTAATTTCAAATTTTGCTTGCATCTATTTGATGAGCTAGTATAATGAAAGTCAATGAAAGACATGATTTTCTTCAACTCAGAGACAGGAGCCTAGTTCTGGAAGCTCCTGATTAGAAGAAAACCCCAATTTCATTCCTGAAATTTTTATAATTTGGTTAGGTACCATTAACGACCTTTAGAGGAATTAATTCTTGGTAATTAATTCGAATTTCGGGTGGAACCACGTATTTTAACGTCCCAGCGCTATTTTTAGTGCTGGGATTTTTTATTTGGAGGTAAAATTTTATGAGTTTTTCTGTAACTTTGCCAGACGGCTCAAAGAAAGATTTTGACAAGGCAGTTTCTGTTAAAGAACTAGCATCTTCAATTGCTACTTCTCTAGGAAAAGCTGCTGTTGGTGCAAAAATTAACGGCGAAATGAAGCCTTTAGATTACGTTGTTGATGAAGATGTAGAAGCAGCTATCATCACTGATAAGGATGAAGAAGGTTTAGATATTTTACGTGCTACTGCTGCATTCTTGCTTGAAGCTATCGCTAAGCGTAAGTATCCAGAATTACGCTTGGGTATGCATGAAGCAGATGAGGGTGGCTTCTTTGTAGATACTGATAAAGAAGATCAAATTAAGATTACTGAATTGCCAGAACTTGAAAAAGAAATGCAAAAGGCAATCAAGAATGGCGAAAAGATCGAATATACTTCAATGAAAAAGAGTGAATTGGAAGATATCTTTAAAGATGACCAATTCAAATTAGATCTTTTAAAGGACGAAAAAGACGAAGTTGCAGTTTACAAATTAGGTGACTTTGTTGACTTTGGTTTTGAAGCTTTATTACCAAATACTGGTAAGATTAAGAACTTTAAGCTTTTATCAGTTGCTGGTGCATACTGGTTAGGTAAATCTTCTAACCCAATGCTTCAAAGAATTTTTGGTACTGCATTCTTTAAGAAGGCAGCTTTAGATGAAGATTTAAAGCGTCGCGCTGAAATTAAGGAAAGAGATCACAGAACTATTGGTAGAGACTTAGACTTATTCTTTGTTGATCCTAAAGTTGGTGCAGGTCTTCCTTACTGGATGCCAAAGGGTGCTACTATTCGTCGCGTTGTCGAGAGATACATTGTTGATAAAGAAGTTGCTGATGGCTATGAACATGTTTATACTCCAGTTTTAATGAACGTAGATGCATACAAGACTTCTGGTCACTGGGCACACTATCGTGATGACATGTTTCCACCAATGGACATGGGTGATGGTGAAATGCTTGAACTTCGCCCAATGAACTGTCCTTCACATATTCAAATCTATAAGCACCACATTCGTTCATACCGTGAATTGCCAATCCGTATCGCTGAATTAGGTATGATGCACAGATACGAAAAGTCAGGTGCTCTATCAGGTTTACAACGTGTACGTGAAATGACTTTGAATGATGGTCACACTTTTGTTGCACTTGACCAAATCAGAGAAGAATTTGCTAAAGTTTTGAAGTTGATCATGGATGTTTACAAAGACTTCGATATTACTGATTACTACTTCAGACTTTCATACCGTGATCCAAAGAACACTGATAAGTACTACGCAAATGATGAAATGTGGGAGAAATCTCAATCAATGCTTAAGGCAGCTATGGATGATCTTGGCCTTGATTATGTTGAAGCAGAAGGTGAAGCAGCATTCTATGGTCCTAAGCTTGATATTCAAACTAAGACTGCTTTAGGTAACGATGAAACTATGTCAACTATCCAACTTGACTTTATGCTTCCAGAAAGATTTGGCTTAACTTATGTAGGTCAAGATGGTGAAGAACACCGTCCAGTTATGATCCACCGTGGTATTGTTGGTACTATGGAAAGATTCATTGCTTACTTAACTGAAATTTACAAGGGTGCCTTCCCAACTTGGCTTGCTCCAGTTCAAGCTGAAATTATCCCAGTTAACGAGGAAGCTCACGGCGCATATGCTGATAAGGTTCGTGAAGAATTAGCTAAGCGCGGATTTAGAGCAGAAGTAGACCACAGAAACGAAAAACTTGGTTACAAGATTCGTGAATCACAAACTCAAAAAGTTCCTTATACTTTAGTTTTGGGTGACGATGAAATGAATGCCAATGGTGTTAATGTTCGTCGTTATGGTACTGAAGAACAAATTTCTAAGAGTTTAGATGACTTTATTGCTGAAATTGACGCAGATGTTAAGTCATACTCAAGAGAAAAATAATTAAAATAATAGTTTTTAATATAAAAGCGAGAAGACTGATAATAAGGTCTTCTCGTTTTTTTGTTTACTTGATGATTTTAATAATGTTATTAAGAATTTGTTTGGGTAATGAATGACTGCGTTGATAGATAGAGTTTGCTGATTCGTTGTCAGTATATTCTTTAAGAATAGTAGGTACTAAATATTCCCAGTTAGTCCAATTAGTAATCATTATATTATCAAAAACTTCAAATTTATTTGAGATATGACCATTCACCACAAGTTTTTAACCATTTACCGAAAATTACTGGTTTTAGAAAATGCAATGAGTATACTTATAGGCAATATAAGGAGTGAGCATATGGAAATAAAGTTTAATATCGATAAAGATTTACAAAAAGAAAAAGCTGAATTTTGGCTAAAGAAGATGACAGACAAGATAAGAAAAATCACTCAAGAATTGCAGTCTGATCCTCAAATTTTATGGGGATATCGAAAAGAAACAGCATATGCGATTGAAGTTTCAAAAATATATTTAATTCAAGTAGAAAATGAAAAGACAATAATTTATACGCAGGATAAAACATATCTTTTTAAAGGTAGACTTTATCAGGCCAGCATTAACTTACCAACTGATTTTATTGAAGCATCCCGAAGTGCAATTCTAAATTATCGTTTTATCGATCATTTAGAAATTATCAGTAATGGTAATATCGATGCCTTGATGAAAAACGGATTACGTGTGCAAATTGCCCGTCGAAAAATAAAAAAATTAAAGGAGAGACTGGGATTATGAAACATATTGTACGTTTAATTAATAGTGGATTAGTAGGAATAGGAATTGGGATGACTTGGCTGGGAATTGATATTTTACAAAATCATTTTTTCAAGAATGGATTAGAGACAACTATTTCGGTAAAATATTTTCTTTTCTGGCTAGGATCTTCGTTTTTGATTGGAATTTTCTTTTATTTTGCCAGTTTGGTTTTTGAGCATGATAATTGGTCTTTAAAAAAACAAATCTTTATTAACTTTTTCATTTGTCTTAGTGCATGGTTAAGCTTTTATCTCTTTTTAAATAAGTTTAACTATTCTGGATCAGCATTACTAAAAGCGATTGTTGATTTTATTATTATGTATGCTTTAGCATACGGAATTTATTTTTATCATTTATGGCATGAGGTTAAGCGAATTAATAAGAAACTGAAAGAAATTTGAGAGGACTTAAAATGTTACTTAAAGTAAGAAACTTAAGCAAAAGTTTTCAAAATGGAACAAGGGCAATTGAAGATTTATCATTTGATATTCCTGCTGGAAAAATAACTACTTTTTTAGGATTTAATGGAGCGGGAAAAACGACAAGTTTAAAAATAATTTTGAACTTATTGCTTCCTGATGAAGGGAAAATATATTTTGAAAATAAATTGCTAAAAAATGATTTTACGCCTTTATTAAAACAAACCGGAGTAGTTTTAGAGAGTACGCGCAATATGTTTTATGCCTTGACGCCAATGGAAAATTTTATATATTGGGGAGCTCAACGTGGGTTGAATAAAAAAGTGGCACGAAAAAATGGTTTAGAACTATTAGAGAAATTTGGTCTGTTGTCTAAAAAGGATACGGTTATTTTTGAATTAAGTCGAGGGATGCAGCAAATTATTGCTATTTGCTGTGCGTTGATTTCTAGACCTAAATTTTTAATTTTAGATGAACCGACTCTTGGTTTAGATATTGAGGCAGTAGAAACTGTGGAACGAATATTAAAGACATTAGCTTCTGAAGGAGTTGCAATTTTATTAACTACGCATGAATTGGCATTTGCACAAAGAATTGCAGATCAGATCCTATTAATAAAAAAAGGACAGTTAATTTATAGTGGCAGTAAAGCAGATTGTTTAGATAGATTCAATCAAGAAAAATTTATCACGGTTCAATTCTCGCGAGTTTTGTCTAATGAGCAACAAGCACTTTTAGAAAGTATTGCTAAGATTATTTCGATTAATAATACTACTTATCAGTTGATTTTATCTAATCGAAAAGACTTATCACATTTATTGGGATTTTTAACTCAATTTAAATTAATTGACCTTAAAACTAAAAATAAAGGTTTAAAAGAAGTGGTTGATTTTTACATGAAAGGAAAAAATGAAGATGGTAGCATTAAAAGCGGAATTTCAGCGTGAATTAATCATATACCGACGCTATTTATTTAGCTCTGTCTCAGACTTAGCTTTAACTATTTTAATGTTTATGGGTATCTTTTGGGGTAGTAACTCAATTAGTAAGGGTATTATCGGACAATCACTTTCAGCTTTAATTATTGGCTTCACATTGTGGACAACAATTCAGAATACAGTATCAATGTTAGGCAGTAATACTATGAATAATGCGAAAAGTGGGATTTTACAGCAATTATATTTGATGCCAATTTCAAGTGAAAAATTATTTTTTAATAGAAGTATGGTAAATATTACTATTTCACTTGGACAGTCTATCATTGTTTGTTTAGCACTTATGCTTTTTACAGGACAATGGATAAACTTTACAATTATGGTTATTTGGCCAACTATTTTTTCTTTAGTTACTCTTTTCGGCTTGGGGTATCTGATAATTAGCTTAGTTTTAAGATTTAAACGAATAGGAAGTTTTTTAGCAATTTGTCAATATTTGTATTTAGGAATTTTACTAACACAATTTGAGAAAGCAGATCTTTTAGTAAAGAACATGGCAAATTTTTTGCCACTTGTACCAATGGTTAGCTGGATGAGATTAATTATTAGTGGATCAGCTTATAATTTTAAATATTATTTATCCTTTTCAGCCTTTAATTCGATATTTTGGTTGTTGCTTGGACTATTTATTTTTGAAAAAGTTAATAAAGCTGTGAAGAAGCAAGGCTCTCTTTCTTTCTATTAGTTTTATTAAAATTAGCAGTTGCATTCAATTAATTCTTGACGTAGATTAATTAGATGGTATAATTTAGAAGTTGAGAACAAGAAGAAGCTCCCGCTTCTCGCCTAAGTTAATATTACCTCTGGGCTGATCGATAATATCTGTTGATTAAAAGCGGGCGTTAACTTTGCCCGCTTTTTTCTTGTCCTCGAAATTAACGTGGAGGTGAATACTCATACCAAGAAATATGATCTTAAACGAAGATATTCGTGCTCGTGAAGTTCGTTTAATTGGAGTTGATGGCCAACAAATTGGTGTCGTTTCTAAGAATGAAGCTTTACGTAAAGCAGCTGACGCTGACCTTGATTTGGTTTTGCTTTCTCCTAATGCTAAGCCACCTGTTGCTAGAATTATGGACTACGGTAAATTCCGTTTTGAACAACAAAAGAAAGCCAAAGAAAACCGTAAGAATCAAAAGGTTATGGCTGTCAAAGAAATTCGTTTAAGTCCAACAATCGAAGGCAATGACTTTGACACTAAGTTAAAGCATGTTCGTAAATTCTTGACCAAGGGCGCTAAAGTTAGAGTTTCTATTCGCTTTAGAGGCCGGGCAATTACTCACAAGGAGTTAGGTAAACAGGTCTTAGAGAAGATGGCTGATGAAGCTAGTGACTTATCTAATGTAGTTACTAAGCCTAAGATGGAAGGCCGTTCAATGTTCTTAATGCTTGCTCCATTAAGTGAGAAAGATAAAAAGAAAAAGTAGTTAATTGGAGGAATAGATATGCCAAAGCAAAAAACACACCGCGCTTCAGCAAAGCGTTTCAAGAGAACTGCTAATGGTGGCTTAAAGCGTCACCATGCTTACACTGGACACCGTTTCCACGGTAAGACTAAGAAACAACGTCGTCATTTGAGAAAAGCTGCTATGGTTTCAGCAAGTGACTTAAAGCGCATCAAACAGATGCTTTCCCAAATGCGTTAATTATTAGAAGACTTTTTGAGGAGGAATTTTAGATGCCAAGAACTAAAGGTGGAACCGTAACACGCGCTCGTCGTAAGAAGATCATGAAGTTAGCCAAGGGTTACCGTGGCTCAAAACACTTACAATTTAAAGCTGCAAGTACTCAAGTATTTGTTTCTCGTAAATATGCTTTCCGTGACCGTAAGAAGCGTAAGAGTGAATTCAGAAAATTATGGATTGCTCGTATCAACGCTGCTGCAAGACAAAATGGTCTTTCATACTCTAAGTTAATGCACGGCTTAAAGGTAGCTGGTATTGACATGAACCGTAAGATGTTAGCTGATATTGCTTACAACGACGAAAAAGCTTTTGCTGATTTAGCAGATGCTGCTAAGAAAGCTTTGAACTAAAAATATTAAAAATGCTCCGCATAAGCGGAGCATTTTTTTCTCAAATTTGATTGAAGATATGTAATAAGCGACTTTTTTCTTGGTTAGAAGCAAAGGCAGCATTAATGGAGTTTAATAATAATTGATGTTCATCTAAATTTGTAAGATTAGTTTTAGTTTCAAGTAATTTAAACTCTTTAGGTAAATTGGTATTTGAAACGGTCATATTATCACAATTTAATGTTGCTTTTATTTTTCTTGAAAGCAGAGTTTTGATTGGATATGAGTCGATTTTTTTAAATACTTTAGTATTAAGATTAGAAGTGGCGCAACATTCTAGGGTAATATGTTGGTTAATTAATTCTTGAACTAGTTGCTCACTTTCTAAGCAGCGAATTCCGTGACCAATTCTTTTAGTGCCTAAGTCTAATGCTTCTTGCATTGATTCTGGGCCCGCTGCTTCTCCTGCATGAATTGTAAAAGGAATGTGCATTTCCTTAGCATCATCAAAGAAAGGCTTAAATTTTTTATTTGGAATTGGTCCTTCTGGCCCTGCTAGATCAATACCAACAACGTGTTCTTTAGCATATTTAGCAGCTAGTTTAACAGTTAAGTAGTTTTCTTGTTCTCGATCAGGCAAGCGCATAAGGCAGAGAATTAAGTTGGCGTGCAGAGGATAAAAATTATCTTCATGGTTATTTTGCCAGTTGTAGAATTTCTTTAATCCTAAAATACAGGCCTTAATTGCATCTTCTTGAGTAAGATCTTTTTGGGTGTGGAGCTGTGGAGCAAAACGGATCTCTGTATAAACTAAACCTTGAGAGCGGAGTTTCTGTAAAAGATCAAAAGTTGCTGTTTCTAGATCTTTTTTTGTTTGCAGAAATAACAATGGAAAGTCGAATTTAGTTAAATATTCTTGTAAATCAGCACATCTTTCAGAAACAGATAACTTTTCTTTCAATTGCGAGTCAGTTAAACTGGAAAAATTGTGTACTTCCATTAACTTTTTAACGGTAGTGTATGGCAAAGAACCATCTAGGTGAAGATGGAGATCAATAAAATTCTTCATTTTTAGCTCCTTTGTGTAATACGGTGGAAAAGTTTAAATTGTTCTTATTTTACCATCTTTTGTGCTAAAGAAAAGTAAAATTTTAATTTTTTAATCAGCAAATATTTCTAAAGATTAAAGATTTCTGATACTATAGATATGAGAAAAAAGTGGAGATTTTTTAATGTTATTTAGACCTCGGTATACAATAGATACTATCTATCATTTAGATCCAAAACAGTTAAAAAAGATGGGGATTAAGGCTGTTTTTAGCGATTTAGACAATACTTTGCTTGCATGGAACAAAGCTGATACAGCAGTTGAAATGGATCAACTTAATCGCCGTTTAGCAAAAGCTGGAATTCGTTTAGTTGTTATTTCGAATAATAATGCTGAACGGATTGGAAAAGTTTTGAATCCATATCATATTTCTTTTATTGCAAAGGCTAGAAAGCCTCTTCCCATCGGAATTAATCAGGAATTAAAAGAACTAAATTTACAAAAAGATCAAGTCTTAATGGTTGGCGATCAATTGATTACTGATATGCAGGCTGGTAATTTAGCTGGTGTAGCTACAGTTTTGGTAAAGCCATTAGTTGAAACCGATAAGTGGAATACTAGAATTAATCGTTTTTTTGAAAAATTTATCTTCTTCTTTTTGAATTTAAGAAAGCCAGTAGTTTTTAAGGAGAAATTAGAATGAGTGAAGAATTGCGTTGTATTGGTTGTGGAAGTATATTGCAGGATCAAGATCCTAAAAAGTCAGGCTATTTACCAACTTCTGCCTTAAAAAAAGCTTTAACAAGTGATGACAATGAGGTATATTGCCAGCGCTGCTTTAGATTAAGACATTATAACGAAATTATGCCAGTTGAAGAAAATAACGATGATTTCTTGGCATTGCTCAATTCAATTAGTCAAAAAAAAGCCTTGGTTGTTAACGTAGTTGATTTATTTGATTTTAGCAATTCATTAATTTCTTCGATTAAACGTTTTATTGGCGGTAATGAATATATTTTAGTTGGTAATAAGGTAGATTTATTTCCGAAAAACTCTAAAGAGTCAAAAATCAAAGACTGGATGCGTCAAGAAGCCAACCGAAATGGTTTAAAGCCAGAAAAAATCTTTTTAGTTTCAGCTGCTAAAAAGAAAAATTTAGCTGATTTGATGGCTTTTTTAGCAAAAAAGGGTGAAAAGAAAGATATTTATTTTGTTGGAACTACTAATGTTGGTAAATCGACTTTAATTAATGCAATTATCAATATGAATAGTGATTTAAAAGATGTCATTACTACGTCTAAGTTTCCTGGAACAACTTTAGATGAAATTAAAATACCTCTTTCTAATGGTCATTATTTAATTGATACCCCAGGAATCCTGAACGCTAATCAATTGGCTAGTCACTTGAGTGGCAAAGAATTAGAAGTTGTTGAACCAAAGAAACCATTAAAGCCTGCAACTTACCAGTTATTACCGGGACAAACAATTTTCTTGGCTGGACTAGGACGTTTTGATTATGTTGATGGTCCATCAGCTGGTTTTACAATTTATGTTGCACGAGACCTTTATGTTCATAGAACCAAGACTGAGAATGCTGATACATTTTATGAAAAGCATAAAGATGACTTATTACTTCCACCAAGTAAGGAAGATAATTTAGGACCATTAAAAGGACAAACATTTTCACCAAAAGAAAAAAGCGATATTTTGTTTGGAGGCGTAGGATTTATTACAACACCAGCTAATGTTGTAGTGAAGGCTTATACGCCGGAAGGCATTGGTTTAGGAATTAGAAGAGCGTTGATATAATGCAGTGCGTTGTAAAAGAAAAGCCACAAGTAAAATTTGAACCAGCTACAAGTTCTGCTCAGCAAATTGGAATTATGGGAGGAACTTTTAATCCAGTCCATCTTGCTCATTTAGTAATGGCAGAGCAAGTTAGAAAGCAACTTCACTTAGACGAAATATGGTTTATCCCCAATAATACTCCACCTCATAAACAATTAGCAGGTAATGTCAGTGCTAAAGACCGCTGTGCGATGCTTGAATTAGCTACGCATGATAATCCATATTTTCATGTTAAACTTTTTGAGATAATGCGGGGTGGTACTTCATATACAGTTGATACCTTGCGTTATTTGAAAAAAAGAGCACCACGTAATCAATATTATTTGATTATGGGGAGTGATGAAGTAAATGATTTTGAAAATTGGCGTGAACCTGAAACAATTGCCCTTTTGTCGACATTAGTAGGAGTTAGAAGACCAAACTATCCACAAAATCCGAGATTCCCTATGATTTGGGTAGATGCTCCAAATTTAGATATTTCGTCTTCTCTAATTCGTAAAAATGTAGCTACCGGTAATTCTATTCGGTATTTAGTGCCTGAAAGTGTTCGTTTATATATTGAATCAAGAGGCTTATATCGTGACTGAAATTAATTTTGCAAAAACATATTCCCCGTTAACTTCTGCTGAAATTGTTGCTCAAGAAAAAAGCAACATGGATGAAAAAAGATTTAAGCATTGTATTGGTGTAAGTGAAACGAGCCGTAAGTTAGCTGAACTTAATGATTATGATCCGGATAAAGCAGCTTTAGCTGGATTTATTCATGATTATGCAAAGCAAGTACCTCCAGAACGATTTATTAAGGTAATTAAGGAACAACACTTTGATCAGGACTTACTTAACTATAATCGTGCTATTTGGCATGGCATTGTTGGGGCATATTTTATTGAGAAAGAGTTAAAGATAACTGATCCTGAAATTTTAACTGCAATTAGACGTCATACAACAGCTGATGTTGAAATGTCTACTTTGGATAAAATTGTCTTTGTTGCTGATTTTATAGAACCAGGACGTGATTTCCCAGGTGTAGAAGAGGCAAGAAAGGTGTCATATGCTAATTTAGATGATGGAGTAGGTTTTGAACTAGCTCATACGCTTGACTTTTTAATAACTAATAGAAAAAAGATATATCCTAAGACTTTTGCCGCATATAATAAATGGGCTGTGAAAGATTAGAATTTTGAAAGGAAAAAATAAAATTGGATAGCAAGAAATTATTAGATTTAACCGTAGAAGCAATTGATGAGAGACATGGTGAAGATACTGAAGCATATGATATGCAAGGAATTAGTATTTTAGCAGATTACTATGTTGTAACTACTGCAGGCTCAAATCGTCAACTTCATGCAATTGTTAATAGCATTATTGATAAAATTCATGAACAAGGAAAAGAAGATTACCGTATTGAAGGAACACGTGATTCTAACTGGCTTTTAGTAGATATGGGAGATGTAGTTGTAAATGTCTTCACTGCGGATGCTAGAGACTTTTATGGCTTGGAAAAGCTCTGGAGCAATGGTAAGAAGTTAGAATTAAACTTGGATTAAAGGAAGACGTATGAGTGTAATTGGCATTGTAGCCGAATATAATCCTTTTCATAGTGGACATGAATTTTTACTAAACCAAGCTCGTTTAGTTGCTGAAAACGATCCAATTATCGTTATAATGTCAGGTAATTATGTTCAACGTGGACAGATGGCAATTATGGATAAGTGGCAAAGAGCTAAAGCTGCTTTGAATTCAGGTGCTGATTTAGTATTTGAACTACCATTTTCTTTTGCAGTTCAACCAGCTGATATTTTTGCTAATGGTAGTATTAGGATGTTAAGTGATTTAGGAGTATCAGAATTATTTTTTGGTGTAGAGGATGCTAACTTAAATTTTTCATATCTAGGACAAAAAATAAGTCAAATTCCTAAGAATCGTCTGGATTTTAGTGATTATACCCAAACTTATGCTACTCAGTATAACGAAATGATTGCTAGAGAAATTGGTCATGAAGTAAATCAACCTAATATGATGTTAGCTGTTGCTTATGCAGTAGCTAGTGAGCAATTAGAAAATCCACTTCATCTACACCCTGTGACTAGATTGGGTAGTGGACATGATGATCCACTTTTGCAAGACAAGATTATTTCTTCTGCTACTGCAATTAGAAACTATTGTTTACATCACCCAAATGATTTAACTGAATTGAAAAAGTATCTTCCTAAAGGAGAACTAGCAGCACTAGAAAAACAAAAAGTCTACCCCAATTGGAATCTTTTATTTAATTTTTTAAAGTATCGGATTGAAAGCGCCAGTTTAGAAGAATTACGCTCAATCTATCAAATGAGCGAGGGTTTAGAGTACAAAATGAAAGAAGAAATTCATACTGCGGAAGATTTTACTTCATTTTTACGCCAGATTAAGTCTAAACGCTATACTTATGCGCGCCTAAGAAGACTTTGTCTCTACACTCTTTTAAACGTAACCGAAAAGGAAATACAGACTTCATATCAAGATGTTTCAACGCTATTGCTTGGCTATAATAGTCGTGGAAGAAATTATCTTAAGAAAATTCGGAAAGATGTTGAACTCCCAATTATTTCTAAAGTCGATAAGAAAAATGCAGCGAGTGGAACTTTAGGTCTGCAAGTAAGAGTAGATCGACTTTTTGAACAAATTATGGGTGAAGATCAAAACTTTGGTCGAAGACCAATTGAGGTAAAATAATGTTAAATTTTTCATATTCACAAATTAAAAATAGCCGTAATCCCTTGACTCACGTTGATGAAGATGTCGAGTTAAGTAAAGATTTTTTTGATAGAAGTAAAGAATTACTTGAAGATGCCAAAAATGTGCATGTTAGTGGCGATTTCTTTTATGATGACCCCTTTGTAACTGGGAATTTCACTGTAGAAGCAGATGTAATTGCCCCATCTACTCGAAGTTTGAAGCCGGTAAAACTGCATCAAGAGTTTAATTTTACTGAAAATTATAGTGAAGTTGAGCCAACTCAAGAGCAGCTTGATGAAGAAGATACTATCGTAACTGTTAAGGATGATAAAATTGATCTTCAAAAAGCTGTAGAAGACAATTTATTATTAAGCTTACCATCAGTTATTCTAACGCCTCAAGAAAAAAGTGAAGGTGATTTCCCTGAAGGAGAGGGATGGAAGGTTATTTCTCAAGCGGCTTATCAAGAAGAACAATCAAATAAGGAAAATCCAGCCTTTGCTAAGCTTAAAGATTTATTCAAAGATGAAAAAAACAAGGAATAAACCCTTGCATTAATGTATTTTTAAATTTAATATTAATTTATTAATAAAATTTTTAACCAGATTAATTATAGTGTGGAGAAAATAATGAGTAAAATTCTGATTATTGAAGATGAAAAAAATCTTGCCCGTTTTGTAGAACTAGAATTAAGACATGAGAAATATGAAACTCAAGTTGAAGGAAATGGTCGAAAAGGATTAGATTTAGCATTAAACGAAGATTTTGATGCAATCTTACTTGATTTAATGTTGCCAGATCTTAATGGATTAGAAATTGCTCGTCGCGTTCGCCAAGAAAAAACTACTCCAATTATTATGATGACTGCAAGAGATTCAGTGATTGATCGAGTTTCTGGCTTAGATCACGGTGCTGATGACTATATTGTTAAGCCTTTTGCAATCGAAGAATTATTGGCTCGTTTACGTGCAGTCTTAAGAAGAGTACAAATTGAAAAGAGAGCTATGGGCGACACGATGGGTGTTCAAAAAGTTGTTCATTTTAATGATTTAACCATTGAAACAGCTAACCGAATCGTTCATCGCGGAGATAGTACAGTCGATCTGACTAAGCGTGAGTACAACTTGTTAATGACATTAATTGAAAACAAAAATAACGTTGTTACTAGAGAGCAACTCTTAAATAAGATTTGGGGACCTGAATCTAAAATTGAAACTAATGTTGTCGAAGTTTATGTACGTTATTTACGTAATAAGATCGATGTACCGGGCCGTCCTTCATACATCAAGACTGTTCGTGGTACCGGTTATATGGTAAGAACGGATGAAAATGATGAAGCACGTGAAGAAGCAAAATAAATCGACCAAAGAGACCCTCAAGTCCTCGCTAACCTTTAAGTGGGTAAGCTTAGTTGCAGCGACAATTACGGTCTCTTTTGTTATATTTTCAATTGCAATTTATTCTTTAGTAAAGCAGCAAATTGTTTCGCAGGAAAGAAATTTGACTGAAAGTGTTGCCACCACCTTTCAGAGAAGATTGGTCGAAATTCCGACCAGTCTCCAGATTTCAAATGTTGTTCCTCAGCTTTCGCCTAATACTAATCGAATTTTGGAAGGGCAAACCCCTATTACTTCAAATGATGGGGGAAATGTCTTTAATGATGATGTTTTAGCGACTTTGTCGAATCGAGATACAAGTATTACTATTTATAATCCAAGCGGAGATGTGGTCTTTAGTAATGGAAATGTTCCTGATAATGGAATGCCTCATTTTAGCAAGACAGAGAATCATGTTTTAAAGGTAGAAAACACAAAAGGAAAAATCCATATGAAAATTTATCAGAAGATTTTTTCTGATAAAACACATCGATTAACTGGATACTTAATTGTTGATAATTCGATGGATCAACAAAATCATGTTTTGAAATCAATTCGTAATTGGATGATTGGTCTGTCGATTATTGCAATTATTGTTTTTGTCGGTTTATCATATTTGATTGTTAATAGTGTTGTCCAACCGATCAAAAAGATGTCACAGATTTCTCATGATATTAATGAAGATCCAACTAATAAACGAAGAGTTCCAGATCTCCATCGAAATGATGAGTTAGGTGAATTAGCTACTTCATTTAATGAAATGCTAGATCGAATGCAGGCGTATATGCAGCAACAGAAGCAATTCGTTGGGGATGTATCTCATGAGTTACGTACACCGGTGGCTGTAATTGAAGGACACTTGAACTTACTAGAACGATGGGGAAAAGATGATCCGCAGGTCCTAGAAGAATCAATTCAAGCCTCTCTTCAAGAAAGCAAACGGATGAAACATTTAATTCAGGAGATGCTTGACTTAACTAGGGCTGAACAAGTTGATTTACAGTATCCTGATAAAACGGCTGATGTTAACGAAGTTCTTAATCGAACAGTTAATGATATGAGAATGATTCATCAGGATTTTACAATTACATATGATGACAGTGACTTAGCACCAGATACAATTATCAAGATCTATCGTAATCACTTAGAGCAAATTTTGATTATTTTAATTGACAACGCAATTAAGTATTCTACGGATCGTAAAGAAATATTAGTTGATGCAGCTACCGAAAAAGATAAAGTTAAAATTTCCGTCCAAGATTTTGGTGAAGGTATTGCGCCTGATGAGCAAGATAAGATCTTCAATCGTTTCTATCGTGTAGATAAAGCTCGAACTCGTGAAAAAGGTGGTAATGGTCTAGGTTTAGCTATTGCTCAAAAATTAGTTGAAAGCTACCATGGAAAAATTAGTGTTAGTTCGACACTTGGTTCAGGCAGTAAATTTATGATTGAATTTCCTTTGTTAAAGTCTAAACAAGAAAATAAATGATAATAAAAAGGAATCCATTTTGTAGTGACCTACAAAAATTGGATTCCTTTCTTATTTGCTTATTAATCTTTATCAGAGTTATGAGGACGTTTTTGCTTACCGGCATTTCGTGCACGTAAATCTTGATGAAGATCTTTTTCTGTTTCGTTATTAGTATTTGATGAAGTAGTAGTATTAAGAATACTATCGATTGTTTCTTGAGTGACTACTACCTTAAGTGGACGCTCATTTAATTCAGCTGCAACATCCTTTTTTACTTTTGGCATGATGATGAATGTAGTAATTACTTGTTGCAAGATAGCAATTAAACCACCAACTAAGAAGTAAAGAGCTAAGGCACCAGGAGCTGAAATACTGATGAAGAAAGTCATTGCTGGACTCAAAATCAAAGTCATCTGCATGGCTTTCTTCTGTTCTTCAGGAATTCCAACCATTGATAGATAACCTTGAATTACATAAAGCAAGGTAGCAATGATGGTTAGAACAATTGAGCGCTGCCCCAAAGAAATACCAAAGAAACTTGAAGCAGCTAATTCTTTAGAATAAGCTACTGCTTGATAGATCCCAATCATAATCGGCAGTTGGATAAGTAATGGTAAACATCCCATTCCACCCATCATGGACATATTGTTGTCTTTATAAACTCGCATTTGAAGTTGGCTAATTTGCATTTGTTGCGGTTGAGTTAAGCCAGGTTTTTTCAGTGCTTCTTGAATCAACTTCATTTGTGGTTGAAGTTTTTGAGTCTTTTCTTGCTGTGTAGTCATTTTGCGCTGAGATGCAAGACGAAGCGGCATAACAATTAACTGAACAACAAAAGTAATGATAATAATTGCCCAGCCAGCACCATTTGAGCCACCAATTTGATGCTCAACAGCTAACATGATATTTTGAATTGGCTTACCAAAAAGACTAAAAACCCAAGCATATGGTCCACTAGTAGGTGCTTGATAGATACTTTGACTATTGTTAGCACAACCAGTTAAGACTAATGCCAAGATAGTTAGCATGGCAAATAGACTAAAATATTTAGTTTTTGATTTCATTAACTATAACCTTTCCTACTTTATTGTTACTGGAATAAAGTTTACTAGTTATTTGTTAAAGTATCAATAAACCACACTAAAGCGAGTAAATTTTTCTGCATTGGAGATTGTATTTAAATCAACATGATCCACATGTCCAGCTACTGATGGTGAAGCTTTAATTTTTTTAATAAAATGTTCTAAAGGAAGCTCCTCCCCTTGAGCTACAATAGAAACTGATCCATCAGGGTTATTTTTAACAGTGCCGTTAATTCCTAATTCTTGTGCAATCATTTGCGTGGTCCATCTAAAACCAACACCTTGGACAAGACCGGTAACTTTCATTGTGACAGTTTTCATAAATATCGCTCTTTTCTTTATCTTCTAACTTAAATTTTAACATGTTAATTTTGGGCGAGGTAATTTAAAATATTAGATTAGAAGGAAGTAGAAATTATGATAGAAATTAATTCAGTAAACAATCCGACAATTAAGAGTCTTAGAAAGCTAGAACAGAAGAAATATCGTAAAAAGACTCAAACTTATTTAATCGAAGGTTTTCATTTAGTTGAAGAAGCACTCAAGAATCACGAAAATTATCTATATATTTTAGGAACTTCAGCAGCTTTAGTAAAACTTACTGCTCATTATAAGTTGAAGGATGACAAGGTAATTCAAATTACTGATGCAATTGCAGAGCATTCGAGCAGTACTAAGAACAGTCAAGATATTTTTATGGTTTTACCGATTAATCAGCCTAAATCATTTAGTTTTGAATATGGAAAATGGGTTGTTTTGGACAACTTAACTGATCCAGGAAATGTAGGCACTATTATTCGTACAGCTGATGCAGCTGGATTTGATGGAGTTGTTCTATCTGAAGAAAGTGTAGACTTGTATAATCCCAAAGTTCAGCGTAGTATGCAGGGCAGTCAATTTCACATTCAAATTGTTCAGAATCCAATCTTAGCAGCAATTAGTAGCTTTAAGGAAAATGGAATTCCAGTTTATGTAAGTATTCTAGATAAAACAGCCAAATCATTGAATAATTGTATTTCTGTTCCTCAATTAGCCTTAGTAATTGGCAATGAAGCTCATGGGGCAAGTAAAGATGTAATTGAAACAGCAGATAAAAAAATTTATATTCCAATAAAAGGTAAGGCAGAGTCATTAAATGCAGCAGTAGCAGCTGGAATCATGATTTATCATTTTTCATAAGCTTACAGCTTGTTTTAAGTAAGTAATATTACTATAATCTTTAGTATAGATTGATCTAAAAATATTTTGATTTTTTAGGAGGAATTATAAATGTCCCAAGAAATTGAAAGCAAAACTAAAATGGGTGACTGTCCAGATCCAGAAGATTACTCACTGTGTTCGCATTTTATTGATGCTTTTGCAATTATTGGTAAAAAATGGAATGGTTTAATTATTAGCTCTTTGTGCGATACTAATGCAATGCGTTTTAAAGATTTAGCACGTTGTATTAGTAAGTGTTCTGATCGAGTTTTAGTTGAGCGATTGAAAGAACTAGAAAAGGACGGTATTGTTAATCGTACAGTTGATGAAAAGAGCGGTATTATTAGCTATACTCTGACTCAAAAAGGAGCAGACTTACAGCCTGTTTTTGAACAAGTTCATAATTGGGCAGATAAATGGGCCTAAAGATAATTGCAAAGTTAAGTAAAAAGATTTAAGATACTATTATACTTAAATGCAATGATTAAGATTAGTAATGTAGATATCTTTTTAGAGAGAGTTTGATTGGTGGAAAAAACTTAAGATAGAAGCATGAATTTCATCTTAGGAGCAGAATCTAATCAATTCCGGTATTTCACCGTTATATGAAGAGAGTGTGAACACGCACTTTTTGTGCTAGTTCAAACTAGGGTGGTACCGCGAAGCTTCGTCCCTTTTGGGACGGAGCTTTTTTTGTTGGAAAGGAAAATGAGATGGACTTATTCGATAGAATAAATAAGTTAAAAGAAGAAGGATTAGATCAAATCAAGCAAGCTAAAAATCAAAAGATGCTTGATAAGATTAGAGTTGAATTAATGGGGCGTAAGGGTGAATTAACTCAAATTCTACACTCAATGAAAGATATCGCACCTGAAAATAGACCAAAAGTAGGTCAAGAAGTAAATCAAGTTCGTGATATTCTTCAAAAGCAATTAGATGAAGCAAAAGATCATTTCTTACAAGCAGTAATTGCTCAAAAATTAGAAGAAGAAAAGATTGACGTGACTTTACCAGGACGTGAAGGACATTTAGGTTCAAAGCACCCAATCAATATTATCTTGGATGATTTGGAAAGCTACTTCATTGGTATGGGATATAAGGTAGTACAAGGTCCAGAAATTGAAACAGATCACTACTGTTTCGAGATGATGAACTTACCTAAGGATCACCCAGCACGTGATATGCAAGCTACTTTCTATATTGATAGTGAAGACTTGCTTAGAACTCAAACTTCAGGAGATCAAGCAAGAGTCTTAGAAAAGCATGATTTTTCTAAAGGACCATTAAAGATGGTGGGACCTGGTAAGGTGTACCGTCGTGATGATGATGATGCGACTCACTCTCACCAATTCCAACAAATGGAAGGTTTAGTAGTTGATAAAAATGTTACTATGTCGGACCTTAAAGGTACTTTAGAAATGATTGCCAAGCATGTCTTTGGTCAAGATCGTAAAACTCGTCTTCGTCCATCCTACTTTCCATTTACTGAACCATCTGTTGAAATGGATGTTTCTTGTTTCAACTGTAACGGTAAGGGATGTCCAATTTGTAAGTATACTGGTTGGATTGAAGTACTTGGGGCTGGAATGGTTCACCCTAACGTTTTAGAAAATGCTGGCGTTGATTCAACAGTTTATGGTGGTTTTGCCTTCGGTTTAGGCTTGGACCGTTTTGCAATTTTGAAATACGGTATTTCTGATATTCGTGATTTCTACACCAACGATGTTCGTTTCTTAGCACAATTCCGTAAGGAGGAAGATTAATGCTTGTTTCATATAACTGGTTGAAAGATTTTCTTGATTTAGACGAAGATCCTAAAGATTTAGGAGAAAAAATTACTAGAACTGGTGTCGAAATTGCATCAGTAGACCATCCAGCAGAAGGCTTAAAGAAGTTAGTAGTTGGTCACATTTTAGAATGTGAAGATATTGAAGGAACTCACTTACATAAATGTCAAGTTGATGTAGGTGAAGATGAACCAATTCAAATTGTTTGTGGAGCTCCAAATGTTGCAGCGGGTGAAGATGTGATTGTTGCTTTACACGGTGCAAGAATCGCAGGCAATGAAAAGATTAAGCGTGGTAAAATTCGCGGAATTAAATCAAATGGAATGATTTGTGGTCTTCAAGAAATTGGTTTTGCAGATAAGACTGTTCCTCAAAAATATATTGATGGAATCTTTGTTTTCCCTAAAGATTCCGATGTAAAACCAGGTGAAGAAGTTTATGAAGCACTTGGTATGGATGACTACATTTTAGACTTTGATATTACCCCAAACCGTGCTGATACTTTATCAATGGAAGGTGCAGCATATGAAGTTGGTGCAATTGTCGATAAAAAGCCTAAGGTTGAACCAGTAGTTCTTAAAGCAGATGGTCCTGAATGGACTAATGAATTAGATGCTAAAGTTGATGAAAAATTAGCACCTAAGTTTTACTTAAGAAAAGTTTCAAATGTTAAAATTGGTGAAAGTCCATTATGGATGCAGAGACGTCTTTGGAATGCAGGATTGCGGCCAATTAATAATGTGGTTGACGTAACTAACTATGTAATGCTATTGACTGGACAACCACTACATGCCTATGATGCTCGTACTTTTAAAGATGGTAAATTAGAGGTTAGAAAAGCTAAGAAAGGTGAAAAGCTTACTTTACTAAACGATAAAGAAGTTGACTTAGATCCAAACGATATTATTATTACCGATGGTCAAAAGCCAGTAATGATGGCTGGTGTGATGGGCGGTAAAAATTCAGAAGTAGAAGATGATACGACTGATGTAATTTTAGAATCTGCTATTTTTGATGGAACTAGTGTTAGAAAATCTGCTTTACGTCATGCTAATCGTACTGAAGCTTCAAGTCGTTTTGAAAAAGGGGTTAACTGGGATAACACGCAAAAAGCTTTAGATATTGCTGCTCTGTTATTACGTAATGATGCAAATGGTACTGTTAACGAAGGTGAAATTAAGGCAGCTGATGTGCAAAGAAATCCTTCAGTAGTTAAAACTACTGTTTCATACATTAACAAGGTATTAGGAACAGAATTAAGTAGATCAGAAATGGAAAAGATTTTTGATCGCTTAGGCTTTACTGTTGATGGATCAAAAGATGAATTAATTGTTACAGTTCCGAATAGAAGATGGGATATTTCTATTCCAGCAGATTTAGTTGAAGAAGTAGGTAGAATTTATGGCTATGATAACTTAAAGTCTACTCAACCTCTTTTAGCTGAAACTCATGGTGGATATTCAGAAAAAGAAACTGCTATGCGCAGAATCAAAGATATTGTTCAAGGACAAGGCATGATGGAAGCAATTTCTTATTCATTGACTTCTCCGGAAAAAGCAATTTCATTTACCAAAGATCCTAAGCCAGTTGTAGAAGTTCAATGGCCATTGAATTCAAGCCGTTCAACGATGAGAGAAAACTTATTAACTGGTTTAGTTGATGCTGCAAGCTATAATATGGCACGTAAGCAAAAGGAATTAGCCTTATTTGAACAAGGTAGAGTTTATGATCATGAAAATAATACTTTTAATGAACATGAACATTTAGCTGCTCTTTATTCAGGACATACTGTGTCAGCAAATTGGCAACATTTAGATCAAAAGATTGATTTCTACTTTGTAAAAGGCCAATTAACTAATTTATTTAGAGCAATTGGAATTAAGGATACAGATATTGAGTATCGTCCAGAAATCATAGTTGGTATGCATCCAACTAGAACAGCTGGTATTTACCTTAATGATCAATATGTTGGTTTAATTGGGATGATTGCTCATACAGTTACTACCCTTGATAAGGCATTGCGTGGAAGTGAAATTTATGGCTACGAAATTGATTTAGATACGATTGTTTCAATGCTTCATAAGGGAATGAAGGCCAAAGCTGCTCCTAAGTTCCCAGCAATTGAACGTGATTTATCATTATTAGTACCTAATGCAGTAACTAATGCCCAAATTGAAGCCCAAATTAAATTAAATGGTGGCAAGTATCTTCATGATATTCAAGTCATTGACGTTTATGCTGGTAGTCAAATTGAAGCAGGCCATAAGTCAATTTCTTATTCATTAACTTTCTTGAATGAAAAAGATACATTAACTGATGAAGTAGTTACTAAAGCAATGGAAAAAATTGAAGCAGATCTGAAAGAAAGTCTAAAGATTAAAGTTCGTTAATTCTTTTCTAGGGAGCTTTGCTATAATTGTCTTAGATTTTTGTGATTTTCGGAGGAAAAGCGTTTGCTAAATCAGGACAAAAAGAAAAATCATGAGTTAGAAGAACAGGCATCTAAAAAAGTTACCCGTTGGATTCTTAGTGGATTAGGTGCTATTTTAGTCTTGTTTATCTTAATTGGAGGCTGTTATGTTGGCTATGCCCTTCAGCCTGCCAACCGTCATGATGAAGATGTCGTTAGTGTTCATATTCCTGCAGGTGCAACTAATAGTCAGATTGCTCAGATTTTACAGGAGAAAAAGATTATTAGAAATGCGATCATCTTTAACTTTTGGTTAAAGAGTCATAGTGCAACCAATTTTCAGGCAGGTAATTTCTATCTTTCACCTTCAATGCATAACAAGGAAATCGTTAGTCAATTGCAAGGTGGAGGCGGTCGTCCAGTTGTCGGTCACGTTTTGATAAAAGAAGGACAAACGATTGATAGTATTGCTACGACAGTTGGTAAGAATACGAAATATAGCCGTCAAGACTTCTTGAAGCTAATGAAAGATCAAAGCTTTATGAAGAGTCTAGAAAAGCAATATCCTAAGCTCTTAACTAGTTCAATGAACAGTAAAGGTGTTCGCTATCACTTAGAAGGATATCTCTTTCCGGCTAAGTATGATGTCTATCAAGGAGCTTCTTTGAAAGAACTAGTTAACCAAATGGTTGATAAGACTGATCAAGTTTTACAACCTTACTATAGTTCTATCAAGAAAAAACATTTGACTGTGCAGGAAGTTTTAACTTTAGCTTCTTTAGTAGAGCGTGAAGGTGTTAAGTCTAAGGATCGCCGCATGATTGCTGGGGTATTCTTTAACCGAATTAAAGCAAATATGCCACTTCAATCTGATATTTCAGTCATGTATGCGCTGAATAAGCATAAACATTCTTTGAACCTAAAGGATATTAAGGTAAAATCTCCATATAACTTGTATGTTCACAAGGGATATGGTCCGGGACCATTTAATAATCCGAGTTTAGATTCAATTAGTGCTGTATTAAACCCAATCAAGTCTAACTATCTCTACTTTGTTGCAAATCTTAAGACTGGTAAGGTTTACTACAATGAAAACTATGACGAACACTTGAAACGGAATAGTAGTTTAGGCCAGTAAAAATGGTTGACTTTTTTAGTAGAAAACATAAGCTGGTTGGTGCAAAGAATAATAGGTATAGGTAAGGAGAATTTTTAGTATGGCAGAAAAAGTTTATCCAATGACCGCTGAAGGTAAGGAAAAACTTCAGAAGGAATTAAAAAACTTAAAATTAGTAAAACGTCCAGAAGTTATTGAGAGAATTAAGGTTGCTAGATCATTCGGTGACTTATCAGAAAACTCTGAATACGATGCTGCAAAAGATGAGCAAAGTGCTGTAGAACAACGTATTGTTCAAATTGAACAAATGCTTAAGTATGCACAAGTTGTTGATGCAGATAGCGTTGATCCTAACGAAGTTTCTATCGGTAAGACTGTTACCTACACTGAAGTAGGTACTGATGATCCAGAAACCTATACTATCGTTGGATCTGATGAATCTGATCCGCTTAACGGAAAAATTTCTAATGATTCACCAATTGCTCAAGCTTTACTTGGCAAGAAAAAGGGTGAAAAGGTAACTATTAACACTCCTGGTGGAACATTTGATGTAACTATCAATGATGTTAAAACATTGAACTAACTCTGACTCGTTTATAAAAAGGCTTAACTTGCAAGTGAGCAAGTTAAGCCTTTTTTGGTTTGAAAATAAATATAATTATAAGTGAAATGAGTGAAATTATAAGACCGATTAGAAAGGCAAAGGGAATATAAATCAAAATTAAATGATGGTTTCCTTTGCTTAATTTGGCACTCAAAAAATTATGAGCAAATTTTTCTGTTCGTAGAAATGTGCCGTTATCTAAAATTAGCCAGTTTTTTGAATAAGGGATAGTAGAATTAAGCAGTTTATTTCTTCTAGCAATGTAAGTGAGCTTTAAAGAAATAGGACTGGTTTGCCAAGTAATAGGCTGTTTTTTGTTAAATTTACGAATGATTTGGATAAATTCATGCTCTTTAAATTGTAGTACTCGAATTCCACTCAGATTAGTTTTTTCATTATGTAAATTAAAAGTAATTTTGATTGGAGCATTTGGAGAATAATAACCAATATTTAATAATTTGTTTGAAATTCCTAAATCTTGATTATTAAGATGATGTCCATTGACAGTAATGGAAACAGAATTTGCATCTAAATTTGAAGGAAGTTCTAAATAATAAGGTCCTTTTTGAAAGGAAGAAATTTTGAAAGAAATCGTTGCAATTCTGCTTTTGTTAATTTTTTGATATTCATTAATATTTTTAGTGGATTTGATATTTTCTAGTTTATTAGGATTTGTTAGGTACAAGCTATTAAAGAGATTAATTTTTTTACCAACAATGCTATTAAAAAGAGTATTTTGATTAGCAGATGGCATACTGGCATAAAAGTTTGTTTTCTTATGTGATGGAGAGATAAAAATAAGAGGTAAAGCTGAAGAATTTTTTCTAATTTGTACTTGTTTAAAACTTTTGACAATCTTATTCGTAATTAAATCGAGTCGATAAAATGCACTTGTAAAAACTATTTGTTGTTTTGAAGGAAGGCTTCGCCGATTCTTAATCGGAACGATATTGTATTTAACGCCTAAAATACTATCAGATAAGGGAGTAGCAAAATTATTAGTAAAAGAATTGTCATTATTTTCAAGACCTAAATACTCAATCAAATTAATAGTTGAACGGTCAGAAATGGAGTTGAAATTACTAATACCATAATAGTTATTGCTTAAAGGATCGTCATCTGAACGCGTAAAAGTTTTTTCGGTTCGATATAAGCCAGAATCATATTTGTGTAAATATGATGTACTTTCAGAGATGTTTTTAGTGAAATTGGTATAGTCAAAGTTTTTTTGATAAGAAATATTATCAAGGCTAGCTAACAAATTGATACTTACTTCAAGACCAACAATGCCAAAGAAAATTACTGGGATCCATTTATAGTTGAAAAACAAAAGAATTAACAAACTACATAATAAAAAGAGAATAGTTAAAGTAATATTTGTTTGATTTAAAAATTCTTTTTGATGAAGATTTAGAAAAAGAAATGAGCTTAAACTAATTACCAGAAGAAAAGACACTATTTTGCTGCTAATACTAAATTTCTGCGTGTGAGCAAGAACCTGAACTCCGAGATAAATTGCGTAAAAAGAAAAGATAAAGCTAAAGCGAGCTGGATACCAAACTGGGTATTGACCTAAGTGCCAAAGTAAAATAAGAGGATTGAAACTAAAGGAAAAGAATAAAAATACTAGTAATAACGCGGAGGCTACCTTTTCTTTAATAGAAAAATGATGGTTGATGAAATAGAGGATGCAAAGAAGAGTAAAGATACTAGTTAAAAAGATATTAGGCAGCCCTTTTTCCATTTCAGTAAAGTTAAAAGCACCTACAGTCAATTTATAAAATGTTTGATATGGAGCAAATTGAAATCCCATTGATAAAGTAGTATCTGAATGAATTTTTCCATTTAATATTTCAAAGAAAGATGGTAGTAATATGATTGCAGCTAAACTGGTGCCAAGAAAACTTTTAGTAAAATATTGAAAGATAATTTGTCTCTTAGAAAAAGAAGAATTGAATAGCGTATTAATAAAGTAAAGTAAGCCGAAGAAAAGCACCATGAAACCAGTATAAAAATTAGTAAACCATAATAAAAAAGTGATCATGGTAAGATAGAAGTAGTGTTGCCTTTTGTTTCCTAATTTATCAATAGAGTCAAGCAACAGAGGTAGCAAAATTAAACTGTCAAGCCACATTAAGTTTAAGTTATAACTAACAACAAATCCGCTTAATGAGAAGGCTAGACTAGCTGCAAGAGCAAAAATTCTGTTATCGCCATTGAAGAATTTTTGAAAATAATAAAAACTGCTAAGTCCGATGCTTCCAATTTTTAAACTAATAATTAAAAGAATTGCTTCGGGTAATTGCGACTTGGAAAAAATAAATAATAAAAAGTTGAAGGGACTAGTTAAGTAATAAGCCCAGGTTCCAATAAAGGAATTACCTAAGCCACTGCTGAATGTAAAAATAAGATTTAGCGGATTAGAAAATAAGTTGTTTTTATAAAAAGCTAGAAAATCAATATATTGCTGCCCTAAATCAACAGTTAGAATTTCATGATTGCGATAGATAAAGTAGCTTGCAAAAATGCAGGCAGGTAGTAAAAAGGAAAGCCAATATAGATAATTGTTTTTGAAATATGTTTTAACTTGGTTGATAAACATTGATAGAGTCCCTACTTCTTAAGAATATATAATTATTGCGATTTTCATTGATAGAAAAATAGAATTTAGATCCGTTTTTTGCTAAAATCAATTCTAGTTTAGTGAGGTTAGAATTTTGAATTATTTAAAACAAAGTAAAGGTTCGAATAGAAATTCCACTTCGACGCCCCTAAGAATGAAAATTATTTTGGGCGTCATTTTAGTTTTATTTTTATTATTAATTGGTCAATTAGCTTACTTGCAACTCTTCTATGGTGGTCGTTTTCAAGCGGAAGTGCAACAAACAGACCAAAAAATTGTATCTAATAACGTACCACGTGGTGTGATGTATGACAGCAGTGGCAAGATTTTGGTAGGTAATAAAGCCAATAACGCAATTACTTATACCAAAAATTCTAGCATTACGTCTAGTCAAATATATAAAGTTTCTAATCATTTAAGTCAATATATAACACTTGATGATGAAAAACCCACAAAAAGGCAGTTATATGATTATTACTTAGCTAATAGCAAAATTTCAGAAAAGGAAACAGCAAAATTACCTAAATCTGAACGCTATGACAGTAATGGTGATGCGCTAAGTTCAAGTCAAATATATAATAATGTCTTAAAACGTGCAGAAAAACAAAATATTCATTTTACTAAGCGTCAAAAAACAGCTGCTTTAATTTTTAATAAGATTTCCGGTGCATATACACTTTCGACTATCTATATTAAGAATAAAGGTTTAACTGATCGTGAAATGGCATTGGTTGGGGAACACTTATCTGAATTGCCTGGTGTAGGTATTGGAACAGACTGGTCTAGAAGCTACCCAAACGGAAAATCGATTAAGAGTATTATCGGTTCAGTTTCTTCAGAAAAAGCAGGTCTACCGAGTGATAACCTACAATACTATTTGACTCAAGGCTATTCACGTAATGATCGAGTTGGTACGAGTTACCTTGAAGAAAAATATGAACCGCTTTTGAAGGGTACTAAATCTAAGTCGCAAGTAGTAACTAAGGCTAAAGATGGGGTTGAACAAACTAAGACTGTATATAAGGGTCAAAGTGGTGCAAGCCTGATTTTGACAATGAATGCTAAGTACCAGCAAGAAGTTGAAAAGACTTTGAAAAAAGTATATGCTTCTGCTCAAGCTGCGGGCGCTACTCAATACTCTAATGGTGCATATGCTGTGGCAATGAATCCTAGAACCGGTGCGCTTTTAGCAATTGCAGGTATTGATCATAATGCTAAAACTGGAAAGAATACAGATGATGCATTAGGTGTAATTAATAAATCATTTGTTATGGGATCTGCAATCAAGGGTGCTACTGTTGCAGGTGGATTAATGAATGGTATTATTTCACCAACTAACAGTGTAATGCCAGATACACCAATTTACTTACCAGGTTCACCGATTAAGAAATCTGTTTATCCAGTTGGTACTTTTAGTAGCTTAGATGCACCAACGGCACTTGAAGTCTCAAGTAACATCTATATGATGCAGCTCGCTCTAAGGTGGGTTAATGCAAAATATACGCCACATAGCTTTATTTCTATGCCTTCAGATGCATTTACAAAGTTAAGACGTAACTTCGCAATGTTTGGTTTAGGACAAAAGACGGGGGTTGATCTTCCAGGTGAAGTATCTGGTATTCAAGGTCGCTCATATAATTCGGCGGGGCAACTACTTAGTGGTTCTGTACTTGACTTAGCTTATGGAAACTATGATGCTTATACCCCGATTCAGTTAGTTCAATATGTTTCAACTATTGCTAATGGTGGATATCGTATGCGTCCATATTTAGTTCAATCTGTTGGTGAAACTAACGCTCAAGGAAATAAAGTTTCTATTCTCTATAACAGTAAGCCACAGGTTCAAATGCGTATTCCTTGGACGCAAGATCAACTTGATGTTATTCACCAAGGATTTTATCGTGTTGTCCATGGTACTAACTCATGGGGAACAGCTCACTCACTGAAAAATGTTAAGCCTTCAATTTCTGGAAAAACTGGTACTGCTCAGACTTTCTATTATGATGAAGATAATCCGGGTAATTCTAACGCTCCAGAAGTTATTAACGCGACTTTTGTTGGTTATGCACCATCAAAGGATCCTAAACTTGCTGTTGCGGTTGTTTTCCCAGGACTTGATCCTGATAAGGAAGGTAAATATACCCTTGAAGTTGCCAAGGCAATGGTTGAAGACTACTTCAAGCTTAATAAATAGAAAAGTACTGGTAAAAGTACGCAAAACATGGTATAGTTTAACAGTTAACTAAATAAGTAGGTGGTGGAAAAGATGGCAGAACATATTATCCTTGAATGCACCGAATGTGGCGATAGAAGTTACTTATCTGAAAAGAATAAGCGAAAGCATCCGGAACGTTTAGCTTTAAAGAAGTATTGCCCAGTTGAAAGAAAGGTAACACTTCACCGCGAAACTAAGTAATCAAAGCAACAGGCAATTCCTGTTGTTTTTTTGTATCCAGAGATATTATTTAATGCATTTAATTAGTAAAAACGAATTACGAAGATTACAAATAAAGAGATTAACTGAATTTGCGAATAGTACGCAAAAATTATCTGAAGATAAGATCTTAAAAGAAGAGCTACTTAGAAATTCACTTTTAGCTAGCGCAGAATCGATAGGTATTTCTGTTTCAATGCCTCTAGAAGTTAGTACAGTGCCTATTATTGCTTCTTTATGGAAGATGGGTAAAAGAGTATATATTCCGCGATGCTTGCCAAAGAGGAAGATGGAATTTACACTTTATGATAAAAATACGATATTAGTTAAAACTAAGTTTGGTGTTTTAGAAAATCGTGATTCAAAAGCTATCGTGAATAATAACTTAGATTTAATGATTGTTCCCGGTCTAGCTTACGGTTTAGATAAAAATAGTCGTCTTGGTTTTGGTGGGGGCTATTATGATCGCTTTTTAGAAAAGTATCCAACTAGAACGCTTAGCTTAGTCAATTCAGTCCAACTTTTTAAGCGAACTTCATGGCAGGTTGAAGAACATGATATTCCGATTGAGAAGTTAATTTTAGTTAAATAAGAAAGAAGAGACGAGATGCAAAAATTGAAATTTAGTCGATTTTCTAGCACATTTATTACAAATGCTATTTTAATAGTGCTCTTTATTGTGTTTATTCTTGAAACAATAATGGGTGGATCGACTAATATTAATACTTTGCTTGGCTTAGGTGCAATGAATAATCAGCTAGTTACCGTTGAACATCAATGGTGGAGGCTGTTTACTGCTCAATTTTTACACATTGGATGGCTACATATTGCTTCTAACGCTGTGATGATTTATTATATTGGGCAATTTATGGAGCCTTTGTTAGGGCATTGGCGATTTTTAAGCGTCTATTTGCTGTCAGGAATTGGTGGAAATTTACTAAGCTATGCGTATGGCAGTGATTCTGTAGTTAGTGCTGGCGCTTCAACAGCGTTGTTTGGACTTTTTGGAGTAGTCATCGCACTTTATTTAGCTAACCGTGCAATTCCTGCAATTAATTATTTAGGAAAGCAGGCTTTAGCCCTAGCTATTATCAATTTGGCACTTGATTTATTTGCAAGTCATATTGATATTTTAGGTCATTTAGGTGGTTTAATATCTGGTTTTCTATTGGGAATAATTTTTGGTAGTGCGCACTTAAGACAATACCATCATAAATTAAGAGTTATTGCAGCCGTTATTACAATTATTTATGTTGTATTTTGCTTACATCAAGGAATAGTGATTAATAATTAATAATGAAAAATTTACACGATGTTCAAAAGCTACTTAAAAAGTTTAATATTATTGTTTATGTTGGCAAACGTAAATGGGATATTGAATTAATGGGAATAGAATTAGATAATTTATATCATGCCGGTGTAGTTTCTAAAAAAGAATACATGAATGCTAAGTTAATTTTGAGTCACGAGCATGAAATTGAAGAAGAAAAGGAAACTAGCACAAAAGATAGTAATGGATTATTATAGTACTATAGAAATTCTTATATTAGGAGTAAGTAATTAATGAATATTTTTGGGATCATCAATTTTGTCTTAATCATCATTATTTTGGCTTTTGCTTTAAGCTGGCTTTGGACATGGATTCAATCGAAGCGTGTCGGTGGTGCGCTAACTAATGAAGAGTTTGAAAAGGGTAAGAGAAAAGCACAAATTATTGATGTACGTGAAAAGGGCCCATTTAAGAAAGAACATATTCTAGGAGCACGTAACATTCCTTACACAATGTTTAAGTATCAATATCAAGAAATCCGTCCAGATTTACCCGTATATCTTTATTCTGATTCAAGTGCATTAACTGTAAGAGCAGCACGCTTTTTGCAGAAAAAAGGCTATAAAAAAGTATATTGGCTGAAAGACGGCTTTGAAAAATGGGATGGCCAAACTAAGTCTTCTAAATACTAAAAGAGAGATCAATCCTTATTACAGGGATTAATCTCTCTTTTTTATTTAACCTTGATGAGCTGAGTAACTCTTTCTATTGGCTTTAATTCTATTTTGTTCGATTCTATCAGCTTCTTTTTGTTCAGGTTCTACTACCTTTTTTTTATAAGTAGCAAGTCCTGCAGCAAGTGCGCCAACAGTTGCTAAAACGCCAGTTACGACACCAGCACCAAATTTCTTTGCCATGGTTAATGCCTCCCTAAAAATTATTTTATCAATTCAAATTTTAGCAATAATTCTTATTTCGATAAAGCCTTTTGCTATATTAAGTCTGAAGAAATAGTAGTTTTTTGTTAGAATGGATATCAAGAAATAAGAGGAATTATTTATGCAAAAAATTATTGTCCTGATTGGACCCACTGGAATTGGAAAAACCGACCTAGCATTGAAACTTGCCCCTAAAATTAATGCAGAAATCATTTCTGGAGATTCAATGCAAATTTATCAAGAGGTAAGTATTGGTACTGCTAAGCCAACAGCTGAAGAACTAAGACAAGTAAAACATTATTTGGTTAACCAGCGTTCCATTTTTGAAGAATATTCTGTTAAAGATTTCGTTGCTGAAGGTACAAAAGCTGTTAATCAAATTGTAGTTAAGGGGTCTATTCCACTAGTTGTTGGCGGAACGGGTTTTTATATTAATGCCTTAGTAAATAAGCTGCAATTAGGTGAACCTGGTGATTATCAAACAAGTGTAGATCCTAAGTGGGAAAAATATTTAAAAGAAAATGGTGCAGAAAAATTATGGCAGCTTCTTAATGAAAAGGATCCTGATGCTGCCAAAAAAATAGCTCCACAAAATAGTCGTCGAACTCTTAGAGCATTAACAGTGATTAGTCGAACAGGTAAGTTATTTAGTCAGCAGCAAGAAAAAATTTCTCCTAGATATGATGCCTTGATTATTGGGTTAAATAGTGATCGAGAAGAAGTCTATCAGCGAATAAATAAACGTGTAGATAAAATGATGGCCGCTGGGTTACTTAAAGAAGCAAGATTTGTTTATGACAACCGTGCTCGTGAGCATCAAGCAATTCAAGCGATTGGCTATAAAGAATTTTTCCCATATTTTTCAGGTGAAAAAACGCTTGATGAATGCGTAAATAAACTAAAACAAGCATCGCGAAAATATGCCAAACGTCAGCTAACGTATTTTAAACATCAATTGCCTGTTGTCTGGTTAGATCCTTTACATGATAGGGAGACGCCAGAAAAAGCTCTAAATGAAATAAAAAGTTTTTTAAATAAATAAATAAATAAAAAAGTTATGGTTATGATAGGATATTACTGGTATATTCATAACAAACAGTTTAAAATATATCTAAAAAAATATTAATACTGATTGACGAGACCAATCTAGTTTGTTATTGTTTTCAGTGTGCATTAGCACAAGTAGTTAATAGATTTTTAAGGACTATACCAATCGCTTGGAACAGGTATAATCCTTTAGAATAGGTGTGTACAATGAGTAAAACTATTACTGCAGAAGATATTAAAAAGAGTGTTAAGGATAACGATGTTCGTTTCTTAAGATTAGCTTTTACTGATATTAATGGAACTTCTAAGGCTGTTGAGGTTCCAACTAGTCAATTAGATAAAGTTTTAACTAACGATATCCGTTTTGATGGCTCTTCAATTGATGGCTTTGTTCGTCTAGAAGAAAGTGACATGGTTTTATATCCCGACTTTTCAACTTGGGCAGTTTTACCTTGGGGAGATGAAAAGGGCGGAAAGATTGGTCGTTTAGTATGTTCTGTTCATAAGACCGATGGTGAACCATTTGAAGGTGACCCAAGAAATAACTTGAAGCGTATCCTTAAAGAAATGAATGATATGGGCTTTACTGATTTTGATATTGGTTTTGAAGCAGAATTTCATTTATTTAAGTTAGGTGAAGATGGCAACTGGACTACTGAAGTTCCTGATCATGCTTCATACTTTGATATGACCTCTGATGACGAAGGTGCAAGATGCCGTCGTGATATTGTTGAAACATTAGAAAGTATTGGCTTTGAAGTTGAAGCAGCTCACCATGAAGTAGGAGACGGTCAACAAGAAATTGACTTTAGATTTGATGATGCTTTAACAACTGCTGACCGTGTTCAAACTTTTAAGATGGTCGTACGTGAAGTAGCAAGAAAGCATGGTTTATATGCCACATTTATGGCTAAGCCAGTAGAAGGTCAAGCAGGAAACGGGATGCATACTAACATGTCCTTGTTTAAGGATGGCAAGAATGTCTTCTACGATAAAGATGGTGAATTCCACTTATCAGATACTGCTCTTTACTTCTTAAACGGTATTTTGGAACATGCTCGTGCAATTACAGCAATTGGTAATCCAACTGTTAACTCATATAAGCGTCTTATTCCAGGTTTTGAAGCACCTGTTTATATTTCATGGGCTTCAAAGAACCGTTCACCACTTGTTAGAATTCCTGATGCTGAAGAGATTAATACTCGTCTTGAAATGCGTTCAGCTGACCCAACAGCTAACCCATATCTTTTGCTTGCAGCATGCTTAAGTGCTGGTCTAAATGGTATTAAAGAAGCAAAGAAACCAATGGCACCTATTACTTCTAATGTTTTTGAAATGTCTGAAGAAGAAAGAGCTAAACGTGGTATTAAACCACTTCCATCTACTTTGCATAATGCTGTTAAGGCATTTAAGGCTGATCCATTAATTCAAAAAGCCTTAGGTGAACATTTAACTCAAAGTTTTATTGATTCTAAGAATCTTGAATGGGCTAAATATAATCAATCAGTTTCTGATTGGGAAAGAGATCGCTACATGGGTTATTAATTAACTGAAAAAGATAATCAAGCCAGTTGAGTAATTTCAACTGGCTTTTTTGATTGTTTGAAAAATGTGATAAAGTTAAGGGGTATGTTAGAGAGGGGTTAAGTGATTGGAAAAAAAGCAATCGATTTATACTAAAGACGTTATTTTAGTTATGGCAGCGTCTTTCTTTTTTATGTTTTCAGTAATGTTTGTAACGCCGCTAATTAATGGTTATGCAATCAGTTTAGGTGCAAGTGCAGTATTTGCTGGCATCATAACTGGAATTATGAGTGTAGTGTCAATGTTTTTACGCCCAGTAGCTGGTAATTTAACTGACCGTTTTTCAAAGTATAGCTTATCATTTATTGGCGGAGTATTGATTTTGATCGGAGTTGCCGGGTATTGCCTCTCCCCGTCAGGTAATTGGTTGCTAATTTTTAGATTAATTAACGGTACTGGCTTTGTTTTAGCAACTGTTTGTATGACAACTTGGTTAGCATTTTTAGTACCGCGTAGTCATGTTGGAGAGGCAATGGGCTTTTATGGTCTGATGAATGCGTTAGCAATGGCTCTTGCGCCTGCTTTAGCAATCAATCTATATAAAGTTATTGGTTATAAGTCCGCCCTTTGGCTTGCCGTAGTCGCTGCAATCTTAATGATTATTTCTATCCAATTTGTTGGAGATCACGCTAAGCCTAAGATTAATAGTAGCAAGAAAAGAAAAATTAAAATTATTCAAAAAGATGCTATTCCTATTGCTTTGCTAACTACTTTCTTTGCAATCCCATATTTTATTACGCAAGCTGATATTGTCGTGTATGTTGAAAGACAACATTTTTCAATTGCGGTAGGGTATTTCTTTGTTATCTATGCAATTGCTTTGCTCTTGATTAGAATTGGTTTAAAAAAATATTTCGATTTAATTCGCTTTGGATTTTGGTTTTGGCTAAGCCTAATAGCAACAATTTTATTTTTAATTGTTGCAGCTTTTATGGTTAATAATTGGTTGATGGGTTTCGCAGCTATTATGCTTTCAATTGGTTATGGGGTTATTTATTCTGTTAATCAGTCAACTGCTCTGATGTTAGCTCCAATTGAAGAACAGGGGTTAGCTAGTTCAACATTCTATCTAGGACTTGATATTGGAATGGCTGCTGGCCCAATGATTGGTGGCGTGACTGCTCAAAATTTAGCTCCAGCTTACTTTTATCCTGTCCTATTAGTTATTGTGCCAATAATTTTAATTGTTTATTTTGTATATCGTAAGAAATTGAATGGTGCTTTGAGCCGTCGTTAGTAAGGAGAAAAAGATGAAGATTCCTTTTAAAGCTGTTGCTGTTGATATGGATGGGACTTTTTTGAATGACCAGAGAAGTTATGATCATCAATTATTTGATCAAGTTTTAACTAAGCTTGAAAAACATGATATTAGATTTATTGTAGCTGGTGGAAGACCATTTGCTTGGTTAAAAAATGATTTTCCAGAGTTTATTGATCGAATGGATTTTGTAACTGCTAATGGTTCTAGATTAATTGTCGAAGGGAAAGAAGTTGCTGTTGAAGGATTAAGTAAACAACAAGCTATCAATTTAATTAATTTTGTTCATAATAAATATGGCAGTATGGCAACAATGGCCTATGGCAGAAAAAAGGCCTATATTGGAACTGAAGCGCCTGCAAAAGATAAAGAATTTCTGCAATATTTTGCTAAGGAAAGTACTGAAATTAGTGACTGGCAGAATTTACCTGATGACGTTTTTATTGAATTAACTTTTCACTATGATAGTAAAATTGCAAAAGATATTGAGCAAGATTTTAATAAGCAATACGGAAATCTTGTCACTACGTTCGCTTCTAATCCGATAGCTATAGATGCAGTTAAGTATGGGATTAATAAGGCTACTGGATTAAAGAATCTACTTGCTCGTTTTAATTTGACTAGTGAAGATTTGATTGCTTTTGGCGATAGTGGTAATGATATTCAGATGCTTGATTTTGCCAAATATAGTTATGCGATGGAGAATGGCATGGAGATCGCGAAAGAGCATGCAAGATATCTTGCTCCTAGCAATAATGATAATGGGGTATTGCAGGTCTTAAATAGATACCTAGATAAAAACTAAAAGAATGAGGTCAAGCTGAGCCTCATTCTTTTTTTATATAGTTTTATAGTGTATAAGCTTGTCCCTTTTCTAAGTTAATTTGCACACCAAAAATTTTTGCTTTTTTATTTGAATTATTTAAATAAACATATACTGGAATATGAGTAGACTTTAATTTACCAAGCAGTTGCATGATTTGGGTAACTGTCTTTGCCTTTTTCCCTATAAATAACAAACATTGATCTCCTTCGACTTGAATTTTACTGATAGGGTATAAAGGACCAGTTTTACTGGTTTGGTAAAAAAATTGAAAGTTTGGATGAAGATCAGAAGTTAAAGTTAAAAGATCATCTAGATACATAATATTTCACCAGCTCTTGATTTCTATATTTAATAGATATAATATAGATTATATTTTTGAAACAGAGGTCTTCCAATGAAGATAAAGAGTAAGAAAATAAAAATTATTATTATCTCTATTTTAGCAGTTTGCGGCATTTTTATAGCTGCAGGGCTATATTTTTATCAGGTTGCTGTCGTTCCTGGTCATAAGTCGTTTATCAGTAATGATACTAAGCTAGTAAAGAGTGATCCGCTTTACAGGGAGAAAAAATGGTATCAAGATGTTCATAAACAAAAATGGGTTATAAAGTCAGCGGATGATAATTTAAAGTTAGACGCAAATTATATTCCAGCTGCAAATTCTAAAAAGACAGTGATTATTCTACATGGTTTTATGAATAATAAAGATACAATGGGAGCTTATGCAGCTATGTTTCATAAACTTGGCTATAATACGCTTTTACCTGATGCTCGTGGACATGGACAAAGTCAAGGAAACTATATTGGATATGGCTGGCGTGAAAAAGTAGATGTTAAAAAATGGGCTAAAGAAGTTATTCAAAAGAATGGTTCTGATAGTAAAATTGCTATTTTCGGTGTCAGTATGGGAGGAGCAACAACCATGATGGCAAGCGGATTAACAATGCCGAGACAAGTAAAAGCCTATATTGAAGATTGCGGTTATACTAATGTTAAGGACGAGGTTGAACATGAAGCAGAGGACTTGTACCATTTACCAACTTTTCCACGTTTTCCATTAGTTGAAGTGTTAAGCGGAATTACTAGACTTAGAGCTGGATATTTCTTAGGGGATGGTAGCAGTATAAGACAAGTCGCAAAGAATAAGCGACCAATGTTTTTTATTCATGGAGAAAAGGATACTTTTGTTCCAACTAAAATGGTATATGATAATTACCAAGCTTCTAAAGGTAAAAAAGAGCTTTGGATTGTTCCAGGTGCTAAACATGCAAAGTCATTTGCAACTAAGCCTGCTCAGTATCAGAAAAAGGTCAAAGCTTTTCTAAATAGATATTTGTAAAAGATTGCTAAGATTGATTAGCAATCTTTTTTTAGAATTAATTAAAAAATATAGCGCTTTTTGTTTCTGTTTAGATTTGTGAGCTATCATAGTTATTGTAATAATTTTTACTAAGAGGTGGAAGCGTGTTACAAGATGTTTATATTGTAGGAATGAATCGAATTCCTTTTGGCAAATATCGTGGATTTTACAAGGACGAAAATGCTGTTGATTTAGGTGTCTTAGCACTGAAAGGCTTATTAAAAAAGAATATAGTATCGCAAGATAAAATCGATAACATTCTAATTGGCAATGTTTTAAGTGCTGGTTTAGGGCAAAATGTTGCACGTCAAATTGCTTTAAAATCAGGATTACCTGAGTCTATTGTTGCTACAAGCATTGACGATGTTTGTGGTTCTAGTTTAAAAGCTTTACGGTTTGCACAAGGGCAAATGTTACTTGGTGATTATGAAATTGCTGTTGTTGGCGGAGCTGAAAGCATGACAAATGCTCCTCTTTTACTCAATAAGAGTAAAAAGCATGATAAAAATCCAGTATATCAAGATAGTTTAATGATAGATGGCATTGGTGACGCCTATTCTGAAAAGCCAATGGGAATTACTGCTGAAAATGTTGCTGATAAATACCAAGTTACTCGTCAAGATATGGATGAATTCGCACGTGATTCTCATGCCAAGGCTTATGCGGCTCAAGAGAATAATTGGTTTGAAGAAGAGTATGCCCCTATCAAGTTAAACGGGAAAGTACTAGATCATGATGAGACGATTCGACCAGATACTAGTTTAGATGCCTTGGGACAGCTTAAACCTGTATTTAAAGTAAATGGTCGTGTTACAGCAGGAAATTCATCTCCATTGACTGACGGAGCAAGTATGGTGCTTCTTGCCAATCAACAAAAATTAGATGAATTAGACTTAACGCCATTAGCTTATTTAGGTGCTTATGCGGAAATTGGCTGTGATCCTGCTTATATGGGATATGCACCATATTTTGCAATTAAAAAATTGCTAAAAGAAACTAATAGTACAATTGATGATTATGATTTAGTTGAAATTAATGAAGCATTTGCGGCGCAAGCTTATGCTGTAGCTCGTGATTTGAATATTCCAAAAGAAAAGCTAAATATTGCTGGTGGAGCAATTAGTTTAGGACATCCATTGGGTGCGACAGGTACGCGGTTAGTAATAAGTGCAGTGAATAGTTTACGCAAGATCAATGGTCGAAGAGCGATTGTTTCGTTATGTATTGGTGGCGGTCAAGGAATTGCATATGAAATCAGAAGAATTATCTAAAAAGAAGTTTTATCAATGGTTACCAGAAGAGAGAAGAAACTTTCTTGAAGAAGAAGGAATTGAATTAAGTAAAATAGATTCGGATACTTTAACAAGATTGAATACACTCAGTGAGAATGTAGTTGGTCAGGTTCGACTTCCTTTGGGAATTTTACCGAGGTTAATTGTCAATGAAAAAAGTTATTGTGTGCCAATGGCGGTGGAAGAACCATCAGTTGTTGCAGCAGCTAATCATGCAAGTAAAATTTTTAATCAAAATGGTGGAGTAGAAGCAGTTAGCATTAGAAATGGAATCTACGGGCAAATCGTTTTAGAAGTGGCACATGATTTTGATTTAGTTAGATTTACTAAAGAATTTCCTGAGTTAATTGAATTAGCTAATCGTAAATTTGCTAGTTTAGTTAAGCATGGTGGCGGTGTTCGAAAAATTGAAGCTTCTAGAAAAGATAATTTGGTTTTTCTTAAAGTATTAGTTGATCCTGCAGAAGCAATGGGAGCAAATAAAACAAATGCTATTTTAGAATTCTTAGGAAACAAGTTAGAAAAGCAGATAAATGTTGAACAAACCATGTATGCGATTTTATCTAACTATCCGACTCAATTAACTACAGCCAAAGTAAGTTTGGATATTAATAGCGTTGGTGGACCCAAGGTAGCTAAAAAAATAGTTTTACTTAGTGAAATTGGTCAAACGGATATTTATCGAGCCGTAACTAATAATAAAGGAATAATGAACGGTGTTGATAGCGTCTTAGTAGCAACTGGTAATGATTATCGCGGAGTAGAAGCAGCAACTGCCGTATGGGCGAATAAAGATGGTAGCTATACTTCACTTAGTAAGTGGAGCATCGCAAATGATAGATTAATTGGAACAGTAACGATCCCCTTAGCAATTGGTGTAGTTGGTGGTTCTATCAAGGCTCGTCAAGATATTCAGCAGAGTTTTAACTTATTAGGTAAGGTGTCTGCTGAACAATTAGCCGAGATCATTGCGGCAACTGGTTTAGCCAATAATTTTTCAGCACTATTAGCAATTTCTACTAAGGGAATTCAGGCTGGTCATATGAAATTGCAAGCAAGAAACTTGGTTGCTACTTTAAAGGCTAATGAAGATGAGAAGGCAAAGGTTTTAGAAAAGCTGCAAGAAAGTAAACAATATACTCAAGAAGCCGCTGTGAGATTTTTAGATGAAATAAGAAAGGAAAAGAATTAAATGAAGGTTGGAATTGATCAAATTGGATATTTTACTCCAAATAAGTATGTAGATATGGTAGATTTGGCTCATGCACGAAACCAAGATCCAAATAAATTTTTAATTGGAATTGGGCAGAAAAGGATGAGCGTGGCTGATCCAACTCAAGATGCGGTTTCAATGGGAATTAATGCTACATTACGGTATATAAACAAAATTGACAAATCTAAAGTTGGGCTTTTGATTTTTTGTACTGAAAGTAGTGTTGATCAATCTAAATCAGGTTCTTTATTTGTAAAATCAGCTTTAAAACTTGATCCAACCGTTAGAGCGTTTGAAGTTAAAGAAGCATGTTTTGGATTAACAGCAGGGGTAATGATTGCTCAAGATTTTGTACGACTTCATCCTGATCAAACTGCAATTGTTATTGGTAGTGATATTGCTCGCTATGGAATCAATACTGCTGGCGAAGTAACTCAGGGAGCAGGAAGCGTTAGTTTATTAATCTCTAGCAATCCAAGAATTCTAGAAATTAATGAAGGCCATAGCGCTTATAGTGAAGATATTAATGATTTCTGGCGACCAAATTATTCTAAAACTGCCAAAGTAGACGGAAAATATTCAACTCAAGTTTATTTAAATTTTTTTAAACATACTTTTTCTGATTATAAGAAGCAAAAGGGACTTGAAACAAAAGATTTTGCTGCTATTATTTATCACTTACCTTTTACTAAAATGGGGTTGAAGGCTAATCGTTTAGCCATTGAGGGAGTAGATGAAGAAACAAATGCCCGCTTAATGGATAGGTTTACTGCGTCTAAAGAATTAAATGCTAATGTTGGCAATATTTATACTGGATCTTTGTATTTGAGTTTACTTAGTTTACTTGAAAATGGTGGTTTAAAAGCTGGCGATTTAATTGGGTTATTTTCTTATGGCTCAGGTGCCATGGCCGAATTTTATTCAGCAAATGTAGTTGAAGGATATGAGAATGAGCTTGATAAGGATGCTGATGAGGCTTTATTAGATAAAAGAAAGAAATTAAGTGTTCCTGAATATGAGAAAATCTTTTCAGCGAGTTTAGTAGATCCCCAAAATAATGTTGAACTTACTAGTGATGAAGAAAAAGGGAGATATTATTTTGCGGGAATTTGTGATGATATTCGTCAATATAAAGTTAAATAGCTTGTATTCGCTTACATAGTTGTTATAATAAGACATGTGGAGAGGTAGAATAATATTGTAAAAAGTTTTTATCTCCAGATTGTAGTGTTTTAAAGACAAGATTCTCTTAGTAAGATCAAATAGTCGTTATTCAATACAGATGCAAACAAGTGATGTTGATCAAGTCATAATATTGAACCCAGATACTGATGTTATGGCGCTAGATAGTATTTACCTCATCCACTTGAAAAAAGGTTGTAGACCAGGCAGTCTACAACCTTTTTTATGAGCAAAAAAAGCAGTCCCTAGGACTGCTAAAAATAATATTATTTTACTTACTTATTTTTTCTTAAAACTAATTTTGTAATACCTTCCCAGCGTGGAGTTTGAGGCATCATATCAACTGGTTGAATAACGCGAACGTCGTAAGCTTCGCTTAAAAGAACTAAATCTTTTGCAAGTGTAGCTGGGTTACAAGAAACATAAACAAAGGTTTCTGGTTTTACTTCAAGTAGAGTCTTAATTAACTTTTTGCTTAATCCTGTACGTGGAGGATCGACGATCAAAGCATCAATTGGGACACCTTGATTTTTTAATTCAGGAAGTAACTTTTCAACATTTCCTTGAATATATTCTGCATTTCTCACATGATTCAAGTGGCAGTTCTCTTGGGCATCAATTACAGCTTCAGGAATAGATTCAATCCCAATGACTTGTCTAACTTGGTCACTTGCTAGAATCCCTAGAGTACCAACCCCAGCATAAGCATCAATTAAAGTTTGATCTGGAGTTAAGTCTAGGTATTTAAGTGCCTCTGAATAAAGCGTACTAGTTTGTTCTGGATTTAACTGGAAAAATGCACGAGGTGAGAGTTTAAATTTTTTACCTAGTATTTCTTCGATAATATGTGATTTTCCAAACAATTTAATTGTTTTGTTGCCCCAAACTTGAGGATTTTGCCATTGTGTTTCATTTTGAAAAACAGAAACTACATTAGGAAGTTTCATAATTTGGCTGGCTAGTAATTTAAGGTCTCTAATTTTTTTACCAATTGTAATTAAAGTTACTTGGATTTCCCCACTAGCATGGCTTTGACGAACTACAATAGTTTTAATACCATCATTATGACGTCTAAAGTCAGCAATTCGAATATGAAGTTTATCGATTAACTTTTTAATTTCACGCTCTGTTTTTTGTGTTTCTTTTGTTTGAGTTGGCATTTCAGGAAGATCAATTAAACGACGTGAGTTAGGAGCGTACAGGCCAAGTTTACTCTTTCCTTTATTGAATTCAATTTGGTATTGAGCTTTATTGCGATAGTGCCAGGCATTTGGAGCTGAAATAGTCTTTTTGACTTTATACTTAATGTAGTCTCTTGGATGATATTTTCTAAGAGATTCTAGAATTAGGTGTTGCTTAAACTCAAGTTGTTTTGGATAAGAAAGATGAGCTAATTCTAAGCCGCCAACGGCCGGATCTACGCCCTTCGGGAAAGCCACTCTATCTGGAGACTTTTCTTTAATTCGAACTAATTCGCCCTCTAAATAATGTGGGTGTCTATCAATGATTTTTGCAACAACAACTTCACCTGGAAGAGCACCGGGAATAAAAATAATTTTCTTTTTATAATATCCGATCCCTTCACCATTAATACCTAGCCGTTTAATAGTGATGATAATATCTTTTTCTTGCTTGTTTTTAATAAATTTTGTCAAAATAAGGCCCTCATTTCGATTGATTCATGAAAAAAGTGTCACAATAAGCATAAGCGTTATGTTCAAGTGATACAAGTATTTAATTTATTATAATATAGAAGAAACCAAAAAATGAAGAAGGTGCGATAATGCCAATTATAACTAAGATAAGCACGCAAAAACGTAAAGGACGCTATAATATTTTTATTGATAATGAGTATGCTTTTAGCGTAAGTGAAAGGACCCTAGCGGAAAAAAGACTTTTAAAGGGAACAGAATTAAGTACTGAAGACATTAAAGAAATTAAAAAAGCTGAATCAGATAGTCATGCTATTCAGCTAGCGATGTCTTATTTAAGTTATCAGCCACGTAGTGTATATGAAATTTTAGAGTATTTAAATAAACATGAAATTAGTCAGGATGCTAGTCAAGCCGCCGTTCAGAATTTGATTAAGTTGAATTATTTAAATGATAACAATTTTGCTCGTTTGTTTATCAAGAATAATCTTCGAGTTGGAAAAGATGGACCGAGAGCTGTTGATAGAAAATTAAAGCAAAAAGGTCTTGCAGCTGACGTTATTCAAGAGGCACTTTATGAAATTGAAGATGAAGAGTGGATTGATGCAGGTCTTCGCTTAGTGCACTCACTTATTCATCAAGTAGGTAAACTTTCATATAAGGATATTAAGCAAAAGGCGTTGACCAAATTGCGAGCTCACGGATTTGATCAAGAGCTAGGTGAATTAGTAATTGAGAAATTAGATTTAGAAAACGATGAGGATGACCAAATCGAAGCTTTAAAAAAACAAGGAAGTAAGGCATGGCGTCGCTATCGCAGAGATGAAGATTTTAAAAGAAAGCAGAAAGTTAAAAGATATCTGTTTCAACATGGCTTTTCAAGTAGTGAAATTGATAGTTTCTTAAATGGCGAAGTAGTAGATTTAGAAGAAATAGATGAATATTAATTTGCTGGTATAATGTTTAGTGAGGAGGCGCACATTATGGAAATGCCTCGTGAAGGCGATTATATCGCAATCCAAAGTTATAAGCATAATGGCACGTTGCATCGAAATTGGCGTGACACTATGGTAGTTAAAACAGAGCAAAATATTATTATTGGCGTTAATGATCGAACTTTGATTACAGAAGAAGACGGTAGAAAGTGGATTAGCCGTGAACCAGCAATTGTTTATTTTCATCGTAAACTTTGGTTTAATGTGATTGCAATGCTCAGACCTGATGGAGTTGCATATTATGCTAATTTAGCTAGTCCCTTTATATTAGATCGAGAAGCACTGAAATATATTGACTATGATTTAGATATTAAGGTGTTTCCTGATGGGGAGATTAGATTGCTTGATGCGGACGAGTATGCAATGAACAAAAAACGCTGGCATTACAGTGAAGAGATTGATAGTATTTTGCGTAGTACTAGTTTTGAATTATTAGATTGGATTGATCAAAAGAAGGGCCCGTTTGCTAAAAAATTCGCACAAATTTGGTATGAAAGATATAACCAATTACGTCCTGATTTAGATCGTAGTTTTTTTAAGGGGAGAGAAAATGAAGAAAGAAAAATACTCGGCACATAATTTTATTGGTAAGGTTTTTATGCCAAACCAAATTGATGAAAATAAAACTTATACAGCAGCTATTCAAGAAATGGAAAGTGATCCAGGCTTTCAAAAGTTTATTAAAGACAATGGCTATGAAAATGAACGTGCAAGTTTGGTGGTGTTTGGACCAGAGAACTTTATGTTTTGGTATGGTGTTTTAGCTGATGATAAGCAGATGCCTGGTGCTGGATTAAATAAATTTGAATTGCCCGCTTCAGAAATTGCGGAAATTGATACGCCTAATAGTAATTTGGCTTTCTTTAGTCAACCTTTAAATTTTGTGATTCCGACTTTTTTAGATAAATTATCTAAAGATGGTATTACAATGTATGAGAATCTGGGAGATAGTGAAAAACCGTATGTTTTAGCAAAGTTGAACTTAGAAACAAAAGAACTGGCACAGATTTTATATCTGGATGCCAGTTCTGACGGTAATGCTAAATAATAATTATTTCTGCTTGGGGTCAATAGATAGGTTGTCATATTCGATATAAGCACCAATACATGTCGAAATTAGCATGATTAATAAAACAATGCCAACCGAGTTACCAATAATAAAGGATAATGAGAAACAACTTCTCACAAGATCCATCGCAAGCCAGCAAAGCACAAAGTCAACTAAACAGTTGCCAATTAAGAAAAGTTTACGTCTACGAATACTGTAGAAACGTAGAATTTGCTTAAAGAAGTTATCTGGTACTTTAGCGGAGACCAAATCAAGTGGTCGCTGAATGGTTGCCTTGATAGCGAACATAATAATTGTTCCAACTAAGGCACCAATAAAACTTCGAAGAAGATCGCTAGAGTGTCTAACTAAAGCATTGTAGCAGATGCCGATTAAAGTTAAACTGCAAAGATACGGAATTAATAATAAGAATGTAAATACCAAGTAGATATTTTGTTTTTTCATCTATAAGACCCCATTTCTTGTTCTTTATTTTATCATAGATTACCGTATGATATAATTACCGATAATTATGATTAAAGTAGGGATTAAGGCAGTAATAGAAAGAGAGAATTTAAGATGAGTAGTGATCCCGGTGCGGGTGATATATTTAGCAAATTAAGAGCTAAATTTCGCGGCGATGAAGATATTGATGGACAACGCAAGCTGAATAAAATTTTAAATAAATTACATGAACAAAAAGAGATTAGTGATCGTGAATTTTCAATGATGGAAGGTATTCTTGAGTTTGAAGAAAAAATGGCTCGAGAAGTAATGGTTCCTAGAACAGATGCCTTTATGGTTGATATCAATGATAATTTTCAAGAAAACTTAGATCAAATCTTAAAAGAACCTTATTCAAGAGTACCGGTCTATGATGGTGACAAGGATAAGATTGTTGGCGTCATTCATATTAGAACGGTTTTACGAAAAGCCCATAAGATCGGTTTTGATAAGTTAGATTACGATCAGGTAATGTTTAAGCCTTTATTTGCACCTGAAACAATTGAATTGGGTGAATTGTTAGTTGAGATGCAGCAAACTCAAAGGCAGCTTGCAATTTTAACTGATGAATATGGTGGTGTCGTAGGACTAGCAACAATTGAAGATTTAATTGAAGAAATTGTTGGTGACATTGATGATGAGGTTGATAAGGCTGAAGTCCTATTTTCAAAAATCTCTCCAAGAGAATATGTAATTTACGGGAAGATGCCTTTAGCTGATTTTAATGAAGAATTCGGAACCGATTTAGCAATGGAAGACGTGGATACTGTTGCTGGTTACGTAATCACTAAATTAGGGATGATTCCAGCTAAAGGAGAAAAGCTAAGCGTCAAACTTGATAATGGGATGGTTTTAACAACTAGACGCATGAAGGGTTCGCGTTTATTAACGCTGTTACTTACAATTCCAGAAAAACAAGAAAAGGAAGAAGCTAAAGATTAATGACAAAGTTAACTGATGAAGTGAAAAAAAGACGCACATTTGCGATTATTTCTCACCCTGATGCGGGTAAGACAACAATTACTGAGCAAATGCTTCTTTTTGGTGGAGTAATTAGAAGTGCAGGTACGGTTAAAGCACGTAAAAGTGGACATTATGCAACTAGTGACTGGATGGCAATTGAAAAGAAGCGTGGTATTTCAGTAACTAGTTCAGTAATGCAGTTTGAATATCAGGGAAAGAGAATCAATATTCTTGATACTCCTGGACACCAAGATTTCTCTGAAGATACTTACCGGACTTTAATGGCAGTTGATGCTGCGGTAATGGTTATTGATTCAGCTAAGGGTATTGAGCCTCAAACCAAAAAGTTATTTAAGGTTGTAAAAAAGCGTGGCATTCCTATCTTTACTTTTATGAACAAGCTTGATCGTGATGGACGCGAACCGCTAGATTTAATTGCTGAATTAGAAGATTTGCTCGGTATTGAAGGCGTAGCCATGAACTGGCCAATTGGTATGGGAAAGCAATTAAAAGGATTATACGATATTGCAAATAATCGTGTTGAACTTTATCGAAAAGATGATGATGATCGCTATTTACCATTAGATAAAAATGGAAAATTATCAGAAGATGAACCTTTAGCACAAGATAGTTTATATCAATCAACTTTAGATGACATTGATTTGTTAAAAGAAGCAGGAAATACTTTTGATAAAGAAAAAATCTTAAAAGGAGACCAGACTCCAGTCTTCTTTGGATCTGCTTTAACTAATTTTGGTGTTGAGACTTTTTTAGATAGTTTTGTTAATTTAGCCCCAGCTCCTCAAGAACATGTTGTTAATGATGATGAAAAATTAGCTGCAGACGATCCTGAATTTTCTGGGTTTGTTTTTAAGATTCAGGCTAATATGAATCCTAACCATCGTGATCGAATTGCCTTTGTAAGAATCGGAAGCGGGGAATTTAAAAAGGGGATTGACGTAACTTTAGCTAGAACTGGAAAGCCAGTTAGATTAAATAATGCAACTGAATTTATGTCTAGCGAACGAGTTCAAGTTTCTGATGCGGTTGCTGGCGATATAGTTGGTTTATATGACACAGGTAACTTTCAAATTGGTGATTCAATTTACGCTGGTAAGAAAAAGATTGTTTATCCAGCTTTGCCGCAATTTACACCAGAAATCTTTATGCGTGTGACTGCTAAGAATGTTATGAAGCAAAAGTCTTTCCATAAAGGGATGAACCAACTGGTTCAAGAAGGTGCAATTCAGCTTTATCGTGGTTATGCAACTGATGATTATATCCTAGGTGCAGTTGGTCAATTACAGTTTGAAGTCTTTTCTTTTAGAATGAAGAACGAATATAATTCAGAAGTAGAGCTTCATACTTTAGGTAATCGTGTAGCACGCTGGATTAATCCAGATCAGTTAGATCCTAAGATGTCATCTTCGCGTAACTTGTTAGTAAAAGATAGAAATGGTGAGCCACTATTTCTGTTTGAAAATGCTTTTGCAGAAAGATGGTTTAAAGATAAATATCCAGATGTTGAATTAACTTCAAGATTATAATAAAGCCCAAATAAAAAGCCATGGAATTTTCCATGGCTTTTTAAATGCGATTTTATCGATCGCAAGTAATAGAAATAATCTTTCTACTCTTATCAACTGTTATATCGTAAATGCGATCTTCATGAATTAAACGCTTAATGACAAACTCTACTTCGTCTTGTCTAATAGGACGTTTATGATTTTCCATTACGATTTCGATTTTATCAGTAGTTTCGCTATATACTATTGTGGTATTACCTAAAGAGTAAACCTTTACGAATTGACTATTGGTAGCTGCTAGCTGTCTTTGAACCAAATCACGGTAGCTATTTGTAACATCAATTAAATGCATCATATTTATAACCTCGATAATATAAATGTGTCTTTAAAATCCCAACTTAAGTATAACCTTTTTAGAAGATTTATAAAAATAAATAAAAAAAGAGTCACATTTATGTGGCTCTTCTTTAGTATTTGAACACTTAATTTTCGCTGATTACAATCGTGTTATCTACTACATCAGCTTTTAAGTCTTTAGCAGCTGGATTGTCTAACTTGTAATCTGCAACTTTGTCTTCGATTTCTTCTTGGATTGTACGACGAAGTGGACGAGCACCCATAGATGGATCATAACCTTTTTCTACAAGTAGTTCCTTTGCTTCTGGAGTGACTTCAATATGAAGACCTTGATCTTTGACCATATTGTTAGTATTAGCAAGCATTAAGTCGACAATCTTAATTAAGTCTTTCTTATCAAGTGAATTAAATTCAACAATATCATCTAGTCTATTTAAAAATTCAGGTTTGAAGTATTGACCAAGGGTATTCTTAAATTGTTCTTGATGACTGTTTTCAGCAGCAAAACCAACGTTTGCTTCTTTAATTCCTTGACCAGCATTAGAAGTCATAATAATAATTGTGTCTTTAAATGAAACAGTACGACCTTGTGAATCAGTTAAGCGACCATCGTCAAGAATTTGTAAGAAGAGGTGAAGTACATCCGGATGAGCCTTTTCAATTTCGTCAAATAGAATTAAGCTGTAAGGATTGTGACGTACTCTCTCAGTCAATTGACCTGCTTCTTCGTATCCTACGTAACCTGGAGCAGAGCCAATTAACTTAGATACTGAATATTGTTCCATATATTCACTCATGTCAAAACGAATTATCGCATCTTCAGTACCAAAGATTTGTTTAGCTAATTGCTTAGCTAACTCTGTTTTACCAACGCCAGTTGGTCCTACAAAAAGGAATGAGCCAATTGGACGACCGGACTTGTTAAAACCAACACGGTTACGACGAATTGCGCGAGCAACAGTTTCAACAGCTTTATTTTGACCAATTACATTATCTTTAAGATCGGTTGATAAGTTCTTTAATTGAGTTTCTTCCTGTTTTTGTAGGTCGCCAACAGGAATATTAGTTTTTTCTTCAACAATCTTATTCATGATCTTTTCGGTAATCTGAGGTGTGTGATCTGGATCTACTTTTTGATCTTTTAATTTTTCATATTTTTCAATTTGATCGCGATAGTATGCTGCTTTTTCATAGTCTTCATTCTTCAAGGCTTCTTGCTTTAAGTTTTCAGCTGCATCTAATCTTTCTTTGATTTTTTCGCTATCGACATAAGGAATGGTAAGGTTCATTCTTGAACCAGCTTCGTCTAGAAGGTCAATGGCTTTATCAGGTAAGAAACGATCTTGAATGTAACGAGATGAAAGGGCAACGGCAGCTTGAATTGCTTCATCAGTATAATGAACATGGTGATAATCTTCGTAGCGTTTACGAATACCTTGTAAAATTTTAACTGTTTCTTCAGTAGTTGGTTCTTTAACTTCAACTGGTTGAAACCTACGTGCTAAAGCAGAATCTTTCTCAATGTTTCGATATTCTTTGATGGTAGTTGCACCAATTAGTTGGAAATCTCCACGAGCTAAGGCTGGTTTGATAATATTGCCAGCGTCCATACCACCTTCAGCGTTACCCGCACCGACTAATTCATGAATTTCATCGATAAATAAAATGATATTGTCATTTTGTTCAAGTTCTTTAATTAGTTGCTGCATTCTTTGTTCAAATTGACCACGAATGCCGGTACCTTGAACCATCGAAACCATATTTAGTGAAATAATACGCTTATCTTGTAGCTTAGCAGGAACGGATCCGTCGACAATTTGTTGTGCTAGTCCTTCAACAACGGCTGTTTTACCAACGCCGGCTTCTCCAATAAGAACTGGATTGTTTTTGGTACGTCTGTTTAAGATCTCAATAACTCTAGCGATTTCTTTATCACGTCCAATAACTGGATCAATTTTTCCTTTCTTTGCTAGATCAGTTAAGTCAGTTCCATATTGGTCTAATAATGATTTTTGACCACCGTTATTACCACCGCGACGTCCACCACCCATTTGCATTCGTGGATCCCGTTCTTGAGAGTTATTTTGTTCGTTATTACTATTGTTTAAGGCGTTTAATAAATCATCAAAATCGCCAAAAAAAGCATTGTTATTATTCATATTATTAATTTGCCCTTGTTGATTTTTTAATTCTTGATAACATTGTTGGCATAATGATATTTCACGATCTTGCCCATTAACATTTGTATAAAGATGAATTGAGGCAGGACGTTCATGACAGTTATCGCATAGCATTAATATTTCCGCCTTTCTTATAATATACAGGCTATATTGTTATTTTAGCACTCTTGATACTCAAGTGCTAACTTGGTAATATCATAGTACGGATACTTACTAATTGCAAGTAGTTAGATTAGATTTTTGCTGAATAATTGCTACAATAGGTGAAGAATTAATTTTTTACTAGACTAACAAAATTTAAGGAGTGAAATTTATAAGATATGGATTATAAAAAAATACTAGATCAAATCGTGAGTGGCGAACTAAAAGAATATAGAGTTAGTCCTAAAGATGCCTTTCAATTTCAATTGGCACTTAGAAGCTATGGTAAAAGGCAAAGTATAACTGGAATTGCTCAACGTGGTGGGGATATAATCTATACCTTATCTGATAATGAAAATTAAGCAACTTATAATGTAAACATTTACATTTGTGTTGTTTTCATTTAAAAAACATGATAACCTAATAAACGAGTGGGTATAAAACTCCCGATTATTTTTGATTTTAAAGGAGATAATTTAAAATGGAAAAACGCGAATTTCATATTGTTGCTGAAACTGGTATTCATGCTCGTCCAGCTACTTTGTTGGTACAAGCAGCATCTAAGTTTAATTCAGATATTAACTTGGAATACAACGGTAAATCAGTAAACTTGAAGTCAATTATGGGTGTTATGTCTTTAGGTGTTGGCCAAGGTGCAGATGTAACTATTACTGCTGATGGTGACGATGCTAAAGAAGCAATCGAAGCTATTGCTGACACTATGAAAAAGGAAGGTTTAGCTGAATAATGTCGAAAACTTTAAAGGGAATTGCTGCCAGTGATGGTATTGCAGTTGCACCAGCCTACCTTTTGGTAGAACCTGACCTTTCGTTTTCTAAAACCTCAGTTAGCGATGTTGATGCTGAAGTAGCTCGTTTTAAAAAAGTTGTTGAAGAATCAACTAAAGAACTGGAAAAAGTTCGTGATAAGGCTAAGGAAAGTTTAGGAGCAGAAGAAGCACAAGTTTTTGATGCTCACCTTCTCTTCTTAAGTGACCCAGAATTTACTGGTGCCATTGAAACAGAAATCAAAGATCAAAAAGTTAATGCTGAAGCTGCATTAGATGAAACTGCTCAAAAGTTTATTACCATCTTTGAAGGCATGACTGATAATGCATATATGCAAGAACGTGCAGCTGACGTACGTGATGTTTCAAAACGTATTATGGCACACCTTCTTGGTAAGAAATTACCAGATCCTGCAGCTATTGACCATGAAGTTGTTGTTGTGGCTTATGATTTAACACCAAGTGATACAGCTCAACTTAACAAAAAGTATGTTAAGGGATTTGTAACTGATATTGGTGGTAGAACTGCTCACTCAGCAATCATGGCTCGTTCATTAGAAATTCCAGCTGTTGTAGGTACTGAAAGCATTACTAAAGACGTTAAAGATGGTGATATGCTTATTGCTGACGGTTTAGATGGTGATGCTATTGTTAACCCAACTGATGCTCAAGTTGAAGAGTACACCAAGAAAGGTGAAGCCTTTGCTAAGCAAAAGGAAGAATGGAAGAAGTTAAAGAATGAACCATCTGTAACTGCAGATAATAAGAAGTTTATTATTGCCGCTAACATTGGTACTCCTAATGATATGAAGGGTGTAAAAGAAAACGGTGCTGAAGCAATTGGTTTGTACAGAACTGAATTCTTATACATGAATTCAAAAGACTTCCCATCTGAAGAAGCTCAATTCGATGCTTATAAGGAAGTTATCGAAGATATGGATGGTAAGCAAACTATCATTAGAACTTGTGATATCGGTGGTGACAAGCACTTAGATTATTGGGATCTTCCAGAAGAAATGAACCCATTCCTAGGTGTTCGTGCTATTCGTCTTTCAATGCAATACAAGGATATCTTTAGAACTCAATTAAGAGCTTTACTTCGTGCTTCTGCATATGGTCCATTAGGAATTATGTTCCCAATGATTGGTACTTTGGCAGAATTACGTGAAGCTAAGCAAATCTTAGCTGAAGAAAAAGATAAACTTGTTAAAGAAGGCGTTAAGGTCGGTGACGACCTACAAGTTGGTATGATGATCGAAGTTCCAGCTGCTGCAGTGTTAGCTAACCAATTTGCTAAAGAAGTTGATTTCTTCTCAATTGGAACTAACGATTTAATCCAATATACTATGGCTGCCGATCGTGGTAACGATAATGTTTCTTATCTTTATCAACCATATAACCCATCTGTTTTACGTTTGATTAAGCACACTATTGATGGTGCTCATGAAAACGGTATTTGGTGTGGTATGTGTGGTGAAGCTGCTGGTGATGATATCATGTTCCCAATTCTTTTATCAATGGGACTTGATGAATATTCGATGAGTGCAACTTCAATCTTACGTATCAGAAGTTTGATGAAGAAGATCAATACTGAAGATATTAAAGAATTAGCTAATAAAGCTTGTTTTGTTTCAGAAACTGCCGATGAAAACAAGAAGTTAGTTGAAGAAACTATGAAGAAGCTTAACATTAATGATTAATAGAAAAAGAGTACGTAAGTACTCTTTTTTCTTTCAAAACTTCACACAAACTTCATTATTTACTGATAAAGTAATATTTGTAAGCTAATAAGAAGAAATCTAATTACAACTTACAAAAAACAAGTATTTGTGATACAATAATAATTGTAAGTGAAACGGTAGTTATTTTTCTACACGCAAAGGAGTGTGGAGTTAAGTGTTAAATTTATATACATCACCAAGTTGTACGTCATGTCGTAAGGCAAAAGCATGGTTAAAAGAACACGATATTCCTTTTAAGGAAAGAAACATTTTTGCTAATCCATTGAACAAAGAAGAAATCATGCAAATTTTACGTATGACTGAAAATGGAACGGAAGAAATAATTTCTACTCGTTCTCGTACATTCCAAAATTTAAAAATCAATTTAGATGACTTATCAATTGATCAATTAATTGATCTTGTTGAAAAAAATCCAAGTTTATTAAGACGTCCAATCATTATGGATGACAGACGTTTACAAGTAGGATATAACGAAGATGAAATTAGAAGATTTCTTCCTCGAAAGGTTCGTCGTTTAGAGCTTGAAGAAATCCAAGCAATGACAGCTGATCTTTAATTAAAAATTGTAAAAACGTTAGCCTTTTTAAGCTAGCGTTTTTGTATGAGCAAGAAAATAGGTTACAATGTATTAAAGACAAGAGACTTCGAGGTGATAACAAGTGGAAGTACACAGAATAAGTGAGAACACCATTCGTGTAACAATGGATGCAGATGAACTTAAAGAGCGCGGAATAACAATGCTCGATTTATTAGGAAATAAAAGTCAAATTCAACATTTCTTCTATCAAATTTTAAGTGAAGTCGATACAGATCATACTTTTGCTAAAGGCGATCCGGTTACTTTTCAAGTTATGCCAAGTAGTTCTGGATTAGAGTTACTAATTTCTAAAGTACCTGATAGTGATGAAGATGTCGGTGATAACCCTAACGATCAATTACGTGATCTGTTAAAGGGATTAGGCGCCGGATCGGATAATGATGATCGTAAAACAAAAATTAATAATCAAGATAAATTAATTAGTGATAATCGCCGAGTCTTTAAGATTGATAGTATTGATTTAGTTGCCGCCTTAGCGGATGCATTAAAAGTTGATGGCTTAGCATCTAGTTTATATACTTACCATCATGAATATTATTTAGATTTAGCCTACTTAGATGACAATTATGTTGAATTAAAGCCTGAAGATACGTGGGTAATTGCTAATGAATATGGAAATGGAATGACAGAAAAGCAATTCCAAAAAATAAAGAAAAATGCAAAGTGTTTGATTAGGCAAGACGCGTTAGGAAATCTAAGACAATATTTTGATTAAAAAATAAAGGAGATGAAAAAAATCATCTCCTTTTTGCGTATATAATAATGGGCGATAAAATGTATGCTGCTATTTTAAATCAAAAATTAGTCTTAGCAATTAATGAAGCAGAACAAGTTAGTAAGGGATTAAAAAAGTTGAATCAAGAATCTTATCTTTGTCCATCTTGTCGGCATCGAATGATTCTGATTTTATCGGAAGAAAAAAAGCCATTTTTTAAACATTTTTATCAGGTAAAGGGAACAGGGGAAAAGGAAGAGCATTTACAGGCAAAACAGTTATTGTGCACTGCGTTAAAAGCAAATGGACTTCGAGCAGATATTGAAGTTCCACTTTTAGATCAACAATTGAGAGCAGATGTATTAGTAGAAAATAGATTATCTTTTGAAGTGCAATGCGCACCCTTGAGTGGGGCAGAATTTGCACATCGCCATGCCTTATATAAAAAATTGCAGATTAAAGATATTTGGATTGTCGGGAAAAGGCATTATTTGAAAAATAAAATTAATCGTTCTCAAAAAATCTTTTTAAGATACAGTACACAATGGCAATGGTATTATTTAGAAATTAATCCATTTAGTTGTGTGATTACATTAAAATATAATATTTTAATGGCAGCACTTAGTTCTGAACTAAGTTATGAAATTAAAACTTTTTCATTAGATGAAAGAGGCGTGGCAAGCTTGTTTACTTTCATTCCATCTACTAGAAAAAATAAAATAAGCTATATTCAAGATCAAAAAATATATCTACAAAAGCAAATTAATCAAAAAAGTAAACTGGGACTGAAAATTGCTTCGTTATTATATCAGTTACATTATTCTGTGGCAGATATTCCAGATGAGCTCTTCTTAAAATTACGAGAGCCGAAGGAAAAAAGTCCAATAATAATTTTTCTACAAAAAAAGCTAGCTGACTTAAAAGCCAGTTAGCTCAATAAATTATAATAAGCGTAAACTATTATCACTACTAGTTTGTCTATCCCCAGTGATTGCTGACTCAATTTCTTCTCGATTTGCACAACCTTCAATCATCATTCCTGAGTCTCCACGGTCATTATCATAATTAAAAATAATCGTAGTTGGAGTAGTTACAACATTCAAGTCATCGGCAAGTTTTAAGTCTTTATCCATTGAAAGCTTGATGTAATTCGATTCTCGATTCTTTTTGAAGCTCTTAATCGAAACATCTAGTGAGCTCAAAATTTCATTAATAAGCTCTGATGAATAAATTTTGCCCATATCATTAATAGCATGTTGCAATTTAATGATATATTGTCTAGCTTTTTTATTACCTACTATTAATTTTAGGATGTGATAATCTTTGGTTGCATTGTAAGCACTTTGACTAAAAGTGTTAAAAATTTCGACATTACTTGATGAAAGATGTCTCGCTCTGATATCGTTACGAATTGTGTTCATGGTAGTCATGGGAATAAAGTGGTAAGAAATATTTTGTTTATAACCACTGACTGCAGCAATTATTTCCTGTTCATTTTGATAACAGTTAATTCCAATCGGATTAACAAAGAAAAATATTTCAAACATTTTGCTATTTCCTCCGTCCAAGTTCATGAATACTGTATCAGAAAATGAACGAAATGGAAAAAAATTTGTTTTATTTTTTGTGTTCCCAAGCACGTTTTACTTTACTTTGGTTAGTATTTTCCTTGTTAGCTTTGAAATCAAACTGCTTTTCTAATTCAGCAAGTACTTTTTGTATGGTTGCTGGATCATCATTTTCAATTTCTAATTCAAAGTCATAATAGCCATCTGGAAATTCTGTTAAATCAAGAGTTAATTCACAATTTTCTGGTCCAACGGCTAATATTCTTCGTGTTTGACTCCAAGAAATTAATTTTAAAGAGTGAATGGATTCTTTAGAATAATGTTTTTGTAAATAATTACCAACATCACCGCCAAATAAGAAAAAAGTACCTTCATATGCACTTTGAGCCATTTGCTCGGCTTGGGCTACTGACAAAAGATTATTAATTTCTACTCTTTCACTATATTTATTTTCTTTAGGTTTGGTTTCCTTAACCTTAATAGTTTGTTCAGCGTGATCAACTAGAATTCTAATTCTTAAACTGGCATCACTATTTTTTAAGTCAAAATCAGGTGTATCAAAGTAGTAGTTCTTTTGAATAAAATCTGATTTAGCGGTAAATGCATCACGCATTTTTTCGTAGGTATCTTTATCTAGGAGTGTTTTTGATTCGATTTCTAAATTTTTACTCATAATTTTATCCTTTCACTAGTTAATGTTATCCCTCTCTATGGTAGAATAATTTTGTTTGAAACGGAAAGGATTTATACATGAAAGATTGGGATTTATTTTTATGGCCTTATCAACAGGCTGTATCTGAATTAAAAGTTAAATTTCGATCACTTAGACAAAGTTTTTTAAACAAGGGTGAGCATTCGCCGATTGAATTCGTGGTCGGACGCGTAAAAACCGTCGATTCAATTAAAGAAAAAATGACGCGGCGAGTTATTGCTCCTGATGTCATTGAGAACGATATGCAAGATATAGCTGGCATTCGAATTATGTGTCAATTTGTGGATGATATTTATCGAGTAGTTGACCTAATTCACCAGCGTCAAGATATGCAGGTAATTGAAGAAAGGGACTATATTCAAAACGCAAAACCATCTGGATACCGTTCTTACCATATGGTAATTGAATATTCTGTTTTTTTACCTGATGGACCAAAAAAGATTATTGCCGAAATTCAAATTCGGACCTTGGCAATGAATTTTTGGGCAACAGTAGAGCATACTTTAAATTATAAATATCAAGGGAAGTACCCAGAAGATATTTCTAAGCGACTTAAATCAACAGCTGAAGCTGCTTATAAGTTAGATGAAGAAATGTCATCAATTAAAGATGAAGTGCAGGAAGCACAGAGAATTTTTACTAAATCTAAAGGAAAAGAACAATAATGAAAGTCGCACTCGTTTATAATGAAAAAGTTGAAACCTTGGCAGTAGTTAAGGCATTAGAAAAATTACTTGATTCTAGAAAGATTGAAATTGATCCTGAGAATCCTGATGTGGTAATCACAATTGGGGGAGATGGAACTTTAATTTCGGGTTTTCACAAATATCAAAATTTAGTTGATCAAATAAGGTTTATTGGTGTACATACAGGACACTTAGGCTTTTATACTGATTGGCGTAACTTTGAAATTGGTAAGATGGTTGATAATTTAACTAAGAAGCAACCCTCTTCCGCTTCTTATCCACTGCTAGAGTTAATTATTACTACTGGTTCAGGTGAAAAGAAAAAGTTGCTCGCTTTGAATGAAGCAACAATTAAACGAGTTTCAAAGACTTTAAAGGCTGATGTTTATATTAGAGATCAATTCTTTGAGAGCTTTAAAGGAGACGGATTATGTGTTTCAACGCCTACAGGTTCTACCGCTTATAGCAAATCTTTAGGCGGCGCAGTTATTCACCCCCGTTTAAAAGCCTTGCAGATGACTGAAATAGCTTCGATTAATAACCGTGTTTTCAGAACTTTGTCATCGCCAATAGTTATTGCTCCAGATGAATGGATAACTATTAAACCAGAAAGTGATGATCACTACGTAGTAACCTATGATGGATATGAATTTAATCACAAGCATATTAAGAAAATTGAATACCGTATTTCTCAACATGTTATTCGGTTTGATAAGTATCAACATACTCATTTTTGGAATCGGGTAGAGGATGCCTTTATTGGGCAACCTAAAAATAAATAATTATGCAATATTTTAAATTAAAATTTGAAAATAAAACACCTCAAAAATTGGGGCGTTTTTTGTTAAGAAATGGTTTTTCTAAAAGAGCTTTAACTAATAGCCAGCATAATGGTGGGATGATTTTGGTAAATCACCATCGCCGCTATACTAGCTATCTTTTACATTCAGGGGATGAAGTAATCTTTATCTTAGGTGAAGAGAAGAAAAATCAATGGCTAAAACCATCTACTAATCAGCTGAATATTGTTCTTGAACAGCATGATTATATAGTCATTAATAAAGAAGCTGGCGTTTTGTCAATCCCATCTCGCTATGAAGATAATGATGCAGTAGTTAACAGATTGCTATATTATTTTCAGAAAAATGGGCAGAAAGATCTTAAGCCACATGTTATTACAAGACTTGATCGTGATACATCAGGGTTAGTTTTAGTTGGAAAAAATGCAGTTGCTCATGCTCGATTTAGCGAAATGGGGAAGGATTGTTTTATTAAAAAATATCATGCAATTGTGCATGGCAATTTTAGTAAAGAACAAGAAATAGGGATTATCGATGCGCCAATTGGTAAACTAGATGCCAGCGTTAAACGCGGAATAGTAGCTAATGGTCAACGCTCAATTACAAAATACCGTGTTTTAGACCAAGTTAATGGTGCAAGCTTAGTTGAATTACAGTTATTAACTGGTCGAACTCATCAAATTAGAGTTCACATGCAGTATCTTGACCATCCCTTGTTTGGTGATCCCTTGTATGGGATTAAAGATAATTTTAAACGACAAGCTTTGAATTGCTTTTATCTTAAGTTTGATGATCCTTTTTCGGAACGTAAGCAGGAGGTTACTATTTCAGAACCAGTGGATATGAAATGTTTGTGGCAAAGGCTAATAAGTAATAAATTATAAATATAATAGTCAAATACATTGACTATTGTAACCGCTTTACATAGAATTGAATATAAGAAGTGTTAATACTATCCTAATATAGAAAAGAGGATCACTTGTATGTATTATTCAAAGGGAAATTATGAAGCTTTTGCAGACACAAAAAAGCCAGCAGATGTAGATAAAAAATCTGCTTATATTATTGGTAGTGGATTAGCTGGTCTTTCAACAGCATTTTTCTTAGTTAGAGATGCTAAAATGGCTGGTGACAAGATTCATATTTTAGAAGAATTAGATGTTGCTGGGGGCTCTTTAGACGGAACTAAGCGTCCTAATGCTGGTTTTGTAGTTCGTGGTGGTCGTGAAATGGAAGACCACTTCGAATGTATGTGGGATATGTATCGTTCTGTTCCTTCATTGAGAATACCAGGAACATCCTATTTAGATGAGTATTATTGGCTTGATAAAGAAGATCCGAACTCATCAAATTGCCGTTTAATTCATAAACGTGGTAATGAATTGCCAACTGATGGTTTGTATCAACTAGGTTCACATGCTAGTGAAATAGTTAAACTAGTTTTGACACCGGAATCTGAAATTCAAGGAAAGACTATTGAAGAATGGTTCTCTCCAGAATTCTTTGAATCTAATTTCTGGACTTATTGGTCAACAATGTTTGCTTTTGAAAAGTGGCACTCTCTTGCAGAAATGAGACGCTACTGCATGCGGTTTATTCACCATATTGATGGTTTGCCAGACTTTACTGCTTTGAAGTTCAACAAATATGACCAATATGATTCGATGGTAAAGCCACTACTTAAATACTTAAAAGATCATGGCGTTAAGTTTGAGTACGGCGTTCAAGTTGAAAACGTGCTAGTCGATCATGAAGGTAACGAAAAAGTTGCTAAAAAGATTGTTATGAAGAAAGACGGTAAGCAAGAAGATATCGACTTAACTGAAAATGATCTTGTCTTTGTGACTAACGGTTCGATTACTGAAAGTTCAACTTATGGTAATCAAACTACGCCAGCACCAATTACTCATGCTAAAGGTGGTTCATGGAGATTATGGGAGAACTTAGCTAAGCAAGACCCAGCATTTGGTCATCCTGATGTCTTTAGTGAAAATCTTCCAGAAAGATCATGGTTTGTTTCTGCAACTACAACCTTGAAGAATAAAAAGGTTGCACCTTACTTTGAAAGATTAACTAAACGTAGTTTGTATGATGGCAAAGTAAATACTGGTGGTATTATCACAGTTACTGATTCTAACTGGGGCTTAAGCTTTACTATCCACCGTCAACCGCACTTCCCAACGCAAAAGCCAAACGAAATCGTAGTTTGGATCTATGCTTTATATTCAGATACTGAGGGAAATTATATTAAGAAAAAGGTAGTTGACTGTACCGGACAAGAAATTGCTGAAGAAATGCTGTATCACTTAGGTGTTCCAGAAAGTGAAATTAAAGAACTTTCTTCAGAAGAAAATATGAATACTGTTCCAGTATATATGCCTTATATCACTAGTTACTTCATGCCTCGTCATGATGGTGACCGTCCAGCAGTTGTACCAGAAGGTTCAAAGAATTTAGCCTTTATTGGTAACTTTGCTGAAAGTCCTACTAGAGATACTGTCTTTACTACTGAATATTCAGTTAGAACTGCGATGGAGTCAGTTTACACCTTACTTAATGTAGACCGCGGAGTTCCAGAAGTTTGGGATTCTGTCTATGATATTCGTGAATTGCTCCGTGCAATGTACTATATGGCTGACAAGAAGAAGCTAGCAGATCAAGAAATGCCTCTTCCTGAAAAACTTGCCGTTAAAGCAGGGATGAAGAAGATTAAGGGAACATGGATTGAGGAATTGCTTGAAGAAGCAAACTTGATTTAAAATTGTAACAATTTATTTGAATGAGAATTAAGAAAAAAGGTTACGGCGCTTTGAAGCCGTAACCTTTTTTGTGTCGAAAGTAATAATTTATTACTTATTTTGACTTATTTTGCTTATTTTTAAATAGCGAAACTAGCGTTTTTCTAAGTAAAGGATCATGTGCATAAAGATAAGTTCCCATAATTCCTCGTTTAAAAAGTACGTTTAAAGAATTAAGTACCATTCTTTCTTCTAGCTTTTTAATTTCAGTTGGATCGGTCAAATCCTTTCTTTTTTTAAACATTTCAATATCGGTAATTTTATCTAAATTAACTTGAATTTTATTTTGACCAGGGACCTGACTAATTGGCGGTCCAATAATAATACCTGTGTAGTTTAGATCAAAACCTTGGCAAGTATATATTGACCCAACTTCATTAATTGTTTCAGGTATTTCTGCCCAAGGCGTTGAGGTGTAATTATATTGATCCCATGGCATTTTAAACTTTCCTTCTTGAATATAGTGTTTTCCACCATCTAATGTTGAAGGATAACCAGACGTAGAAAGAATTCTGCTTAATCCAACTTCTTTGTTACGTTTGACAATTTCTTTCCGCATTTTTTCTGCATCATCGAAAATACGAAAGTCATAATTCTTTGTTGCATTATCTGGAATTGGTTTGATAATCATATTTTCAGTAAAAGAATTAAACCAATCGATCAGATCTGAGGAAGCATTCATTCGAAATTGATGCTTTAAGTAGTATTTTTTATATGGATAAGAATGAGTAATTTTTTCTAGTCGGTCCTTGGTCCAAAGTGTCTTCATTTTAAGCACTTGATAGGGGTCAAAAACTAGAATGACTACCTTACTTCGTTTAATAACTTCAACTAATTGATTATCATGATAAAAATTATTGTAGTGGTCTGGCTTTGATAGAAGTAAATGTGCCTCATCAATAATGACAATGTCTGCCTTTTTTTGTTTTTTATCTAGTTGATTGATAAAGCTAGTTGGTCTTTGAAAATTTTTCTTTAGTAATTCTGGAAGAGAACCTGCAATTTGTTTATAAACCTTAAGAATTTCAGGATGATTTACTAGAAAATAATTATTAGTTTGATAAAAATTGCTATTCTTATCGTGACGTAATTTTTGCATTTGATCAAAAAGTGCAGAAAGAACTACGCTTTTTCCAGTTCCAGCGTCGCCATAAATAGTAAAAATGGCGGGATAGTTATTTTGAAGATGTTGATTGGTAAAATTAATAATTTGATTAACTAAATCTTGTTGCTCAGTGGTTAATTTTTTTAATGGTGAAAGTTTATCAGTAGCATTATTTTGCATGTAAAATTTGCCTTCTAAGTAGGATAAAATAAAAGCCATGAAAATCATGGCAAAATAGAATTTTAATAATTTATGATAACTATTTATAAGACTAATCTTCTTCAAATAAAACGCGTGTAGCTTCTGGCACAGGAATATCTTTTTGGATAGGTGTTAGATTACCTGTTTCGGAATTACGACGGTATAAGGTGGCATTATTAGTATTTTGGTTAGCCACTACAAGATATTTTTCGTCTTTGTCCCAGTTAAAGTCGCGTGGGAATGATCCAAAGACGGAAATTCTTTGTACTAATTCTAGTTTTCCATCGTCTAGAACTTTGAAGACAGTGATTGAATCATGACCGCGATTAGAAATATAAATAAACTTACCATCTTTAGAAATTCTAATAGCTGCCGCGCCGTTGTGATCACTGAAGTCGTCAGGGATAGTCTTATAAGTTGCAACATCTTCAAATTTCCAAGTATTTTCATTTAAACGAACAACGTTAACTTGACTTGATAACTCACCAACAATATACATAGTTTTTCCATCAGGTGAGAAGACGAGGTGGCGAGTACCAAAGCCCTTTTCCATCTGATAGCGAGCTAAATGTTTTAATTTATCTCCATCTAATTTATAAAAATCAACCGCATCAATTCCTAGATCACATGAAACTAGATTACCAGCTGGAGTTTCATCAAAGAAATGTGGGTGGGCTTGATCTTGTTCTGCTCTTGGTCCATGTCCTTCATGTGTATCGTTAGTAATAAAAGTTAATTTTCCATTTTCATCGTAAGAAAAAACGTTAATAGTGGCTAAGTGATAGTTTGCAGTAAAGACTAAGTGCTTTTGTGAGTCGACACTGATATAACAAGGTGCTGCTCCTTCATGGAAATAGGTATCTAACTGTTTTGCTTTTCCATCTTTGATGCGGTAAGTAGCGATTCCACTTTGGTCACCATTTTGAATAATGGTAAATAATAAGTCACCAACTAGTTGAAAATAAGTTGGACGATCAATTTCAACAATATTTTTAACATCAACTAGTTTAATATCATCCTCATTTTTTTCTACATTAGCAGTATAAATTCCTTTTGAGTCATGGCTAGTATAGCCACCAAACCAAACTTTCATAGTTTTACCTCCTGATAAAAGCTTTCCGTAACATATTTATTCTCTACCTTTTGGCTAGAATAGGCAATTGTTATTAAGTGTTATCAGCTAGGCAAAGTGATATGGTAAAATTTAGTAAAGAGGTTGATAAAAATGAAGTGGAATTCTACAATTACTGCTATTGGATCAGAAGCGTTAGATCCAAATGATAATATCGTAATTTTATTTGATAATAAAGCAACTGATAAGTTGCGAGATGTTGCTGTTTTACAAAAATTTGATGAGGCAACACCAGTTGAAAAGTTTGTTTTTAAAAAAGACGACTCAATTACAATTGATGGCACTACTTATTTAGCTTTGTACGTTGGTCCAATGGTTCAAATGAACATGCAGGCTATTGGACATGCAACTTTAGTATTTACTAATGAAGTTCCGAAAAAGCCGATGACTAATGCAATTTATTTAGATAAAGATCCAAAAGAAGAAATGCCTGAATTTAAAGTGGGAGACTGGATCACCTACGAACATAGATAAGAGGGGAAGCTATGGAAGTAGAAAAACATCATCAGAAGAATAATTTTTTTGTTAAATGGTTTTTAAATAATCGTTTTAGCATAGTATTACTTAATATTTTATTATTCTTCTTAATTATTTGGGTGTTTAACCAAATTTCTTTTGTGTTAAATCCCTTTTGGACATTTTTTAATGCAATTTTGCCACCAGTTTTGGTTGCATCAATCCAATATTACTTAATGGATCCAGTCGTTGACTGGATGGAAAAGAAGCTAAAAGTACCACGTATAATTACAATTATTTTGCTATTTGTAATTGTTTTGGGAGGATTAATTTGGATCATTAATACTTTGATCCCAATTATTCAACATCAAACTGATTCTTTAATTAAGAACTGGCCAGCTTATTGGCAAGATGCACAAAAAGGCTTTGAAAAGATGATCCACGATCCTCGTTTAAATGGAGTTCGTAGTGGAATCAATCAGGTCATTTCTGATGCTCAGACAAAGATGTTTAAAACTGGTCAAGATAGTTTTAACTTAGCTTTGAGTAATTTGTCGTCGGCTGTTAATGTTATTACAATGATTTTTATGACGTTATTAACAGCACCTTTTGTTTTATTCTTTATGTTAAAAGATGGTCATCGTCTAAATCCTTATGTGACTAAATTCGCTCCGCAAAAATTACAACCTAGTTTTTCAAGTTTACTTAGTGATATTAATGGAGCTGTAGCATCATATATTAGAGGACAAATTACAGTTGCTTTCTGGGTTGGAGTGATGTTTGCGATTGGCTATTCGGTAATTGGCCTAAATTATGGTATAACATTAGCTGTTCTAGCTGGTGTGCTAAACATGATTCCTTATTTCGGTACTTTTATTGCCTTTATTCCAGCAATTATTTTGGGATTAATTAGCTCACCCATGATGCTGGTGAAGGTTTTAATCGTTTTTGCAATTGAACAAACGCTTGAGGGACGTGTTATTTCGCCATTGGTAATGGGGAATAAGATGAACATGAATCCAGTTACTACTATTTTACTATTAATTGGCGCAAGCGCTGTTGCCGGCTTATGGGGCGTAATTTTTGCGATCCCAGTCTATGCTGTAATTAAGATTATTGTGACTAGACTATTTAATTATTATCGTAAGATTTCAACTCTTTATGATGAGATATCGGAATCAGATGATGCAAATCTAAAGTCTAAAGAGTAGAATTAGGTAGAAAATTAAACGTGGTACTTGCCTCATTACAGGTGCTACGTTTTTTTACAAGAGGAGCTTTTTTATGACAAACCACGTTGTACTTTATGAGCCATTAATGCCTGCAAATGCGGGAAATATTGCTCGAACTTGTGCGGGTACGAATACAGTCTTAGATCTTATTGAACCGCTCGGCTTTCAAATTGATAATAAAAAAATGAAACGTGCAGGATTAGATTATTGGGATAAAGTTGATATTAGAATGCATGATGACTTAGATGCCTTTTTAAAGACTCTTGGTCCAAATGATGAAATGTACTTAATTTCAAAATTTTCTTCAAAAAATTATGCTCAAGTAGACTATACTGATCCTAATAAAGATTATTATTTCGTTTTCGGAAAAGAAACGACTGGTTTACCAGAAACTTTCATGCGAGAATATTATGATCGTAATCTTAGAATCCCTATGTCCGATAATATTCGTTGTTATAATTTATCAAATTCAGTAGCAATGGTCCTTTTAGAAGCTTTGAGACAGCAAGGCTTTCCAAATATGGAAACGAGCCATCATTATGAAAATGATAAGTTAAAAGATAATTACAACCGTCCTGAACGTTATGAAAGAAATTTAGGAGAGAATTAAAATGGATTTTAAAAATATGACTCCAATTGTTGTTCGTTCTTTTCATTATGATTTAAATGATGAACAAAAGGTAAAAAATGAAGTTAATGTTTCATTAAGACAGGTTTACCAAGATTTAGATGATGGTAGCCAAGATGAGGGAAAAACTGGTAAGTATTTTGAAATTGCCGTTCCATTCGAGGTTTCTCCCGCACCTGGTGATTTTACCGTTAGTGGTGTAATTACGAGAGTTGTTCAATTTGTTGATTATTTTGGCGATGGGACTGATTTGGAACCATCAGATTACCAGTTACTCTCTAGACCATTAGTTGAACAAATTGAAACTTTAACTTATGAAATTACCCAATTAACTTTAGATCATCCAGTTAACCTTAGTTTTAAATCAAACTTTAACGAATTAAACAGAGACAACCAAAAGGACAAAGATGATAAGTAAAAAGATTGAGAAGGTGTCTTGATGGCTAAAAAGCGAAAACGCAGGACAAAAAGAAAGAGAAAGACAACTACTAAGAAGAAAAAGCAGAGTATGGAATGGGTCATCACTGGAATCGTACTTGTTTTAATAGCAGTTTTAAGTTGCGTTCATTTCGGCTTGTTTAGTCAACAACTAATTAACTTAATTCGCTTTTTTGTTGGCGATAGTCACTATTTAGCTAGTATTGTTTTAGGCTTAGTTGGTTTGGTCATGGTAATTTATAATCAGCCACCTCGTTTTGGTCTAAAAATAGGAAGCGGATTAGGGATTTTTTATTTAGGTTTACTCCTTTGGGAAAGTTCTCGTGTTTTCAATCAAATGATGATCCATCAAGGATTTGTCAACGCCTTTTTAACATCAATTGGTGAAGAATTTTCTCGTGCTCAAATCACGACCAAAGTTGGTGGTGGCTTTATTGGAAGTATGTTTTATCAACTTATTTTTCCAATTTTAGGTACCGTAGGTTCAGAAGTAATATCTTTACTAATGATGCTGGTTGGGGTCTTGATGATCTGTAATGTCAAGTTTGCTACTTTACTATCTGGTTTTCAAAAAGGCTCGCAATTAGTAATTGAGAAAAATAAAGATGCTGGAGATGCTTTAAAGAATAAATATAATGATTTAGTCGAAAAGCATGAGCAGAGTAAGCAAGAAAAATTAAATAATCGTGAAAAATTGACGGATCCGTTAGATAATCATGATGATACTTTCCCAAGTACAGCTGATTTCACGGAAGATGCACCTATTTCAAATAAAACTCAAGATCTTGAAGAAACACCTCATTTTGTTCCTCCAATTGAGGTTTCTCAAGAAAATACAGCTGCGTCAGAGACAGAAGTTGGAGATAATTTAACTGATGATTTGCCAATTTCACATTCTTATGCCGAAGAAGATCAAAAGATGAAGCAGGAACTTCAGGATGTTGATCATGGTGATTTAGAGACTAAGCAACACGCTCAAACAAAAAATGCTAATTATCAGAAGCCTCCAATTAATTTGTTAGCACCGATAAAAAGCGTTGATCAGAGTCAAGATAAATCTTTAATTCAGAAAAATACTGAAGTTTTAGAATCTACTTTTAAGAGTTTTGGTGTACATGTTATTGTCAAAAAAGCAGTCTTAGGACCAACTGTTACTCGTTATGAAGTACAGCCTGCAGTGGGAGTTAAGGTAAGCAAGATTGTAAACTTAGCAGATGATCTAGCTTTAGCTTTGGCTGCTAAAGATATTCGTATTGAAGCCCCAATCCCAGGAAAGCCATTAATTGGGATTGAAGTGCCTAATCGAACTACCTCGGCTGTTTCTTTTAAAGACGTAATGCTTCATCAAGACTCAAAAGCAAAAGATATTTCACTTGATGTACCTTTAGGTAAAGACGTTGAAGGAAAAGTAATCTCGGCAGATTTACGCAAGATGCCGCACTTATTAATTGCTGGGTCTACTGGGTCTGGTAAATCAGTAGCAATTAATACAATTATTACTAGTATTTTAATGAAGTCCTACCCAGAGGATGTCAAACTAGTTTTAATTGATCCGAAGATGGTTGAACTTTCTGTATATAATGGGATTCCTCATTTATTAATTCCAGTTGTTACAGATGCAAAGCTAGCTACAAATGCCTTACGTAAAACTGTTAAAGAAATGGAAAGACGTTATCAGCTTTTTGCAGCTGGGGGAGTTCGCAATATTACTGAATATAATCAAAAGGTAGCTGAAAATAATGCCGATAAGACTAATACAGTAATGGAAAAATTGCCTTATATTGTAGTAATTGTAGATGAATTAAGCGATTTGATGATGGTTGCTGGTCATGATGTAGAAGACGCAATTGTTCGTTTAGCACAAATGGCACGTGCGGCAGGTATTCACATGATTTTGGCAACGCAAAGACCAAGTGTCGACGTTATTACAGGTTTAATTAAGGCAAATGTTCCGTCTCGAATTTCATTTGCTGTTTCTAGTGGAGTAGATTCACGGACTATTTTAGATCAAGTTGGAGCTGAAAAGCTTTTAGGACGTGGAGATATGCTTTTCTTACCAATTGGAGCAGCTAAGCCTGAGCGTGTTCAAGGAGCATTTATTTCTGTAAATGAAGTAGAAAAAATAGTATCGTGGGTAAAAGAGCAGCAAGAAGCGGTATATAACGAAGACATGATTCCTTCAAAGAATGATTCTGAAAATCAAACTGATGGCGAAGATGAGCCTGAAGATGAGTTCTATGATCAAGCGGTAGCCTTAGTCAGAAAACAGCAGTCAGCAAGCGTATCGATGCTTCAGCGTCGATTTAGAATTGGTTATAATCGAGCAGCAAGAATTGTGGATGCAATGGAAGCAAAGGGAATTGTAGGACCTTCGGAAGGATCTAAACCGAGACAAGTACTTATTCCACCAGAAAAGGATGATGATCAGTAATTATGACGAATATTAGAATTGACCATAATTTAAAATTTAAAACAGCCACTTTAGGCTGTTTTTTGCGTTTGCCTTTAGATAAGAAGACATTGGCTTTGGCAAATATTTTAGCTTGTATGCAGAGCAATGCTAGTAAAAGTTTTCCGGGTATAAATATTCAGGCAAGGACTTTTTCTAATCTATATAATGCGAGTTTACAAGTTTTTCCTGAAGTATTTGGAAATCAAATTGTAGTTTTTTACACTATAAATTTTGTTGAGCCTCGTGAAATTCTTGATCCAGACTATAATTATCAAGTAGTAATGGATGCCTTTTTCAAGGTGGTAAAGGAGCCGCTTTTTGATGGTCAGTTATTAGAGCTAGCCAAAAGACAGCTTGAACAGGAAAGAAAACAATACTATGAACTACCTGCAAACTTTGCTTTGAACGGCTTTTTTAATACTTGGTATCGAAATACACCTAATTATCAAGATAGTGTTTTTGGCGATGAGAAGACATTAAAAGATGCTAGCTTAGAAGAAATTAAGTCATTTTTTAATACACTAAAAAATGCGCCTGCCTTTTGTTTGGGACAAGCACAAGATCCTGATAGTTTAACTGATTTAGTTCAAAATCGAATTGATTGGGCCGGTTATTTTGATGATTTTGTTGTGCCAACATTATCTTTAGCGACTACGGAAGATCCAGTAGAAAAAGAAGTACAATTTAAGAGTGAACAAGCGCAGCTTTTAATTGGTTATGGCTATGATCAGTCCTTGCCAGTATATTTTAAACAATTTGGAGGTCTGTTCTTAGGAGAATATCTTGCTGGGGATGAGTCATCTAAGTTGTTTACTGAGGTCAGAAAAAAATTAGGAGCAGCGTATGCCATTGACGCAACTAATTATGTTAATAATTCACTTTTTTTAATTAGCACAGGAATTTCTAAAGAAAAGATTGCAGTTGCTTCTAAGGCAATTAAAAACGGTGTGAAGGCGGTCCAAGAAGGAAAAGTGGACAAAGATGTTTTTAATAAAGCTAAAGCTGCTTTGAAGCGTAATTATCAAATAAGTGCTGATCGACAGGATTTAATTTTAATTCAAATGCTGGCAAATGCTTTAAGAGGTCGCGACTATACTTTTGTACAACGAATTAATGATGTTGAGCAATTTAAAATAGATAAGTTAATCGACTTTAGTCAAAAATTATACTTTAATGAAAGCTATTGTTTAAAATGAAAAAATTAGATGTAACTACCAGAGATTATAAGTCTGGATTTCGAGCAAAGGTAATTAGAAGGCCATTATTTGCACAAAAATTTATGGGAATTATTGTGGATTTTGGTGGAAGTGATCCTCAGAAGTTGTGTGGCGGAGCTCATTTTTTGGAACATAAATTATTTGCCAAAAAGAATGGTGATATATCGCAGCAATTTGAAGCAGTTGGTGCTTCTACTAATGCATTTACTACGTATAACGAAACAATGTTTTATGCTAGTTTTACTGAACATTGGCGGCAAGTGTTGCCACTGATTTTTGAATTAGTAGGAACAACGTATTTTACTAAAAGCAATGTTACAAAAGAGGCAAAGATCATTGCTCAAGAGTTAGCGATGTATCAAGACGATCCGAATTGGCAAGTAAATTATGAACTGATGCAGATGATGTTTCCTAAGACAAATTTGGCGGAGGATTTAACTGGAACCAAAGCTAGTTTAAAAAAGATGACGCCAGAAATTTTACAGGAAATTTATGATAATAATTATGTTAGTGGTCGAATGGAATTTGTCGCATGTGGTGGATTTAGCGAAAATCAAACAAAAGAAGTCCTGCGTGAAGTAGGGAAACTTGAGCGTAAATATTTAATTTCTAAAAAAGTTGCTCCTAAAAAATTAACTCTTGTAAGTCCAAAAAAACAGCATAATACCATTATTGATTCTGATCTAGCTACTTCACGCGTTGGTATAGGGATCAGGCTGCCTAACTTTGAAAAAGTTGGTCTAAAAAATAGTACTGCACAAACAATTCTTGAAATGATGCTCCAAGCTAAGTTGGGAGTAACCAGTCCCTGGTTTGAAGAAATGCAAAAGCAGGGAATTTTAAATTCTCCGATGGAGCTTCAAGTTTCTTATACTACTGAAGGAAATTTTGCTACGATTATTGGCGCTTCGAATAAGCCAGATTTATTTTTAGAAAATACCAAAAATCAGCTACTAGAAGTTCCAATATCAAAAGAGGCATTCGTATTCCAAAAGAAAGAGGCCTTGGCACAGACGATTAGAGAATTTGATGATTTAAGTACAGTTGCAATCGAAGAAGCTGAATATAGTTTAGAAAATGAAGACTTTAATACTGCAGCTCACGTAATTCAATCCTTAAGTTTTAATGAATTTTATACAGCAATTGATAATATTTTAGCTAAAAGTGATATATTTACTACAATTTTAAAAGGCAAAGAGGAAGCTGATTAAATGAAACGTGCAATAGTTTTTGGTGCAACAGGAGGAATTGGTAAGGCCATTGCAGCCCAGCTTGCTGCAAAAGGCTGGTCTTTATACATTCACTTTAATCATAGCAGTCAAGAAGCTGAAAAAATGGTGGTAGAGTTTATTGATAAATATCCAAGTCAAGAATTCTTTCCTTTAAAGTTAGATTTCTTGGCTGAAGATGAAGTAATTAAAACTACAGTCGCTAGCCTTTTACCATTAAATGCGGCTATTTTCACTCAAGGGATAACTAACTATCAATTCCTTGGTAGTCAAGAATTGACTCAAATAGAAAAAATTATGCAAATTAATTTATTAGTGCCAATAAAGATCACTTCTCTTTTAGAATCACAGCTTTTAAAAAGAAAACATGGACGTATTATCTTTATTGGCTCGGTATATGGCGGCCAAGCAAGTGCGTTAGAAAGCGTATATAGTGCCAGTAAGGGTGGTTTATCTAGCTTTGCACAAGGATATGCACGTGAAGTCGCATCAGCTCATTTAACGGTAAACGTGATTGCTCCTGGGGCAGTTGATACACCAATGAATGCAATTTTTGATGCAGAAACTTTAAACGAAGTAAAAAATGAAATTCCCGCAGGGAGATTAGCTGAACCTAGTGATATAGTTTTTTGGGTAGAAAACTTACTTGATAAACGTTCAGACTATTTGACTGGCCAAACTATTTATGTTGATGGTGGCTGGCTTGTTTAATGGTTGATTAGTTTGGTATACTCATATTTGAATTATTGCAAAAAGTTGAGAGGATATTATGGCAGATATTGGAGATAAATTACGTAGTGCTCGTAAGGCAAAGGGCATGTCAATTGAAGATGTTGAAAAAATAACAAAGATTCAGCGTAGATATCTTACAGCAATTGAAAATAATGATTTTGATCAATTGCCAGGAGATTTTTATGTTAGAGCCTTTATTAGACAATTCGCCGATGTGGTTGGTCTTAATGGTAAAGAACTATTAGCGGACTATAAATCAGAGGTTCCTGAAGCAAAGCCTGAGGAATACGTTGAAAACTCCATCGACAATAAAAGTGAGAAAATTAAAGAAACTACAAATAGTCGTAAAGGAATGTGGCGTAGTTACCTACCTCAGATTGCAACTGTAGTTGGTGTTGTTTTAGTAATTTTGGTAGTTTATATTGTTTATACTCGTTTCTTTACTGGAACTAATCAGCAATCAGCAAATCAAGCTGAGAACGTAACTGTTTCTTCTTCTCGTATTAAATCTTCAAAATCTAAAACTTCATCAAAGAAGAAATCAACTCCAAAGTCTAAGACTTCAGAAGTTAAAATGGCTAGTTTAGGTAATAATAGTTATCGTGTTAGCGGGATGAAAGATGACCGTACTTTAACTTTAGGCACCACTAAGAATGAAGTTTGGGCACAAATTTTAGTTAATGGTTCTTCAGTTTGGCAAGGAACATTAAAGGGAAACGGTAAGCATTCAGTTCAATTACCGCAGAATGTAAATAGTGTTTCTGTGCAAATGGGTAATAGCGTTTCGACTACTTTGACTTTAGCTGGTAAGAAGGTGAATGCCCATAACTCAACGAATCCTGCTTCACCAATGACGGTCAGATTTACTTTTAGTGGACAAAATAGTCAAACTACTAGTACTCAACAAAGTAGCGCAACTACTCAAAGTTCTACTACTACGAATAATGTGAATACGCAGACACAGCAAAATCAACAAGGTACTCAAAACACTCAAAATACTCAAGGGTAAACGAATACCAATCAAAATAATGGAGGTCAAAGTAACCGTTAATGAATTTACCAAATAAATTAACTATGTTTAGAATTTTTATGATTCCAGTTTTTATGCTAGTTTTAATTTTTAACTGGCCGGCTGGTGGTGCAATTGTTTTAGGTGCACATATTTACTGGTCTCATGTATTAGCTGCAGTGATTTTTGCAGTGGCATCAATAACTGACTTTTTAGATGGTCATATCGCTCGTTCAAGAAATTTGGTAACCAATTTTGGAAAATTTGCTGACCCATTAGCAGACAAGATGCTAACAATGACTGCTTTTGTATTTTTAATTTCTTTAAATCTAGCACCTGCGTGGGTAGTGGCTATTATTGTTTGTCGTGAATTGGCTGTTACTGGCTTACGCTTGATTTTAGCTGAGAATAAAGGTCAAGTTTTAGCTGCCAAAATGCCAGGTAAGATTAAAACAACTACGCAAATGTTGTCCATCATTTTCTTATTGCTTGGTGACGTTTACTACATCGGTACCATTTTATTGTATATTTGCTTAATCTTTACAATTTACTCAGGTTATGATTACTTTAAGCAAAGTGGCGATGTATTTAAAGGTGAAATTTAAAATGAAAAGAAGCAGAAATGCTTCTTTTTTTTGAAAAAAATAAAGTTAGTTTGCGTAATAAAAATTAGAGAAATATATATATGAACGCTAGTTTGTATTTCTCTTGCTTTTAGGTAGTCAAACCAAGTATAATTATTATAAATGAATAAGGAGGAAGAGATTTGGCTAAAGATGATAAAAAGAAGGCCTTAGACATTGCCTTAAAGAAGATTGAAAAAGACTTTGGAAAAGGCGCAGTTATGCGTATGGGTGAAAAAGTAGACACTCAAATTTCCACTATTCCTTCCGGTTCACTAGCTTTAGATGCTGCTCTTGGAGTTGGTGGTTATCCACGTGGACGAATTATTGAAGTATATGGACCAGAAAGTTCTGGTAAAACTACAGTAGCACTTCATGCTGTTGCAGAAGTTCAAAAGCGTGGCGGAACGGCTGCATACATTGATGCTGAAAATGCTATGGATCCGGCTTATGCTGAGGCATTAGGTGTAGATATTGATTCATTAATTTTATCTCAACCAAATACTGGTGAAGAAGGATTACAAATTGCAGATACTTTGATTGCCAGTGGTGCAATTGATATTTTGGTTGTGGATTCAGTTGCTGCATTAGTACCACGAGCTGAAATTGATGGTGATATGGGAGACTCTCACGTTGGTTTACAGGCGAGATTAATGAGTCAGGCCTTGCGGAAACTTTCTGGAAATATTTCTAAGACGAAGACAATCGCCGTTTTCATTAACCAAATTCGTGAAAAAGTTGGTGTGATGTTTGGAAATCCAGAAACTACTCCTGGTGGTCGCGCTTTAAAGTTCTACTCTACTATTCGATTAGAAGTTCGTCGCGCAGAACAGATCAAGCAAGGATCTGATGTAATTGGTAACCGTGTTAAGCTAAAGGTTGTTAAGAACAAGGTTGCTCCACCATTTAAAGTGGCAGAAGTTGATATCATGTACGGTAAAGGAATTTCTCAAACTGGTGAATTAATTGATATGGCTGCTGACAAGGATATCATTAAGAAGGCTGGTTCATGGTATTCATACGGTGATGATCGAATTGGTCAGGGACGTGAGAATGCTAAGCAGTACCTTGAAGAACATCCAGATGTGTATGATGAAGTAAAAGAAAAAGTGCGTAAAGCATATGGAATTGATGCTAAAGCTATTGAAGAGCGTGAAAACCCCGAAAAAATAAAGCAGGAGAAGGAAGCAGCAGCGGTAAAAGATGATGCTTCCAATGAGAAAAGTAAAAAAAACTAGTAAACAAATACAGTTAAACCTTGGCTTTTAAAAGTCAAGGTTTTTTGTATGATTGACATCACTTCCGGATACTTTTATTATTAATAATGTGTGAAATAATTCTATAAAAAAGGCGATAGTAAAAGATATGATAAATACAATTTTAGTTCCTGTTGCTGTCGCTATTGTTTCTGTCTTAGTTGGAGGTTGTGCGGGTTATAGTCTTCGTAAGAATAAATGGGAGACTCAAGCTCAGAATGCAGCCCATGATGCAAAACACATCTTGGCAGATGCAGAAAGTAAGGCTAAAGCGGTAGAGGCTGATCTTGCTTCTCAAAAAGAAGCGATGAGAAAAGCTGCAGCTGATGCTAAAAAAGAAAAGATCTTGGAAGCACAAGAAGAAATTCATCATTATCGTGAAAGAGTAGATAATGAATTGAATGAGCGGCGACAAGAAGTTTCTAGACAAGAAAATCGCTTACTGCAACGTGAAGATGCTATTGATCATAAAGATAGTTTGCTGGATCAAAAAGATTCACAACTCACACAAAAAGAAAACCAAATTAAAAAATTGCAGGCTCAAGTTTTAGAAAAAGAAAAAAGAGCTGATCAATTAGTGACCGAGCGAGAGCAAAAGCTCTATGAAGTTGCAGAGTTAAGTCAAGAAGATGCTAAAAAGATCGTTTTAGACAAGCTTTCCGACCAACTGGTTAAAGAGAGAGCAGAAATGATTGAAGAAAGTAATCAACTTGCTAAAGCAAAAGCGGATCATTTTGCTCGTAAAGTAATTGTCGATGCAATTCAAAGTAGTGCAGCTGATACAGTTTCGGAAAAGACTGTTTCAGTAGTTAATTTACCAAATGATGATATGAAAGGTCGTATCATTGGCCGTGAAGGTAGAAATATTCGCTCATTTGAGGCTTTAACTGGTGTAGATGTGATTATTGATGATACACCGGATGTAGTAGTCCTAAGTGGTTTTGATCCAATTAGACGTGAAATTGCAAAAAGAGCATTAGAGCGTTTGATTAAGGATGGTCGAATTCACCCAGCACGGATTGAAGAAATGGTTGATCGAGCTCGTAAAGAAGTGAATGATGACATTTACGAAGCTGGAGAGAGTGCTTTAATGGAACTTGGAATTCATAAGATGCATCCAGAATTAGTAAAAATTTTGGGACGCTTAAAGTATCGTACGTCTTATGGACAAAATGTTTTGTCTCATTCTATTGAAGTAGGCAAATTAACTGGTGTGATGGCTGCTGAACTTGGTTTAGACGAAAAAATAGCGGTACGCGCAGGATTATTACACGATATTGGGAAGTCAATTGATCATGAAATTGAAGGTTCCCATGTAGAAATTGGTGTTGAACTTGCACGGAAATATCATGAACCAGATTTGGTTGTGAATGCGATTGCTGCTCACCACGATGATGTTCCTAAATTATCATTTATTGCAGAACTAGTTGTGGCCGCTGATACAATTTCTTCAGCTCGTCCGGGTGCTAGAAGCGAATCTCTAGAAAATTATATTCGTCGTTTAGAGCAACTGGAAACAATAGCTAAAGGACATATTGGCGTAAAGCAAGCATATGCAATTCAAGCAGGTCGTGAGATAAGAGTGATGGTCGAACCTGATAAAATTTCAGATGCTCGAACTACTATTCTTGCTCATGATATTAGAAACCAAATTGAACAAGATATGGAATATCCTGGTAACATTAAAGTTACGGTTATTCGAGAAAAACGTGCTGTTGCAATAGCAAAATAAAGACGAATCTTAAGATTCGTCTTTTTTTGTTTATTGCTTTATTGTGTTTGGATTGGGGTCTAGGTATAATGAGAAAAAGAAGTTTAAGAAAGTAGATTGTTATGTTTCAAACAATTGTAAAAATATTCTTATTAGTAATTATTACTGCTGCTATAACTCCTTTTATTAGAAAATTAGCTTTCGTATTAGGTGCAGTTGATAATCCAAATGCTCGCCGAATTAATAAAAAGCCAATGCCAACTATTGGCGGCCTAGCTATCTTTGTAGCTTTTAATATTGGAGAGTTTGTTTTGTTAAGGAAAGATTTCCCCACACATGAGCTTTTTTCAGTATTACTAGCATCTAGTGTCATTATTTTGACTGGATTGATTGACGATATTTTAGAACTAAAACCCAGACAAAAAATGTTTGGAATCTTTATAGCATCCCTAGTTGTTTACTTTTTAGCTGGAATTAAAGTTAGAGAATTAAGTTTGCCATTATTAGGTCATCTTCAACTAGGTTGGTGGAGTTTTCCTCTTACTATTTTTTGGATTTTAGCTTTAACTAATGCCGTTAATTTAATTGATGGGCTCGATGGCCTAGCTACAGGAGTTACTTTGATCTCTCTTGTAACGATGGGAATTGTCGGCTTTTTCTTCCTAAAGAGTTGGCAGCACTATGTTCCAATTATGTGTATTATGCTCGCAGCTTGTTTATTAGGATTTTTACCATATAATTTCCATCCTGCTAAGATCTTTTTAGGAGATACAGGTGCACTGTATATTGGCTTTATGATTTCGGTATTTTCTTTAAAGGGACTAAAGAATGTAACTTTTGTATCGTTATTAGTACCAATTCTTATTTTAGGTGTTCCAATTACTGATACAGTATATGCAATGATCCGCAGGAAATTGAATAAAAAGAATATTTCTCAGGCTGATAAGCACCATTTACACCACCAGTTAATGCGAATGGGACTGACACATCGTCAAACGGTTTTAGCCATTTATGGAATTTCACTTATTTTTTCTTTTGTATCACTTCTTTCATTAGTTTCACCTAGATGGGGGATTTGGTTATTAATTTTGGGCTTGTTGTTTGCAGTTGAACTTTTTGTTGAGACTATTGGATTATTAGGTGAAAAATATAAGCCACTTCTGCATTTCTTGCAACGAACTATTAATAAAATGGAACGTGCAGATCCTGAAGTAAATGTTAGACGATTAAATAAAAAGAATCCAGATAAAAAAGATTTACGTTGATATTAACGTAAATCTTTTTTTATTGCTCATGGAAATTAAAATCAGTAACAGGAATTTCGTTGAATCTTTGATCTAGTTTATTAAATTCTACTTTTCCAGATAATAGATTAATTAAGCTGTCTTCAACTTTTTGAATTTGATCTAAGTCTAAATAAATCTGAATAGTGACATTTGTAGTATATTCTTGGCTAGCGATTGAAATTCGATTTTCTTCTAAGTAATGATTGATTTCATCTATTCGGTTATATGGAATTGAAAATTGAATTAGTTGCTGCATAACGCACTTAACAACGCCAATATTTTGCGCAGCTTCGGTTACTGAATTCGAATAAGCACGAATTAAGCCACCAGCTCCTAGCTTAATGCCGCCAAAATATCGGGTGACAACGGCTGTTACATTCTTTAACTTCATTAGTTGTAGAGCCTTTAGTTCTGGAATTCCAGCTGTTCCTGAAGGTTCACCGTTGTCACTTGCTTTAACTTGGTTATCATTTAATCCAAGAGTATAAGCATAGGTATTATGTGTAGCATCATGATATTTTTTAGAAACTTGTTCAATAAATTCTTGAGCTTCTTCTACTGTTTCAGTCCGGGCTAAAGAACAAATAAATTTACTTTTCTTAATAATTAGCTCATGCTGCCCAGTTTTACCAATTGTTAAATAATTTAATGGTTTTGATGACAAAAAATCGCCTCCAAATGCGTAATTAACATAGGGTGATATTGATGACCGAATTAAAAGGACGCCAATGGATATCTGATCAGAATAACCATAACATAAACGGCGAAACTACAAAAGTTCCTGCAATGATAAATGGAATTTGTCAGCGATGTAACACCAAAGCAGTATCGAAATTACCAGATGGGCGACGGTATTGCCGAGAGTGTATTGGGCTAGGAAGAATAACAGAAGGGGATGAGTTAGAACGAAACGTTGAGAATGTCAATTATCCTAAAGTACTTATGCCTTTAAGCTGGGATGGCACGCTAACTGAACAGCAAGAATTGATCTCCAAGGAATTAGTGAATTCTTTTAAAGATAGGCGTAATCATCTGATTCATGCAGTAACTGGGGCTGGTAAGACTGAAATGCTATTTAAGGTAGTAGAAGAAGTTTTAAAAGGCGGTTTTCGAATAGCAATTGCTACTCCAAGAATTGACGTAGTTGATGAATTGTTTCCACGTTTTCAAGCGGCTTTTGAAAAAGTAGAAATTGGCAAATACCATGGGCGTGAACATCATGAGATAAGTGATGAACAATTTGTTATTTGTACAACGCACCAACTTTTAAAGTTTTATCATGCGTTTGACTTAATTGTAATTGATGAGGTAGATTCTTTTCCTTTTTATGAAAATAAGATGTTGCATTTTGCGGCAGAAAACGCGGTAAAGGAAGCAGGGTGTACTTTTTTTCTAACAGCAACGCCAGACTCAAAGTTATTAAGGCAAGCGAAAAATAAAACAATAAATTATTCTTTACTTAAGAGGCGATTTCATCAAGGTTTGTTACCAGTCCCCAAAGAAAAATATTTTTTTAAGTCTTTTATTTCAAATAAGGGAAAAGTTCATCCGGTTTTGATTAAACAAATTAAGCAAATTCTTGATATGAAAAAGCCACTTTTAATATTTGTTCCTCGAATTAAAGAATTACCGGCTTATGAAGAATATATAAGCTCAATTTTTAAAGTAAGTAAGATTGTTAGTGTATATGCAGGTGATAAGGATCGACAGGCAAAAGTTGCTAGCTTTCGCAAGCGAGAGATAGATATTTTACTGACGACAACAATTTTAGAACGAGGAGTAACTTTTAAGCATGTTCAAGTAATTGTGATTGCTGCCGATGATCCAATTTATAATACGCCAAGCTTAGTTCAGATTGCAGGAAGAGTTGGGAGAAGTGCTGATGATCGAGATGGATTAGTTTTGTTTTGTTATCACAAATATACTAAAAGTATCCGAGAAGCAATGAGACAGATTAGGATGATGAATAGATGAGTAAATGTCTACTGTGTAAGTCTAATTTTAGGAGACAAATTAATTACGAAATAATTTTTTCATTTGTTAAATCTAAAGAAAAGTATACCTGTTCTGATTGTTTACAAAAGTTTAACAAAAAGAAAGGCATCGTATGTTCAGGCTGCAACAAAGAAATAAATAAAAAAGGATTGTGCTCTGATTGTATTAAATGGCAGCAAAAATACGCAGGCAATATATTAGACAATAAAGCCATATATCAATATAATGAAGCTTTTCATGACTTGATGGTGCAGTATAAACGCTATGGCGACTACGTTTTGAGCTATGTACTAGCTGAATTAGTTAATTCTTTGCCAAAAGCAGATTATTATGTCCCGATTCCTAGTTCTCCCAGCCATTTACGAAAAAGAGGATTTGAAACAATTGCTTCTATTTATCAAAAATTTGTCCCTTTAACAGATTTATTGGTTAAGGCGGATACTGAAAAAGCCCAAGGTGAAAAAAATAGACAAGAGCGGTTGCTAACTAAGCAGACATTTTCAGCAATTAGAAACAAGAATGTCCGAGGAAAAATTTTGTTGTTGGACGATATTTATACAACGGGACGGACCTTATATCATGCTCGGGATGCGGTATTAGAAGCTTATCCTAATTGTAAAATAAATAGTTTTACAATTAGTAGATAAATGATTAGTAAAACCGCTTACAATTTGCTATACTAGATGTGTAAAGAAAAACGTCATAAGACGTTGGAAGGAGAATCTACAATGTTAAAATACAATGTTCGTGGAGAAAATATCGAAGTTACTGATGCCTTAAGAGATTATGTTCAAAAGAGATTGGATAAGCTCGAAAAGTACTTCGAAATTAATTCCGATGTAATTGCTCATATCAATTTAAAAGTTTATCCAGATCATACTGCTAAAGTTGAAGTGACAATTCCGCTTCCATACTTAGTTTTACGTGCTGAAGATACAACCGATGATATGTACAAGAGCATTGATTTCGTTTCTGAAAAATTAGAGCGTCAAATTAGAAAATACAAGACTCGTATTAATAGAAAGAGCCGTGAAAAGGGATTGAAAGACTTCTTCTATGAAGACTTAGAAGAAGAAAAGAAGACACCTAAGGAATTTGATATTGTTCGTAACAAGCACTTAGATTTGAAACCAATGAACGCAGAAGAAGCAGTTTTGCAAATGGATTTATTGGGTCATGACTTCTTTGTTTTTGAAGATGCAGATACTAACGGTACAAGTATTGTATATCGCAGAAATGATGGTCGTTACGGTTTAATTGAAACTAACGAATAATTAAAACAATTTTATTAATTGATAGTCTCTTAAGTAATGAATTAGCTTAAGAGGCTTTTTCTTGCAATAGTAGGTTTCTCATTTTTCCAAATTAATGTTAAAATTACATAGTATTATTTTAGATTTGTGCACAAAATGTAAACTTAAGGACCGATTAAATGGCTAATATTCTTAAAAAAATTTATGACAATGACAGAAGAGAATTAAAAAAATTTGAAAAATTAGCAACTAAGGTAGAATCTTTAGCAGACGAATATGAAAAATTGTCTGATGAACAATTACAAGCAAAAACGCCCGAATTTCGCAAACGTTTAGAAAAGGGCGAGACGTTAGACGATCTTTTGCCAGAAGCTTTTGCGACAGCACGTGAAGGAGCTAAGAGAGTTTTAGGATTATATCCTTTCCGCGTTCAGATCATTGGTGGTATTGCACTTCATTACGGGAATATCGCAGAAATGATGACTGGTGAAGGTAAGACCTTAACAGCTACTCTACCTGTTTATTTAAATGCTTTAACAGGAAAAGGCGTTCATGTTGTAACAGTTAACGAGTACTTATCAAGCCGTGACGAAAGTGAAATGGGTCAACTATATAAGTGGCTTGGCTTGACTGTGGGTTTGAACCTTAATTCTATGTCTGCAGATGAAAAGCGAGACGCTTATAACTGCGACGTTACCTACTCCACTAACTCTGAATTAGGATTTGATTATTTAAGAGATAACATGGTTGTCTACAAGGATCAAATGGTGCAACGTCCACTTAACTATGCAATTATCGATGAGGTTGACTCAATTTTAATCGATGAAGCTAGAACACCTTTAATTATTTCTGGACAAGCAGAGCAGGCTAATAGTGAATATATTCGTGCAGACCGCTTTGTTAAGACTTTAACTGAAGATAAAAGTGATGATGATGCGGATGACGATGAAGATCACGGTGATTACAAGATTGATTGGCCAACTAAAACTATTAATTTGACCAACCAAGGAATTAAAAAAGCTTGTGAACATTTCGGCTTAAAGAACTTATATGATATTGATAATCAGGTTTTAGTTCACCACATTGACCAAGCTTTAAGAGCTAACTACATTATGTTAAAAGACATTGACTATGTAGTTCAAAATGGCGAAGTTATGATTGTTGACTCCTTCACTGGACGTGTAATGGAAGGACGTCGCTATTCTGATGGACTTCACCAAGCAATCGAAGCTAAAGAAGGAGTTAAGATTCAAGAAGAATCAAAAACGCAAGCAACCATTACTTACCAGAACTTCTTTAGAATGTACAAAAAACTTGCTGGTATGACTGGTACGGCTAAAACAGAGGAAGAAGAATTCCGTGAAATTTACAACATGGAAGTAATTACTATTCCAACTAACCGACCAATTGCTCGTAAAGATTTGCCTGACATCCTATATCCAACTTTAGATTCTAAATTTGAAGCTGTAGTAAAAGAAATTAAGGAACGTCATGCTAAAGGACAGCCTGTCTTGGTTGGTACTGTGGCAATTGAAAGTTCTGAGCGTTTAAGTAAGATGCTTGATCAAGCTGGTATTCCGCATGCTGTTTTGAATGCCAAGAACCATGCTAAAGAAGCAGAAATTATTATGAATGCTGGTCAAAGAGGAGCAGTAACTATTGCTACTAACATGGCCGGTCGTGGTACAGATATCAAGTTAGGGCCTGGTGTAAAAGAGTTAGGTGGCTTGGCAGTTATTGGTACTGAACGTCATGAATCTCGTCGTATTGATAATCAGCTACGTGGTAGATCTGGTCGTCAAGGAGATCCTGGTGTAACAAGATTTTATCTTTCTCTAGAAGACGATTTGATGAAACGTTTTGGTGGGGACCGTGTAAAATTATTCCTTGATCGAATCTCTGATAATGATGATGATAAAGTAATTGAATCACGGATGATCACTAAGCAGGTTGAATCAGCTCAAAAACGTGTTGAAGGTAACAACTACGATACTCGTAAGCAGACCTTGCAGTATGATGATGTTATGCGTACTCAACGTGAAATTATCTATGGGGAAAGAATGCAGGTTATTTCTGAAGAAAAATCATTAAAACCTGTGCTGATGCCAATGATTAAACGAACTATCGATCATCAAGTTGATATGTATACGCAAGGCGATAAAAAGGACTGGCGCAACGATCAATTAAGGGACTTTATTTCATCTGCTATTACTGATGAAGAAACTACTAAGAAACTTAATATTAAGCACTTAAGTGCTGAAGAACTTAAAAAGCGTCTTTACAAGATTGCCGAAGATAATTACGCCGAAAAGGAAAAACAACTGGCTGATCCTGAGCAAATGCTAGAATTTGAAAAAGTTGTTATCTTGCGTGTCGTAGATGAACGCTGGACTGATCATATTGATGCGATGGATCAACTACGTCAATCTATTAGTTTGAGAGGATATGGACAACTTAATCCATTAGTTGAATATCAAGAAGCAGGCTATAGAATGTTTGAAGAAATGATCAGTGATATCGAATTTGATGCCACCCGTCTATTTATGAAGGCTCAAATACGACAAAACATTAGTCGATAAAACAAAGGGAGGCAGATAATGTCTCTCTTTTTTGCTATTATTAAAGTAAAAGTGATTTAGATGATGTGAGGAATATAAAAATGGAGATTAGTGAAATTCAAGCAAAACTAAATGAATTGAATCCTAAGTTAGAACATTTTAGGAGGTCTCTTTGACTTTGATTCATTAAACGAGGGGATTGCAATCAATGAGCAGAAAATGGCGGAACCCGGTTTTTGGGATGATCAAGAACAAGCACAAAGTTTAATTAATGAAACTAATCGGATGAAAGAAAAGAGCGAAAATTTCAAACAACTTGAAGAAAAGTTTGAAGATGCTCAAACAGCCTTAGAATTGCTTAAAACTGATCCAGATCCTGAGTTAAGTGAAGAATTAGCTAAAGAGATGTTTTCATTATCACAAAGTTTTCATGATTATGAATTATCATTATTGTTATCAGATAAATATGACCAACATAATGCTCTGATGGAAATCCACCCTGGTGCAGGTGGCACAGAGGCCATGGATTGGGCTGATATGCTCTTAAGAATGTATCAACGCTATGCAGCTAATCATGATTTAAAATTTGAAATTGAAGATTATGAGCCTGGTGAGGAAGCGGGAGTTAAAAGTGTAAGTGTCAGAATTCAAGGTAAGAATGCTTTTGGCTTACTTAAGTCAGAAAATGGCGTCCACCGGCTAGTCAGAATTTCTCCTTTTGATTCCGCTAAAAGACGCCATACCTCTTTTGCTTCGGTTGAGGTTATACCCGAGATTGATCAGAGCATTGAGGTTGATATTAATCCAGATGATTTAAGAATTGATGTTTATCGTTCAAGCGGTGCAGGTGGTCAGCATATTAACAAGACTTCAAGTGCTGTTAGAATTACCCACTTGCCTACTGGAATTGTTACTTCATCACAAGCTCAACGTTCTCAATTGCAAAATCGAGAAACTGCAATGAATATGCTGCGTGCTAAATTGTTCCAGCTGGAAGAGGAAAAGAAAAAGAAGCAAACAGAAGAACTCAAAGGCAATCAAAAAGAAATCGGTTTTGGCTCTCAAATTCGTTCATATGTCTTCCATCCCTATAATATGGTGAAAGATCATCGAACTAATTTTGAAACAAGTGACGTGAATGGCGTAATGGATGGAAAATTAGATAATTTTATTTACGCTTATTTACAGTGGCTTTTAAGTCAAAAAAATCCAAACTAAATGTTAAGGAAAAAAGCTTATGGGATTTGTAACTATTTTAATATTAGTATTAGCTGCATTAGTTATTTTAAGTATCTTATTTTCCGTGTTTAAGTTCTTTATTGGACTTTTACCGGCCGCATTAATTGTTGCCTTGATAATTTGGTTGATAGCTAAGTTTTCAGGTAATAAGAAAGATTCAACTGATTCTGGTATTCATAATCCAGTGCAGCCAACTAGCAATAATCAAAAGCGAAAGAAAGCACGAGATGTTTCAGTCAAAGATGTAGAAGATAAAGAGGACAACAAAAATGGTTGAAGCAGTTAAAGTTAGCGAATTAGTAAAAGATGTACCTTCACTTAAGATTATTGAAGGAAAAGAATATTTAAGTCAAAAGTTAATTGATACTTCAGATATTTCGCGACCAGGGTTAGAATTAACAGGATATTTTGACTTTTATCCTAAAAATCGAATTCAACTTTTAGGAAGAACCGAAATTTCTTATAGTGCACGTTTAGACCATGATTTACGCGAGCGGGTTTTTAATAAGATGGCTACTCCTGAGACCCCTTGTTTTATTGTGTCTCGTGGTTTACCAATTCCTTCCGAAATGCTTGAGGCTGCTGAGAAAGAGAATATCCCTGTTTTTTCTAGCAATATGGCTACAACGCATTTATCAAGTGTGATTACTCAGTTTTTAGATGAAAAATTAGCGTCAAGAAAGAGTATTCACGGTGTTTTAGTAGAAATCTACGGAATGGGTGTCTTAATTATTGGAAATTCTGGTGTTGGTAAGTCAGAAACTGCCTTAGACTTAGTTAAAAGAGGACACCGTTTAATTGCAGATGATCGAGTTGATGTTTACCAAAAAGATGATAAGACTGTAGTTGGGGAAGCTCCCAAAATTTTGAAGCACTTAATGGAAATTCGAGGAATTGGAATTATTGATGTGATGAATCTTTTTGGTGCTGGCGCGGTTAAGGATAGTACTGAAATACAATTAATAATTTGCTTGCAAAATTGGGATCCTAAAGCTAACTATGATCGTTTGGGATTCAATGAAAAGACACGTGAGATTTTTGAAGTAGACGTTCCTCAAGTAACGGTTCCTGTTAAAGTTGGACGAAACTTAGCAATTATTATTGAAGTTGCTGCGATGAACTTTAGAGCTAAGAAGATGGGATATGACGCAAGCCAAAAATTTGAACAAAATCTTACTGAATTAATCTCAGATAATTCTAAAAAAGACGAAGGTGAAAGCAAGAAATGAGTTTAGCTTTAAATCCGGTAGCTTTTGATTTGGGACCAATTCAGGTTAAGTGGTATGGCATTTTGATGGCTACTGGTGTTTTGGTTGCCACTTTAATGGCAATTAATGAAGGAAAAAAAAGACAAATTATGCCTGATGACTTCATTGATTTCCTTCTTTGGGCAGCTCCAATTGGTTTTATTGGTGCTCGAATCTATTATGTAGTTTTTGAATGGGGATATTTTTCGCAACATCCTGATCAAATAATTGCTATTTGGAATGGTGGAATTGCTATTTATGGCGGTTTGATAGCTGGCTTAATAGTGTTATTAATTTTTTGTCATCAAAGAATGCTTCCTCCGTTTTTGATGCTTGATATTATTGCTCCTGGTGTGATGGCTGCTCAAGTAATTGCACGGTGGGGCAATTTTATGAATCAGGAAGCACATGGCGCTAAAACGACCTTATCATTTTTAGAAAGTTTACATTTACCGCACTTCATTATTCAACAAATGTATATTAATGGTTCATATTATCAACCAACTTATTTATATGAATCGGCTTTAAATTTGATTGGTTTAATTTTAATTTTGAGTTTAAGGCATAAAAAACATTTGTTTAAGCGGGGGGAAATCTTTTTAAGTTATGTAATTTGGTATTCTGCTGTCCGATTCTTTGTTGAAGGAATGAGAACGGATAGTTTATATATCGCTAATACGATTCGAGTTTCACAGGCATTAAGCTTGATTTTGTTCTTTGGGGCGATTATTCTTTGGATTTATCGTCGAAAGGTTATAAAGCCGAAGTGGTATTTAGCTGGTAGCGGATTAAAATACCCGTATAATAGAGATTGAAAGAAATATTTTTTATAGAAAGTTTGAGTAAGAAAATGGCAAAAATTGCAGTTTTAGGTAATGGATCATGGGGTTCAGTTCTTGGTTCAATGTTAGCTGATAATGGAAATGATGTAGTGTTATATGGAAATATTGATAGTGTTAATCAGGAAATCAACGAGCACCATACGAACACTCATTATATGAAAAATTGGGAACTTAATCCTAATGTACCAGCTACTGGAGATCTAGAAAAAGCATTAGAAGGTGCAGAGATTGTTTTATTTGTTTTACCAACTAAAGCAGTTCGAATTGTTGCTAAAAATGTACGTAAAGTATTAGATAAAAGTGGGGCAACTCCTTTATTAGTGACTGCAACTAAAGGAATTGAACCAGGAAGCAAAAAATTAATTTCAGATATTTTAACTGAAGAAATTTATCCTAATAATAGTGAAAAAATTGTAGCTATTTCAGGTCCTAGTCATGCTGAAAATGTTGCTCAAAAAGATTTGACTGCAATTGCTTGTGCATCAACTAGCGAAGAAAATGCAAAGAGAATCCAGGAAGTATTTTCAAATAACTATGTTCGTTTTTACACTAATGACGATTTAGTAGGTGTTGAAGTAGGCGGAGCAGTTAAGAATGTTATTGCAATTGCGGCTGGTATCTTGGTTGGGCAAGGATATGGCGATGATGCTAAGGCAGCTTTAATGACTCGTGGTTTAGCAGAAATCACACGTTTAGGAGTAAATTATTTTGGTGCAAAACCAATGACATTCTCAGGCTTGTCTGGTATCGGTGATTTGATCGTTACTTGTACCTCAGTTAACTCTCGTAACTGGCGTGCAGGTAAGCAAATTGGTGAAGGCAAGAGCTTAGATTATGTCTTAGAAAATATGGGACAAGTTGTCGAAGGAGCTACTACTGTTAAAGCTGTTCACGAATTGGCTCAAGAAAAGAAAATTGATATGCCAATTAGTGAAGCAATTTACCGTGTTTTATATGAAAATGCCAATGTTGAAGATGAAATTAAACAAATGATGGGAAGAACTCCAAAGCCAGAAATTCAACTTTAAGCAAAAGGATTGCAATTTTTATTTTCTCATAGTAATATATACTTACAAAAAGTAAGAATAGAGGCGAAAATATGTCTGAGAGAAAAAATTATGATGTAATTGTGATTGGAGCAGGTCCTGGTGGATTAACTGCTGCATTATATGCTGCTCGGGCTAACTTAAAAGTTGTTATTCTTGATCGCGGGATTTATGGCGGTCAGATGAATAATACGGCTGGTATTGATAATTATCCTGGCTTTGTTGATATTCAAGGACCTGAATTGGGTGAAAAGATGTATCAAACTGCTATGAACGCTGGGGCTGAATTTGCTTATGGCGATGTACAAAGTATTGAGCAGGATGGTAATAAAAAGATTATTAAGACTGATTCAGGTGAATATGAAGCAGGTGCAGTAGTTATTGCAACCGGAGCTGTTCATAAGCATCTTGGCGTTGCAGGAGAAGAAGAATATGCTGGAAAAGGTGTATCTTATTGTGCCGTTTGTGATGCTGCTTTCTTTAGAGACGAAGATGTTGCAGTAATTGGTGGCGGTGACTCAGCTATTCAAGAAGGGCTATATTTGGCTCAATCTGCTAAGTCTGTAACTGTTATTCATCGTCGTGATCAACTTCGTGCCAAGGCCGAATTGCAACAGAAGGCTTTTGAAAACAAGAAAATGAAGTTTATCTGGAATGCTCAAACTGAAGAAATTGTTGGCGATGGCAATAAAGTAACTGCAGTTAAATACAAAGATAAAGAAACTGGTGAAGAAAAAGAAGTTAAGGTAGCTGGTGTGTTTATTTATGTTGGTATTCAACCACAAACTGCTGTTTTTAAAGATCTTGGTATTACAGATGAACAAGGCTGGATTTTGACAGATAACAATATGCGTACTAAAGTTAAGGGTATTTTTGCTTTGGGTGATGTACGTGCTAAGGAACTTCGCCAAATTGCAACTGCAGTTGGTGAGGGAAGTATTGCTGGTCAAGAAGTATATAATTACTACCAAGGCTTGAATGAAAAGTAAATTATCAAATAAAAGCTGTCTATCATTAGTTTGTTGATAGACAGCTTTTTGTGTATGTAAAATTAAAATATATGTTATAAAATATTACCTTTTACTTATCTTCGTAGCCCTTTGGATGGCTCTTGTGCCAGTTCCAAGCAGTTGCAATTACATCATCAACATTTTCATGTTTTGGCTTCCAGCCTAAGACTTTACGAGCCTTGCTTGAGTCAGCAACTAAAGAATCAGGATCTCCGCCTCTTCTTGGTCCAATAGTGTAAGGAATGTCAATGCCAGTAACTTTTTTAGCAGCTTCAAGGATTTCTAAGTTTGAGTAGCCTTGAGCAGTACCTAGGTTGAAGACGTCAGACTTGTTAGTTTCCATCACGTGCTTAAGTGCTAAGATGTGAGCGTCAATTAAGTCTTCAACTTGAACGTAGTCGCGGACATTAGTACCGTCTTTAGTGTCATAGTCGTCACCAAAGATAGTAAAGTTGCCATCGCCAGAAATAGCACTCTTTAAGATGTTTGGAATTAAGTGAGTTTCAGGACCATGGTCTTCACCAATTGAACCGTCGCTTAAAGCACCAGCCACATTAAAGTAGCGAAGAGCGATTGACTTAATGCCGTCAGCTTTGTCAGCCCAGTGCATAATCTTTTCCATCATCATCTTGGTTTCGCCATATGGGTTGATTGGATCAAGCGGTGTATCTTCAGTAATTGGTAAAGTCTTTGGAATACCGTAAGTTGCAGCAGAAGATGAGAATACTAAGTATTTAACTTTAGCGTCATCCATTGCTTGCAGAAGAGAAATCATACCTGAAACGTTATTGTCGTAGTACTTAAGTGGTTTCTTAACTGATTCAGGAACTAATGAGTAAGCGGCAAAGTGCATTACAGCATCAATGTTTTCATCACGTAAGATTTTGCTTACTAAATTAGTGTCTTCAATATTGCCTTGGTAAAACTTGGCTTTCTTGTCAACAGCCTTTCTATGGCCAGTATAGAGAGAATCAAGGACAACGACATCGTTACCTTCTTCAATTAATTTTCTAACAGCGTGAGAACCAATATAACCGGCCCCACCAATAACTAATACTCGCATGGTGTGCTCCTTTACTGAATTATTTATTTGAAATCGATTACATTATAGCACGAAAATCAATAAATGATTTATTTGATTAGTAAATAATTTAGTAATAGCACAATTATTAAGACTGTGATAAAGTAATTGTGAATAGAGAAAAGTGGTGGAAATATGACAACAATTAAAGAAATCGCTGCTAAATCCGGTTTTTCCCCAGCGACTGTATCGCGTTTATTAAGTAATGATCCACGTCTTTCAGTTACTTCTGAAACAAAAAGTAAAATTTTAAGGGTTGCAAATGAACTAGGATATTTTAAAAAGAACAACAATAAAGTTAATAACCTAAAACCAGAAATTGCTGTACTCTATCGTGTAAATGGAAATGAGCAACTGCAGGATGAGTATTTTTCTTTCTTGCGTGATGCCATTAGAAAGGTAGCGATAGAGAAAGAGATTAAGCTAACATTATTTACAGAAGTAGATGAATTGATAAAGCAAGCTTCACTTTTTCAGGGCTTTCTTGGAGTAGGTACGGCTGAACTTAACTATAAGGAACTGAAAAGACTGCATAATGTTTTGCCAAGCGGTGTATTTATTGATATCAATCCAGCACCGCAATTATTTGATTCGGTTCAACCTAATCTTGAATTGACTGTACAAGATGCAGTTAAGAAATTAATTGCTCAAGGATATACAAATTTAGGTTATATTGGGGCTGAAAGTTTTACTTTAGACCATCAACCTCAACGTGATATTCGTGAAATTACATTTACAGAGTTCTGCAAAACACAAGGAATAAAAAAGACTGAAGTTTTTGCTAAAGGAATTGTTAGTGTAAAAAATGGTTATCAATTAGCAAAAGAAGTAGTTAAAAAATTAGGTAGAAATTTACCGGATGCCTTTATTATTGCTTCAGATACCTTAAGTGTTGGGGTTTTACAATACTTCAATGAGGTAGGAATTAGGGTTCCAAAAGATACTGCTATTATTAGTATTAATAATAGTGAAGTAGCTAAATACATTTCACCGCCTCTTACTTCATATAATATCGATCAAACTGCTTTGAGCAAGTTAGCCATTTCTGTTTTATTGATGAGAATAACCAACTCAGATTTGCCCAAGGTTCACGTTACGATGAATACTAATTTAATTATAAGAAAGAGCTTTAACTAAGTGTATTGAACTAGTTCAATACACTTTTTATTATGAAAACCAGTAAATATATTTACTAAATTAATAAATAGTTTTATAATCGTCTATGAAAACGATTACAAATAAATAATTGATTTACGAGGTAAAAATTATGAATAAAGATGAATTACTTAAAGATTATCAAGAAATATTTGGTGAAGCAGGAAAGGATGTCTTTTTCTCACCTGGTCGAATTAACGTAATTGGAGAGCATACAGATTACAATGGTGGTCATGTTTTTCCAGCAGCAATTAGTTTAGGTGTTTATGGTGTCTATGGTCCAAGGACTGACAATAAAGTTCGTCTTTATTCAGGTAATGTCGATGGCGATATTGTCGAATTTGATTTAAATGATGATTCAGTAGAAAAAGATGATCGCTTTTGGGCTAATTACTTTAAGGGAATGATCACCTATCTTCGTCAAAGAGAATATGGAGAAAAGATTAATCATGGTTTTAATCTATATGTTAAAGCTGATTTACCATCAGGATCTGGCTTATCTTCGAGTGCTGCGATTGAAATGTTAATGGGAATGATTTTGAAGGATGAGTTTGATTTAGATGTGGATCGTCCTAGCTTAGCAAGACTGGGTCAAAAAACTGAGAATGAATTCGTGGGATTAAACTCAGGAATTATGGACCAATTTGCATGCATTATGGGAAAGAAAGATAGTGCTATTTTTCTTGATTGCAACACAATGAAATATGAATATAAACCACTTAAGTTAGGTGATTACGAAATTATTATTATGTCGACTAACAAAGAGCATACCCTAGCAGACTCTGCTTATAACGATCGTGTTAGCGAATGTCACAACGCTTTAGCAAAATTACAAACTAAACTAGATATTAAAGCTTTAGGTGAACTTGACGATAATACTTTTGATGAATATTCATACTTAATTAATGACGAAACAGAGTTAAAACGTGCTCGCCATGCTGTTAGTGAAAATGGTAGAACTATCAGAGCAACCAAAGCAATGGAAGATAATGATCTAGAAAAGCTAGGGCGTTTAATCAATGCATCTCATATTTCTCTTCATTACGACTATGAAGTAACTGGGAAAGAACTTGATACTTTAGCTGAAGCAGCTTGGAAACAAGATGGTGTATTAGGCGCTAGAATGATTGGTGGCGGTTTTGGCGGTAGCGCAATTGCAATTGTAAAAAAGGATGAAGCTGAAAAATTTAAGCAAAATGTTGGAAAAATTTATCGTGATGCAGTTGGGTACGATGCAAGTTTCTATGATGCGGAAATTGTAGATGGAACAAAAAGAATTTAAGCTTAAGGAGCTACAGAAATGAAAATTATTGAGAAATTTGCAGATGAAGTCATTGCGAGTGGAGCATATAAAGAATTAGATCGTGTATATGTAATTAATAAGATCAAAGCTTTAGTAGGTGATGAAGATCAAGAATATGATGGAAAACAATCTCCAGTAAAACAACTTGTTCAAATAGCCGTTGATCGCAAAATTATTCCTGATGACAATACTTCACGCGAAGTTTTAAATGATAAGTTATATGATTTAAAAACGCCGACGCCTTCAAAAGTAAATGAAATTTTCTGGCAAAAAATGCAAAAATCTGCTAATGCAGCAACTGATTGGTTTTATAAGCTTTGCGTTGATAATAATTATGTAAAAAAAGAAGCTATTGCCAAAAATATTGTCTTTTCAGGAAAGAGCTCTAAGAATCATGAATTAGAAATTACGATTAATCTTTCAAAACCTGAAAAAGATCCTAAGGCGATTGCTGCGGCAGCTCATAGTACCGGTAATAAATATCCTCAATGTGCACTTTGTCTTGAAAATGAAGGCTATGTTGGCGGATATGGAAAGAATGTACGTAGTAATTTGCGAATAATTCGTATAATGATTGGTGGCCGTCCGTGGGGCTTTCAATATTCACCATATGCATATTTTAATGAACATTGTATTTTCTTAGATCAAAAGCATATTCCGATGATCATTAATCAGCAGACTTTAATTAATTTAGTAGATATTGAGAAACAACTACCAGAATATTTTGTTGGTTCAAATGCTGATTTGCCAATTGTTGGTGGCTCGATGCTTGCTCATGAGCATTATCAAGGTGGTCGTCACGTCTTTCCAATGATGAAGGCGAAAATAAAAAAAGTGATTAATTTTGATCAATACCCAGAAGTTAAAGCTGGAGTAGTTGATTGGCCTATGAGTGATTTACGCTTAATTAGTAAAAATTCCTTAGATTTAATTGATTTGGGCAGTAAAATTATTGATTTTTGGGATCACTATAGTGACCAAGATCGTCAAATTAAAGCCTTTGATGGTGAAACTAGACACCATACAGTTACTCCAATTATGCATCGTGAAGGAGAAGATTTCGTTTTAGATTTAGTTCTTCGTGATAACAATACTAGTGATAAATATCCATTAGGAATTTTTCATCCACATGCTGAGCTTTGGCACATTAAAAAAGAAAATATTGGCTTAATCGAAGTTATGGGAAGAGCCATTCTCCCAGGAAGACTTAAGAAAGAACTAGAAGAAGTTAAAAAATATTTACTTAATGAAGATAATGAAATAGCTGATAGCCATCTTGATTGGGCCAAGAAAATCAAAGCAGAGCATCAGATTACTAGAGAGAATGTAGATAGTATTTTGCAACAGGCTCTAGTCGAAGTGTTTGATCAAGTTCTTGAATGTGCTGGTGTCTTTAAAAATAATAAAGATGGAGAAGCTGGTTGGCAAAAATTTACCAAGGCTTTAGTAAGCGAGGTAGATAAATAAAATGAAAACAAGTTTTGTAAAATATGGTGTAAAAGATGGGCAAGATCTATGCGAGATTAGCCTTGAAAATGATCATGGGATGCAAGTTAAGCTTCTTAATTACGGAGCAACTTTAGAAAAAGTTCTACTCAATAGTGAAAATATGATCTTGTCATTAAACAGTCCGGAAGACTATTCAAAAGAGAGAAATTTTCTAGGTGGAACAGTTGGTCGAATTTGTGGTCGTGTTCGCTTAGGACAATGGAAACATGGAAATCATATTTTTCAACTACCTAAAAATGATGGAGAAAATCATATTCATGGTGGTATTGGTACTGACATGAAAGTTTGGAATTTTAAATTAAAAAATTCCAATCAAGAATCTCAAGCTGATCTTTTCCTTTTTGATTCAGATGGTGATAATGGCTATCCTGGCAATATGAAATTACATGTAACTTACAAGCTAGATAATGAAAATAATGTGTCATATAAGCTTGAAGCGGTTAGTGATCAATTAACTATTTTTAATCCAGCAAACCATACTTATTTTAATTTAGGTGAACAAGCAACTGATTTACAATTACAACTTGCAGCCGATTACTATTTACCAGTTGGTAAAGATGGGCTACCAAATCAAGGAATGCAAAGCGTAGAAAATACAGTTTTTGATTTTCGAAAAGGTAAGAGAATAGCTGAAACATTAAACAGTGATAATAGTCAAATTAAGTTACGCAATGGTTTAGATCATCCCTTTATCTTAAATGGGATGCAACCAGCAGCAGTTTTAACATCTGATAAACATAAAATGGTTATGACAACTAATGCTCCTGCAATTGTTACCTATACAGCTAACCACTTTAATCATACTGGTATTGCAAACAATATTGGTCAATATGACGGAATTACTTTAGAAGCACAATGCCCACCAGCAGAAGGGATAAACTTAGGTGAAATCACTTTACTTCCTTATGAAAAGTTTGAGCGAAAGATTAACTGGAACTTTAGTTAATTAAGAGTTTTTTCAAATATCGAATAGAAAAGAAGACGTTAAATCTTTTGCGAGCAGAATAATTAAATTGTTAATTATGATAGCAATTTCATTATAACTTGCGTTAAAATAGCAGATGAAACCATAAAATTTACGTAAAGAGGAAATTATGAACGCAAAAGAAATTTATAGTCAATGGACTAATGCAAATAATTTACCTGATTATTTAAAAGATCAATTAAACAAATTAGGTAAAGATGAAAAGTGGATTGAAGATGCTTTCGGACAAGATATTAATTTTGGTACTGCTGGAATGAGAGGACGGCTTGAACCAGGTACTAACAGAATTAACTTGTTTACTGTGGGAAGAGTAACCGAAGGACTTGCAAGATTAATTGATGAAAATGGTGAAGAAGCTAAAAAACGTGGTGTCGCAATTTCTTTTGATTCACGTTATCACTCAAGAGAATTTGCTGAGCATGCTGCTCGTATTTTAGGTGCACATGGAATTCATGTTTATTTATTTGATGATTTAAGACCAACTCCTGAATTGTCATTTGCTGTTCGTCATTTAAATACTTTTGCTGGGATTAATATCACTGCTTCCCATAATGCTAAGCAATATAATGGCTACAAGGTATATGGTGAAGATGGTGCTCAAATGGCTCCAGAAAATGCAAATCGCTTGTTTGCTTACGCTCAAAAAGTTGATGATATTTTTGGCGTTAAAGCTGCTCCAGTAGAAGAATTGCGTGCTAAGGGTACATTACAATTAATTGGTGAAGATGTGGATGAAGCTTACTTAGCTCATTTGAAGGATGTTACTGTTGATCCTGAAATGGTTAAAGCTAACGCTAATAAGCTAAAGATTATTTATACTCCATTGCATGGTACTGGTAAAATGCTTTACGATCGCGCATTCAGACAAGGCGGTTTTGACAATGTCATTCCAGTTCCAAGTCAATCAATTATTGATCCTGAATTTCCTACAACTATTAAGCCAAATCCCGAATACCGTGATGTGTTTGAACCAGGCTTTAAGTTGGCTAATGAAGTAGATGCAAATGTTATTATTGCAACCGACCCAGATGCCGATAGAATGGGTGCGGCTGTTAGAAAATCAGATGGTGACTTCCAAGTTCTAACTGGTAATCAAATTGCTACTTTAATGGCATACTACTTATTAGTTCACATGAAAGAAAACGGAACTTTATCATCTGATTATGAATTAGTAACTTCAGTAGTTTCTAGTGCACTTCCATTTAAGATCGCTGATGATTTTGGTATTAAGACCAAGCATGTGTTAACTGGCTTTAAGTACATTGGTGAAGAAGTTGACCGCATGAACAAAGAAAATGACGGTAAATTCTTAATGGGCTTTGAAGAAAGTTACGGCTACTTATTTAAACCATTTGCTAGAGATAAGGATGCTATGCAAGGTGCATTGATGTTTGCAGAAGTAGCAAGTTACTATGCATCTAAAGGCATGACTGTTTTTGATGGTTTGCAAGAAATTTGGCAAAAGTATGGTGTGGCTTACGAAATTACCAGGGCTATTGAAATGCCAGGTATTGGTGGTCAAAAGAAAATGGCTGAATTAATGAGTAAATTACGTAAAGAGCACTTAACTGAAATTAATGGTGCCAAAGTTGTAAAAATCCAAGACTTTGAAACTCAAGAAACCATTGAAGGAAACAAAAAGACTCCATTAACTGGCTTCCCTAAATCTAATGTTTTGAAGTACTTCTTAGATGATGAAACTTGGGTTGCTCTTCGTCCATCTGGAACAGAGCCTGTAATTAAGGCTTATGTTGGTGTAAACAAGAAGGATATTGAAACTGCGGAAAAGGCAGCTGAAGAATATCAAGATGCATTAGCAAATTTATTAAAGTAATGCAAAAATAGTGCGAAAATACGTTCGCTGTAGTAAAATGAATACGTTAATAGAAGTTGGGCTATTTTAGTCCAACTTTTTTTGCGGAGGATCGAAAATGATTAGACGACAAAAAAACAAAAAATTTGAACTTGTTTCTAAATTTCAACCAGCAGGTGATCAAGAGCAAGCAATTAAAAAGTTGACTGATGGTTTTGAAAACGGTGAAAAGGCCCAAATTTTAGAGGGTGCTACTGGGACAGGTAAGACTTTTACTATGGCGAATGTAATTGCTAAATTAAATAAACCTACTTTAGTAATCTCGCATAATAAAACTCTTGTTGGTCAGCTTTATGGTGAATTCAAAGAGTTTTTCCCTAAAAATGCCGTTGATTATTTTGTATCTTACTATGATTATTATCAGCCTGAAGCTTATGTGCCACAGTCGGACACATATATTGAAAAGGATTCATCAATTAATGATGAAATTGACCAGTTGCGTCATAAAACTACCAGTGATTTAATGTCAAGAAATGATGTAATTGTCGTTGCTTCAGTTTCATGTATTTATGGTTTAGGTGATCCAAGAGAGTATGCAGCAAGTGTAGTATCTATCTCTGAAGGCCAAGAAATTAGCCGTGATGTATTACTACGGGACTTGGTGAATATTCAATATGATCGTAATGATATTGATTTTCAACGTGGTCGTTTTAGAGTCCGCGGTGACGTGGTAGAGATCTTTCCTGCTGGTTATTCTGATCATGCATTTAGAGTTGAATTTTTTGGTGATGAAATTGATCGGATTGTTGAAGTAGATTCTTTGACTGGTGAGGTAATTGGTGAACGCGAACAAGTTTCTATTTTCCCAGCAACACACTTTGTTACTAATGAACAAATTATGCAAAGAGCTTTGGCTTCAATTAAAGATGAAATGAATATTCAAGTTAAAAAATTCGAGGGAGAAGGTAAGCTTTTAGAAGCTCAACGAATTAAGCAAAGAACTACCTATGATATGGAAATGATGAGTGAAGTTGGCTACACTAACGGAATTGAAAATTATTCTAGGCACATGGAAGGACGTAAAGCTGGTCAGCCTCCGCATACTTTACTTGATTTCTTTCCTGATGATTTTCTAATTTTAATTGATGAATCGCATGCTACAATGCCAGAATTAAAGGCGATGTATAACGGAGACAGAGCTCGTAAGCAAACTTTGATTGATTATGGTTTTAGATTACCTTCAGCTCTGGATAACCGACCACTAAAATTAGAAGAGTTTGAAAAGCATGTAAACCAAATTATGTATGTTTCAGCAACTCCTGGAGACTATGAGTTAAATCAGACTGATCATAAAGTTGAACAAATTATTCGTCCTACTGGACTGCTTGATCCAGAAATTGAAGTTAGACCAATTAAGGGACAAATTGACGATTTAGTTGGTGAGATTAATAAACGAATTGATCGTGATGAACGCGTTTTTGTTACGACTTTAACTAAAAAGATGGCAGAAGACTTAACTGATTATTTGAAAGACCTGGGGATCAAAGTTCGCTATTTACACTCAGATATCAAGACATTAGAACGTTTAGAGATTATTAGAGACTTAAGGCTTGGTAAATTTGACGTTTTAATCGGAATTAATCTTTTGCGAGAAGGAATCGATGTACCGGAAGTGTCTTTAGTTGCAATTCTAGATGCAGATAAGGAAGGTTTTTTACGTTCAACTAGACCTTTAGTTCAAACGATAGGACGTGCTGCTAGAAACTCAAATGGTAAGGTAATTATGTATGCAGACTCAATTACGGATTCGATGCGAGAAGCAATTGATGCTACAGAAAGAAGACGTAGTTTGCAGATGAAGTTTAACAAAGAACACGGCATTACACCTAAAACTATTGTTAAACCTATCAGGGATGTTATTTCAATTACTAAAGATAGTGATGAGAAGGAAAATAAAGAAAGTTTTGCTGATCTAAACTTTGATGAATTGACTAAGAAACAAAAGCAAACCATGATCAAAACTTTGACTGCTCAAATGCAAGAAGCTGCAAAGAAACTAGATTTTGAAGAAGCAGCTAACTTACGTGATGCAATTATGGATTTACAAAAGCAAGTACATGAAAAGAAAAAGTAGAGGAGGAAAGCTAAATGGCAAATGATAAAATTGTAATTCATGGAGCGCGTGAACATAATTTAAAAGATATAAGTTTATCGATTCCAAAAGATAAATTAGTAGTTATTACCGGCTTATCAGGTTCAGGAAAAAGTTCATTAGCTTTCGATACTTTATATGCTGAAGGTAGAAGAAGATACGTTGAGTCACTATCAAGTTATGCTAGACAATTTTTAGGCCAAATGGATAAGGCTGATGTTGATTCAATTGATGGCTTAAATCCCGCAATTTCCATTGATCAAAAGACGACGTCTCATAATCCGCGTTCAACAGTTGGAACTGTAACAGAAATTAATGACTATTTGCGTTTATTGTGGGCACGCGTTGGTCATCCAATTTGTCCAAATGATGGAACTTTGATTGAGAGACAAAGCGTGGATCAGATGGTAGATCGCGTAATGGATTTACCTGAAAGAAGCAGAATTCAGATTTTAGCTCCAATTATTCGCGCTAAAAGAGGAGAACATAAGGAAGTATTTAAACGAATCCAGCGTGCGGGTTATGTACGGGTAATTGTAGACGGTGAAATGCATGAAATCACTGATGATTTTGACCTAGACAAAAATAAACGGCACAGCATTGATATTGTTGTTGACCGCTTAATTGTTAAAGAAAATATTCGAAGTCGTTTATTTGATTCTGTTGAAGCTGCTCTTCGTTTGGCAGATGGCTACATGGATGTTGATGTGATTAAGGGTGAACGTATTAACTTTTCTGAATACTATGCCTGTCCAATATGTGGCTTTACGGTCGGCGAAATGGAGCCTCGTTTATTTTCATTTAACGCGCCTTTTGGAGCTTGTCCTGATTGTGATGGATTGGGGATGAAATTATCAGTTGATGAAGATTTAGTTATTCCTGATAAGGATAAAACTTTAGCAGAGGGAGCTTTAGTGCCATGGTCTAATTCAAAATACTATACTGCCATGCTTGAGCAAGCATGTATGGCTTTAAAAATACCTGTGGACAAGCCATATAAAAAATTAACTAAAAAGCAAAAAGATCTAATTTTAAATGGATCTAAAGGGAAAAAAATCAAATTTCATCTTGAAGGTGACTTTGGTGTAAATGATACTGTTCAAGAATTTGAAGGAATTTTAAATAATATCAATCGTCGTTATCATCATCCAATGTCAAAATTTATGCGTGATGCAATGGGTAAGTATATGACTGAACTTACTTGTTCAACTTGTCACGGTAAGCGATTAAATGAAAAGGCATTAGCAGTAAAAGTAAATGGCAAAGATATTGCTGAAGCTTCTGATCTGTCAATTTCTAAGTCATTGAACTTTTTTAATTCAGTAAAATTAAGTGAACAAGAAAAGATGATTGCTAAACCAATTTTGAAAGAGGTACGTGATAGATTAACTTTCTTAAAGAATGTTGGTTTAGACTATCTGACTTTATCTCGTTCTGCTGGAACTTTATCCGGTGGAGAAGCACAAAGAATTAGACTAGCAACCCAAATTGGCTCTAATTTATCTGGCGTTATGTATATTTTGGATGAGCCATCAATTGGTCTTCATCAGCGAGATAACGATCGACTTATTTCTTCGCTGAAAAAGATGCGGGATCTTGGTAATTCTTTAATTGTAGTCGAACATGACGATGAAACGATGAAACAGGCCGATTACTTAGTTGATATGGGACCAGGAGCAGGTGTATATGGCGGAAAAGTAATGGCTGCTGGTACACCAGAAGAAGTGATGAAGAATCCTAAATCTTTAACTGGACAATATTTATCAGGTAAAAAGATCGTTCCTGTACCGTTAGAGAGAAGAAAGGGTAATGGTAAAAAAATTACTGTTACTGGTGCTGCAGAAAATAACTTGAAGGATATTTCAGTAGATTTCCCTCTAGGGAAATTTGTTGTAGTAACCGGCGTTTCAGGTTCTGGAAAATCAACTCTTGTAAACTTGATTCTGAAGCGTGCTTTAGCACAAAAATTAAATAATAATTCAGCTAAACCAGGAAAGTATAAGTCAATTAAGGGATATAAAAACATCGAAAAAATTATCGATATTGATCAAAGCCCTATTGGGCGGACACCACGTAGTAATCCTGCAACTTATACTAGTGTATTTGATGATATTCGAGCTTTATTTGCACAAACTAATGAAGCAAAAATGCGTGGATATACTAAAGCGAGATTTTCTTTTAATGTTAAGGGCGGTAGATGCGAAGCTTGTCATGGTGATGGAATTATTAAAATCGAAATGAATTTCTTACCTGATGTTTATGTACCTTGTGAAGTTTGTCATGGGACAAGATACAATTCAGAAACTCTTGAGGTAACTTACCGTGAAAAAAATATCTCGCAAGTTTTGAATATGACAATTAATGAAGCTTGCAAATTTTTTGAAAATATTCCTAAAATTCATCGTAAGCTACAAACAATCGTTGATGTTGGTTTGGGGTATGTAAAACTTGGGCAGTCAGCCACAACTTTATCTGGTGGGGAAGCACAGAGAATGAAATTAGCTTCTGAATTACAGAAGCTTTCCACGGGTAATAATTTCTACATTTTAGATGAACCAACAATGGGTTTACATACTGATGACATTAAGCGGTTATTAGAAGTATTGCAGCGCTTAGTCGATGAGGGAAATACTGTTTTAATTATTGAACATAACTTAGATGTTATTAAAAACGCTGATTGGTTGATTGATTTAGGCCCTGAAGGTGGAGATGGCGGTGGTCAAGTTGTGGCTACTGGTACTCCAGAAGAAGTTGCTGAAGTTAAAGAAAGTTATACGGGACAATACTTAAAACCAGTTCTCAAGCGAGATATTAAGTTAACTAAAAAGTTAATGAATAGCAAAGATGAGCAGGAATAAAGTTAATGGTGTTTTAGTAAATTAAGTGTAGAATATTATCTAGGAGGATATAAAAATGAACGATATTTATAATTCTAGACACCAAGGCTTTGATTGGGGTTCATTCATAGCAGGAATTTTGTTTATTGTTGCATCATTCTTACTATTACGTTACCCTGGTCGTGGTTTAAGCGCATTTGTATTTGTATTTGGTATTTTGTCAATTTTACAAGGAATTATTTGGATTTCCGCATATGTAAAATTCCATAATATTTTTGATTTAAGCTGGGTTACGTTAATTTCAGCAATTGTCGATATTGTAATCGGAGTTTTATTCTTATGTTCACGTGAAATTGGTGGATTAACCTTAGCTATTTTATTTGCTATTTGGTTCTTAGCCGACTCAATTATCGGTATTATCTTTTCATGGCACTTGCGCGAATATTCAACTGGCTATTTTGTTCTCTGCTTAATTTTGAATATTGTTAGTTTGATTATTGCTTTTGCTTTGCTATTTAATCCAGTGCTTGCTGCTATTACTTTGGTTTATTTGGTAGCATTTTGGTTAATGGTATTTGGAATCAATGAAATTTTTGTTTCATGGATGCACAGATAAAATAAAAAGTCGTTTTTAAAGTAGTTGATTATGATAACTACTTGTGACAACGACTTTTTATTTTATTCAAAAAATGAAACACCCGGTATGTTATAATAGCGATTAAGGAGGGATAGCTATGGCTGAACAAAAGAAACAATTATTGATTGTTACTGGTATGAGTGGCGCAGGTAAAACTGTGGCAATCAAAGCTTTAGAAGATATGGGATATTTTGTGGTAGATAATTTACCACCAGAATTATTGGGAAGTTTCTGGGAATTAATTAACAATTCATCAGATTTTAGTAAGGCAGCAGTAGTTGTTGACTTGAGAGTAAAAAGCTTCTACAAAGATTTGGTTGACGAAATTAAATCTTTAGAAGATAGTCAAAATGTTCAGTCGACTGTCTTGTTTTTAGATGCTTCAGATGATGTATTAGTATCTCGGTATAAGGAAACAAGACGTTTGCCACCATTAGCTCATACAGGACGCTTATTGGATGGAATTCAAGAAGAAAGAGCTATTTTATCAAGAACTAAAAATATATCAAATATAATTATTGATACCTCCCGTTTAACTACTAAGGAATTAAAAGCTAAATTAGTAGATAAGTTTGGAGATAATCAAACTCGGACTTTTTCAATTGAAGTAATGAGTTTCGGCTTTAAGTATGGTATTCCAATTGATGCTGATATTGTAATGGATGTGAGATTTTTACCGAATCCATTCTATATTCCTCAACTTAAACCATTTACTGGCTTAGATCGTCGAGTTTTTGATTATGTAATGAGCAAGAAAGAAACTAAAAAGTTTTATGCTAAGTTTTTAGACATGTTAGAGACGGCTATTCCCGGATATATTGCGGAAGGAAAAGAAAAATTAACTATTGCAATTGGATGTACTGGTGGTCAACACCGGAGCGTTTCAATCGCTCGCCAATTAGCAGTTGATTTGGCTAAGAAATATCCTGTTGATATTTCTCATCGAGAAATTAGTCGTTATATTGGACAATAAAGGAGATTGTTGGGAGATGGCGTACGGAGAAAATAAAATTGTACGTGTCATTCGCGGACGTCGCCCTAAAATTGTTGTTATTGGTGGTGGGACAGGGTTACCTGTTATTTTGAATGCTTTAAAGGAACAAAATGCCGATATAACAGCTATTGTAACTGTGGCAGACGATGGTGGATCATCAGGTGCAATTAGAGATTATATTAATGTGGTGCCGCCAGGCGATATTAGAAATGTGCTAGTTTCTTTATCCGACTTACCACAGGAAGAAAAAGATATTTTTCAATACCGTTTTAATTCATCTGACTCATTTTTTGCAGGTCATGCAATTGGAAATTTAATTATTGCCGCTTTAGATGAAATGCAAGGGAATATTTTTGATGCTGTTCAATCGTTATCAAGAATGATGCGAATTGATGGGCGAATTTTCCCTGCTTCAAACGAACCCTTAACTTTAAATGCAGAATTTATTGATGGGACAACTGAAGCTGGTGAAACAGAAATTACTTCAAAGGATAAGCGCATTAAACGGGTATGGGTAACTGATACTGATTCTGACGATGAGCCAAAGGCAGTTTTACCTGTTTTAGCTGCAATTATGCAAGCAGACGCAGTGGTTTTAGGACCAGGTAGTTTGTTTACCTCAATTTTACCTAATTTGATGATTTCTAATTTAGGTGATGCTGTGAGACAAACTAAGGCTGAAGTTATTTATATCTGTAATATCATGACGCAGCAAGGTGAAACAGATCATTTCACAGCAGCGGAACACGTTCAAGTTATTAATGATCATTTAGGTGGTCATTATATTAATACTGCCTTAGTTAACGGAGCTAAAATTGATATGAGTAAGTTTAATCCGGCAGATTATGATGCTTATCTTGAACCGGTAAGAAATGATTTTGCTGGGTTACGGGCTCAGGATTGCCGTGTAATTACGGCTGACTTTATTGATCAGCATAGTGGATTAGTTTTTCATGATGGTAAAAAAGTAGCCGATGAAATTTTAAATTTGGCTTTTGAAGCATATTGCCGAAGAAAAAAGGAACAGGATTAGTTAATGGTTTCATACGCAAGTGATGTAAAAAAAGAACTTACTAGTCTGCCAGTTCATCCAGAACATGCTAAGGCAGAATTAGCAGCTTTTTTGCGAATGAACGGAGTACTTAGTCTTCATGACCATCAATTTAGTCTAGATATCACAACTGAAAATCCAGCCATTGCTAGAAGAATATTTTCTTTAATTAAAACAGCCTATGGAATCGAGCCGCTGCTAATTGTTTCTAAGAAAATGAAGTTAAAGAAAAATTATCAATATTTAGTTAGGCTTCAAAAACAAGTTCATGAAATTTTAAGCGATCTAGAGATATTTGACAGTGATAATGGCTTGATTACCGGAATTCCTGAGAAGATTATGACATCAGAACAAAGGGCAATGTCATACTTAAGAGGCGCTTTTTTAGCAGCTGGAAGTGTGAATAATCCTGAAACGAGTCGATATCATTTAGAGATCTATTCTCTTTATGAAAATCATAATAATGATTTACTGGAATTAATGAATAGTTTCTTTTATTTAAATGCAAAAGCTACAAAAAGACGTAATGGATATATTGTATATTTAAAAGAAGCTGAAAAAATTGGTGATTTTCTACATATTGTAGGTGCCGTCAATGCAATGTTAGCATTTGAAGACTTAAGAATTATGCGGGATATGCGTAATTCGGTGAATCGGTTAGTAAATTGCGATACAGCAAATTTGAAGAAAACTGCGAATGCAGCAGCTAAGCAGGTTGAGGATATTCAATTAATTGAAGAAAAAGTGGGGTTAGAAAATTTGCCAGAAAAATTGGCAATCCTAGCACACTTTAGATTAATGCATCCTGAACTTTCACTCAAAGAAGTTGCAGCTCAGGTTCCAGATGGCCCAATTTCAAAGTCAGGAGTTAACCACCGTTTTCAAAAAATTCGTGAAATGGCGCAACAGTTAAAAGAAGAAAATTAGTCAAAAAAATAGAGCTCACATCTATCGTGAGCTCTATTTTTTGTTAAATTAAACTAGTCTTTCTTTTGGTTAACCAAAATTTCATCAATTAGACCATAGTCTTTAGCTTCTTCTGCTGATAAGTAATTATCGCGTTCAGTATCTTTAAGGATCTTATCAAGAGGTTGCCCAGTAGTTTCATGTAATATTTGGTTAAGCTTCTTACGACTCTTCAAGATTTCATTAGCTGCAATTTGAATGTCGGTTTGTTGACCTTGTGCACCACCTAAAGGCTGGTGAATAAGAACTGTTGAATTTGGTAATGCAAAACGTTTACCCTTAGTTCCGCTAGTCAAAAGAATTGAAGCCATTGAAGCAGCCATACCAATTGCAATTGTAGATACATCTGACTTAATAAAGTTCATTGTATCCATAATTGCGAGACCAGAAGTAATAACACCGCCTGGAGAGTTAATGTATAGAGAAATATCTTTAGTATTGTCTTGTGCATCTAAGAATAAAAGTTGAGCGATGATTGAGTTGGCCATTTGGTCGTTAATTTCACCGCTAAGCATAATAATTCTATCTTTTAATAATCTTGAGTAAATGTCGTAAGCACGTTCACCACGTGCAGTTTGTTCAATAACTGTAGGTACGAGCATTAATTTTACCTCCTAAACAAAATTAGCACTCTAATAAGTACAGTGCTAATTAAATCACTTACTTTTAATCATGTCAACTAATCAAACTTAATTTTATGTAGAACAAATGAACGATATAGCAAGCATATCGTTCATTTAAAGTTACTTCATTAATGGGTTAGTTCCATCTTCTCTTTTTTTGATTGCTGGCAAAATTAAGCCTAAAACAATCAAGATAATTGGAGTAATGATGTTAAGAAATAGGGTAAATGGATCTGGTGAGTAGATTCCTAAAATACAACATGCTGCTGTAACAATAAAACACCATATCCCAGCTGTATAAGCTAATCCTTGATTCTTTGTCATTTGGTAAGAAGTATCAAACTTCTTTTGTTGCTTTCTAAGTGCAATATATGCTGCGAATACCCATAAGTAACGCATTGGCATTGTAGTTGAATTTAATTTAACTAATTGAGCCATAACTGCCTGTGCATCAGGTAATAAAGCTTGTGCTGCAATTAAACCACCTGAAAGAATTACAACCATCCAGATACCGTTAATGTAGGCACCATGTTTATTTATCTTAAGAAGCTTCTTAGGAATAAAGTTTTTAGCTTCTTTACTACCTAGTAGCATTCTTAAAGGGGCATCAATACTAATAACTAAAGTAGAGAATTGGCCAATAACGTTACACCATGAATAAATATACATAAATAAACCACCAACATGGTAATACTCGCCTAAACGTTGAAAGGCCATGTAAGCACCATTTGAAATATATTCGTTTAGATTGTTGTTAACAACTTTAGGATCAAACATTAAAGCCATAGCAAAAGTTCCTAAAATTGCAGAAACCATGACCATAATTGCTAAAGCCATCATTGCTTTAGGAAAGTTTTTGGTTGGATTTTTAACTTTGTTTACATAAGGAGATATCTTTTCACATCCACCGACAGCAAAAACTAAAATTGAAAGAGATGTTAAATATTTAAGGTTGAATGTGGGCATTAAACTCTTCCAATTAAAATTGATTGAGTAATAACCAGCATGGGGGTTAATTGCTGGTGCAGCAAACATCATAATAATAAATAAAATTGACATGATGAACATTGATGATCCAGCGATAGTGGCTAAACTTTTAAGTACTGGGATACCTTTAGTAGTAACCCAGCAGAAAAAGAGGAAGACCACTAAAGTGGCAAATTGAGTCCAAGCAGTTGGAAGACCATCATACCATTTAGTGTTGCCGAAGATTCCCCAAGCCATGGCTCTTAAGCCACCAGTACCTTTACTTGAAATATATACTACGTGGCATGCCCAATATGTCCACCCAGCGTAATAGGCCCACTTTGCACCCATAGTAGCATTAACCCATGAGGAAACACCACCATTAGCATTTTTAAAAGTTGCACCTAGTTCTCCAACCATTAATGCATAGGGAACAAAATATAACAGGAACATTAATATCCAGCTGAATATAACTTTGGTACCGTCAAAGTAAACATAACCGTTAACAACGTTACCGAAGCCCCAGACAGTTGAAAATGCCATCATCGCTAGCGTTGGCCAGAGCATTTTTTTGGCATTAGACTTTTTTTCTTCTTCGATCATAAAATAACCTTTCTGTCTATGTACATAATTAACACCAAATTTAATTATAACGAAAATGCTTACAGATGATAGATTTTTTCTAAATAAAGTGACAAAATACAAAAAAAGACAGCCAGATTGACTGACTGTCTCGTACTATGCGCCCCCTGAGAGTCGAACTCAGATTTTAAGAACCGGAATCTTACGTGCGATCCATTACACTAAGGGCACGACAAACTAAAATAAGTATATCAAAAAAAGAAGAAAGTACAAATTAATTATTCTGAAGGATATATCTTGAATTTAAAAAAAGATATTGCTATACTAAAAAATGTCGAGAGAGAAATGTGAATCTGAAGTTAATCAATTCGCGTCTCTCTAATATTTTTAAGCTTTTTGGGTCGCTGACCGTCATATGGCGGTATCGATTTTGACCCAATAGAGGGAGCGAGCAATGGACTCGGATTTAACCTTGTTGCAAAGCTTAGTTCCTGATGTTTTAAAAATAATTCGGCAACGTTTTCTTGTTCTTGAACAGATTTCGCTGTTAGCTCCAGTTGGGCGACGAGTTGTTGCTAAAAAATTAGGATTAAGCGAGCGCAATGTGCGAACTGAAACTGATTATTTGCGACAATTAGGTCTGATCAATATTCAGAGCTATGGGATGGAATTAACTGATAAAGGAAAGAGAACTTTAAAAGAAGCTGTTCCATTAATTGATCGTTTATTCAATGCAAGCCAAACTGAAATTGAATTGGCACAGAAGTTGGGTATTGATCGAGCAATTATTGTTCCTGGTGATATGGATCGGCAAGAGCGTGTAGTTGATTTGATGGGTGAACAACTTAATTCTGCCCTGGATCTTCTTTTACCGCTAGGAAAAAGTATCATTACCGTATTGGGTGGTACTACTGTTGCTGGAGTAGCTCGTCATCTTTCTCCTAAATTAAGTCGCTATCGCGATTTGTTGTTTGTTCCTGGAAGGGGAGCAGTTGGAGAAAGTGTTGAAATTCAAAGCAATACTGTAGCTCAGATGATGGCATCTGAAACGGGAGGTAGGCATAAAGGCCTATATCTACCAGAAAATGTATCATCTGAAGCCTTGACTTTATTACTTCAAGACACAGATATTGCGAATGCGATTTCAAACATTTATAATAGTGATATGGTGATACATGGAGTTGGTAGAGCAGATGTCATGTCAAAGAGACGTGGCTTAGATGTTATGACTAATTCTAAGCTTCGAAATGATGGAGCTGTGGCCGAATGTTTCGGGTATTTCTTCGACCGACAAGGTAGACTTGTTAAACGTATCCCACGTATTGGTCTTCAACTAGAAGATTTAGATAAAATACCTCATGTATTCGCAATTGCTGCTGGTGCCAGCAAGGCTGCAGCAATTGCGGCTTACATGCATCATGCTCCCAAACAGACGTGGTTGATCACGGATGAAGGAGCCTCAAACTTGGTTTTAAAGGGGAAGTAATTCCCGTTTAAAATAAATTGTTACTTACATATTTCCTAAGGAGGAATATAGGATATGACAGTTAAAATTGGTATTAACGGTTTCGGCCGTATTGGTCGTTTAGCATTCCGTCGTATTATGGATTTAGGCGAAAAGTCTTCAGATATTGAAGTTGTTGCAATCAACGACTTGACTACTCCAGCACTTTTAGCTCACTTACTTAAGTACGACTCAACTCATGGTACTTTCAACCACGAAGTTTCAGCAACTGATGACTCAATCGTAGTTGACGGTAAGAAGTACCGTGTTTACGCTGAACCACAAGCACAAAACATTCCTTGGGTTAAGGATGATGGCGTTGACTTCGTTCTTGAATGTACTGGTTTCTACACTAGCAAAGCTAAGTCAGAAGCTCACCTTAAGGCTGGTGCAAAGCGTGTATTAATTTCTGCACCTGCTGGTTCAGACTTGAAGACCATTGTTTACGGCGTAAACGATGATACTTTGACTGCTGACGACAAGATTGTTTCAGCTGGTTCATGTACTACTAACTCATTAGCACCAATGGTTAATGCTTTACAAAAGGAATTCGGCATTGAAGTTGGTACTATGACTACTATCCACGCTTACACTTCAACTCAAATGCTTTTGGATGGTCCTGTACGTGGTGGTAACTTACGTTCTGCTCGTGCTGCAGCTATCAACATTATTCCTCACTCAACTGGTGCTGCTAAGGCTATTGGTCTTGTTGTTCCAGAATTGAACGGTAAGTTGAACGGTCACGCACAACGTGTTCCAGTTCCAGATGGTTCTGTAACTGAATTAGTTTCAATCTTAAGCAAGGATGTAACTGCTGACGAAGTTAACGAAGCAGTTAAGAAGTACGAAAGTCCTTCATTTGCATACAACGACCACAACATCGTTTCTAGCGACGTTTTAGGTATGACTGCTGGTTCAATCTTTGACCCAACTCAAACCATGGTAACTACTGCAGGTGACAAGCAATTAGTTAAGACTGTTGCTTGGTACGACAACGAATACTCATTCACTTGCCAAATGGTTCGTACTTTATTGAAATTTGCTACTCTTTAATCATTAATTAATTATTGATTTTAGTAAGCAGACGAGAGAAGGCGGAGGGAATTACTTCCTCCGCCTTTTTTCAAATAATCTATCGGAGGTAAATTAATTTAAATGGCTAAATTAATCGTTTCAGACCTTGATCTTAAAGGTAAAAAAGTTTTAGTTCGTGTTGACTTCAATGTTCCAATTAAAAATGGTGTTATTGGTGATGATAACCGTATCGTTGCTGCTTTGCCAACTATTAAGTACATTATTGAACATGGTGGTAAAGCAATCTTGCTGAGCCACTTGGGCCGTGTAAAGTCAGATGCTGACAAGAAGGAATTATCATTACGTCCAGTAGCAGAACGCTTAAGTGAGTTATTAAAGAAGCCTGTAACTTTTGTACCAGAAAATGAAGGTAAAGAAGTTGAAGAAACCATCGATAAAATGAAAGATGGCGACGTTATTGTTCTTGAAAACACTAGATTCCAAGATATTGACAATGACTTTGGTAAACGTGAATCTAAGAACGATCCAAAACTTGGCGAATACTGGGCAAGTCTTGGCGATGTATTTGTAAACGACGCATTTGGTACTGCTCACAGAAGTCACGCTTCAAATGTTGGTATTGCAACTGCTATGAAGAAGGCTGGTAAACCTGCAGCAGCTGGTTTCTTACTTGAAAAGGAAATCAAGTTCTTAGGTGATGCTGTTGAAAACCCGGTTCATCCATTTGTAACTATCCTTGGTGGTGCAAAAGTATCAGATAAGATTGGTGTTATTGAAAACTTAATTCCTAAGTCAGATCACATTTTAATTGGTGGTGGTATGGCTTACACATTCTTAGCTGCACAAGGCCACAAGATTGGTAAATCATTATTTGAAGCTGATAAAGTTGAACTCGCAAAAGAATTATTAGCAAAAGCTGGCGATAAGATTGTATTGCCTGTAGATAATGTTGCAGCAACTGAATTCTCAAACGATGCTCCTCACGAAGTTGTTGGTGATGATATTCCTGACAATGAAATGGGTCTTGATATTGGTCCTAAGACTGTTGAAAAATTTAGAGACATCTTAAAGGATGCTAAGACTGTTGTATGGAATGGACCTATGGGTGCATTCGAAATGCCAAACTACGCAGAAGGTACTTTGGAAGTTGGTCGTGCATTAGCTGACTTGAAGGATGCTGTAACTATTATCGGTGGTGGTGACTCAACTGCTGCTGCTAAGCAATTGGGAATTGCTCCTAAGATCAGCCACATTTCTACTGGTGGTGGTGCTTCACTTAACTACCTTGAAGGTAAAGAATTACCAGGAATCGCTTGTGTTTCTGACAAGTAAAATTAGGAGGAATTTTTAAATGCGTACACCAATTATTGCTGGTAACTGGAAATTACATATGAACCCAGAACAAACTGTTGAATTTGTAAATGCAGTTAAGGGTAAGTTACCAAATCCAAGTAAAGTTGAATCAGTTATTGCTGCACCTGCAGTTGATCTTTATGTTTTAAAGAAAACTGCTGAAGGCTCAAACTTACATACTGGTGCAGAAAATGCATACTTTGAAGTTGAAGGTGCATTTACTGGTGAAACTTCACCAAAAGTTTTAAACGAAATGGGTATTGACTACTGTATTATTGGTCACTCAGAACGTCGTGGCTACTTCCACGAAACTGATGAAGACATTAACAAAAAAGCTAAAGCTTTATTTGCTAATGGCGTAACTCCAATTATTTGCTGTGGTGAATCTCTTGAAACTCGTGAAGCTAATAAGCAAGAAGAATGGGTAGTTGCTCAAATCAAAGCTGCTTTAGATGGTTTGACTGCAGAACAAGTTTCTAAGCTTGTTATTGCTTATGAACCAATTTGGGCTATTGGTACTGGTAAGACTGCTTCTGCTGATCAAGCTGAAGAAATGTGCAAGACTATTCGTGAAACTGTAAAAGACTTGTACAACGAAGAAACTGCTGAAAACGCTCGTATTCAATACGGTGGTTCAGTAAAACCAGCTAACGTTAAAGAATTAATGTCTAAACCTGATATTGATGGTGGTTTAGTTGGCGGTGCTTCACTTGATCCAGAATCATTCTTAGCATTAGTAAACTACCAAGATTAATTAACAATTTATTTAAACGGAATTAGAAAAAGGAGAATCTCCATGTCTGTTATTACTGATATTCACGCACGTGAAGTTCTTGACTCTCGTGGTAATCCAACTGTTGAAGCAGAAGTTTATACTGAATTAGGCGGCTTTGGTCGTGCTATTGTTCCATCTGGTGCTTCTACTGGTGAACATGAAGCCGTAGAATTACGTGATGGTGACAAGTCTCGCTTTGGTGGTCAAGGCGTTTTAACTGCTGTTGAAAATGTTAACGGCGAAATTGCTAAAGCTGTTATCGGTTTAGATGTTACTGATCAACGTTTAATCGATCAAACTATGATCGATTTAGATGGTACTCCAAATAAAGGTCGTTTAGGTGCTAATGCAATATTATCTGTTTCATTAGCAAGTGCTCGCGCTGCAGCTGATGAATTAGGCTTGCCTTTATACGAATACTTAGGTGGTCCAAATGCTCATGTTTTACCAACTCCAATGATGAATGTTATCAATGGTGGTAAGCATGCAGATAACAACGTTGATATTCAAGAATTCATGATTATGCCAGTTGGTGCTAAATCACTTCATGAAGCTGTCCGTATGGGTGCAGAGACTTTCCATACTTTGAAGGGCTTATTGCAAGAACGTGGTGAATCAACTGCCGTAGGTGATGAAGGTGGTTTTGCACCTAACTTGAAGAACAACGAAGAACCATTTGAAATTTTAGTAGAAGCTATTCAACGTGCTGGCTACAAACCAGGTCAAGACATTGCTATTGCCTTTGACTGTGCTGCTTCTGAATTCTACAACAAGGATACTAAGAAGTATGTAACTGTTGCTGATGGTCGTGAATACACTGCTGAAGAATGGACTTCATTAATTGAAGATTTAGTTGACAAGTATCCAGTTATTTCCGTTGAAGATCCTTTGGACGAAAACGATTGGGAAGGTTGGAAGACTTTTACTGAACGTTTAGGCGATAAGGTACAAATTGTTGGTGATGATTTATTTGTTACTAACACTAGTTATCTTGAAAAAGGTATTAAGATGGGTGTTGCCAACTCAATCTTAATTAAACTTAACCAAATTGGTACTTTAACTGAAACTTTTGAAGCTATTGAAATGGCTAAGGAAGCACGTTACACTGCTGTTGTTTCTCACCGTTCTGGTGAAACTGAAGATACTACAATTGCTGATTTAGTTGTTGCAACTAATGCTGGTCAAATTAAGACTGGTTCAATGTCAAGAACTGACAGAATTGCTAAATACAACCAATTAATGAGAATTGAAGAAGCTTTGGGTTCAACTGCTCAATACAAGGGAATTCACAGTTTCTATAATTTACACAAACAATTTTAATTAATATTTAAAGTGAAAGAAAAATGGGTGTCGCTTAAGGTGGCTCCCTTTTTCTTTTAGCATTCGTTAGTTAAATATGGTAAAATCAGTACAGTAAGAAATTTAGGTAATGGAGGCAGCGCTTTGTATAATATCGTCATGACGCTACTCATCATTGTGAGCTTTTTAATTATTATTGCTACATTGATGCAGCCGCAAAAGCAACAAGATGCCTTAAACGCATTGTCCGGCGGTGCAGTATTTAGTGGCCAGACAAAAAAGCGTGGATTTGAAGCATTAATGGAAAGAATTACCGCTGTATTGTTGGTTCTCTTTTTCGCTCTTGCTTTGATCTTGGCAATACTTTCATCCAAGTAAAAAAAGCCTTCCGGTCATAGGGGGGCTTTTTAATTTCTTTTAGCTTAACTTATCTTATAAAGAAATTGAGGCAAATTAGATAATGACACAAAATGAACGAGTTTTAGCTGATGTTTATGAGACATTCAGACATAATCCTCAAGAGCAATACGATGTAGATCAACTTGAAAATGATCTCAGCCGTAATCAAAGATTAAATTTTCCAGATTTAGTTAAAGCTTTAACTTTTTTAGAGCACAGTAAAAAAATTGTAACTGATGGTCAAGGAAAATATCAGTTGAATCAATTGAATACTGTTGCTGAAGGTACATTTAAAGCAAATGATAAAGGATTTGGTTTTGTTAAATTTGATGATGAAAGTATGGAAGATGCTTTTATTGATAAGCACAATACTAAGTTTGCAATTGATGGAGACCATGTTAAAGTAAAGATCATCGCAGGTGCAAATCCATGGAATGGCAGAGGACCTGAGGGTAAAATTGAGGAAATTACTGAACGTGGAGTTGAAACTTTAGTTGGTGAATTTCATCCGTATGCTGATGAAGTAGTAAAATCAAGTGGCTTTTACAGTTATGTTGTTAGTGAAAATCGTAAGTTAAAGAAATATAAGATTAATATCACCGATAACGGTGTTAAGCCACAAATGGGTGATATGGTAAAAATTTCTATTACCAAATATCCTAACGAAGATCAACCTGATGAAATGCAAGGTGTAGCTCTTTTAACTATTGGTAATAAGAATGATCCTGGTGTTGATATTATGTCAATTGTAGTTGACAATGATATTCGAACTGATTGGCCTGAAGATGCTATGGATCAGGCAAATAATATTCCAGATCATGTAACAGAGGAAGAAAAAGCAAAACGTGTTGATATTACTGATCAACCTGCTGTAACAATTGATGGGGACGATTCTAAAGACTTTGATGATGCTGTAGTAGTTTGGAAGCTTCCTAATGGTAATTATCACCTAGGTGTACATATTGCTGATGTGTCCCATTATGTAAAAGAAGGAAGTCCTTTAGATAAAGAAGCTTTTGCTCGTGGTAATAGTACTTACTTAGTTGACCGTGTTATTCCAATGCTTCCATTCAGATTATCAAATGGTATTTGTTCGCTTAATGAAGGCGTTGAACGTTTGGTTCTTTCATGTGATATGGAGATAACACCAGAAGGTAAGCGTGTTGGGTATAGAATATATCCATCAGTTATGAAATCCCATGGTCGTTTAACATATAACAACGTTAATAAAGTTCTTGATCCAAATAATCATGAAAAGCTAGAGCAAAAATATGAAGACGTTGCTCCAATGCTTCATGACATGGCTGATTTACATAGTATTTTATATAAACAGCGTCACCAACGCGGGGCAATTGATTTCGAAGAACCAGAAGCTAAGATTATTGTTGATGATAAAGGTAAGCCAACTGATATTGTTCTTCATGAACGTGGTACTGCTGAAAAAATGATTGAATCATTTATGTTAATGGCGAATGAAACAGTTGCTGAAGATTATTACAAGAAGCATGTTCCTTTTCTTTACCGTGTTCACGAAACTCCAGATCAAGAAAAGATGCAATCATTCTTTGAATTTGTAAGTGCATTTGGCTTAAATGTAAAAGCTGATCCAAATGATGTAAAACCAAAAGATTTACAGAAGGTGGTAGCTAAGACTGAAGGTACACCTGAAGAAGCAGTTGTGCAAATGATGATGCTTCGTAGTTTGAAACAAGCACATTATTCTCCAGAACCACTTGGTCACTTCGGTTTGGCAGCTAAATACTACACTCACTTTACTTCTCCAATTCGTCGTTATTCTGACTTAATGGTCCACCGAATGATTCATGAATATGCTGATAAAAAGATGGATAAGGATGTCCAAAAACATTTCAAGTCACAGCTTCCTGATGTTGCTGAACAAACTTCAACACAAGAAAGAAAGTCAATTGATACTGAACGTGGTGTAAATGATTTGAAGATGACGGAATTCATGGCTGATAAAGTTGGTCAAACTTTTGATGCTATTGTTTCATCAGTAACAAGTTTTGGGATGTTTATTCAATTGCCAAATACTGTTGAAGGTTTGATTCATATTTCTAACTTAAACGATGATTATTACAACTTTGATGAAAAGTCATTGACTTTAACAGGTCGCAATTCTCACAAGCAATTTAAGATTGGAATGCCAATTAAGGTTAAGTTAATCAATGCAGATGTTGAGCAACATCAATTAGACTTTGAAATTTATGATCCAAATGCCAAAAAACGTCCACAAAGAGGTTATAGTCGCGGTAAGCGTAGCTTTAATAAGGGACATAGAAATAATAATGGTAAGAATAATAAATCTTTCCGTGTAAATAATGGTCATAATTTTAAGATTCGCCATCGTCAGAATACAACTGTTAAAACTAATAAAAAGTAATTAGGAAGAAAACGATGAAACAAAAAGCAGATAACTTGATTGCTCAGAATAAAAAGGCAAATCATGACTATTTTATTAAAGATACTCTTGAAGCAGGAATCGCTTTAACTGGTACCGAGATTAAATCAGTTCGTGCTCGCAGAATTAATTTACGTGATGGATATGTTCAAATAATTAATGGATCTGCTTTTTTAGAAAATGTTCATATTAGTGAATATAAAGAAGGTAATCGCTACAATCATGATCCTTTGAGATCACGGCGCTTATTGCTTCATAAAAGAGAAATTGCTCGTCTAGCTGGAATTCAAGCTCAACAAGGAATGACAATTATTCCTTTGAAAGTTTATTTGAAGCATGGTTTTGCCAAAGTATTAATAGGCGTTGGTCAGGGGAAGAAGCAATACGATAAGCGACAAACAATTAAAAAACGTGATCAAGATCGAGAAATTCACCGCAAGTATGGAATTTAATTAAGTAGGTAGGTAAAATGATTAGAAAGGCAAAATTAACTGATTTCCCGTTAGTTTTTCCAATTTTAAAACAAATTTTTGATGAAATGGATATGGATACCATTAAAGCACTTCCAGAAAGTCAATTCTATGATTTGATGAAGCATGGCTTCTATTCACCTCATTATCGGTATTCTCATAATCGAATGTGGGTAGAAGCAGATGAAATGGATCGTCCAGTTGGGATAATGGTAATGTATGGTTATGATGATCAAGGACTAATTGATATTTCATTAAAAAGTTCATATCCTAAGGTCGGACTGCCTCTTGATGCAATCATTTTTTCAGATAAAGAAGCATTGCCACATGAATGGTATCTGGATGCTATTGCAGTTTCTCCCAAACATTGGGGAGAAGGTATTGGACAGCAATTAATTAAGTTTGCTCTTGAAGTTGCTAAGCAGAAGGGATATAAAAAGATCAGTTTGAACGTTGATCAAGATAATCCTAGAGCAGCTCGTCTGTATGATTACATGGGCTTTAAAACAACTTCGACAATGACGATAGGAGACCGTATGTATAATCATATGGTTAAAAAAGTTAATTAAATCAAAAGAGAATTAATCGTAGGTTAAATAGATTAATTCTCTTTTTTGATTATTAAATTTAAAGAAATATTTAAAAATAACACTATTTACATTATTACTATTGTCTAGATTGATAAAACCTGATAAAGTAATAAAACTGTCAGTCATAGAAAGGTAGCGTGATCCTTTTTTTAGAAAGGAAATAAAAATGAGATGTTGGCAGAATTGGAAAGAGTTCAAATAACTTTACATAGTATGTTATCTGAACCAAATGTAAAGAAAGTAAATATTTCGAAACTTTGTAGTAAAGCAAAAATTAGTCGAAAAACTTTTTACTTACGATATGGAAAGATAAATAACTGTATCGAAGCCTGTATTTTGTTTGAATTAAGAAAAGAATTACGCAAAAACAAAAAAGAAAGTCTAAATCAACTTCTTAATGTTTTATGTGAATATATTCAGAAAAATAAACAGTATTTTTATAATGCTTATCATTTAAGTGAACAAGATTGTATGTGTGAAAAGATGAAAGAGCATTTCTTTCGGTATATTCGATCTTATGTTTATAAAAGAGGAAGTTTTTCAGAACTTATACTTAAACAATTGACCAACTTGTTATATGATCGAATTTGTTTTTGGATTAGCCATGGATGTAATAAAAACTATAGTTTCTTACTGGAAGAATTAGCGATTATTATTGAATTGATTGATTTTCAAAAACAAATTTGTTCTCATAAATTTCAAGTCTTTAATTTCTCACACTACTATTTAAACTACGACTAAGAGAGAGCGTTAACTCTATTTTGAAAATTAAAAGTTGGTAGGAATAAAGGTTTAGTATGCCATTGTGTGAAGAGCAGACTAATTAAAATAATAAAAGGGACATCTTCGGGACGTGAAATATCACAGCTCCAAGTAAGTCCAGCATCAGTGACTAGCGAACAAACGCTAGCCACTTTTTTAATGCCTGAATAAAAACTATATCTGCCTTGTTTTAAACTTCCTTTAATCCAATAGTTTAATCTAGTAATATAGAATAAATTTGCAAACCGACTATTTATTTTTTTTACTTTGACTAGGGAGTGGTTGATTACATCAACGCTATAGCTAGTTAGAAGAAGATTAGAGTCTAAATAGAGCCGCCCAATCTCAACATGATTAATATCAGTGAGAATGATCGGTTGATTAAACTCATTAAGGTTTCCTTTTAAAATATAGACAATCTCTCCCTGGTGGTTTTTGACCGGGATTTGACCACAAGTTTGACCTTGGGTAAGTTGGACAGTATAACGCATAATTTCATCTGCCTTTAGGGAAAATTATGTTTATTTACAGAAATGGCGAATTGCATATGCAACACCATTCTCATTATTGGTTTTAGTAATAAAATTAGCAATTTTTTTGATTTCAGGTGCGGCATTTTCCATTGCAACACCAATACCGGCCATTCGAATCATTGATTCGTCATTAAGATTATCACCAATAGCCATCACTTCATTAGGCTGATAGCCCTGCAGTTTTGCGTAATCCATTAAAGCAATTCCTTTTTGAGCCTTAATATTATTTATTTCAATGTTAGTTGAAGAACTTGCAGTAACAATTAAATCACCAATTTTTTTAATTTCTTCGCGAATATGATTAAAGACTTTTGGACCATCTGGATGAAAAGCGACAAATTTCATTGCTTCAAATGATGGCTTTTTAAGTAGGTCTTTAAAATCAGGGACGTATTTGATTTTCATGATTTCGTCGGAGCCAGCAGCAAAAGAAACTGCTTTTTTGAAAGTTAGTTTTTTATTAAGGTCAACTAAAAGATCAGAAAAGTTAGCGATCCTTCGCAAACGAGAATCAGAATAAACATGATCTGCTCCCACTATCTCAAAATAGAAGCCAGAATCTTTAAGTAACTTATTAATCTTGAAGCTCTCTTCTTTAGGTATTGGCTCATTTACAATTAATTTGCCCGCCGTATTAAAAACCATTGCACCATTTAAGTTAATGAAACCAGTGTGAAGTCCAGCTTTTGCCAATATTCCTTGCGACTCAGAAGGTGCCCGCCCAGTTGCTACTAAAAATTCGATTCCTTTAGCTTGTGCTTCTTTAATAGCAGAAATATTTTCAGATGAAATTTGCATTTGTTTATTTAATAGTGTGCCATCCATATCGCTTGCAATAAGTTTAATCATTTTAAGTCCTCCGATCTTTTATCTATATGATATCATGAACTTGGATTTCTTAGAGATACAAGAGGATAGAATAAATATGAAAAAATTAATTGGAAATGATTGGGATGAAATTTTAGCACCCGCTTTTGATAGTGAACAATATCAAAAATTACATGATTTTCTAAAAAGTGAATATCAAACAAAGCAGATTTTTCCAGATATGTATCATATTTTTACTGCTTTTAAATTGACTTCTTTTGCAGATACTAAGGTTGTGATTTTAGGCCAAGATCCTTATCATAACCCGGGACAAGCTACGGGAATGAGTTTCAGTGTTAATCCTGGTGTTGCTTTGCCGCCATCGTTAAAAAATATCTATAAAGAATTGTATGATGATGTTGGTGCCATTCCAGTAAATCATGGTTATTTGAAAAAGTGGGCAGATCAGGGAGTTTTATTGCTTAATGCAGTATTAACAGTGCCTTATGGAAATGCCAATGGCCATCAGGGAAAAGGCTGGGAAATAGTCACTGATGCAGCTATTAAAGCTCTTAGCGATCGCGGGAAAGTTGTATTTATTTTGTGGGGAAGATTTGCTCAAAATAAAATTCCGTTAATTGATGAAGAAAAGAATGTCATTATCAAGTCTGCGCATCCTAGTCCTTTTTCAGCAGACCGTGGTTTCTTTGGTTCCCGTCCGTTTTCGAGATGTAATGATGCCTTGACTAAATTTGGTGAGAGTCCAATTGATTGGCAATTGCCACAGGAAGTAAGCCAATCAGATATGGCATAGTTTTTGTTTTGAGAAAAAGCTTTGAAATTGTAAAATATTAGCTAGAGATAAAAAGAAAGGCTTAATTTGTTATGAAAGTATTTGACTCACTTAAGAAAAAAGCAGAAGAATCAAAAAAAGTGATTGTTTTTCCCGAAGGAAATGATGAGCGAATAATTAAGGCTGCTGTTCGTCTTGCAGAAGAGGGAATTGTTGAACCACTTTTGTTAGGAAAACCCGATGAAGTGATAAAATCTGCTGAAAAATTAAATGTTGATTTAGGTTCAATTGAGATTATCAATCCGGCTGTCTACCCAGATTTTGAAAAAATGTGCCAAGATTTTGTGGAATTAAGAAAAGGAAAGAATACTTTAGCAGAAGCAAAAGAAATTCTACAAGATGTTTCTTATTTTGGTACCATGTTAGTATATGAAGGAAAAGCTAATGGAATGGTTTCTGGTGCTACTCATTCAACGGCTAATACTGTTCGTCCAGCTCTGCAGATTATTAAAACTAAAAAGGGAATGAGCCGTGTTTCAGGTGCGATGATTATGGAACGTGGAGACGAAAAATATATATTTGCGGATTGCGCAATTAATATTGATCCTGATAGTGAGACATTAGCCGAAATTGCTTATCAATCCAGTAAAACAGCTGAAATGATTGGGCTTGATCCTAAAATTGCAATGCTTAGTTTTTCGACTAAGGGCTCAGCAAAAGGAGCAATGGTAACTAAAGTCCAAGATGCGACTAATTTAGTACATCAAAAATATCCAGATTTAGTTTGCGATGGCGAATTACAATTTGATGCCGCTATTGTTCCGCGCGTAGGAGAAGCAAAAGCTCCAGGTTCTGCAGTTGCTGGACATGCTAATGTTTTTATTTTCCCTGAACTTCAGTCAGGTAATATTTCGTATAAGGTTGCTGAGCGTTTAGGTGGCTTTAGTGCAATTGGGCCTGTATTGCAAGGATTAGCTGCTCCAATTAACGACTTATCACGTGGATGTAAAACAGAGGATGTATACTTATTAGCTATTTTAACTGCTGCTCAAGCAAACATGGAGAAGTAAAATGGAATCATTAGAAATAAATTCTGATGAACAAATGCAAAAATTAGGTCAGGCAATTGGAAAAAGTAGCCAGGGACATGACCTGCTCCTCTTATCTGGTGATTTAGGTGCTGGAAAAACCACTCTGACTAAAGGAATTGCTCGGTCATTAGGTATTAGACGTCCTGTTAAAAGCCCAACATTTACAATTGTTAGAGAATATCGTGAAGGTAAAATACCACTTTTTCATATGGATATGTATCGGCTAGAAGATGGTGACTTATCAAGTATTGACATGCCTGGATATCTAGCCGAAGACGGATTAGTGGTAATTGAGTGGCCACAATTTATTATTGATGATTTGCCAAACGATTATCTTGAAGTAACGATTAAGCGGATTGATGATTCATGGGATTCAACCAAACGAATAGTTGAATTTAAAGCTGTTGGTAAGAGAAACCAAGCTTGGTTATCAGATATAAAAAGATCTTTTGAATAATAAAAATGGTTAAGCTTAGATTGGCTTAACCATTTTTTTGATTGGATCATCTCCAACACGTTTATTTTCTTCAATTAAAATTCCCGCACAAGCTTCACTATCACTTAAAGCGTTATGGTGATGCCATAAGTTAATATTTAAAGCTTCTGACACTGTGTCTAATTTGTGATTAGGAAGATCAGGTTCGAACGCCTTGCTAATTGCTAAAGTATCAATTGCAAAGTAGTGAGGAGCTGGAATATTATAGCGGGCGAGCGACTTTTCCATTACCCGGCAGTCAAACCGTGCATTATGAGCAGCTACTAACATTCCGGGTTGATACAATTTTTTTATTTTAGGCCAAACTTCAGCCATTGTTGGTGCATTTTTAACGTCTTCGGCAGTAATACCATGAACTCTGATATTTCGACCATCAAAAGGCATTTGCGGATTAATAACTGTATAAAAACGGTCGACAATTTCATTGTTTCTAACCATAACCAAGGCAAGAGAACATGCACTTTCAGGATGACTGTTTGCCGTTTCAAAATCCATTGCAGTAAAGTTCATTTTTATCCCCTAAATAAAATATTATTTTTCTTTTTAGTATAACACTTAAGGTAGAAAACTAGCTATTTATTGCGGTATGATTAAAGGGACGATTATTTAAGGAAAAGAGAGATTGAAAATGCAACTAATGGACTTAAAAAAACAGGGAATTGATATTCAAGAAAATATTCCATTGAGCCGCTTTACGTTTACTAAGACCGGTGGACCTGCGCAATATCTTGCTTTTCCTAAAAATTTAGATGAATTAAAAATCTTAGTGGAAACAGTTAAAACTAATAACCTACCTTTGACTGTTATTGGAAATGCTTCTAACTTAATTATTAGAGATGGAGGAATTTCAGGTCTAGTTTTAATTCTTACTAAGATGGATGAAATTGTTGCTAACCAAGAAGAAGCAACAGTTACTGCAGATGCTGGCGCTAGAATTATTGATACATCTGAAGCAGCATGTGAGGCCGGCTTAAGTGGTTTAGAGTTTGCAGCTGGTATCCCTGGTAGCGTTGGTGGAGCTGTCTTCATGAATGCTGGTGCTTACGGTGGCGAGACAGAATTTGTCATTAAATCTGTTCGGGTCTTAACTCGTGAAGGCAAATTTAAAACTTATACTCACGATGAAATGGAATTTGGCTATCGTCATTCACTAGTTCAGGAAACTGGAGATATAGTAATCAGTGCTACTTTTGGACTTGAACCAGGAGATAAGTGGGCCATTAAGGCTAAAATGGAATACTTTAATGGCTTACGTAGAGCAAAGCAACCACTTGAATATCCTTCATGTGGAAGCGTCTTTAAGCGCCCAACAGGCCACTTTGTGGGTCCAATGATAATTAAAGCGGGTCTTCAGGGAAAAAGAATTGGTGGTGCCGAAGATTCAATGAAGCATGCGGGCTTTATTATCAATGTTGGTGGTGCTACAGCTACTGATTATTTAGATTTAATTCATTTAATTCAAAAGACGATCAAAAAAGATTTTGATGTTGATTTGCAAACTGAAGTAAGAATTATAGGAAAAGAAAAAGATTAGATACTACGACAAAGCTACAAGTAACGGCTTGTAGCTTTTTTGATGAGATGGTGAAAAAGTTGAGCGATATTATTAAATTAACGCATGTGCGTAAAGAGTATGACGATGGGTTTGTGGCTCTAAAAGATATTAATTTAACGATTGAATCAGGGAAATTCTATTCTTTATTAGGGCCATCAGGATCAGGCAAGACAACTATTTTAAGAATAATTGCTGGATTTAGTGAACCAACAAGTGGTCAAGTATTTTTTGATGGAAAAGATATTACCAACTTGGATGCAGCCAAGAGAAAAATTAATACGGTTTTCCAAAATTATGCCTTATTTCCGCATATGAATGTTTTTGAAAACGTTGCTTTTGGTTTGCAAATCAAGAAAAAAGATAAGCAAGAAATAAAGTTAGCTGTTAAAGAAGCTCTTCATATGGTTCAGTTAAATGGCTTTGCAAATCGCGAAATTTCTGAATTAAGTGGTGGGCAGCAACAACGTGTTGCAATTGCAAGAGCAATTGTGAATCAGCCAAAAGTTCTACTTTTAGACGAGTCCTTATCTGCCTTAGATAAGCGTTTAAGAAAAGATATGCAATTTGAATTGCGTGAAATCCAAAAAAAGTTAGGAATTACCTTTATTTTTGTTACTCATGATCAAGAAGAGGCTTTAGCTATGAGTGATGAAATTTTTGTTTTAAATGAAGGAAAAATCCAACAAAGTGGAAGTCCAGTTGATATTTATGATGAACCAGTTAATGATTTCGTAGCTCGCTTTATAGGTGATTCAAATATTCTGAGCGGAAGAATGATTAAAGATTATGAAGTGGAATTCGGTAATCACCGTTTTGAATGTGCTGATGCAGGAATTAAACCAGGAGAAAAAGTAGAGGTCGTTTTAAGGCCTGAAGATCTAGATATTACTGATATTGAACATGGAAAGTTAAGAGTTATGGTTGAAAGTCAGCTCTTTTTGGGAGATCATTTTGAAATTAAGGCCATTGATAGTGATGAAAATGAATGGCTGATTCACTCGACTAATCCAACTAGCATTGGAAAAGAAGTAGGGGTATATTTTGATCCTGAGGACATTCATGTGATGCGTTTTTGTGAAAGCGAAGCAGAATTTGATAAACGTTTAGAGGCATATGAAGGAGAAGAGTAAGATATGAAAAAGAGTAGGCTATTTTTTCTTGTGCCTTATGTACTTTGGCTTGGTTTATTTGTTATTGCTCCGATTATTTTAATTACTATTAATGCCTTTAAAGGTGATGATGGTTTTACCTTGAAAAATTTCCAACAATTTTTTGTTAATGGAACTTTTTTGAGAATGACGCTAAATTCATTTTGGTATGCATTTTTAATTACCTTAATTACCTTGTTAATTTCCTATCCGATTGCATATATTTTAAGTCAAATGAAAAATCAGCAATTTTGGCTACTTTTGATTATTTTACCAACTTGGATTAATTTGCTTTTAAAAGCCTATGCATTTATCGGAATTTTCGGCAAGCATGGATTGCTAAATAACTTTTTAAAGCTTTTTGGTATAGCACCGGCAAATATTTTATTTACTGATTTCGCTTTTATTTTTGTAGCGGCTTATATTGAAATTCCATTTATGATTTTACCGATTTATAATGCAATTTGTGATATTAATCCGGCTGTAATTCAAGCAGCTTATGATTTGGGTGCAAGTAAGTGGCAAACATTTATGAAGGTTTTATGGCCACTTTCTAAATCTGGAGTTGAGTCAGGAATTCAAGCAGTATTTATTCCTTCACTCTCTTTATTCATGTTGACAAGATTAATTGGCGGAAACAGAGTAATTACGCTTGGTACTGCAATTGAAGAATATTTTATGACCACAATGAATTGGTCAATGGGATCGACAATTGGGGTTGTATTAATAGTCCTAATGGTAATTGTTATGCTATTTACTTCGTCTGATCATCGTCGTAAAAAGGAGATCAAGCTATGAAAAAAATAAAATGGTCCCGGATTTATTTCGCTTTTGTCCTTGTTTTGATGTATTTACCCATCTTTTATTTAATATATTATTCTTTCTCAAGTGGTCATAATATGGATCATTTTGAAAAATTTACTTTAAGTCATTATCAGGATTTATTTAACGATAATCGACTACTAGCAATTTTTCTAGAAACAATTTTATTAGCTCTCTTATCTAGTTTGATTGCGACAGTAATTGGAACTTTTGGTGCAATTGCAATTAGTCAGACTAAGAATAAAAAAGGACAAAAAACTTTATTAGCATTAAATAATGTTTTGATGGTTTCACCAGATGTAATTATTGGTGCCAGTTTTTTGATCTTTTTTACTTTTTTAGGAATTGGTTTGGGCTTTGGGTCAGTATTATTAAGTCATATCGCATTTTCAATTCCGATTGTTGTATTAATGGTTTTACCGCGTTTAAAAGAATTTGATTACTCTTTAGTCGATGCTGCTAGAGATTTGGGTGCTTCGACTTGGCAAGTTTATAGCAAAGTAATGATTCCAGCTATTACACCGGGAATTTTGGCTGGCTTTTTTATGGCTTTGACTTATTCATTAGATGATTTTGCAGTTACTTTTTTTGTAACTGGAAATGGATTTTCAACATTATCTGTAGAAATTTATTCACGCGCACGGCAAGGGATTAATTTAGAGATCAATGCCTTAAGTACCTTAATGTTTATCTTCGTAATGGTTTTGGTATTAATTTATTATGTAATTACTAATCACAAATCCCATATCGGTAAGGGGCGTGCACAATGAAAAAGTTATTGATTGGAATTTTAGCTATTTTAGCAGTTTGCTTGGGGTTAGAGGCTTGGGCTAAGAAGCTAGATAATAGTGGTGTTAGCGCCAATAATAAGAATTTAATTATTTATAATTGGGGCGACTATATTGACCCTAAGCTGATAAAAAAATTCGAAAAGCAAACTGGCTATCATGTAATTTATGAAACCTTTGATTCGAATGAAGCTATGTATACGAAGGTAAAGCAGGGAGGCACTGCTTACGATATTTGTGTTCCTTCTGATTACATGATTTCGAAAATGCGAAAGGCTAAGTTACTTGATAAAATTGATACAAAAAAAATTCCAAATTATAAAAATATCGGAAGTGAATTTTTGCATCACTCATTTGATCCTAAGAATACTTATTCAGTCCCATATTTCTGGGGGACATTAGGAATTGTGTATAATGACAAGTTTGTAAAACCTGGACAGATAAAGCATTGGAACGATCTTTGGTCAAAAGATTATCGTCATAATATCTTATTAGTTGATTCTGCTAGAGATATTATGGGACTATCATTAGCGTCGATGGGGAAGTCATTAAATACTACTAATTCATTAGATCTTAAATTAGCTAAAACTAAATTAGATGGATTAGGCCCCAATGTAAAGGCTATTATTTCTGATGAGCTAAAAATGTATATGATTCAGAATGAAGCAGCTGTTGGTGTAACATGGTCTGGTGAAGCGCGGACAATGTTAAATGATAATAAACATTTACATTATGTGGTTCCACCAGAAGGTTCAAACTTGTGGTTTGATAATTTTGTTATTCCCCGTACTGTTAAAAATAAAGCAGGGGCATATGCTTTTATTAATTTTATGCTTGATCCAAAAAATGCTGCTCAAAATGCCGAGTATATTGGTTATGCAACGCCAAATATCAAAGCTCAAAAATTACTACCTAAAGAGATAAAAAATGATAAGCAATTTTATCCAAGCAAACAAGCAATGAAAAATTTACAAGTTTATCAAGATTTAGGCCCTAAGAAAATTCAGGAATATAATGATCTGTTTCTTGAATTTAAAATGTATGGTCGATAAGACGGTAGTTTAGGTATAATTAAGGCTTAGGAGGGATGAGTAGTGAAATTTAACATTGAGCAAATATTTACTTGGCAAAATTTAATGAACATTATTGATATTCTGATTGTTTGGTATATTATTTATCGCTTAATTATGTTGGTAAGAGGAACCAAGGCTGTTCAATTAGTTAAAGGAATATCTCTAATTATCGTAGTTAGAATTATAGCCGGATTATTACACTTACATACCCTAACGTATTTTGTTGATCAAATTCTCTCTTGGTCTGTAATTGGAACAATCGTTATTTTTCAACCAGAAATTAGACGTGGACTTGAACATTTAGGAAGATCGCCAATTTTTGGTGGCACAACTATGACTGAAAAACAGGCCGCTGAGAAAATGATTGGAGAATTAGATAAGGCGATTCAATATATGTCCAAAAGAAGAATTGGGGCTTTAATTACGATCCAGCAAAATACTGGTTTGGAAGATTATATTGAAACTGGTATTCCGATTGATGCAGATATTACTGGCGAGTTATTAATCAACATCTTTATTCCTAACACTCCATTACATGACGGTGCAGTAATTATTAGAAACAATCGAATTGCGGTTGCTGCTGCTTATTTGCCACTTTCAGATAATAGTATGATTCCTAAAAAGCTAGGAACTCGTCACCGGGCAGCAGTGGGTATTTCAGAAGTTACTGATGCAATTACAATTGTTGTATCTGAAGAAACAGGTGGTGTAACAATCACTCGTAATAGCCAATTTATGCTTGATTTGACTAGAGAAGAGTATTTGAAGTACTTAAATGCTCAATTAGTTCCAAAGGAAGAAGAAGAGAAGCCAAAATGGTATCAACGAATTGTAAATCATGTTTGGAATTGGGGGTCAAATAAAAAATGAAAAAGTTTTTTGATAAACCTTGGTTCTATCGCATTGTTGCATTGATATTGGCAATTTTACTGGCCATTTATGTTTCGTCTAATCAACAGGGGTTTGTAACTCAAGGACGTCGAGAGGAAACTCTGAAAACTGCGACCAAGACGCAAGTAATTAAAGCTCCCCTGCAAGTTTCTGTTAATACTGATAAGTATTATGTAACTGGCTATCCCGAAAAAATAAATCTTACTTTAGAAGGATCAAATGCGCTGGTTACTTCAACTATTAATACTCAAAATTTTCGTGTTTATATTGATTTAAGCCATTTAAAAACTGGAGAACATACGGTACCAATTAAGGTAAATGGTTTAAGTACTCAGTTAACTTATAGTGTGAGTCCAAGTAAAGTGCGCGTAAACATTCAAAAAAGAAAATCTCGTACCCTTCCTGTACAAATAGAGTATAATAAGAGTGCTGTATCTCATGGGTATAATCTTGGCACAGCAAAGAGCGATCCAGAAGTTGTTAACATTACTGGCGCTAAGAGCGAAGTTAACCAAGTTGATCGTATCGTAGCTCGTGCAAATTTACCAAAGGGAATAGACAGCACATTTGAGCGTGAAGAAATGCTGGTAGCACTTGATAAAGAAGGACATCAACTCAATGTTGCTATTGATCCAGCAACAGCGCACATTACTATCCCAATTAACTTGTCGAAAAAAAAGGTTAAAATAAACGTGACGTCCAAAAATGAATCATCAACTCATGTTTATTCATTAACCGCGAAAGAAGAAACAGTTGAGATATATGGTGATGAGAATACGCTAAAGAAAATAACATCTCTTCCTTTAAAGGTTGATTTAAGTGGCATTAATCAAGATGTTACAAGAGATGTAACAATTAAATTACCAAAGGGCGTAGTTAAGGCTTCACCATCAGTAATACCAGTTCATATAAAGGTGACTGATACTACTGCTAAAAAGGAATAAAACAAGGAAAGGTTGTTAAAAATTATGCTTAAATATTTTGGAACAGATGGTGTACGGGGAGTTGCTAATGCTGGCTTAACTCCAGAAATGGCTTTTAAATTAGGTCGTGATGGAGGATATGTTCTTACCAAAGATAAAAAAGATGGTGAAAGAGCTAAAGTATTAGTTTCGCGTGATACTCGTATTTCTGGACAAATGTTAGAATATGCATTGATTTCTGGTTTACTTTCCGTAGGAATTGAAGTTTTAGAAGTTGGTGTGATTACGACCCCAGGCCTTTCTTACTTAGTTCGTGCTCAAGGTGCAGATGCTGGTGTTCAAATCTCAGCTTCTCATAATCCAGTTGAAGATAATGGGATTAAGTTCTTTGGTAGTGATGGTTTAAAACTATCTGATGCTAAAGAAGAAGAAATTGAAAAATTAATTGATGCACCAGAAGATACGCTTCCACGTCCTTCAGCTGAAGGTTTAGGTACTGTAACGAATTACCACGAAGGTGCTTCAAAGTACTTGCAATTTATTGAAAATACTTTACCTGAAGAATTAGGCGGAATTAAAGTTGTTGTAGATGGTGCAAACGGCGCAGCTAGTGCTTTAATTTCAAGATTATTTGCTGATATGGGCGTTGATTTTACTACAATCGCAACTCATCCCAATGGCTTAAATATTAATGATCATGTAGGTGCAACTCATACTAAGAAGTTACAAGAAGAAGTTGTAAAGCAAGGTGCTCAATTGGGCTTAGCATTTGATGGGGATGCTGACCGTTGTATTGCTGTTGATGAAAATGGTAACGAAGTCGATGGCGACCATATTATGTATGTAATTGGTTCATATCTTGCTGATCATGGCCGTTTAAAGAAAGATACGATTGTTACAACTGTGATGAGTAACTTAGGCTTTACTAAGGCTTTAGAAAGACGTGGCCTTAAGAATGTCAGAACTCAAGTTGGTGACCGTTATGTTTCAGAAGAAATGAGAGCTAATGGTTATAATCTAGGCGGTGAACAATCTGGTCATGTTATTATCAGTGACTATCATAATACTGGTGATGGAATGCTTACTGGATTGCATTTATTATACGTAATGAAGGATACCGGTAAGTCATTAAGTGAATTATTAAGCGACTTTAAGGAATATCCACAACGCTTAATCAATGTTCCTGTTAAAGATAAAAAAGACTGGAAAGAACATAAGCGTATTACCGAAGCAATTAAAAAGGTAGAAGAAGAATTGAGCGATGAAGGACGGATTTTTGTTCGTCCATCTGGAACTCAAAGTTTACTTCGTGTTATGACTGAAGCACCAACACAAGAATTAGCTGATAAGTATTGTGAAGAAGTGGCTAAAGTCGTTGAAGAAGAGATGGGTTCAAAATAAACTGCCTTGATTAAATTATAATAGGTGATGGCGTTCACCAATTTAACCGATTAAGATCTGACGACGCCTACTTTCTTATGTGTAATAAGGGAGTAGTGTCGTCTTTTTTTGTATAATAGAAAGGAAAGCGAACGTTTACATAGGAGAAAATTGATGAAGATAAAATTAATTGCCGTTGATCTTGATGGAACTTTATTGAATGATAAACAAGAAATAAGTTATGAAACAAAGGAAGCTTTACAAAAAGCATCTCGATCAGGTATCAAAATCGTTCCCTGCTCGGGGAGGCCATTTCCAGGAATTAAAGAGTATTTAGATCAGTTAGATCTGCAAGATCCTAATCAATATGCTGTTGCTTTTAATGGCGCTCTGGTTTTGAATGCACAAGGAAATGCGGTAGTTGAAGAATTACTAAATTATCAAGATTTCCAGTTTTTTGAAAAAATAGCTCAGCAACTGAAAGCTAACTTTCATGTTGAAGTAAGGGATAAGTTTATTACATTAAATCACTTTGTCAACTACTATTTATCGCGTGAAAGTTGGCTAACTAGAATGCCAATTGAAGTTTGTGAGTTAAAAGATATAGCAAAAGATTTAAAATTTACAAAAGCTATGTTTTCAGGTGCTCCATCAGAAATGGAAAGGGTTTATCGTGGTTTACCTCAAGAAGTTATTGAAAAATATAATGTTTCTACCTCTGATGAAACATTAATTGAAATTAATTCTAAGCGGGCTTCAAAAGGAAACGCTTTGAAAGAATTGGCACGGAAACTTAATCTTAAACAAGATGAAGTAATGATTTTTGGTGATCAAAAAAATGATATTTCTATGTTTGACGTTCCAGATTTTTATAAAGTGGCTATGGGAAACGCGGTATTAGAGATAAAGAAGCGAGCTAATTATGTTACTCGAACAAATAATGAAGATGGAATTGCATATGCAATAAGAAGGTTGGTTTTTAATGAATAAAAAGTTGAAAAATTATATCAGTGTTGGTTTATTTGCATTTTTTGGAGGTGCATTACGTGCTTATTTAAATGTAATTTGGTCACAGGCTGGAACTTTTGTAGCTAATATCATTGGTTGCTTTTTATTGGCATTTCTAACATATTTCTTTATTGAATTTAGAGAAGGACGAGATTGGCTAGTTACAGGGTTAAGTACAGGTTTTGTAGGTGCATTTACAACCTTTTCTAGTTTCCATTTGGATACGTTTAAGCAATTAGAAAACGGAATGAATAATCAGGCACTGATATATTTCTTTAGTTCAATCTTTATTGGATTTTTATTTGCTTATTTAGGAATGATTACAGGAAAAATATTAGGTAGAAAGTTGGCAATAAGAGCATGATAAGTGCACTTCTAACAGCTGGTTTTGGAGCAATTTGGGGAGCAGTTCTCAGATACGGAATTACTAATTATGGTAAAAAACATTGGTCTAGCAACTTTCCTTATGCCACTTTATTAATAAATCTTACTGGAGCATTTTTGTTAGGACTAGTTTTTTCGCGCAACTTATCGCCATTTATTTATGCTTTGGTTGGAACTGGGGTACTGGGAGGTTATACGACCTTTTCTACATTAAATGTTGAATTGCTTTCTCATTGGCAAGACCATAATTATAAAATATTTCTTCTTTATGCTTTATTATCTTATGGCGGTGGCTTAATTTTAGTTTTTGCAGGATATAAAGTTGGATTAATGATTTAGAAAAAATGCTAGCAAATTTTAGGTTTGCTAGCATTTTTTCTAAGGCTATTTAATTTTAGTTTTTAATTGATACTTTTCCGATTTCACTTGTGATTATTAGTGAATTGCTTGAATTTTCATCGCCAACGTATCCTTCAATTTCATCGTATTCATTATTGCCATAAATAATGGAGTCGAGTGGAAGATCGGTAGGACCGATTTTCTTAGTATTAATTTTGAATTTAAATAATTCTGTTCTTGGTACATTTACACGGATACTTCCAACTCTGCTTTTAATTGAAAAACTAAAGTTAGATTTATCAGCAATTGATAAATTTATTTTACCAATTCCAGACTTAATATCACCGCTACCTTTAATATTATTTAGGCTCATATTTCCTGTATCAGTGACTAAATCCATTCTTTCGCTATTAAGGTCATTAATAATAATTTTTCCACTCTTTGTATCAATAAAAAAGTTTTTGGTAGAAATATTATCTAAATCTATGTTTCCACTGCTTGTATGATAAGAAATTTCTTCTTTTGCGCAAACATGATCGCTAGTTAAAATTCCAGAATGCGCATTAATATGAAACACATTCGCAGATGTACTAGAAACAGCAATATCGCCTGACTTTAGGTCTGCCTGGACGCGTTTAAGCTTAGAGTGAGCTAACAATAAATCTCCAGAAACTGCAGTAACATCAAGCAGGCAATAATTTGTGACTTTATTAATATAAACATCACCGCTTTGACTTCTAATTGTTAGAAAACCAGTAAAATTTTTAGGTAAAAATAATAAAGTTTTGTTTTTAAAAATTCCAACCAGCTTACGTGGACCTTGGGTAATTTTTAAGACATTGCCAGCTTTTTCGACCGTTGAATGAAGATTTTCAATGTTTCGAGACATAAAGTCATGCACAATTAAGTTTGATGAATTAGTGGGTAAGACCAAAATATCGCCCAAACGGTAGTTAAGGTGAATCTCATCAATTTGATTTAATTTGAGATTTAATTCGTTAACTAATTTTGAATCAAAGATTTTAGCAAAAAAGTCATTGTATTTACTGTAGTCAGTTTCTTCTAAATTCTTTAATTGTGATAATAAAGTGTCTAGATCAGTTAAATTTAAAAGTGCTTTTTGTTCTGCTTCGACCTGACTTGCACCATGCTGAATTTCTTTTTTTATTAGGTTGTTGATTTTTTTACTCAGAGTATTTTGTAAAGGTTTATTTTCCTTGATATGAGGAAATTTATTGAAAAATTCTTTTAGTTTTTCATCAATCATGCTGAACTCCTTTAATATTTGTTACACTTTTATTATATAGCACCCCAAAAAACTTTATGTATTATTTTGGGGATTATAAAAGACTATTAAAATTTTCGTTAGGAGAAAAAATGAAATTTATAAAATGGATTTGGAGATTAGTTGTAGTTGGATTAATCTTTATTTCATTGAGTTTGACTTTAACAAGTCCAGTTGAATTGAAAGTTGATAGTACCGCTGGTCTTGTGAAAAGCTCAATTAATAAAGTTGTTGACCAAGCGAATAATAGTGACTTGCAAATGGGAGTTGCCTTTTTGCAAGAATCAGGAATCGAAGATACACTTTTATCACAATTACCCAAAAATATTGAATTAAAGACATCATATCAAGGGCTAAATCAATTGAGTACTAATTATTTAGCCAATGGTAAATTAGCTGCATCTGATTTAAAACTAAATAATGATACGCAGCAAGAACAAGTTTTTAATCAGTTAATATTACAATTAGTAAATGAACAATTAAGGCAGAATTCTGCTGATGTAAAACAAGCAGCCGAGATTTATCATTTGATTTATTTCCTACTAATTGGTCTTTATATTTTGGCAATGGTAATGGTTTTATTTGGTAAAAAGATTGCAATTTTACCACTTTTAATTGCCGCAGTAGGTTCATATGGGGTTTTATCATATGCAGCTGAAATTGCCACAAGCTCGCTTCAACAAAGCGTTTATACCGGGATCAATGTAAGTTTAAGTAGTGGATTAAGTCAAGCACTGATTACTGCGATTATTGCTGTAGTTGGATGTTTATTCATTAGAATTAAGCAGAATAAGGAGTAAAAATGCTGTTTGAAACAAGTGATAATATAAAAATTAATTATAAATTAACTGGGAAAGGGAAGACGATTGTCTTAGTTAATGGTTTTGGGGCATATCAAGAAATATGGTCTGCTCAAGTATCATTTCTTAATAATTTAGGATATCAAGTACTTACTTATGATCATCGGAATATGGGGAAGAGCCAACGAACAGAAAAAGGTCATAATATTGCCCGTCTAACACAAGACTTAGAAGAATTAATTTCTTTTCTAAAAATTAAACAGGCTACTTTCATGGGACACTCAATGGGCGCTTCGATTATTTTCTGTCTAATAAAAAAATGGCCAACTGTAGTTAAACGTGCATTAGTGATAGATCAATCACCTAAGATGCTTAATGATAGGAATTGGAAGTATGGTTTTATGGACTATACAAGTGAAAATTATCATGAAAAATGCCAAGAAAGACCTCATGTTCACGAAACTTTTGCAGGACTAGATGATAATGTTTATGCCCAACTCATGAAAGCAAAAGAAGAAGATCCGTTTAATAGAAAAGATAATGTGGACTTATTAGAAAATCATATGTCGCTAGATTGGCGAAAAGTTATAGAAAACGCATCAATTCCAATTACTTTTTTTATTGCTAAGGAGAGTCCGTATTATCGTGAAGGATATGAAAAACTTCTTGAAGAAAAAAATGATCAAGTAGATAGTTTTATTATGTCACCAACTGGTCATGTAATTATGGCGGAAATTCCTAAGCAATTTAATAGCAAATTAAAAGATATTTTAGGGTAATAAAAAAGAGGCTTATGCCTCTTTTTTGGTAATTATTTTAACTTTTTATTGATATTTGCTAAATTTTGGTAATTTTCTGTTATCCACTTCAAATAAGTTGTATTGTTTGGAATGGTTTCACGAACTTGCAAGATTGGAATCTTCTTTGATTTAGCTCTTTTAACGAAATTGTTAACAGTGGAACTATTTACTTGGGAGTTCTTAACAAAGAAAGAGATACCACGATTATTAATAGTTTGATTCATTTGATGAACAATTTTGGCACTTGGATCGGTTTCATTTTCAATTGCTTCTTCAAAAGCTTTATCACCAATCTTAAAGTGGGTAGCTTTCAAAGCGTAATCGAATACTGGTTCACTAACATATACTGGCTTTTGCTTTGTACCATCAATAGAATCAGCCATTTTTTGAACTTTTTTTATTTTTTCTAAGTATTTAGTTCCATGTTCTTTATAATAGTTTGCATGCTTTTTATCAATTTTAGATAAACGCTTTACCAAATAGTTGACATATTTGGTTGGCATATTTAAGTCAAACCAGATATGAGGATTATCACCGCTTTTCAAATTCATTAAGTCTTCGCCAACTAAGACAGCAGACTTATTACTTGATTTAGCTAATTTTGCTAGCCAGGAATCATATCCTAAACCATTAGCTACAATAATTTTGGCGTCTTGAACTTTTTTTGCATCTGCAGTAGTTGGTTCGAAATCATGGGGATCGGTGGAACTACTAGTAATAATGGCTGTTGTCTTACCGTACTTACCCAAAACATTTTGGGCAATATCAGCATAAACATTGGTGCTCGTAACAATCGATATTTTGTTAGACGATGAATTATCCTTTTTGGAGCAACCAGTAAGAACAAAAAATAATGTTCCCATTACAATAAAAAGAGAAAAAATCTTTTGATAATATTTTTTCATTTTGTATATTTATCCTTTCAAGGTATTGGAGCTATATCTTTATTCAATATAAATCATATCAGAATCTGGTAATGTTTTTTAATTTGATAATTTATTTTTTAATAATTTGTCTTAGTTGGCTTGTGTTATAGTAGAAAGAAATTATGAAATTAAGGTTGAGAAGAAATGAAAGCTACAATTTATATTACAGGTAGTATTGCTGCCTATAAAGCAATTAATGTTGTACGAAATTTTCAAAAAAAAGGACATGAAGTAAGAGTAGCTATGACAAAAGAAGCTGTCCACTTGATCGGTACCCAAACATTAGCTGCTTTAACTAAGTATCCAGTATTGACTGATCTCTGGGAAAAAGAAAGAGCTAATCAGATCCAGCATATTGAATTGGCTGATTGGACAGAAATGGCTGTTGTAGTCCCAGCAACTGCTAATTTTATTGCCAAAATTGCAAATGGTATTGCTGATGATGCGGCAACTACGACTTTTTTAGCAACAGCTTCACCTAAATACGTAGTTCCAGCTATGAACAGTCATATGTGGAGTAATCCAGCCTTTCAAAGAAATCTAGCATTATTAAAACAAGATGGAATTGCTGTAATGGATCCTGCTACTGGGCGCTTAGCTGAAGGATATAGCGGCAAGGGAAGGATGCCAGAGCCAGATGACATTATGGCTTGGATAGATGATTCTCTTCAAGCTAAAAAAGTATTAGCTGGTAAAAAAATTGTAATTACTGCAGGTGGAACCATATCTCCACTTGATCCAGTTCGTTTTTTGGGTAACCGTTCGAGTGGTAAGATGGGAATAGCTTTAGCTAAAGCTGCTCTTGCTGCTGGGGCAGAGGTGATTTTAATTTCAGGACACATTGCTGTTTCATTACCTAACTCACCTAATTTAAAAAATATTAAGGTAGAAACTACTGAAGAAATGCTCTCAGCTGTTAAGACTGCTTTTTTAGGAGCAGATGCTTTGATTATGGCAGCTGCTGTAGCAGATTATGAACCGGTAAATTATATTACTCATAAAATCAAAAAGCAGGATCAGGGGGATGAGTTAAAGATTTATTTGAAAGAAACTCCTGATATTTTGAAAAAAATGGGAAGTATAAAAAAGGCAAACCAAGTTGTTGTTGGCTTTGCCGCTGAAACAAACAATTTATTAGAAAATGCTTCTAAAAAACTGCAAGAGAAAAACGCTGATATGATTGTTGCAAATGATGTCAGTCATGGAGTATTTGGTAGCGATAAAGATAAAGTTACGATTTTAAGGCAAGATAAAACAATCGAGAATATAGTAGAGACAACTAAAATTGAAATTGCTAAAAAAATAATTATTTTGGTTGCTGAAGAACTTGAAAGTAGGAAAGTTGAAAAATGAAAAAAACAGTATTAACGAAGCGAGAAATGATCTTTGTTTGTTTGATGCTCTTAGTGCTTTTAGGTTTATTTATTTCTAGTTCAATGACTTATCACGAACAAGAGATGTCACCAGGATTTATTCATCGACATTTTCCAATTATTGAAAGAGTAGTTGGAAAGTGGAATATCTATTATGCTGGACGTTGGCACAATGCATTTTTGGACAATGGGGAAGCGGGAATGACTCAATTTGTCATGAGAAAATTTGCCCATTTTTCATCATATTTTTTAGTTGGTTTATTTGCTTGTTTAGGCTTAGACCGCTTATTTAAAAAATGGTGTGGCCCCTTATTTATTTGGCTAGGGATTATTGGATTAGCGGGATTAGATGAATTTCACCAATATTTGACTGGAGATAGAACTCCAAGTCTTCACGATGTTGCTCTTGATTCAGCCGGAGCACTTTTAGCTATTTTATTCTGTATTTTTATCTACTGGATTAGACACCATCAAGAAAAAAGTAATTCATAATTAATCATAGATTGAATTTAAACCTTGAGTGCGTTATGATTGACAAGGTTAACTATATTAAATAAAAAGAAAGAAGGATTCTTATGTCAGGACATTCAAAATGGCACAATATTCAAGGCCGCAAGAATGCGCAAGACGCTAAGAGAGGTAAAGTTTTCCAAAAATTATCTCGTGAAATTTATATGGCTGCAAAGAGTGGTGGTCCTGACCCTTCAGGAAATCCTACTTTACGTATGGTTATGGATAAAGCACGTGCAGCAAACATGCCTAAGACTAATATTGAACGTGCTATTAAGAAGGCTGAAGGTAATTCAGATGAACATTATGATGAAATTACCTATGAAGGCTACGCACCCGGTGGTGTTGCAGTTTTAGTTGAAGCTTTAACTGATAACAAGAACCGTACTGCTTCTGATGTTCGTGTTGCCTTTACTCGTAATGGAGGTTCACTCGGTGCAACTGGTTCTGTTGCTTACATGTTTGACCGTAAGGGATATATTGTAATTGATCGTTCCACTACTGATGCTGACGAAGACCAAGTTTTACTTGATGTTATGGACGCTGGTGGGGATGATTTAGAAACTAGTGATGATGCATTTGAAATCTACACTGATCCTAAGCAATTTACAGCTGTACGTGATGCTTTAGAAAAAGCTGGCTACAAGTTAGCTAACGCTGAATTAACTATGATTCCGCAAAACACCACTCCAGTTCCAGCAGATAAAAAAGAGCAATTTTCTCATTTAATTGATGCATTAGAAGATAACGATGATGTTTCTAATGTTTATACTGCCGCTGCAGATGATGATGAATAATAATTTATCAAGAAATAGACCTAATTTTCATTTTAGGTCTATTTTTTTATGGCTGACCTTTGCGTCAGTCTTTTTTTTACTCAATTTTTAAAATAATAAAAAAACTATTACATTTTTGCGTACTAATAAGTGTATGGCAAAGGAGGGATTAATTATGAACGAAGTATCAGAAGTTATTTTAGAAAAAGCAATTAAAAGCCATGCTAGTGATATCTTTATTTTTCCAGCTATTGGAGGCTATGAAATAAAGATTCGAACTGCCCTAGGCTTGAGTAAAATAAAAGAATTAGGCCAGCAAGCAGGAAAAGAATTACTTAATTATTTCAAGTTTCAGGCGCAAATGGATATATCTGAGCGTCGTAGACCACAAGTGGGTGCTTATCAGACTAAATTTGGGGATGAAAAGGTTTTTTTACGCTTTTCAAGTGTGGGGGAATTTGAGGGAGATGAGTCTTTAGTAATTCGATTAATTTATGGAGAAAAAAGTAATAATTATTTTCTCTCGGAACAATTCGATTTGCTAAAAAGACTTACCAATCAACGGGGGTTGATAGTGACTAGTGGTCCAACAGGATCGGGAAAGACTTCAACCATGTATGAACTAGCACAACTAGTGGGAAAAGAAAAAGTTGTAATGACTATTGAAGATCCGGTCGAGGTTTGGAATCCCAATTTTTTACAAACACAGGTAAATCTTGTTGCGGGAATTGCTTATCCAGATTTACTAAAGGCTGCTTTACGACATAGGCCGGATATTTTAATTATTGGGGAAATTCGAGATCAAGAAACTGCCAAAATCAGTATTAACGCAGCTTTAAGTGGACATTTGGTTTTAGCAACTATTCATGCGAAAACAGCCTTGCAAACAATTTCACGTCTTGAAGGATTAGGAATCACTAAAGATGAATTATGCAATTGTCTGACAGCTGTTTCTTATCAAAGGTTGCTACCAATAAAAAATCAAAATAAAGTTGCTTGTTTAATGGATATTAGGTATGGAAAAATACTTGATCAAGCTATTGCGTTTAATGACAATCGCCATGATTTGAGTAATTGGCAAAGTAATTTAGAGCAGTTAGTTGAAAGAGGAAAGATTAGTGAAGATACGAAGCATCTTTATGAAGAAGGATAAACTAAACAGCGCTGCTCAATTAATTTTTATTGATTATTTAAGACAAGCACTAATTAATGGTTATTCGCTTAATGCTAGTTTAAAACTACTGCCTAAAATATGGAGTGGTAATTCTAGCCAATTAGTCTATATAAGTAAACAAGTTGAAGAAGGCAGGCAACTTGGAGATGTATTGCATGAAGTGGGATTTTCTAGTACTTTATCTGCACAAATAAATATGGCGATTATTGATGGAAATCTATTGTCTTGTTTAGACCAATTAAGTAAACTTATTCGATTGAAAAATAAGCAGTTAAAGAAATTGCGAGGAGAATTGGCTTATCCAGCACTTTTAATTGGAATGATGGTTACGCTATTGATTTGTATGCAAACCTTTTTAAAGACAGAAATGTCAGATAATGACTGGACGAGTAATTTAATGTTAGGTGGACTTGTGTTGTTAGTTATTATAGGTGCATTTCTTATTAGTAAGATAATCATGTTGCTCAATAAACAAGATTATTATGCCCTGAATAAATTAACTAGGATACCTATAATTGGACCAACATTAAATTTATATGTTCACTATCTTATCGTGTCTGACTTAGCTGTTTTACTGATCAATGGCTTCTCACTGCAAAAAATTTGTCAACTTACTGATCAGCAACCAAAGAATTCGTTGCAACAAGTTTTAGGAGCAAAAGTGAAGAATCAATTAGAAAAAGGAATTGAAATTAAAGCAATTATTGAGAGTGAAGCTTTTATTTCTAATAATTTAATTATGCTTTTAGAGACTGGAACGACAAGAGAGCAAATTGGGAAAAGAGCATTATTGCTTAGCAAGACACTTTTCTATGAATTAAATCTCAAATTAAACAGTTTAATCGTTAATTTGCAGCCGCTGTGCTTTATTTTTATTGGAATTTGTATTCTAGGAATGTATTTAAAAATTTTAATGCCAATGTATCATTTAATGGAAACAATGTAGAGGTAAAAATGAGAAAGTTAAAGCATTTTATTATGAAAAATAAACAGGTAAAAGGATTTACCTTAGTTGAAATGGTAATTGTAATTGCCATTATTGCGATGCTAATTTTGTTAATTGTTCCGGGCTTAAGTAAGCAAAAAGAAAGAGCGACTACCAAAACAGATGAAGCCTTAAGAACAACGATTGAGACCCAAAGACAATTAGCTGAAGATAATGGAGATGGTACTTCATTAGAAGAGCTAGTAAAGAAGGAATATATTTCTCAAAAACAAAAAGAAAGATATGAAAAATTACCGCAGAAATGATTTTTAAGAGAATAAAAGCTTTTACTTTGATTGAAACGATAGTTACTTTAACAATAATTTGTTTACTCGTGTTAATGCCAACGCTTTATGTTAAAAATATTAAGGAACAGATAATCTTAGACAGTACCACGCGTCAAATTAGATCAACTATCAATAAGTATTTGCATCTCTCAACAGTAGAAAAGAAGTCGTATTTTTTATCATATTTTGACAATAATTCTTCAATTCAGATAATGGAGCCGCATCAAGTGTCAAAAGTATATTTGAATCGACATGTTAGAGTTTATAATTTTGATAATTTATATATTAGCAATCGCGGAACCATATCGCCGAGAACAATTACTGTTAAGAGTGGAAGCAAAGAAAAGAAAATTAAAATACAGATGACATGGGGTAGGATGGTTGAAGAATAGAAAAGTCAAGGGCTTCATTTTATTGGAAGCATGTGTAGGCTTCACGATAGCCTGTTTAGGAGTATTGCTTTTAGGGATAACAATTAAACAAAATAGACAGACTGAAAAACAGATTGAAAAACGAGTAGATAAGGCTTATGCGGAATATATTTTTAGACATAGTGATAAGAAGACATTATTAGTGCATGATCATGTCTATCATAGAAAATAAAATAATGAAAAAGATAAAGGGTTTTACCTTATTAGAAGCTGTATTTGCAATCGCAGTTACTATTTTATGTGCGCAAATATTATTTGGACTTATAGGCACACTTAGAAAAATTAATCGCCAGAAAACCGGAGTTAATGAAATTTCGTATAGTTATGTACAGATAAATAATTTCTTAAAAGAAAGTGGACATGTTGAGGTAAGTACAACGGGTTCAGATCCAACTAAAATTGTTCTTAGAAAGTTATCGGATAAGAAGAAAAAGAATGGTGATTTAATTTACGATACATATGTAATTGATATGAGTTCAAATGATGTTTTGAGAATGAGAACAGATGAGGGAGGACACATGCCGCTACTTTTTCAAGTTAAAAAAATAAAATGTTCTACTTCAAAAGATTCTTTTTCTATTTTAGTAACTGAAAAAGATGGTAGACAAAGCGAGATGTTTTTCAAAACAGATTTACCAAAGAAAAAGGAAAATAAAATACAGGATGAGAAAAAAGATAAGAGTAAAAAGGCTTAAGGGAAGTGCCTTAATTAGTAGTTTGCTGCTTATTAATATTTGCATTACCTTTGTAATGATGTATCAACGCAGTTTTACTGAAAATATGGAAAGTAATCTTTCTTTGATAAATTATTTTTCCAAGTAACAATGATTGCTTGCTAGTATTTGATGATACCTATAGAATATTAGAAGGAATATTAAAGAAGGAAGAAAAATGCAAAAAGTAGAAGAATTATATCCAAAATTTCAGACAGCTATTGAGCATTTACAAAAAGCGCTGAATGTTTCTTTTTCATCGGCATTGACGGAAACCTTTGATAATCTAGAAAATGGAAAAATCAAAGTAGAATCAGGTGCCCCAGATAAAGAAACCGTAGCTGAATTAACTGAAGAGTATCGTAAATTAGATTATGATAATTTGCCACGTACCTTAAAAGTACAAATATTTACTTTATTAACTTTAAAAGCAATTACTCAAGATGCCAGTGACTATAACTTGATGCCCACACCTTCAGTAATTGCTACAGTAATTGCTTTGATTTGGCAAAGAATCGTTCCGACAGGTAAAAAAACTGTGGTTGATCCCGCAATTGGAACTGGAAATTTACTTTATTCGGTTATTAGACAGCTGATTCAGGAAAATCATTCACAAAACAATTACAAATTAATTGGAATTGATAATGAAGAAGCATTATTGGATTTAGCAGATATTGGCGCCCATCTTGAAGATTTAAAGATTGATTTATATTGTCAAGATGCTTTAGATCCATGGATGATTGAAAAAGCGGATATAGTGGTAAGTGATGTGCCAGTAGGTTATTATCCATTGGATAATAATGCTGAGCGTTTCGAAAATCATGCAAAAGAGGGACATTCGTTTGCCCATACTTTATTTATTGAACAAATAGTAAATAATCTTAAGCGTGATGGTTTTGCATTTTTAGTAGTACCTAGATTACTATTTACTGGTAAAGGATCTACTGAATTCATGACTTGGCTGGCTAAAAAAGTTAATATTCAGGCGATTGTCGATTTGCCTGATGACATGTTTTCAAGCCAAATTCAACAAAAATCAATTTTAGTTTTCCAAAATCATGGGGAACATGCTCTCAAGCGAGAAGTTTTGGTGGCTAAATTAGATTCATTAAAGAAACCAGAATCTTTAGTAGCATTTAATATGAAACTAAATGACTGGTATCATAAGAGTGAAAATTAATTTATATAATACGAGAGGTATATAAAATGAAAAAAGTTTTAGCAGTAAACTCAGGTAGTTCATCATTTAAATACAAATTATTTTCTCTAGATAATGAAAAAGTAATTGCATCTGGTATGGCTGACCGTGTTGGTTTACCAGGTTCTGTTTTCACAATGACTTTAGCAGATGGTAGTCAACATGATGAACAAAGTGATATTGCTAATCAAGAAGAAGCAGTTCAAAAGTTGCTAAGTTGGCTTAAAGAATACAATGTTATCGATTCTTTAGCAGATATTGCTGGGGTAGGGCATCGTGTCGTTGCTGGTGGTGAAGAATTTACTGATAGTACAGTCATTACAGATGATAATCTTTGGAAGATTTATAATATGAGTGACTATGCACCATTGCATAACCCAGCTGAAGCTGACGGCATCTATGCTTTCATGAAAGTTTTACCTAATGTACCTGAGGTTGCTGTTTTTGATACTTCTTTCCACCAATCGTTAGATCCTGTCCAATACTTATACTCAGTACCATATAAGTACTATGAAAAGTTCCGTGCTAGAAAATATGGTGCACATGGTACTTCAGCTCGCTATGTATCACGTCGCACAGCTGATTTACTAAAGAAGCCAGTTGAAGATTTAAAGATGGTTTTATGTCATTTAGGTAGCGGTGCATCTGTCACTGCTATTAAAGATGGGAAGTCTTTTGATACTTCAATGGGATTCAGTCCGGTTGCAGGAATTACAATGAGTACTAGAAGTGGTGACGTTGATCCTTCTTTACTTCAATTTATTATGAAAAAAGGCAACATTACTAGCTTTAATGAAGTTATTAAGATGTTAAACACCAAATCTGGTTTACTCGGTCTTTCAGGAATCTCCCCAGATATGAGAGATATTGAAAAAGCAATTAAAAATGGTGATAAGCAGGCTAAACTTACAAAAGATATTTTTATTAACCGAATTGTTCGCTATATTGGAGCTTATATGACTGAAATGGGTGGTTTAGATGTTTTAGTCTTTACTGCAGGAATCGGAGAACATGATGCAAGTGTAAGAAAGCAGATTATGGATGGCCTAACTTGGCTTGGTCTTGAATATGATGAAAAAGCTAATAAGGTCAACAAGGAAGGAATTATCACTACACCAGATTCAAAGATTACTGCAATGATTGTTCCAACCAATGAAGAGTTAATGATCGCACGTGACGTTGTTCGTTTAGCTAAATTAGATAAGTAATCGTGAGAGCAAGATTATAGCATTTTAACAGTGACTGTGATATCATTGAAACATCTGGGGATGTTTTGGGATTCGACAGGCGTAGATTCGCGTTGACTGCGATTCGTAGGTCACGTCTACGTTAAAACGTCACAGTTAAATTATAACTGCAAATAACGAAAATTCTTACGCAGTAGCTGCTTAGTCAGCCTGCGTGATCCAATGACGGATTGCTCGTGTCTGTCTGCGGGTCTTACCATTTAACGAGCTACGTTTAACTACTTACCTTAATAGTTAGAAATAAGATTCTTAGGTTAGTTTTGATAGTTTAGCCCTGTTATATGGCGTTTTATCAAAACGAAATTTAAGTAATATAACTATGATCGTAGAGGTTAACGACGGAATACGTTTGGACAGGGGTTCAATTCCCCTCATCTCCATAAATAGTTTAAGGAATGTTGATTTATCAACACTCAAGCATGATAAAACCACCTTTTGGCTAACTTTTGGCTAAAAAGGTGGTTTTATTTTTATATATTTAGCTGTGAAATGGAGTTTATAGAAGATATTTAAATAAGTTGATTTAAGTTACCTAAGAAGGTAACTTTTTTATTAACTAGAAATTTTAATGACAGTTTTTAGCTAATAAGCTCGGTCAATTACTGAGCGCCTTTAGGTCTATAAACAACTTTTTCTATATCGTCAATTGAAATTGGCATCATAGCCATTGTTTTCTTTTCTTGTTCAGGGGTTTCAACGCCATAATCAGGTAAAAAGTGAGTTGCATCTAATTGGTCCATTAGACAAACTAATTCACCTGTTTTTAAAATAACTTCATCATATTCTTGTGGAATGAGTTTATTCATTTCTCTTCACCTCTTTCTTTATATAATGAAAATCTTTTCAATAGAATATCATAAATATTCATCAACATGAAAAATTATAGAATCTTATTATTCAATACGGTTTTTATATGTCTTTTTGATACAAAATTGATAAACGATTGACATTTAATGAAAAAGTGTAGATCTTTAAAGCTATACAAATTTTTCAAAATAATATTTATTTTTATAATAAAAGATGATAGTCTGTTAGTTGAAATGTTAAACGCTTAGCATGTAGGAGGAGAAAAGATGTTGGAAAATAAAAAACATAAAAAGATGTCTTTAAGCGGAAAATCTTTATTAATGGGGACCTTGTCTACAGCAGCAATTGTATTAAGTGCTTCCACTGTAAATGCTGCTACTAATACTGATACTGTTGATAATGCTAATGCTAGTCAAGTTACCACAGTAAAAGCATCTGCTTCGGTTAACAAAAATGATAATAGTGGATTAAAAGAAAATGCTACGAACGACAAAGTAGCTGGAACTGAGACAAATCTAAACTCTAGTTTAAATTCTGGTAAAGAAACAAGTAGCCAAGTTAATGACAGTAAGGAAGATAGTTCATCAACACAAGTAGGAAGTACTCCAATTTCTTCTGCAATCATTAATAATGGTAAAGCCTCTAGTGATTTAAACCAAGATTCTGACAATATTTCCGATCATTTTAAGGATAATAATTCTCAAGGGCAAAGTTCAACTTCTTCAGAGAAAACCGAATTAAAGGGAAAAATCAAAGAAATTGTTAATAATTCTGGTATTGATGTCACAAAATTAACTAATGATCAAATTAATAATTTAAATAAAGTTAATTTTGATAATGATCCACAAGACGGAACAAAATTAACATTAAACGATTTAGATGCAATTGGACAGGCTCTTATAAGAAGAGATCCAAAATATGCAGTTCCATATTTTAATGCAAAAGAAAAAAAATATGGATGCAGCGGTAACTAAAGATGCACAAACTGGTAAAACTGAAACTTTGGAAATCTGGGATTCGTGGCCAGTACAAGACCCTATAACTGGTTATGTATCAAACTATAAGGGCTACCAACTTGTCATTGCAATGATGGGAATGCCTAAAAAGAACGATAATCATATTTATCTTTTGTATAATAAATATAATGATAATGAATTCTCGCATTGGAGAAATGCGGGTTCTATCTTTGGATATAATGAAACTCCTGATTTACAGGAATGGTCAGGATCTGCCATTGTAAATAAAGATGGTTCTGTTCAACTATTTTATACAAAAAATGATACATCAAATGGTAAGCTAAATGATCAACAGTTGGCAACAGCTAATTTGAAGTTAAATGTTGATAACAATGGTGTTTCAATTGCTAGTGTTGATAATGATCATGTGATTTTTATTGGTGATGGTAAACATTATCAAACTTATGATCAATTCTCAAATGGTAAAAATAGAAATAGAGATAATTATACATTACGAGATCCTCATGTAGTGGAAGAAGAGAATGGTGATCGTTATTTAGTATTTGAAGCAAACACTGGAAGCAATAATTACCAAGGCGAAGATCAAGTTTATAGATGGGCTAATTATGGTGGAAATGATAAGTTCAATGTCAATAATTTCTTGAGCTATTTTGGTAATAATGATGATCAAGCTCTCGCTTCTGTGGCTAATGGTGCACTGGGAATTTTAAAATTAAGTGGGGATCAAAACAATCCAACTGTTAAGTTAGATGATGTTTACTCACCTTTAGTAACGTCATTAATGGTTAGCGATGAAATGGAAAGACCTGATATTGTTAAAGTTGGAAATAAGTATTATCTATTTTCAGCAACAAGATTGTCTCGAGGAACTAAAGGAGAAATTACTCGGCTTGCTAATAAGGTTGTTGGAGACAATGTAGCGATGATTGGCTTTGTTTCTGATAGTTTAACGCATGGTTATGTGCCATTAAATGGTTCTGGTGTTGTATTAACCGCTTCAGTACCCGCAAATTGGCGTACGGCGACATATTCATATTATGCAGTTCCTATTGAAGGAAAAGAAAATCAACTTTTAATTACAGCTTATATGACTAATCGTGGTGAAGTAGCTGGAAAAGGTAACAATTCGACTTGGGCACCAAGCTTTATCTTGCAACTGAATCCAGATAATACTACCACTGTTTTAGCCAAATTAACTAATCAAGGTGTTTGGGTTTGGAATGGTGATAGTGAAAATAAAAATATGATTGGTAGTCTCGAAAAAGATTCTCCAAATAGTGCTGCTTTAGATGGAGAATGGGGCAAGTTTATTGATTGGGATGCAATTAATAGTTATAGTTTGAAACCACATCAACCTGTGACTCCAAATGTTCCAACAACTCCAGAGAAACCTGAAAACTCAACAACACCAAATACTCCTGATACTCCACGTACTCCAGAAGTTCCAACTACTCCAGTTAAGAAAACTACTCAGTCAGAACCTCCAAAGGCAGGAGTTAAAGACGGTATTGCTGCAACAATTTTAGGTGCTGTAAGCTCAATGTTAGGAGTTATCGGTTTAGCAGGTATTTCAAAACGCAAGCGTAATAACTAAATTTATAAAAAAGATGAGTTTTAATATGACTCATCTTTTTTTGCTATAAATATAATTTATTCTAGTATGAAAAACTGTAAATTTTCTCCAAATTATCTTTTCCCTATAATAAATTTGAAAAGTAATCGTGGTGAAAAGCCAATCTATAGCATAAAAATATATTTCATTATGCTTAGCAAATATTAGACATTTACTTTTCATAATTTAGACTAAATATTTGAAAGAGTTTAATAAAGAGGAAATTTATGCAAGAAATTAATGAAAAATACTTTGAAGGAGAAAGAGCTTTATATGGTCTTTCTAACGCAATTTTAGAGAATGTTACGTTCGGTGAAGGAGAATCGCCGCTAAAAGAAACGCAGAATTTAGAAATAAAGGCTAATATTTTTAAATATAAATATCCTTTATGGTATTCAAATAATATTAAAGTTACTGATAGCACATTTGAAACAATGTCAAGAAGTGGTATTTGGTACACTAATAATATCTCAATTAAAAACTCCAATTTGCAGGCTCCTAAATTATTTAGAAGATGTAAACATGTTTCTTTAGATCACGTATTTTTTTCTGATGCTGAAGAAACAATGTGGACTTGTGAGGATATTACTATTAAAAATACTGAGATTAATGGTGACTATTTTGGAAAAGATAGTTCTGACATCTATATGGAAAATGTGCGCGTGATTGGAAACTATATTTTTGATGGTGCTAAAAATATTGTCTGCAAAAATTGTAGTTTTGTATCTAAAGATGCATTTTGGAATTGTGAGAATGTAACTTTAATTAATTGTCAAATAGATGGGGAATATTTAAGCTGGAATAGTAGCAATATTATTTTCAGAGATTGTACTATTGAAAGTGATCAAGGGCTTTGCTACATGGATCATGTTACTTTAGAAAACTGTATTTTAAATCAGACGACTTTAGCTTTAGAAAAATGTAGTAACATTAACGCAACTATTAAGAGTAAGATTACGAGCGTTAAAAATCCTATTTCTGGAGTAATTAAAGCGAAGAAGATTGAAACATTAATTATTGATCCAGCAAAGGTGGATCCTCGTGATACTAAGATTATCTCTGAGGAAACAATCGTTAAAAAAGGTTCAGTTTCTGATCAAAATCAAGAGGGTGAATAAAATTGGATTATGATTTTACAACCGTGATAAATCGGCGACATACAGATTCAGTTAAGTGGAATGTTAAAGATAGTGAATTACCAATGTCGATTGCGGACATGGATTTTAAAACAGCACCTGAGATTGTTTTAGCAATGCGTGAAAAACTTGAACTAGGTGCCTTTGGCTATGAAGAAGCCGGAGCCGATTATTTTAATGCAGTAAGTCATTGGTATCAATTAGAGCATGGTGCAGATGCTGATCCAGACTGGATGATTTTTGCTACTGGAGTTGTGCCAGCCATTTCGTCAATTGTTAGACGTGTTTCTCATATAGGTGATAATGTATTAGTGCAAGAGCCAGTTTACAATATTTTTTATAATTCTATTGAAAATAACGGTCGGCATGTATTATCAAGTGATTTAATTTATAGTAATGGGAAGTATGAAATTAACTGGCAAGATCTAGAAGAAAAGCTGGCTAATTCTTTAACTACTTTGATGATTTTCTGTAATCCGCACAATCCTACAGGAATTGTATGGAAAAAGAACGAAGTGAAAAGAATTGCTTCTTTATGTCAAGAAAATCATGTAATTCTTCTGTCTGATGAGATTCATGGGGATTTAGTGCGTAATAACGTCAAATATACACCTGCTTTTTCTATTGCTAAACCCTTAAGAAGCAATGTAATTAGTTTAGTATCTCCAAGTAAAACTTTTAATGTTGCCGCCCTTCATGCCGCAACTGTGATTATTCCTGATAATAATTTACGTGATATCGTTAATCGTGGATTAAATAGCGATGAACTAGCTGAACCTAATCTTTTAGCTATTCCAGCGACAATTGCTGCTTATACGGAAGGGTTTAATTGGTTACATGAGTTATTAGCGGTAATTGACAATAATTTTGCTTATGCTGAAAAGAAAATAACTAAACAGTTAAAAGATATAAAAATTGTTTCTGGTCCTGCAACTTATTTAATGTGGTTAGATGTGAGTGAAATCTCACAAAATAGTCAAGAATTAGCTGATTATATTAGAAAAGAAACTGGGCTAATCGTTTCACCTGGTATTATTTATCGCGGTAATGGCAATAAATTTTTACGTCTTAATCTAGCATCACCAATTTCAATGGTAGAAGATGGAATTAGTCGTTTAATTACTGGAATTAAAAAATATTCAAAAAATAGTTGAAAGTGGTTTCAAAGCCATCTCAAAAAGATATATACTTTTATTGAGGTGATTTTTTTATGGAACCATTATTTTTAACACCATATTTTAGGCCAAAAATTTGGGGTGGTCGTAAGTTAAATACAGTTTTAGGATATGATATTCCAGATGGAAAAGTTGGAGAAGCTTGGGTAATATCTGGATATAAAGATGACGCTTCGACAGTTAATGCTGGTCCTTTAAAAGGAAAGACATTAAGAGAAGTATATTTAGAGCATCCAGAATTATTTGGTAATCCAAAAACTAAGGAATTTCCGCTATTAGTTAAATTCTTAGATGCAAATGATAATTTGTCTGTTCAAGTACACCCAGATGACGAATACGCTAGAATTCATGAAAATGATTCTGGAAAAACTGAAAGTTGGTATGTGCTTCATGCTGAACCTGGTGCTAAACTTATCTATGGGCACAATGCAACCAGTAAAGAAGAATTAGAAGATTGGATTAAAAATGGAAAGTGGTCCAAATTGTTACGTTATGTACCAGTAAAAGAGGGAGACTTTTTATATGTACCTTCTGGAACGGTTCACGCTTTAACTAAAGGGATTATGGTCATTGAAACGCAACAATCAAGTGATGTAACCTATAGATTGTATGATTGGGATCGAGTAGACAAGAAAACTGGTAAAAAGAGAGAGTTGCATATTAAGCAATCTCTTGATACTATTCAAGTACCACATAAAGATCCGAAGCTGAAAATTACATCTGAAACATTAGGAGATGCAAAGATTACTACTTTGGCTCAGCCACCAATGTCACCGCATTTTTATTTATGGCAGATTGATGTTGATGGGAGTTTTGATTGGAGTCTAAATGATCATCCTTATCTTTTAGTTTCTGTAATTAAAGGTAACGGTAAGTTTATTGCTGATGGCAAAGAATATAATATTAAATTGGGTACTAATTTTATTATTCCTAATGAAATGAAGGACTTTAGTTTTAGCGGTGACTTACGTTTAGTAATTTCGGCTCCTGGTAAAGAATAAATTTAAGTGAATGGAGTTGGTCAAATGATATATATTGGTTGCGGGGTAATAATGTTTGTAATCGGAGTCATTTGGCTGATCGCTCCTTCACCTAATCCGAATCAAGTTTATGGATATATGTCATATTTGGCTTCAGTTAATGAGACAAGTTACAAGTATGCTCAAAAAGTTGCACGAAATTATTTTATGCTTTTTGGTTTAATTCAATTTTTATTAGGATTAGGAATCCATTTATTACACTGGGATCGCTATTTCTTAATCTGGTTACTTACTTTTTATTTGTTTATTTTGGCTCCGATAATCTTAACTGAAAAGAAATTGCAGGCTTTTTTACGTGCCCGGCATGAATTACCACATGATTATATTGAACCAGATAAAATTAAACATATTAGAGTAAAAGGATTTAAGGATAAATAATGCTAAAGATATTAATGGTTGAAGATGACAATTCTGTTGCAGAAATGATGAGGATGTTCTTCAGTAAAGAACAATGGGAAGTAGATATAGCAAAAGATGGTGTAGAAGCTGTTGAGATGTTTAAGGCGCATCCAGATTCTTATGACATTGTAACGTTAGATCTTAACTTGCCTAAGAAGGATGGAATGGAAGTAGCTAAAGAAATTAGGGCTATTTCTCTTTCAATTCCAATCATTATGTTAACGGCACGTGACTCAGAAACTGATCAAATTTTGGGACTGGGCATTGGTGCAGATGAATATGTTACTAAACCATTCAGTCCATTAGCATTGATTGCTCGCATTAAAGCTTTATATCGAAGAAGTCATATAGAAAAAGATATGCATGCTTCTAATGGTTTAAAGTACGATGTAATTACTAAGCATTTAAAGATTTCAAAAGATCGAAGAGAAGTGCGCTTTGATGATAATATTGTTGAAGGTTTAACCCCGAAGGAATTTGATTTACTTTATACTATGGCTCAAAAGCCAAAACAAGTTTTTTCTAGAGATAAGCTTTTAGAATTAGTTTGGGGATATGAATTCTTCGGTGAAGAAAGAACTGTTGATGCTCATATCAAAAAATTACGGCAAAAATTAGAGAAAGCTGGTCCTCAAGTGGTGCAAACAGTTTGGGGCGTGGGTTATAAGTTTGACGATTCTGAGGTATAGAAATTGAAACTATTCTACCAAGAAATGTTGGGTTTTCTGCTGGTAATTATTACCAGTATTGTAATTATCGGCTCATCCACAATTCACTTTGCCACCATTCAGGCATATTCTCAAAGCTATTCACGTTTAGAGGGGTATGGAACCTCAATTGGAAAATTGGCTTTAGCTAAAGATAATCCTAGACATGAATTAGATGCAAAATTTTTAAAGAATTTACAGGTAGTAATGGAAGGCGAAGATGTAAATCTTCGCATTTTTAATAATAAAAATAGGCAAGTTTATCCTGAAACTACAATGAACTGGGCTTTGCCACAGAAATTGTTTAAGCAACTGAAGAATGGAAAAACTATTCGAATTAGAAATGATCATGAAGATGGACGTGTGACGTCTTTTTCTAATAAGGATGCTTATACCAGTGTAATTGTTCCTTGGCGTAGCAAAGGAAAACTGGTTGGAGTTATTTGGATTGGTTCACGTGTACAGAATGTCGAACAGATGATTGTACGTGAAAAACATAATCTAATTACAGCCTTGCTTAGTTCTCTGGTAATTGGTGGTCTAATTAGCTTTATATTGTCATATTATATTTCTAGAAAAATCAAACTTTTATCAAATGCTACTAAAAAAGTCGCTCAAGGTGACTTTAATGTGCATTTGAAACATAAAGATACTGATGAAATTGATGACTTGGCACGTAATTTTAATATTATGGTTAATGCGTTAAAAGAGTCAAATGATGAAATCAAGGCACAAGAGAAAAGACGAGAGCAATTTATGGCTGACGCTGCCCATGAAATGAGGACGCCTTTAACTACAATTAATGGATTACTTGAGGGTTTTGAATATGATGCTATTCCTGAAGAGGCAAAGCCTAAGTCAATTGCTTTGATGCATAGTGAAACTAAACGACTAATTAGGTTAGTAAATGAAAACTTAGATTACGAAAAAATCAGAAATAATAAAATTAGTCTAATTCAATCTCGATTCAATGCTACTGAAGTCTTAACGAACTTACTAACTCAGATGAAACAAAAAGCTATTCAAAAAAATGATAAGTTGATTCTTAATTGTCCACCTGAAGTTGAGGTTTATGCAGATAAAGACAGATTTACGCAGATAATGGTCAATTTAGTTCAAAATGCTTTGCAGTTTACTGAAAATGGAAAAATCAAAATCTCTGCTTGGAGAATTAAACATGGAGCCCAGTTTGAAATCGCAGATACTGGTATTGGCATGAATCAAAAGCAGATGAAGTATATTTTTGAAAGATTTTATAAGGCTGATCCATCTAGAGCTAAAATTGGGTCTGGAGAATCAGGTTTAGGGCTTTCTATTGTTTTATCGCTTATTAAGCAACATGGCGGTAAGATTGATGTAGATTCAGAACCAGGCAAGGGAGCAAAATTTACTGTGACTTTGTATGATAAGGGTTATAAAGAATTTATTAAAGATTAAAGAGTGGCAAAGGCAAATCTTATTTTTAACAAATTTCAGATCTTAACTTAAAACAAAATCCTACTAAATCAATGTTAGATTTAGTAGGATTTTTCATTTTTTGGGTTTTTCTCAGACACTTTTTGACTTATTTTTCAGGATTATCTTTTTTAGGAGCATTGTCCTGATGGTTTTTGTCTTTGTCGCTTGTAGCAGACTGAATATTCTCAGGAACCTTGTTGATTTCGTCTTTATCAATTTCAGAAGCATCTGTGCTGTAAAGATCGGTAGTTGTGCCTTTATGCTGAGAATATAGAGACGTAGATTTGTTACCAAGTTGTTTTCGTAATGTCAGCATTTTTTGATAATTGACTTTATAGTCAAACTCATTTGGATTTGTCGGAATAAAGCCAGCAGGAGTGTAGAATCGTAAAAGATTATGATTATTCAATAAATCTGAATAGTGTAGTGAAGTGCGTCCATAGCTAGCTAATTTATTGATTTCTTCTTTTTGCTTTTTATTAAATTTAGTAATTTTTTCTCCAGTTTGCTGGTTGTAAACTGTTCCTTTGGTTCCTTTACCGCCAATGATTACGTACTTAGGAGTAATTATCGTGCCGTTTCTAAAGACAACGACTTGACGATATTGTTTAGAAAATAGGTCTTGTCCAAATTGAATATAATTCTTATTTGAAATTCCTAAAAGGTGCAGTAAGGTTGGAAGTACATCAATTTCACCACTAATTTTATTATCTACTTTACCTTTGATTCCATCCATATGTATCATGAATGGAACCTTTTGAAGTTCAGCAGTATCATAGGATGTCCAATTGTTGAAGTCTTTGCCTAGAACAGGTGCTAAAGCAGATAGTTCGTCGTCTGAACTACCCACACCATAATGGTCACCATAGAGAATGACCATTGTATTTTTATCAAGACCACTCTTTTTTAGATAATCAAAAAATTCTTTGATTGATTGATCAAGATAATGGGCTGTTTCGAAGTAGTTATTGATTGTTGTATTTGAAGTATCAGTAGTAGTAAAGTTATTGTCTTTATCTTCTGGGTCTAATTGGAATGGGATGTGATTAGTAACAGTTAAATATTTAACATAAAAAGGTTGCTGCATTTGTTCAAGATATTTGATACTTTCACCAAATAATAACTTATCTTTTAGTCCATATCCAATTTTGTCATTTTTCTTTTGTGAAAAGTAGTTTGCATCAAAGAAGTAATTATAGCCAAGATTCTTATATACTTCATTTCGATTCCAAAATGTTCCAGTATTACCATGAAAAACAGCTGAAGTGTAGCCAGTTTGACGAAGAATTTGCGGAGCACCTTGAAATGTATTTTCAGACCCTAGGGAAGAGAATAATGAACCGTCTGAAATACCGTATGTTCCAGTCTCAAGCATGTTCTCAGCGTCACTAGTTCTGCCTAAGCCTACTTGATGATAGAAGTTGCTAAAACTAACTGTATCTTTATTATGATAAAGCGAGTTGAGAAATGGCGTGACCTCTTGACCGTTAACTTTTAAGCCAATTAGAAATTGCTGGAAACTTTCGAGGTGTAAGACAATGACGTTTTTACCTTTAGCTTTTCCAAAATATTCTGGATTAGCTTTAGCGTAATGTTTTTTAGTGAAAGCTAATACTTGATTAATATCTTCGGCATTAGCATTTTTCTTAACTTGGTTTGACTGTGCGCTTTTTAAAAGATCGTATACTGAATAAGTATCAATTCCTAAGTATTTAACTACATAGGAGCGATCAAAAGTGTTTCTTAACAGACGTGGACGTGAAGTTTCAGCTAAAAACATATTCAAGGTTAGCATGAAAACCCCAAATGATGAAACTGCAAATGGTCGCTTAAAGCCATATTTACGTGGATCAATTTTGATAACCTTTATAATTAATAAGATAATAATGATTATAAGGTCAAGCCAGAGAAGGATATCGCTGGGATGCAGTAGAGCAACAGTACTTTTACCTAGCCCTTGTGATACTTTACCGGTATTTTGGATAGTTTTACTGGTTAAAAAATCTGAGAATTGACGATAATAAATTACATTTGCAAAGAGTAAAATTGTATTTATTGTATCTAAAACCAGCATAGCAATGTATGAAATTAGTGGTTTAGAAAAATAAAGTCCTAAGCTCAAGATAATGATACATGTACCAAGTGGAGTTAACCAAACAATAAAATGCTGGTATGGATCACTTAAACCAAGCTTAAAATCAAAATAAGCCGCATACATATATTTTGCCCAAAAGCAAAGTGTAAGGATTGTTAAGAATCCAATTCTAGTTTGCCAAAAATTACGTTTTATTTTATTCACGCTTCACTACTCCTTTTAATAAGGAATATTTTACTGGTAATTTTAAAAAACGACAAACTTTTGTTAAAGGTTTGCGATTTTTTAATATTTTAGAAAAAAATGTCTTTCATAGAGAGCTTTACGTTATAATTAAGCCAAAATTACGGAGTCGGTTAGGTTATGCTTTTTTTACAACCCTTATATGAATATATCTATCATCATTATGCAGCACATATTAATCATTTTGCTCTAATTAAGCTAATTTTGTATAGCTTAGATAAGACAATTTTTTATTTTATTATCTTTGCAATTATTCGTTTATGTTGGCTATTATTTATAAGACATCGAAGAACATTAAAATCAGAAGCATGCGTTTGGATTTTTAGCTTTTATGTCATTTTATTATTAATGCTTACGGTATTTAGAGATACATATTTTCCATGGCAATTAACCTTTAATTTTCATCGCAATTTAAGTGATATTAATCTAGTGTTTATGAAAGAAACGCTTAAGCTGACCCAGGGAGAGAGTATGCTTGATTTTTTCTATAATTCGCTTGGAAATATTTTATGGTTCGTTCCATTTGGTTTATTATTTCCAACAGTTATTCAGAAAAAAAATATGCTTTTAACGATTTTTTCCGGTGGTTGTCTTTCAGTTTGTATTGAAGGATTACAATTTGTTCTTGAAACTGGTGTAAGTGATATAGACGATGTCTTTTTTAATGTTTGCGGTACGATAATTGGTTTTATAATATATCGAATTATTTATCGATTCTTATAATAAAAACTCTAGTTTTATGAAGAAGTAACTGCTAAAATAAGGTTTGTACGTGAAAAAAGTTACAAAAAAGGAAGTTTAAATAATGAGTAAAGTTGTTCACTTTGATGCAAGTAAATTAACTCCGTTTGTTCATGAAAATGAATTAAAGGAAATGCAAGCAATGGTAACTGCTGCAGATAAAGAATTACGCGAAGGTACTGGCGCAGGTAGTGACTTCCGTGGTTGGATTGATTTACCAATTAATTATGATAAAGACGAATTTGACCGTATTAAAAAAGCAGCTAAGAAGATTCAAAATGATTCTGAAGTTTTAGTTGGTATTGGTATCGGTGGTTCTTACCTTGGTGCCCAAGCTTCAATTGAATTTTTAAATAGTTCTTTTTATGGCAGAGAAAAAGAAAAGTATCCAACTGTTGTATTTTGTGGTAACTCTCTTTCAGGTTCATACCTCTATGACTTACTTGAATGGTTAGGAGACAAGGACTTTTCAATCAATATTATTTCTAAGTCTGGTACTACTACTGAACCTTCAATTGCTTTCCGTGTCTTGAAGGATAAGTTAATCAAGAAGTATGGTAAAGAAGAAGCTGCTAAGAGAATTTATGCAACTACTGACCGTGCTAAGGGTGCGTTAAAGACTGAAGCTGATGCAGAAGGCTACGAAGAATTTGTAGTTCCAGATGATATTGGTGGTCGTTTCTCAGTATTATCAGCTGTTGGTTTACTTCCAATTGCTGTAGCTGGTGGAGATATTGATGCAATGATGAAGGGTGCTGCAGATGCACGTGCTGCATACACTGATCCAGATGTATCAGAAGATAATCCTTACCAGTATGCTGCTCTTCGTAACATTCTTTATCGTAAGGGTTATACTACTGAATTACTTGAAAACTATGAACCATCATTAAGAATGTTTGGTGAATGGTGGAAGCAATTAATGGGTGAGTCAGAAGGCAAGGATCAAAAGGGCATTTACCCATCTAGCGCTAACTTCACTACTGATCTTCACTCACTTGGTCAATATATCCAAGAAGGTCGTCGTAATTTAATGGAAACTGTTATTCGTGTCGAAAATCCAGAACATGATGTAACTATTCCAGACGATAAAGAAAACTTAGATCAATTGAACTTCTTGTCAGGTAAGACTATGAACTACGTAAATGATCGTGCATATGAAGGTGTAGTTTTAGCTCATACTGATGGTGGAGTACCAGTTATGACTGTTGATATTGAAAATCAATCAGCTCACACTTTAGGTTACTTAATTTACTGGTTTGAATTAGCTGTAGGTATTTCAGGTTACTTGAACGGTATTAACCCATTTAACCAACCAGGTGTTGAAAGTTACAAGAGAAACATGTTTGGTCTTTTGAACAAGCCTGGTTATGAAGACTTACATGATGATTTGACTAAACGTTTAAAATAAATCTACTTAGCATATTTTGATAGTATGCGGATTAATATAACTATAATTAATAGTTAAAGAAAGGGTAGAGGCGATTGCCTCCACTCTTTTTTATTGGAGAAAAAATGAAAGTACAAACTAAAAATACACTTGCAGTTTTGGCAACAGCATTCATGTCTTTTGTTGGAATTTTAACTGAAACTAGTTTAAATGTAACTTTTCCTGCTATGATGAAGCAATTCCAAGTTTCATTGGACACTATTCAATGGATTACAACTGGCTATTTGCTGATGATTGCGATTATTATGATTAGCTCTTCTTATCAAAATGAACGATTTACAGCAAGACAATTGTTCATTTCAGCAGCAGTTGCCTTTATAACTGGAAGCATGATTTCTGCTTTTGCATCAAGTTTCTACATTTTGCTTTTAGGAAGATTAATTTCAGCTCTGGGAGTAGGTCTATGCACTCCGATGATGTTTAATTTAATCGTGGAGGTAATGCCTAGGCAAAGCTGGGGATTTTACATGGGAATTGCTGGTTTAGTAATTGCAATGGCACCGACTTTAGGTCCTGCATTTGGAGGCAGTGTTTCGTATTATCTTAATTGGCGCTGGATTTTCATTATTGCTGCAATTTTTGCCCTCTTTGTCTTTATTTCCGGTATTTTTGTAATTGGAAGTTATCATCCGGTTCAAAAGAAGTCATTTAACTGGCTAGCTTATATATTTTTAAGTCTTAGTTTAGTAAGCTTAGTTATTGGTGTAAATCAATTAAGTAAAGGATTACAAAACTGGCGTCTTTGGGGACTATTAATCTTAACGGTTGTTTTGTTCATTTTATTTGTGACAATTTCAAAAAGATCTACTCGAAAGTTGCTTGACTTGAAAGTTTTTGAAGATAAAGCTTTCGTTTTTGGGGCATTTGCGTACTTTTTGCTTCAATTTATCAATATTGGTGTAAGTTTTGTATTACCCAATTATATTCAAATTGTTAACAAACAAAGCTCTTTAATCGGTGGTCTGGTTTTACTTCCAGGAAGTATTATTGCTGGACTTTTAAATCCGTATTTTGGCCGTTTATATGATCGCTTAGGTGCAAGAGTGCCATTATATGGTGGAGCTTTTTTAATGGCATTAGGGAGCTTCTTATTGGCTAATTGGGGACTAAACTTAAATACCTGGATGATTATCTGCTTTTATGGAATTTTGATGTTAGGACATCGAATGTCGTTCAGTAATACAATGGCCCAAAGCTTGAAAATAGTAGATAATAACCTTAAGTCAGACGCAACTGCTGTTTGTCAGACAGCGCAACAACTAGCTGGTTCAATGGGAACAGCAATTTTAGCAGCAATTATAGCTATTTTTCAGAATAAGCATACAGCAAAATACACTACTTTGACTGCTCAGGGAAGTATGGCAGCATTTTATTTCACTTTTGGCCTTGGAATTTTGATTTTGATATGTGATTGGATTATGTTTAAGCTGAGTAAAGAAAATAAGTAAAAGAAAGTGTAATTAATAATGAACAAGAATTTCTTGGCGGTAGAAAAAGATATCCATGGTTTTGCTCAAGAGCTTTATTTTAGAAATGAGGTTGCAATTGATCTTGTAGAAAAGGATGAACAGAAGGATTTACTGCATTTTGATAGAAAAGATGTTGCAAAATTGCAAGAAATTACCAGTGTTTTGCAAGATTTTTGTCAACCGCAGATTCGTGCAATTTTACAAGTCAGTGAAAATACAAAAGATGTGAAAAACGATTTTAAATTGATTCAAAATCAAGCGCATCAACTAATCCAGAACTTTTCTAACTTAGAGAAATTAGTTACTTATTCAGAAACAAAAGCTAAGAAAAAAAGTAAAAATTTAAGTAAACAGTGGCTAGAATTAAAACAAAATCTGCTGAAAATGGACATTAATCGAATTAAAGAGATTGAGAAAAGTAGTAAAACTATGTCATAAAGTAGGATAATAAGTGATATAATTGAAAAGCTGCATCATGGTGAGTAAGACGTGATGCAGCTTTTTTCATTTAAAATTACTTTTTAAGAAAAATTATTATGAAACTTGACAGATTTACGATATTCAATTATATTTACATATGTTGAATTTGCCCGTTGGTCAAATGGTTAAGACGCTACCCTCTCAAGGTGGAGTTACGAGTTCAATTCTCGTACGGGTGATAATACTGAGATATAGCCAAATTGGTAAGGCACAGGATTCTGGTTCCTGGATGTTTCGGTTCGAGCCCGAATATCTCAATATGTTACCGTCAGATCGTTGATCTGGCGGTTTTATTTTATAATCCAGGTGGTAGGATGATAGAATTTTTTAAGACTCAGCATTTAATTGAAAGTATGGTTAGTGAGCGCATTGTACCAGGGGTAAACTACGCATTTATTAAGAAAAAACAGGTGTTTACATCAACAGTAGGTTTTGCTAGTTTGATGCCTGAGATTGAACAACTTAGTCCATTTGCACTTTATGATTTAGCAAGTTTAACTAAGGTGTTAGGGACTACTAATGTTTTCTTAAAATTAAAAGAAGAGGGTAAACTTAATTTTACTGAGCCACTTCAAGAGTTTATTCCTGAATTTAAAGATGATCGTATTCGCCTTAATCATTTATTGACGCATACTAGTGGAATTCGTGGTTGGATTCCTAATCGAGATGAACTAGCAGCTCCTGATTTACTAAAAGCAATTATCGGCTTACCAGTTACTGATGAATTTGAAACGAAAATGCGGTATGCAGATACCAATTTTATTTTATTGGGATTGGTACTTGAAAAAATATATGGTTTACCTGTCCAAGATGTAATTATGCAGAAGATTATTTTACCAGCTAAGCTGAAGGAAACAACATTTCATCCAAAAGCATCTGATTGTGTGCCTACCGCTTATACTGAACAAGGTGAGTTACTGCAAGGAATTGTACATGATCCTAAAGCACGTGTACTAGGTAAGGATTGTGGGTCAGCTGGCTTATTTTCAAACTTAGAAGATCTAATAAAAATGACGCAGGCTTATTTAGGACTACGTCATGATATTCTACCTTTAAAGCAGGATACATTAGCTAACTTATTTCAAATTGAAACACCTAAAAACGTACATCCTCGTTCTTGGGGATGGGATTTACGCTTTGATCCAGTTGATCAGCATCCACTTATTTATCACACAGGTTTTACTGGTACTTTTATCTTAATTGATCGCCTTAATCAAACTGCGATGGTTGTCTTAACTAATCGAATCCATCCTAGTGGACATAATCATGTCTTTCTAGCGATGAGAGAAAAGATAGTTGATACATTTCTAAAAGAAAATATTTATAAAGGCTAATAAAGGCCACTGTCATAAGCGACAGTGGCCTTTTATGTTACATACCTGCTTTAATAATTTTCTTTTCACCCATAGTTTTACGAAGTGAAAGCATAGCAGTGTATGTAGCCAGAATATATACTTTTTTAGTTGGTAATTTTGAGATTTCATCTAATAAAGCATCATTATTGGTAGCTGTGGTCATTAGACCCGGATTAAATCCAGCAACCTCTAATCTAAAGCCCATATCATGCCAGCGTTTCCCACCAACTAATACTTTTTTGATTTTATCTTTGTTGAGGCCTTCATAGTCTGCGTCCCAAATCCAAGAGGTATCAATTCCGTCTGCATGGTTTGCATTCAAAAGAGCAACTAAAGAATAGTTATCTTTCTCAGTGTTGAGCATATGAAGAACTTCATCAAGGCCAACAGGATTTTTGACTAAGATTAAGTCGATTTCTTTGCCGGCATAATTAATTAATTCTTGGCGACCAAAAATTCGCTTGTTTTCAGCAAAACTTTGAGCAACTTCTTCCTCGCTTAAATCAAATTCACGCGCAACAGAATAAGCTGCTAAAGCATTGTAGATGTTATAAGTTCCTCCGATGCCAATACTGTATTCTTTTTCACCCATTTTGAATTTTAAACTATTTGGAGTTTGATCAATAATTTGATTTACACTATAAGTTAATTCTGGTCTATGATAACCACAATTAGGGCAGAAGAAATCTCCTAAATTTGCGTAAATTCGTTCATGATAATGTAAAATATGATCACATTTTGGACATAACACACCATCAGTATTTACTGGAGCTTTAAAGTCATTTTCAGCTTTATCATCTGGTAACTTAAATCCATAAAATACTTTTTTATTTGGAAGCTCAACTGAAGAGAAGATACTTGCATCCCCGTTAGCAATAATTGTAGCATTTGGGGCTAATTTAATTCCGTCAACAATTTTTTGGTAAGTAGTATAAATTTCACCATAACGGTCCATTTGATCGCGAAAAATATTTGTCAAAACAAATACACTCGGATGAAGCAATTTTGTTACCATTTTTACATTTGCTTCATCAACTTCTAGTACAGCAATTTTCTTTTTGGCTTTCTTATTTTTATGAGCTAAAAATGCTGTAACGATTCCTTGTTGCATGTTTGAGCCGGATGGATTGGTTAAAATATCGCCATATTTTTTCTTTAATGCTTCTACAATCAAAGCAGTTGTCATTGTTTTACCATTAGTTCCAGTAACAATGATCGTTTCATAGCCTTTTGCTAATGAATTTAATACTTCAGGATCAATTTTCATGGCAAATTTTCCAGGAAAACTCGTCCCGCCCTTTAATACATTATGAAGAAACCAGTAAGATGATTTACCGGCTACCTTAGCGATGCCTGATTTTAAATTCATATTCTTATCCCTCACTTTAAAACTAAATTTTACTATAGCATATCAATAAAATGAAAACGACCTTTTTATTTTTACCTGCACGATTTTTAAATTTACTTTATACTAATTAGGATAATACTAGTGAAAGTACATAAACTTGATAATGGAGGAATTTTGCAGTGGCGCAATTGTTTTTTCGCTATGGTGCAATGAGTAGTGGTAAGTCAATTGAAATACTAAAGGTTGCCCATAATTATGAGGCGCAAGGTCGGAAAATTGCCTTGATGACGAGTAGTGTGGATGATAGGAGCGGTGTTGGTACAGTTGCTTCTAGAATTGGCCTGCACCGTAAGGCTGAGCCGATTAGTGAAGATTTGAATTTGTTTGATTATGTTTCAAAAATGAATAAGAATGATGTTGAGTCTGGTAATGGGACTGTAGCTTGTGTTTTAATTGACGAGGCGCAGTTTTTAAAGAAACATCATGTTTTAGAATGTGCAAAAATTGTTGATGAATTAAAGATTCCCGTTATGGCATTTGGCTTAAAGAATGATTTTCAAAATCATTTATTTGAAGGCAGTGAAAACTTATTGATTTTTGCTGATAAAATAGAAGAAATGAAGACCATTTGTCACTATTGCGGTCATAAGGCTACAATGAATTTACGAATTAATTCTGGAAAACCTGTTTATGAGGGTGAACAAGTTCAAATTGGCGGAGATGAGTCTTATTATCCCGTGTGTCGTTTTCACTATTTTCATCCCGATAAACAAAGATAAAAGTAAGGAAGGATAATAAAAATGGATAAAGTGATGGCCCAATTAGAAGGATTAGTTGCCCATTATGAAGAACTTCAAGAAATGATGGCCGATCCGGAAGTTATTAATGATACTAAGCGTTATATGGAAATTTCTAAAGAAGAAGCTGATATGCGCGAAGTCGTACAAAAGTATCGAAAATATAAGTCTGATATAAAAGAAATCGACGACAATAAAGAAATTATTTCAAGTGAATCTGATGATGATTTGGTTGAAATGGCTAAGGAAGAAAATTCTGAATTAGAAAAAGAAGTTGCTGAATTAGAAGATGAAATCAAGATTTTGATGCTTCCTAAAGATCCCAATGATGATAAAGATATCATTATGGAAATTAGAGGAGCTGCTGGTGGGGATGAAGCATCCTTATTTGCTGGTGACTTACTTAGAATGTATGAGAAATATGCTGAAACTCAAGGCTGGAAAGTATCTTTAATTGACTCAGAGCCAACTGAAGTAGGAGGCTATAAGCGCGTTGCTGTTATGATTACCGGCGATAAAGTTTACTCAAAATTAAAGTATGAAAATGGAGCTCACCGTGTTCAACGTGTACCTGTGACTGAATCTCAAGGCCGTGTTCACACTTCGACTGCGACAGTTGCAGTTATGCCGGAATATGAACAAGTAGATATTGATTTAGATCCTAAAGATATTCGTGTGGATGTTTATCGTTCATCTGGTGCCGGTGGTCAGCACATTAACAAAACTTCTAGTGCTGTTCGTATGACTCACCTTCCAACTGGAATTGTAGTTGCTATGCAAGATCAACGTAGTCAACAGCAAAACCGTGAAAAAGCGATGCAAATTTTAAAATCACGTGTTTATGATTATTATGAAAGTCAAAATCGTGATAAATATGATGCTAAAAGAAAAGATGCAGTGGGTACTGGAGACCGTTCAGAAAGAATTAGAACATATAATTATCCGCAAAATCGTGTAACTGATCACCGAATTGGCTTAACTTTGAACAAGCTAGACCGAGTAATGAACGGTGAACTTGATGAGATTATTAATGCCTTAGTTCTTTATTACCAGACCCAACAACTAGAAAAGATGGCTGAAGAAAATGCCTAAAAGTTTAAAGCAGATAAAAGAAGCTGTGTTAAAAGATAGTCCTGAACTTCGTTCAGATGACGTTGACTATGTCCTGGGCGAACGATTAGGCTATACACCTTCAAAATTTGCATTACATATAAATGATGAATTAAATCTAGATCAAGAAAAACAAGCATTGAAAGATATGAAAAAATTGCGTAGAGGAATATCTCCGCAATATATTTTGGGATATGCTTGGTTTTATGGTTATAAAATTTTGGTTAATCGCGGTGTTTTAATACCTAGATTTGAAACTGAAGAGCTTGTTAAGTGGGCTCTTGAAAATATTAAATCTGGTGAAAAAATTCTTGATTTAGGTACTGGTTCGGGAGCAATTATGGTTGCTTTAGTGAAGCAGGCTCAAGATCAAAAAATCGAAAATCTAATTCTATATGCTAGCGATATTACTGATGCTGCTTTACGTGAAAGCGAAGAAAACTTTTTAAAATATGACTTGGATGTTAGAACTCGTAAAGCTAATGTTTTAATAGGTTTAGAAAAGTTTGATACTATTGTTTCTAACCCACCTTATATTAAAACTAGCGAAAAAGGTTTAATGGATGCAAATGTAATAAAAAATGAACCAGATACTGCATTATATGGTGGAGAAGATGGCTTGGATTTTTATCGAAAATTTGCTAAACAAATTCGTTCGCATTTGTATTCTCATGGGCAATTTTTTCTGGAATTTGGTTTTAGCGAAAAAGATCAATTAAAAGATTTGTTTGAAACGGAATTGCCAGACTTTAAAATTGAGTTTAGAAATGACTTAGCAGGTAAGCCAAGGATGGTTCATGGAAGGTGGAAGAAATAATGGAAACTAAGATTTTCAGTAAAAAACAAATTCCTGAAGCAGTTGAACTCTTGAAGAAAGGTGAATTGGTAGCCTTTCCAACTGAAACTGTATACGGTCTTGGTGCTTTAGCAACTAATGAAAAAGCTGTTAAAGGAGTATATGCGGCTAAAGGACGTCCAAGTGATAATCCATTAATTGTCACTGTTTCTGATGAAAAAATGATGGAAAATTATGTTAATGAAGTACCAGAGCGAGCAAAGAAATTAATTAAGCATTTCTGGCCTGGTCCATTAACAATTATTCTTTTTGTTAAAGAAGGTACTTTACCGGATGCTGTAACAGGAGGACTCCCAACTGCTGCTTTTCGTTGCCCAGATGATGAAATGACCCATGGCCTAATTAGTGAGCTAGGAAAGCCAATTGTAGGTCCGTCTGCCAATACTTCAACCAAGCCAAGTCCAACAACAGCAGAACATGTTTATCATGACTTAAAGGGGAAAATTGCTGGAATTATTGATAATGGACCAACGGAAATTGGTTTAGAGTCGACAATTGTTGATTTATCAGTAGAAACACCAACTGTTCTTCGCCCTGGAGAAATTACTCCTGAAGAAATTTCAAAAGTGCTTGGAGAGGAAGTTTTGATGAATAAGGGTACAACTCAAACTAAAGGTGTACCAAAGGCTCCAGGGATGAAATATCGTCATTATGCCCCTAGTGCTCCAGTATTTATCGTTGATAAAGAAGCAGACTTTTCAAAAATTAAATGGGATAAGGAAACTGGAGTAGCTGCTTTAGATGAAGTGCTTGATAAAATTGATAGTTCTAATAAATATAGTTTAGGTAAAACAATTGATAAGGCAGCGCACAACTTATTCGGTGCTCTCAGATACTTTGATAGCGAAAATAATATTAAGCGTATTTATGTGCAAGGTTTTGATCATGGAGCAATTAGTCCTGCATATATGAATCGCTTAAACAAAGCAGCTGCTGGACATCATTTTCATTAATATTAAAAGGCATGTATCAAAAACATGCCTTTTTTCGTACGATTTAAGAAACATTTATCTAATAATTTGTTAAAATAATGAACGAAGTATTATTTTTAAAATAGGAGGCCATTATGGGTAAGTTTACCGTTTTGAATCACCCGTTGATCCAACATAAGTTGACGATCATTCGTAAGAAGGATACAGGTACGAATGAATTTCGTCAAATTGTTGGTGAAATTGGTGGACTCATGGTGTATGAAATGACACGTGATTTGCCATTGAAGAATGTTGAGATTGAAACTCCAATTGGAAAGTCAACTCAAAAAGAATTAGCAGGTAAGAAATTGGTTATTGTACCAATTTTGCGTGCTGGTCTTGGAATGGTTGATGGTGTTCTTCAAATGATCCCATCTGCAAAAGTTGGACATATTGGTATGTATCGTGATGAAGAGACTTTAAAGCCACATGAATATTTCTTCAAGATGCCACCAGATATTGAAGAACGTGAATGTATTATTGTTGATCCAATGCTTGCAACAGGTGGATCCGCAAATATGGCTATTGGAGCATTAAAGAAGCGCGGTGCTAAAAACATTCGCTTAGCTGTTTTAGTAGCAGCTCCTGAAGGTGTAAAGGCCGTTCAAGAAGCAAATCCAGATGTTGACATCTATGCAGCAGCAGAAGATGAAAAATTAATGGATAACGGTTACATCTATCCAGGCCTAGGGGATGCAGGAGATAGATTGTTCGGAACTAAGTAATTTTACTCAAAAATCTTTTGAAATTGAAATTTTTGGGTGTTATCATTTTTAGTGTGTTTGAGGTATTCAGCACAAGAAGGGAGGTCACGAAGTGAATGAGAAATCTGTAGTCGTTAATGTATTCGGCTTGAATTTCAATGTAACTAACTGCTTAGGGGGAACGTTAGTCGCAATTGCGGTTTTCTTTCTTGTTTGGTATTTAGGACGCAATGTTTCTTTAAAACCTAATAAAAAGCAAAATTTGTTAGAGTATCTAATCGATTTTACAAATGGAATTGTTAAAGATAATGTTGCTGATGTAGATGCACAAAAACATCTATCTCTTTATGCCTTTACCCTATTTATGTTCATTTTCTTTATGAATCAGTTAGGTTTGTTCTTTGAGTTTTCAATTAATGACCATATCCTTGTCAAATCACCAACTGCCAACCCATTGATTACAATGACTATGGCTATGATGACATTGCTTTTGTCTTATAACTTTGGTGTTCAGAAGTTTGGTGCTAAAGGTTATTTTGCAAATTATGCAAAACCGGTTGGATTTTTACTTCCAATCAATATTATTGAGGAATTTACCAATTTCTTGACGTTATCACTACGTCTTTACGGTAATATTTATGCCGGTGAAGTTTTACTAACTTTAATCGGTGGACGTTTTGCAAAGAGTGCGGGTTGGTTTACCGTCATCGCTTCGGTTCCACTAACTTTAATCTGGCAAGGCTTCTCTGTCTTTATTGGCTCTATCCAGGCATATGTATTCGTAACTTTATCAATGGTGTACATTGGTAAGAAGGTTACTGAAGAATAATTTTACGGAGGTTTTTTCTATGAAATATTTAGCTGCCGCAATTGCCGCCGGTTTAGCTGCTTTAGCTGCTTCCTGGGGTAACGGAAAAGTTATTTCAAAAACTATTGAAGGTATCGCAAGACAACCAGAATCTGCTAACAACTTGAGATCAACTATGTTTATCGGTGTTGGTTTGATCGAAGCCGTTCCTATTTTGGCTATCGTTATTGGTTTCTTGATTCTATTCCTGTAATTTGCGTTTTAGAGATAAGATCGTAATTACGAGAAAGAAGGGTTGAGACATGCAATTTATGTTTGCAGCCTTAAAATTAGAGTTAGGAGATACGCTTTACTATCTTCTGATCTTTGCAGCTCTGCTCCTTTTGGTTAAGCATTTTGCTTGGGGCCCAGTAACAAAGATGATGGAAAAGCGTCGTCAAAAGGTGATCAGCGACCTTGATCAAGCAGAAAGTGACCGTAAAAAGGCAGCTCTTCTTGCTAATCAACGTGAAGCGGCCTTGAAAGACTCTAAACAAGAGGCAACACAAATTCTTTCTACTGCAAAGAGCAATGCGGAAAAGACTAAGAGTAGTATTATTAGTCAGGCTGATCAAGAAGCTGCCGCAATTAGAGAAAGAGCATCTAAAGACGCTGCGCAAGCAAAAACAGATGCTTTAAACGAAGCTCGTGATCAAGTAGCAGATATTTCTGTAGCAATTGCTGAAAAAGTAATTAGTAAGAGTTTATCTGCTGCAGATCAAAAGGACTTGGTAGATCAATTTATCAAGGGGCTGAATGACTAATGGCTTTAAGTAGAGAAGAAATTGCTTCCAGATACAGTAAAGCTTTGTTTGCTTATGCACAGGATGCTAAAAAGCTTGATGAAGTACACGAAGATATGAATGTGTTGCTTCAAGTCGCTAAAGAGAATCCTGATATGCTACGCTTGTTAAGCGATCCAATTATTCGAAAGAATCAAAAAGAAGATTTTTTATCAAGTTTTAGTGGCGAGTTTTCTTCTGAGACAAAGAATTTTTTAGACTTTCTCTTAGAATATGGAAGATTCAATGCCTTGACTGAAATTATCAACGTATTTGATGCGCTCTATGATGAAGATAAAAATATTGCTTCTGGCACAGCAGTGAGTGCTATTAATCTTGATGAGGACGAGTTAAATCGTATTAGTCAAGCTTATGCTAAGAAGTATGGTTTTAAGAAATTGGTTCTGACAAATGAAGTGGATTCCAGTATCTTAGGAGGTATAATCCTCAAAGTCGGGGATCGCATTATTGATGGTTCGATAAGAACTAGATTGCAACAAATTCGTGAGCAATTAATTGAAAATAGATAAAAGAGGTGAAACCATTGAGCATTAAAGCGGAAGAAATTAGCGCTTTGATCAAGCAACAACTTGAGAAATATGATGATAAGCTCAACGTCAACGAAGTTGGTACTGTTACCTACGTCGGTGACGGTATCGCCCGTGCTCACGGTCTAAATAACGTATTATCAAGTGAATTGTTACAATTTTCTAACGGTTCATACGGTATTGCGCAAAACCTAGAAGCTAATGATGTTGGTATCATCATCTTAGGTCGCTTTGATGATATTCGTGAAGGTGACCAAGTTAAGCGTACTGGTCGAATTATGGAAGTTCCTGTTGGCGATCAATTAATTGGTCGTGTTGTGAACCCATTAGGACAACCAGTAGATGGTTTAGGTGAGATTAAGACTGATAAAACTAGACCTATCGAAAGTAAAGCTCCTGGTGTTATGGATAGACAATCCGTTAACCAACCTTTACAGACTGGTATTAAAGCTATCGATGCTTTAGTTCCAATTGGTCGAGGACAGCGTGAATTGATTATTGGTGACCGTAAGACAGGTAAAACTGCTCTTGCTTTAGACACAATCATTAATCAAAAAGGACAAGATGTCATTTGTATTTACGTTGCCATTGGTCAAAAGGAATCAACAGTTAAAAACTCTGTTGAAACCTTAAAACGATTTGGTGCTATGGACTACACAATTGTAGTAGAAGCTGGACCTAGTGAACCAGCACCAATGCTTTACATCGCTCCATATGCAGGTACTGCTATGGGTGAAGAGTTTATGTACAATGGTAAGGATGTATTAATCGTATTTGATGACTTGAGTAAACAAGCCGTTGCTTACCGTGAAATTTCCTTACTTCTTCGTCGTCCACCTGGTCGTGAAGCTTACCCAGGTGACGTATTCTACTTACACTCTCGTTTACTGGAACGTAGTGCTAAGCTGAATAAGAAACTTGGTGGCGGTTCAATGACTGCCTTACCATTTATTCAAACTCAAGCTGGAGATATTTCGGCATATATTCCAACTAACGTTATTTCCATTACTGATGGACAGATTTTCTTGGAAGCCGACTTATTCTTCGCTGGTACTCGTCCTGCCATTAACGCTGGTGAATCTGTTTCTCGTGTTGGTGGTAGTGCACAGATCAAGGCTATGAAGAAAGTAGCAGGTACATTGCGTGTTGACTTAGCTTCATATAGAGAGCTTGAAAGTTTCGCTCAATTTGGTAGTGATCTTGACCAAGCTACTCAAGCTAAGTTAAACCGTGGTCGTCGTACTGTTGAAGTATTGAAGCAGCCACTTCATAAGCCACTTCCTGTTGAAGATGAAGTATTGATTCTTTATGCTTTAACACATGGCTTTTTGGATGCTATCCCTGTACCGGATATTCAACGTTATGAACTTGAATTATATGATTACTTTGCAAGTAACTATAATGACTTGCTTGATGTAATCCGGACAACGGGAGATTTACCTGAGGAAGATAAGCTTAACGAAGCTTTAAAGAACTTCAACGAAGGTTTTTCAATCAGTAAGAAATAGAAGAGGAGGTTTTTTCATTGGCAGAATCTCTCCTTGAACTGAAAAAAAAGATTGCTTCAATCCAGAAGACAGGTCAGATCACTGAAGCTATGAGAATGGTTTCTGGTGTTAAACTGAATAGAACTGAAAAGCTGGATCAAGAATATACTATTTATAACGATAAGGTTAGAGCAACAGTTTCTCACTTGATGAGTTCACAAATTGTGAAGCAATTAGGTAAAGAAACCAAAGAATATAACGAATTTGGTGGCTCTGCCAGCATCGATTATAGTAACTTTTTTGATTTAGGTACTCTTGCGTCTTTAGTTCAACCTCGTAAGAAAATTAAATCTACTGGTTACTTAGTAATTAGTGGTGATAGAGGTTTAGTTGGTTCTTATAACAGTCAAGTTATTAAGAATATGATGAGTATTTTTAAAGATGCTGATGCTCAAGATAAAGACGTTAAAATTTTGGCAGTTGGTAGTGTAGCAGCACAATTCTTTAAGAAACAAAATCTAAATGTTGTGTATGAATATAGCGGAGTAAGTGATGTTCCAACTTACAATGAAGTAAGAGACATTATCCAGACTGCTGTTAAAATGTATTTAAATGGCGTTTATGATGAGCTTTTCGTTTGTTATACGCACCACGTAAATACATTGACTTCTGCTTTTAGAGTAGAGAGCATGCTTCCAATATCTGACATTGATATTAATCATAAAGATACAATGCCAAAAGATTATATTATTGAACCAGATGTTGATTCAGTGCTAAAAACAGTTTTACCACAGTTTGCTAAATCAATGATCTTTGGTGCTATTTTGGATGCTAAAACTGCAGAACATGCCAGTTCAATGACTGCAATGCAGAGTGCATCTAAAAATGCTGATGATGTTGTATCTGGTTTGAAGACAAAATTGAACCGAGCAAGACAGGCACAGATTACTACCGAAATTACTGAAATTATCGGTGGAGCAAATGCCTTAGAATAAAATAGAAAAGGAGGTAGATGTTTTGGGTAAAGGCGAAATTGTCCAAGTTATTGGACCTGTCGTTGATGTGGAATTTCCACTAGATAAAGATTTGCCTGATATTAATAACGCCTTACGTGTCACAAATAACAATGGTGATACTCTTGTTCTTGAAGTTACACTAGAACTTGGTGATGGTGTTTTAAGAACTATCTCAATGGAATCTACCGACGGTTTGAGACGTGGAATGGAAGTTGAAGACACTGGTGCTCCAATTTCTGTTCCTGTTGGTAAAGATACTTTAGGACGTGTCTTTAACGTATTAGGTGATCCAATTGATGGTGGTCCTGCTTTAGGTAAAGATGTAAAACGTGAAGGTATTCATAAAGAAGCACCTAAGTACGATGAGTTAAGTACGAGTGAAGAAATTCTTGAAACTGGTATTAAAGTTATCGATTTGCTTGAACCATATGTTCGTGGTGGTAAAGTTGGTCTATTCGGTGGTGCCGGTGTTGGTAAGACAACTATTATTCAGGAATTAATTCATAACATCGCTCAAGAACACGGTGGTATTTCCGTATTTACTGGTGTTGGTGAAAGAACACGTGAAGGTAATGACCTTTACTTTGAAATGAAGGCATCTGGAGTTTTATCAAAGACTGCCATGGTCTTTGGTCAGATGAACGAGCCACCTGGTGCCAGAATGCGTGTTGCATTAACTGGTTTGACTATTGCGGAATATTTCCGCGATGTTGAAGGTTTGGACGTATTATTGTTTATTGATAATATCTTCCGTTTCACTCAGGCTGGTTCTGAAGTTTCAGCTCTTCTTGGTCGTATGCCAAGTGCCGTTGGTTATCAACCAACTTTAGCAACTGAAATGGGTCAATTGCAAGAACGTATTACTTCAACTAAGAAGGGATCTATTACTTCTATTCAAGCTGTTTATGTTCCAGCTGACGACTATACCGACCCAGCTCCAGCAACTACATTTGCTCACTTGGACGCTACTACTAACCTAGAACGTCGTTTGGTTGAACAAGGTATATATCCAGCTGTTGATCCACTTGAATCAACTTCAAGCGCATTAGATCCAGAAGTTGTTGGTGAAGAGCACTATGAAGTTGCTGTTCAAGTTCAGCATATTTTGCAACGTTATCAAGAATTGCAAGACATCATTTCCGTTTTAGGTATGGATGAATTATCAGACGATGAAAAATTAATTGTTGAACGTGCAAGAAAGATTCAATTCTTCCTTTCGCAAAACTTCTTTGTTGCTGAACAATTTACTGGTCTTCCAGGTTCTTATGTTCCAATTAAAGAAACAATTAAAGGATTCAAGATGATCATTGATGGTAAGTTAGATGATCTTCCAGAAGATGCTTTCCGTAACGTTGGTCCGATTGAAGACGTTGTCAAGAAGGCTGAAAAGATGGGAGTTACTCCTAAAAATCCTGAAGCAAAAGCAATGCTAGAAGCAAAGTAGGGTGATGCGTTATGGCAGATCCAGAAAAGATTTTAAAAGTTAGCGTTGTAACACCAGATGGAATTGTCTATTCTCATAATGCAACTATGGTAGCAATGAGAGCAATTGATGGTGAACGTACGATTATGTATGATCACCTTCCAATCGTTACTCCTTTAGCCATTGGTGAAGTTCGAGTAAAGAGAACGCATGAAATGAATGATCGTGTTGACCACATTGCTGTTAATGGTGGTTACATTGAATTTTCAAATAATGAAGCAACGATCATAGCAGATAGTGCAGAACGTGCGCGCAACATCGATGTTGAACGTGCTCAATCAGCTAAGAAGCGTGCTGAACAACACATGCAAGAAGCTAAAGAGAAACATAACGAAAGAGAAATGTTAGAAGCTGAAATTGCTTTGCGTCGTGCAGTTAATAGATTACATGTACGTGAAAATTACGGCAAATAATAGAAGAAAAAGACGAACATCTTGTTCGTCTTTTTTTATGGAGAAAATTATATGATGAAACAAGTGGGAGTTCATGCTGTTGTTAGTCTTATTACATATTTGGTAACTATTGCATTTTCTTTTAAGGCTGTAAAAGGATTGAGAGTTGATCAATTATTCAAGAAAGGTCATACTTTTGAAATTCAAATCTTTTTACTTTTTATTTCTATTGCATTAGGTTTTTTAGTAGGGCAATTTATTTTAGCCTTAGTAGATCAATCACTTGCTTTAAAGATGTTTTTTTAAGGATTTTCATAAGAAATTGTTTAGAATGGCAGTTCTTTGTACTTGTTCTTAAAGTAAAGCGGTATTTATGTTACAATTTTTAATGATTAAATACTGGAGGCACTAGCGTGGCAAGAGATATAGGAATTGATTTAGGAACCGCAAATGTTCTAATAAATGTATCCGGCAAAGGGATTGTTTTGAATGAACCTTCTGTTGTTGCTGTTGATACTGATAAAGATAAAGTTGTCGCAGTCGGTACTGAGGCATATAAGATGGTAGGACGTACACCAGGTAATATTAGAGTCATTAGACCATTAAAGAATGGTGTTATTGCTGACTTTGACATCACAGAAGAGATGCTCAGCTACTTTATTGAAAAATTAAATGTAAAAGGTTTTATGTCTAAACCAAATATTTTGATTTGTGCTCCTACAGGGGTTACTTCAATTGAGCAAAAAGCAATTATTCAAGCAGCTGAAAAATCTGGTGGTGGACGTGTATATTTAGATTTTGAGCCCAAAGTAGCAGCTGTTGGTGCTGGCCTAGATATTTTTAAACCTCAAGGAAATATGGTTATTGATATTGGTGGTGGTACGACAGATATTGCTGTTTTGTCAATGGGAGAAATTGTAACTTCTCGTTCACTTCGTTGGGCTGGTGATAAGATGAATCAGGCCATTGCAAGTTATATTAAGAGAAGCAAGAATCTTTTGGTTGGTCAACATACTGCTGAGCAGATTAAGATTCAGTTAGGAACTGCTTTTGAAGCTGATCCAACTAAGACAATGACTGTCCGAGGACGTGATATGGTTGATGGCTTGCCAAAGCAGGTAGCAATCAATGAGTTAGAAGTGCAAAAAGCTCTTGAAGACGGATTAATGTCAATTGTTGCAGCAACAAAAGAAGTTTTGGAACAAACTCCACCAGAATTATCGGCGGATATCATTGATCGTGGTATTATGCTGACTGGTGGTGGAGCTTTGCTTAAGAATATTGATAAATTGATTACTTACTATCTTCAAGTCCCTGTGTTAAAAGCCGACGATCCATTAGAAGCTGTAGCAAATGGTACAGGTGTATTACTTAAAAATATTGAAAATCACCAGAGACACTAATTATGAATAGAGAAAGTTTTGATTTTTCATTAGTAAATAAACATTTAAAAAAAGTGGGAAAGATAATTTTGTATTTGTTTGTGACAATGCTTTTAGGAGCACTTATTGGATGCGGTGTTGCAAGCGGTAATCCTTTTGCAATTTTCTTTCCTAGTACATGGGTTCATTTTTTTGAATTTTTAAGTTAAAATGAATAAATTGTTAATTGGGTTGGTAAATGTTTATAAGAAGTTTATTTCTCCAATTTTGCCACCAACATGTAGGTATTATCCTACATGTTCAACTTATATGATTGACGCTTTAAAAAAGCATGGGGCAATTTTAGGCTTAATAATGGGAATATCGCGAATAATACGCTGTAATCCTTTTGTTAAGGGAGGAGTAGATCCAGTACCAGATTATTTTACCCTGCGCCGTAATCCGCATCCGGAACGATATGAAGATGAAATTATTGCGCAGGCATTTCATTCGAATAAAAAGTAGGAGAATATATATATATGTCTAGAAAATTGGAAAGTATTGATATTGAAGTTAATGAAAGAAAGGGCACTCCTATGCCTACATGGGAAGTTATTATTCCAGGTAAGCGTTCTATTGGAATTATTGAACAAGAAGAGGAACGCTATCATGTAGTATCTTCTAAAACTAACCATAGCCTTTACTCTAAGACGTTAGAAAGTGCTATTAATGAATTACTTTCATACTTTACTTTGCATGAAAAATAAACAAAGTAGGGATATACAATGACAAAAGTTGAAAATAAAGCAGATTGGTATGATCGCATCGCATGGGGTGTTGTAGTTCCAGTCTTTTTATTAGCAGTCATCAGTCTGTATGGTATTTGGGTGGCAACAGTAAATGATCCCAAGATGGGAAGTCCCAAAAAAGCTGTTTTAATTCAAGCTGTATGGTATTTAGTTTCAATTGGATTAGTAATTTTTGTGATGCAATTTGATGCAGAACAGCTTTTTAAAATCGCGCCCATAGCTTATGGTATAGGTATCATTTTATTAATTGCTGTGCTGTTTTTATATAATAAGCAGGTGTTTCAAGATACTGGTGCAAAGAGTTGGTTTAAACTTGGACCATTAACTTTTCAGCCATCCGAGGTAATGAAACCGGCTTTCATTTTGATGCTAGCCAGGGTAGTAGAACGACATAATGAGCAATATGCCCATACTTTTAAAACTGATTGCGTTTTAATTGGAAAAATCTTTGCTTGGCTAATTCCAGTTGCAGTTTTACTAAAGTTGCAGAATGACTTTGGTACTATGCTTGTGTTTTTTGCAATTGTTGGTGGAGTAATCTTAGTTTCAGGAATAAGCTGGAAAATAATTATACCAGTCTATGGATTAGTTTTTATTATTGGCGCGGCAGCTATTCTTTTGGTTACTACACCTGGGGGACAGGCATTTTTAGGAAGTGCGTTTAATTTTAGAGCTTATCAATTTCAAAGAATTAACTCTTGGCTTAATCCTTCTCAAGATACTTCATCAGGTGCCTATCAGTTATGGCAGAGTATGAAGGCAATTGGGTCTGGTCAAATTTGGGGCCATGGTTTTGGAAAAGTGAGTGTCTATGTTCCAGTTAGAACATCAGATATGGTTTTCTCAGTAATTGGTGAATCATTAGGATTTGTTGGATGCTGTGCTTTGATTTTGATTTATTTCTATCTAATTTTTCAAATGGTTAAAATTACTTTTGAAACAAGAAATGCATTTTATTCATACATTTCTACTGGGATTATTATGATGATCTTATTCCATGTTTTTGAAAATATTGGAATGGGAATCGATCTATTACCTTTAACTGGTATCCCGCTTCCGTTTGTTTCTCAAGGGGGATCTGCCTTGCTGGGTAATATGATCGGTATTGGACTCATTTTATCAATGAAATGGCACCATAAAGACTATATTTTTAGTACTGCAGGAGATTTTTAAGTTAAAAAAAAGACCTTGTCCATTTAGGATAAGGTCTTTTTGGTACCGTTAATTTTCTTGATTTTTCTTAATATCTTCATTTTGTGCGGCTGGCTGACGGATTACTAGAACATCGCAAGCTGCAGTACGAGTAACGTATTCCGTAATACTACCGATTAAAAGTCTTTCAACAGCGTTTAAACCAGTGGCACCTAGAATAATTAAGTCAATATTGTGTTCTTCAGGAAATTCATGAGCAATGATATTCTTTGGAGAACCAAATTCGATTGAGTAATGAACATCTTTAACACCGGCATCTTTTGCGCGGTTATAATATTCTTCGATTTTAGTTTTTGCCTCTTCAGATACTTGTTCAACCATTGCAGAATCAAAGCTTGAAACATCTTGAAAGGCACGTGTATCTACTACGTGAAGAATTTCAAGAGTAGCACCATTTCTTTTGGCTACTTCAACAGCTTTGCTAAATGCAACGTCAGCTTCTTTAGAACCATCTACGGCAACTTGGATATGTTGGTATTGTTTTAACATGTTGATCACCTCTCCATCAATATTTTACCAAAATTTGATTTAAATAGAGTAATAAAACTATTCATTTAAATTCATAAAGGTGAAAGAAAAAATTGAAATAGCCATTGCAGCAATGATCAAGGTAATGAAATTAAATATTTTGGGTAAAGTAAACAAGATAATAATTCCAATAATACCGGTTAAAACTAGTACTAAACTTGTTACTGTAAACAAAGTATTGATTTTGCTGTTTCCAATAAAAGTAAAAATGATAAATTGTCCCTTGTTCTTACTTCTAACTAAATACCAAGCTGTAATAAATACTAATAATATAAAAATTAGCATTAAGACTTTTAATACCACTTATGTAAACCCTCACTTAATAAAAAAAGCGGCTTGCGCCGCTTCCTTAAATTTCACTGGAATCTGAGTTGACTGCAACGTAATGACGCTTGTTGAACCCGCAGTGTTCAATATTTGAATCTATGTCGCAGTGAATATGGATCCTAGATTAGACTAGTATTCCGATTCAGATGTTATTCATAAATTCCAACGTCTTTAGTTTGATCGGTCAACTTTGTAATTAGGTTGATCAACTCAGATCAACTATATTCTAGCAAAGATACAGTTAATGTCAACAAATTGAATTTACTTTTGTAAGCCGTCATGTTGCATCTTTTTAAGTCGAAGATACTGTCTTTTAAGTGCATCTTCTATTTTTGAATTACCCTTAGGTTTAAAATAAGATACATTTTTTAAATTATCAGGTAAATATTGTTGGGCAACCCAATCTCCTTGGTAATCATGTGGGTAGACATATGAAACTCCATGGTTTAGGTTTTGTGCTCCTTTATAGTGCGCATCTTTTAAACTATCAGGTATAGGATCATTTTGCTTATTTTGAATGTCACTTATTGCAGAATCAATTGCAACAATTGCACTATTACTTTTAGGAGATAAGCAAAGTTCAATAACTGCATTTGACAAAATAATACGTGCTTCTGGAAGGCCAACCATTTGTGCAGCTTGAACTGCATTAACGACGCGGCTGCATGCAGGCGGATTTGCTAAGCCAATATCTTCATATGCAATTACTAATAAACGCCTACAAATTGCTACTAGGTCGCCTGATTCACAAAGATTACCTAAATAATAAAGGGCAGCATCAGTATCAGAGCCGCGAATTGATTTTTGAAATGCAGATACTAAATCATAATGGCCATCACCACTTGCATCGTAGTTTTGGGACTTGAATTGAATGGAATCTTGCATTTCTGCTTTATCAATAATTAATTTATCTTTAGGAGATTTAGTTTTTTTCTCTTGATCAGTTGATAAAACAGCTAATTCTAAGGCATTAAGCGTTGATCTTAAGTCGCCATTTCCTTTGTCTATTAAAAGGTTACGAGCATCTTTTGTTAGTTCAACATTGTACTTTCCTAAACCATTTTCAGAATCGGTAAGCGCACGATCAATTGCCTTCGAGATATCAGTACTTTTAAGTCGATGTAATTCAAAAATCTGACACCTGGATCGAATAGCAGGAGAGATGGATATATATGGATTCTCTGTTGTTGCTCCAATTAAAATAATATTACCTGATTCTAAAAGCGGAAGAAGAAAATCTTGCTTGGTCTTATCCAGTCGATGAATTTCATCCAAAAGAAGAATAACTGTGCCACTCATTTTTCCTTCTTCAGCAACAATTTGAAGATCCTTTTTCGTATCTGTTGCTGCGTTAAGCTTTCTAAAAGCATATTTGGTAGAACCAGCAATTGCACTGGCAATACTAGTTTTTCCAATACCTGGGGGACCGTAAAGGATCATTGAAGACAATAGTTTGGCTTCAACCATTCTTCTAATTATTTTTTTATTTCCTACTAAATGTTCTTGTCCAACCACTTCATCTAAGTTCTTGGGTCGCATACGATAAGCAAGAGGTTTCATCTTTAATCCTTTTTTCTAAATAATCTATTCCAGAAACTTTCTTTTTTGGGTTCGGAAAGTTGTTCATGAGGAGCTTCTGGAGCATAAACTTGATCAATTTCAATCCGATAATGATTAATAGCAGTTTTTGAAACTACTAAAACGCCAGTAGCGTTTGGCTCATCTTTTGCTGTATCATCATTTATTAAGGTAAATTTTATATCTTGCTGCGAACATAAGCCCATTAATTTGTTGATAAAATTGTTTTGAGGCATTTTTCCATTGATTAAAATGGTATATCCCTTGAAATCATTAATATGTTTTAAAAACAGGGTATCTAAGGTTGGATTATTGGTTTCTTCTACAGTCATTCGTACTAAAACTCGCTCTCGTAGAGAACCTAAATATCTTCTTCGCTCATCTGGGCAAGTTTGAGGAGTAATCCCCTTAGCAGCATTTTCAAGTCGTGTATTTAAATCTTCAGTCATAATTTTGTTTTCCTTTTTATGGTTAAAAGTTTTATTCTTAGTGTAGCAAAGTAGAAGAGGAGAAAACAAAAAAGTCTTCCCACAATTGGAAAGACTTTTTGTAATGAAGCAGTAAATATTAAAGCTTCTTGTTGTACCATTCAACGATAAGAGCTTCATCAACTTCTGGTTCCATTTCGTCACGTTCTGGAAGACGAACTAAAGTACCAGTCATCTTGCTGTCGTCAAATGAAACAAATGGTGGACGTGATACAACTGCATCTAAAGCGTCCTTAACTTGTTGCAAGTTCTTTGACTTATCTCTTAAGCTGATTTCTTGACCAACTTTAACTTCGTATGAAGGAATGTCAACACGCTTGCCATCTACTAAGATGTGACCGTGGTTAACAAGTTGTCTAGCTTGTTCTCTAGTTGAAGCTAAACCTAAACGGTAAACGATGTTGTCTAAACGTCTTTCAAGTAAAGCCATAAAGTTAACACCGTGCTTACCTTCACGAATCTTGCCGGCACGGATGAATAAGTTTTGGAATTGACGTTCATTTAAACCAAACATCCAACGTAACTTTTGCTTTTCCTTTAATTGTTGACCATATTCAGAAACCTTAGCACGGTTGTTAGGACCATGATCACCAGGTGCGTAGTTACGACGGCTAATTTCCTTACCAGTACCTGAAAGTGAGATACCTAAGCGTCTTGAACGTTTCCAACTTGGACCAGTATATCTTGACATAAAAAAATCCTCCATAAAAAATAGTAATTTTTTGGAGTAAAATATGAGAAATAAGTTCAACATTCGTGCATCTCAAGTTGCATGTTTCGCCCAGTGCAGCGCGGGTTACTCGTTCACTAAACGCCTCAAGATGTTGACGTTCTTGTCACTTATTGCTGCAAATATTTTACACGAAGACTATTATAGTAAGAAATATAATTTAAAGCAAGTAAAAGTAAGGATTTTCTAGCTGGGATTGAGATGAAGTCTGGTATAATTAATATGAAATATGGAGGGTATTATGTCATCAGGGTTATCTATTCTTATTATTGTAATATTAATTGCTATAATTGCTGTAATTGCTACAGTTGTTATCCTTAATAAATATTTTAATCACCAGATTGCGGAATTAGATGCGCTAACTGATGAGTTAAAAGATTTGAGTGTTGAAGAAGACATCAAGCGTCTACAAAAGATGGAATTAGCCGGTAAAAGTTTAGAGACTTTTAAAAGATGGCAAAAAGTATATCAAAAAGTTGATACTAAAGATGTTGGAGAATTGAAGCATCTTCTTGAACAAGCAGCGGGACTTAACGCAAAGTTTAATCTGATAAAAACGCATCAACTAATTAAAGAAGCAACTGAACTATTGCAAACTAATCAAGATAATGGTGAACGTAGTAAACAAATATTTACTAATTTATTAGAAGCAAATCGTGATAATCAAAAACACTATGCTGCATTATCAAAAGATTATCAGCAACTACGCAAGAAAATTTTGTCGCAGTCTTTTAATTATGGAAATGCAATTGATCAAATTGAAGAAGATTTAGCAACCTTAGAGAGTGATTTTCAGACTGCCAAGAATTTGTCTGGTGAGGGAGATCATGAAGAAGCTAAAAAGGTATTGACTAAGATTGATACTAAACTTACATCATTAAAGACTGATCTTCCTAAAATAGAGAACTTTGATCAAGAACTAAAAAATGTTTTTCCAGATCAACTCAATGAGCTTAGCAATACTTATCGTCAAATGGTAAAAGACAAGTATAAGATTACAGAGGTTGATGTTTTAGAAGAGATTAAAAGCTTAAGAGAATTAGTTGATGAAAATAAAAAGAGCCTCAATAAACTAGATCTTGCAAAGGTTGAGAAGAGTAATAAAGAAGTAAGTACAAGAATCGATAGTTTGTATGATATTCTTACTAAAGAATTTAAAGCACGACCGTTTGTTGACAATAACCAAGATAAAATTGTGCAGATTCTCTCTCATATGAGTAATGCATCTAATCAGCTTGTAGCTAAATTAGAACATGTTGATCAGAGTTATGAATTAACGCATGGTGAACTAGCTGAAGCTAGACAACTAAAAAGTCAGGTCAGCCGGATGAATGCCGATTTTGATGTTGATTGTCAAAAAATTGCTGATGGTGACGGTGTTTACTCACAAATTGAAAATAAATGGTTAACAATGCTTGATAGTTTAAAAGAAATTGAAAAGACTGAAAAGAGACTTTCAGGCGATGTAGACGGATTATTTGACGCAGAAAAAATTGCTAACGATTCTATTATTCATTTCAAACAAGAAATTTCTTTGGTTTATCGAAAAGTTGAACGGCGCCGATTACCTGGAAAACCTGAAAGTTTCATTCAAATGTATACTTTAGTCTTGAATGAAGTTAAGCATACAGATAATGAATTGAATCAAGTTAGAATAAATATGGAAAAAATATCTAGCGAATTGATCCAAATTCAAGAAGATATAGAACGCTTAAAGAAAGAAGCCGATGAGATTCTAAATTCCGCTGACCTGGTTGAGCTAACTATGCAATATTCTAATAAGTATATTTCAAATCCAGAGATTAAGCGTGCTCGCAAAGAAGCTTATGACTTGTATCAAAATAAATATGAATATAAGGAAGCGCTAGACGTAATTGCGACTGCCTTAGAAAAGGTTGAGCCTGGGAGTTATCAAAGAATTGAAAAAGAGTATTATAGTGAGCAGGAAGAAGCCGAAGAAGAAGAGTAAATGATTGAAGCGATAGACTTTTTAAGTTAGTATTTTATATGATTATCAAACGACCATTTTAATGGTCGTTTTTTAGAGGAGAAAGAAAATTGATCTATTTTGATAATAGTGCTACAACTGCTGTTTATCCTGCAGTTTTGGAAACGTATGACAAGGTAACAAAGGATATTTGGGGAAATCCTTCAAGTCTACACAAAATGGGAGATCGTTCACACCAACTTTTGGAAGCTTCTAGAAAGCAAATTGCTAGTTTATTAAATGTAAAACCACATGAAATCTTTTTTACTTCAAGTGGAAGTGAATCAGATAATTGGGCTATTAAAGGGACAGCTTTAGCTAAGAAAGAATTTGGAAATCATATTATTACTTCAAGTGTTGAGCATGCTGCTGTTTCAAACTCAGTACGTGCTCTTGAAGACTTAGGTTTTCGTGTGACTGTTCTACCAGTTGATAAGAATGGTCAGGTTGATCCAGATGATTTAAAAGCTGCCCTAGATAAGGAAACTATTTTAGTTTCAATTATGGGTGTAAATAATGAAATCGGTACAATCCAACCAATTAAGGAAATTAGTAAGGTATTAGAAGATTATCCTAATGTTACTTTTCACGTTGACAATGTCCAAGCCTTGGGAAAAGATATTTGGGATGAAGTATTTACTGATAGGGTTGATTTAATGAGTTTATCAGCTCATAAGTTTCATGCACCTCGCGGTGTTGGTATTCTTTATAAAAAAGAGGGCAAGATGATCAAGCCACTAATTGATGGTGGTGGTCAAGAAAAGGGCTTACGCTCTAGCACAGAAAATTTGCCTGCAATTGCGGCTACCGCTAAGGCAATGCGTTTATATTTATCAGATGAAAAAAAGAATGCAGCACAAGAACTAGCAGTTAAGAAAAAAATCATTTCTTATTTAGATGGAAAGCCAGGAATTCATATTTTCTCTCCGATAAATGATAAATTTATTCCAAGTGTTTTATGCTTTTCTTTAGAGGGGATTCGTGGAGAAACTCTAGTTCATACGCTTGAATCTAAGGAAATTTATGTTTCCACTACTAGTGCTTGTTCTTCAAGAAGTGGCGTTGAGAGCGGAACCTTAAATGCAATGAAGGTTGAAGATGATTTAGCAACTGGTGCGATTAGATTAAGTTTCGATCCAAGTAATACTATTGAAGAAGCTGAGCAATTTATTTCAGTTTTTGATAAAATATATAAGCACTTCGCTGAAATTAATCATTTGAAATAAGGTGAAAATATGCAATATACAGAAGTAATGGTTCGCTATGGCGAGCTATCCACTAAAGGAAAAAATCGTAAAGATTTTATTGGGAGATTAGCTGGTAATGTAACAAGAGCTTTGCAAGATTTCCCAGAAATTGAAATACATCCTAAGCATGATCGAATGCATATTGTCTTGAATGGAGCTCCATTTGATAAAATCGATCAGCGATTAAAACTTGTTTTCGGTATTCAAACTTATTCGCCAACTATAAAGGTTGAAAAGAATCTTGATGCTATCAAGAAGGCTTCCCTTGAATTGATGCAAGCAACTTTTAAGGATGGAATGACTTTTAAAGTTAATACTAGACGCAGTGACCATGAGTTTGAATATGACACTAATCAATTAAACGCTATGATTGGTGACTACTTATTTGATAATATGGATAACTTAAAGGTAAAGATGAAGAAGCCTGATTTAGTCTTGAGAATTGAAGTTCGTCAAGATGCAATTTATATTTCAAATCAGCTTCTCCACGGTGCAGGTGGGATGCCAGTTGGTACTGCAGGAAGAGCAGTAATGATGCTTTCAGGTGGAATTGATTCTCCAGTGGCTTCTTATTTAGCAATGAAGCGTGGAGTTGAAATTGATATGGTTCACTTCTTTAGTCCACCATATACTACTGAAAAAGCACTCGCTAAAGCAAAAGAACTTACTGGAATTTTAGCTAATTATTCTGGAAAGATTAACTTTATTGCAGTACCTTTTACTGAAATCCAAGAACAAATTAAGGAGAAATTACCAGAAGGCTATTTAATGACTATCCAACGTCGTTTTATGCTTCAATTAGCAGACCGTATTCGTGCAATGCGTGGCGGTCTAGCTATTTTTAATGGTGAATCTGTTGGCCAAGTTGCTTCTCAGACACTAGAATCTATGGTTGCAATTAATGATGTAACTTCAACACCGGTTCTTCGTCCCGTAGCTACAATGGATAAAACTGAAATTATTAAATTGGCTGAACAAATTGGTACTTTTGATCTTTCTATTGAACCATTTGAAGATTGTTGTACAATTTTTGCTCCACCACGTCCTAAGACTAAGCCAAAGCTAGATGAAGCTCGTAAATTAGAAAATAGACTTGATGCTGAAGGGATGATTCAGCGTGCTATTGATGGAATGGAAATTACTCCAATTTATTCAAATCAAAAATTCTTGGATGACAAGGCTGAAGAAGACGCAGAATTATTATAAAAAGAGTGCTGGCAGACGCTGGCACTTTTTTATTTAAGAAAGATAAAGTAAATGAGAATTGATAAATATTTAGCCAATATGAATGTTGGTTCGCGTAAAGAGGTTCACGGCATATTAAAAAAGGGAGTAGTTACTGTTAATGGGAAAGTTGTAACTACGCCTAAAAAGCAAGTCAAAGAAACTGATGAAATTACTGTTAATGGTAATGAAATCATGTATAAAAAGTATCATTATTTTTTATTAAATAAACCCAAGGGAGTTATTTCAGCAACTGAAGATAGGAGTCAAAGAACTGTTATTTCTTTGCTTAAACCAAAGGATCGCTATCAAGATATTGCAGCTGTTGGAAGATTAGACAAGGATACGACTGGTTTGTTGCTTTTAACAAATGACGGGCCGCTAGCCCATGAACTGTTAGCCCCAAATAAGCATGTCGCTAAAGTATATCGAGCAAAAATTGCTGGTGTGGCAGATCAAGAAACTGCTGAGAAATTTGCTCAAGGGTTAATTTTAGGTGATGGGACTAAGTTAAAGCCCGCTAAATTAAAAGTTTTAAAACAGGATCAGGATAATAATCTGTCACAAATTGTGATTGAGATACAAGAAGGAAAGTATCATCAAATTAAGCGAATGTTTGGAGCAGTTGGGATGAAAGTATTGGAACTAGATAGAGTCTCCATGGGCAAATTACATTTACCTGCTGATTTAAAGCGCGGAGAATATAAAGAGATTGATCTAGCTGAGATTAAGTAAAAATAATTTGACCTACTTTAGAAAGAGTAAAAATAAGATGAAAAGATTTACCGTTGCTATTTTTCTACTATTTCTTGTTTTTCCCTTTTCTTGCGGTTTTTTAAATATAGCGCATTGAGGGGATAATGAGAATGGTAGGTATGCGGAACATAGTTGGGTGGCCTATGATCGTGCAGTTGGTGCACATGTAGATTATTTAGAACTTGATTTACAAAAGACTGCCGACAATATTTTGGTTGTTAGTCATGATGAAAATATGAGTCGCGTTTTTGGAATTGATAGAAACATTAAGGATTATCCGTATCGAAAACTAAATATATATATAAATCAAAATAATGAATCAATGCATAGTCTTGAGGATGTTTTTAAGCGCTATCAAAATTCAAATGTCAAGTTTATGATTGAGCCTAAAGGTGACGATGATACTAAATTGTTACTGCAATTAATAAAAAAATATCAGTTAGAAAAACGTGTGCTGCTGGAATCTTTTTCTAAAGAGGCTTTAATAACCTGCTCAAAAGTAAGTCCTCAAATTCCGACTACGCAATTATCTGGAGATTATCAATCATTATCTTTGTCTAAATATTATGCAAATAATTTTTATTCTGAAAAAACTGCAAATTATTTAAATGAGCATCAAAAGGGTTATTTACTCTGGGGTGTTAATACGGTAGATCAAATGGAACAATATGTGCAGCCAGAAGCAGGAGTATCAGGAATTTTAACTGATTTTCCTATTAAACTCGCGACTGTTCTACATGCAAATGATGCCTTTAAGAGACACTATGAATCAGTTTCTTATCCAAGCAACAATATCTCTGGAGACATATTGTTAAAAAATGGCAGACGAGTATATGCTAATCAAGTTAAATTAAAGGAAAATAAGCTTTATTATCATGTTAAACCAAATTTATGGATAAATTATAATGATTTAAAGAATTCGAATGATTTTGCGCCTCAAGCAAAGACTGGAAAGATTATACTCCGAAAGAAAACTGCTGTGTATACAGATCCTTCCTTTAAGAAAAACTCTGGTAGAAAACTAGCTGCTAATAGTGCCTGGAATTATTTTGCGGTGAAAAAAATTGACGGAAAAACTGCTTATAATCTGGGTGGTTCGCAATGGATAAGACAATAAAAATATTGCTAGCGTAAGTAAAACATGATAAACTTATACTCAACATATAGGGAGTAACCGGCATAAGGTGTACTTGCGGCGTCAAAACGAAATTAATTTTTCCGCTGTAAGTTTAAATGGTGAGACTATTGGCTAAACATTTTTTGTTCAGACAGTGGTCTCTTTTTTATGCCAAAGTCTGTTTTTCCTATTAGATGGAGGGTTTAAGTGAAAGCATACTATCGTGAAAGCAAAGAAGAGCTTATCAAAGAATTAGGAGCTAATGAAAAGCAGGGGTTAACAAATAAAGTTGCTCAAGAAAAATTAGCACAAGTAGGACCAAATGCTTTAATCGAAGGTAAGAAAAAAAGTATTTTAGAAGTCTTTTTAGAGCAATTTAAAGATTTAATGGTCATCATCTTGATTGTTGCCGCTGTGATTTCTGCGTTTACTGGTAATTTAGAAAGTACTGCAGTTATTATTGTTGTTTTAATTTTGAACGCAATTTTAGGAACAGTCCAACACGTTAAAGCTGAAAAATCATTAGAAGCCCTAAAGTCTTTGTCAGCACCTGCGGCAAAAGTTTTAAGGGATGGTGAAAAACAAGAAATTGCCGCAAAAGATGTTGTTCCTGGCGATATTCTTTTACTTGAGGCAGGCGATCTAGTTACTGCTGATGGTAGAATTTTAGATAATTTTTCATTACAAGTAAATGAAAGCTCCTTAACTGGTGAGTCAACTAATACTGATAAATTAGATACAACTTTTGATAAGGAAGTTCCCTTAGGAGACAGAGTAAACATGGTTTATTCTAGTTCGCTTGTAACATATGGACGAGCAAATGTCTTAGTTACAGCAACTGGAATGGATACTGAAATCGGTAAGATTGCCACCTTAATGAATGAAACTAAGGAGCGTAGAACGCCTCTTCAAGTTTCACTTGATCAATTTTCATCACGCTTGGCAACCGCAATTTTGATTTTCTGTGCTTTGATCTTAGGATTACAAATGTGGCGTGGTCAACCTTTACTAGACGCGCTATTATTTGCAGTAGCACTAGCTGTTGCTGCTATTCCAGAAGCTTTAAGTTCAATCGTTACAATTGTTCAAGCTATGGGAACGCAAAAAATGGCTAAGGAACATGCCATTATCAAAAATTTAGCAGCTGTTGAATCATTGGGCTCAGTTTCAGTAATCTGTTCTGATAAAACTGGTACTTTAACTCAAAACAAAATGACTGTTGAAGATATTTATATTGGTGGTGAAGTTCTTAAGCCCGAAGAACTTAACTTAAGTAATCAATTGCACCGCTATTTACTATACGATGTAGTTTTGAATAATGATGCTAGTTTATCTGATGGTAAGAAGATTGGTGACCCAACAGAATCCGCATTGCTTGAAATGTATCGTAAGGTACCAGGAATTGATCTTGGAAATGGAAAGCTAGGTTTATCAGAGAGTGAATTAAGAAATCACTTAGATCGTTTGGAAGAAGTACCTTTTGATTCTGATCGAAAGTTGATGAGTACAAAGCACCTGATACATACTGTTCCTACAATTTTTGTTAAAGGAGCAATCGATGTTTTACTTAAGCGTTGTATAAATATTCGCTTTGGGGATGAAGTACGACCAATCACTGAACAGGATCGAAAAGAGATTTTAGCACAAAATAATCATTTTTCAGAGAATGGTTTAAGAGTGCTTGCATTTGCATATAAAGAAAGCGATGAAGAGTTATCTGCCGATACTGAAAAAGACTTAACTTTCATTGGTTTAGTTTCAGAAATGGATCCACCAAGAAAAGAAAGTGTTGCAGCCGTTGCTCGTGCAAAAGAAGCTGGTATTAGAACAGTGATGATTACGGGTGACCATAAGGTAACTGCAGTAGCAATTGCTAAAAAGATTGGTATCTTTACAGATGGAGATTTGGCATTAACTGGCTTAGAATTAGATGCCCTAAGCGATGAAGAATTAGATCAACAAATCGAAAAAGTTGCAGTATATGCGCGTGTTTCTCCAGAAAATAAGATCAGAATTGTTAATGCCTGGCAAAGAAAGAACCACATTGTATCAATGACTGGTGATGGTGTTAACGACGCTCCCGCTCTTAAGAAGGCTGACGTTGGTGTGGCAATGGGTATCACAGGTACAGGAGTATCAAAAGATGCAGCAAGTATGATTTTAACTGATGATAACTTTGCTACAATTATCAAAGCTGTTGCAAATGGTAGAACAGTTTATGAAAATATCAAAAATGCGATTGGTTACTTATTATCGGGTAACTTATCGGCAATTATTACTGTTTTATTTGCTTCAATTGCTGGATTGCCAGTACCATTTGTTGCAGTACAACTTTTATTCATTAACTTAGTTACTGATTCGCTTCCAGCTTTAGCAATCGGAATGGAGCCAGGAAATCCTGATATTTTAAAGCGTAAACCACGCGATCCTAAAGCTAGTTTGTTAGATAAACCATTTGTTACTCAAATCAGTACGCAAGGCTTCTTAATTTCGTTAAGTGTTATTACTGCATTCTTAATTGGCTTAAAAGACAGTCCTGCAATTGCATGTACTATGGCATTTTCAACTTTAACATTTGCACGTTTGCTTCATGGCTTTAATTGCCGTTCACAACATAGCATTTTTAAAATTGGATTTAAAAACAATTGGTACAGTTTAGCAGCCTTTGCATTGGGCACTGCACTTTTAGCCTTAATTCTCTTTGTACCAGCACTTCATGGATTATTTGCTGTTCAGCCATTAAGCGGACAAGAAGTTTGGCTAATCGTGATTTTAGCAATTATTCCGACAGTTTTAATTCAGTTGGTAAAAGTAATCAGAGAAAATAGAGGGTAATTCTCACCTTTTCTCTTGTTTTCTTTCATGCTATAATCATAAACAAAGCAGGAATCAAGAGGAGTAAATTCGTAGTACAGAGAAAAGTCAGTATGCTGAGAGACTTCAGAATTTTACGAGTAGCTTGATTAGCTGATTAATTGAACTTTAGTAGGTTAATCCGGACACTTCAGCACCGTTATCGCTTATAAGAGAGGTATACAATTGTATACTTAACGTAGGTGGTACCGCGGAAAATTTCGTCCTAGACAATATAGGTTGTCTAGGACTTTTTTATTGGAGGAATTTTAATGACAGATTTAGCACCTAAATATAATCCTAATGAGGTTGAAAAGGGTAGATATCAAGAATGGCTTGATGAAGATCTTTTTAAGCCATCTGGCGATAAAAAGGCTCACCCTTATTCAATTGTTATTCCACCACCAAATGTAACTGGAAAATTACACTTAGGACACGCCTGGGATACAGCAATTCAAGATACATTAATTCGTTTTAAGCGAATGGAAGGCTATGATACTCTTTACCTTCCAGGTATGGATCATGCTGGTATTGCTACTCAGGCTAAAGTTGAAGCAAAGCTGCGTAAACAAGGTAAAGACCGTCACCAGATGGGACGTGAAGCTTTTGTTAAGCAAGTTTGGGACTGGAAAGATGAATATGCAAATATCATCAAGGGTCAATGGGCTAAAATGGGACTATCTCTTGATTATTCAAGAGAAAGATTTACTTTAGATAAAGGTCTTTCAAAAGCCGTTAGAAAAGTTTTCGTTCAATTATATAACGAAGGACTAATTTATCGCGGTGAATATATTATTAACTGGGATCCAGAATTACAAACTGCTCTTAGTGATATTGAAGTTATTCACAAAGACGATAAGGGTGCATTTTACCATGTAAAATACCCATTTGCAGATGGATCAGGCTTTGTTGAAATTGCAACTACTCGTCCTGAAACTATGTTTGGTGATACAGCTGTAGCTGTTGCACCAGGGGATGAGCGTTATAAAGATATTGTAGGAAAAGAATTAGTTCTTCCACTTGTTGGTCGTCATATTCCAATTATTGAAGACCAACACGTAGATCCAGAATTTGGTACTGGTTTAGTTAAGATTACGCCAGCGCACGATCCTAACGACTTCCAAGTAGGTAACCGTCATAATCTTGAAAGAATTAATGTAATGAATGATGACGGAACTATGAACGAAGAAGCTGGTAAGTATGCTGGTATGGATCGTTTTGAAGCTCGTGAGGCTCTAGTTAAGGACTTAAAGAAAGAAGGATACTTAATTAAAGTTGAACCAATTGTTCACTCAGTTGGTCACTCTGAACGTTCTGGCGTTCAAGTAGAGCCTAGACTTTCAAAGCAATGGTTCGTTAAGATGAAGCCACTTGCCGAAGAAGTTCTTAAGAATCAAAAGACTGATGGTAAAGTTAACTTTGTGCCAGAGCGATTTGAAGGTACTTTGAACCACTGGATGGAAGATGTTCATGATTGGGTAATTTCTCGTCAATTATGGTGGGGTCACCGTATTCCAGCTTGGTACAACAAGAAGACTGGTGAAACTTACGTTGGCGAAGAAGCACCTAAAGATATTGAAAACTGGGAACAAGATCCAGATGTTCTAGATACTTGGTTCTCAAGTGCACTTTGGCCATTTTCAACATTAGGCTGGCCAGATACTGATAATCCAGACTTTAAGCGTTACTTCCCAACTAACACTTTAGTTACCGGATATGACATTATTTTCTTCTGGGTATCAAGAATGATTTTCCAAGGTCTTCACTTTACTAAGAAGCGTCCATTTAAAGATGTTGTTTTGCACGGTTTGATGCGAGACGAACAAGGACGCAAGATGAGTAAATCACTCGGTAATGGTGTTGATCCGATGGATGTTGTTGATAAGTATGGTGCCGATGCTCTACGTTGGTTCTTATTAAACGGTACTGCTCCTGGTCAAGACACTCGTTATGATCCAAAGAAATTAGCTGCTGCTTGGAACTTTATCAACAAAATTTGGAATGCAAGTCGTTTTGTAATTATGAACTTGCCTGAAGATGCAAAACCTGCTCACATGCCAGACACTACGCAGTTTGATTTAGCAGATAGCTGGATTTTTGATAGATTAAATCATACTGTATCAGAGGTTACTCGTTTATTTGATGAGTATAAGTTTGGTGAAGCTGGTCGCGAACTTTATAACTTTATTTGGAATGACTTCTGTGACTGGTACATTGAAATTTCTAAAGTCGCTTTAAATGGTAATGACGAAGAATTAAAGGCTAGAAAGCAAGAAAACTTAATTTGGATTCTTGATCAAATTTTGCGTTTAATGCACCCAATTATGCCGTTTGTTACTGAAAAACTATGGCTTTCAATGCCCCATGAAGGTAAGTCAATTATGACTGCTAAATATCCAGAAACTCATGCAGAATTTGAAAACAAGCAAGCTGATAATGACATGGCATTTTTAATTGAAGTTATCAAGGCTGTACGTAATATTCGTATGGAAGTTAATGCTCCAATGTCTTCACAAATTGACATCATGATTCAATTAGATGATGAAGCAAATAAACATATTTTGGATGACAATTTCGAGTATGTAGAAAACTTCTTGCACCCTAAAGATTTGCAAGTTGCAGCAGATATTGAGGCACCAAAGCTTGCAAAAACTGCCGTAATTCCAGGTGCTCAGATTTTTGTTCCATTAACTGAATTAGTTAACGTTGACGATGAACTTAAGAAGATGGAAAAAGAAGAAAAGCGTCTTGAAGAAGAAGTACAAAGAGCTGAAAAGAAACTTGCAAACCAAGGCTTTGTAGCTCATGCTCCTGAAGCTGTTGTAAACAAAGAGAAGGAAAAGAAAGCTGACTACGAAAGTCAACTTGCTGGTGTTCGTGAACGTATGAAAGAATTAAAGGAAAGTAAATAGAAGTGAAGTTTACTAATGTTGACCAAGTAATTAACAGAATATATTCTTTACCTAAGCTGCACCCTAAAAATGATTTGAGTTACGTCAAAAGGATTTTAAAACAATTAAATAATCCTCAAGATAGTGTTAAGACAATTCATGTTACCGGGACGAATGGTAAGGGGTCGACATCCTATTATTTGAGTAATCTATTACAAAAGGCCGGTCAAAAGACTGGCCTTTTTGTGTCACCTTATATTTATGAATTTAATGAAAGAATTCAATTAAATGGCAAGAATATAAGTAATAGGGACTTAGTCGAAGTAGCTAACAAAATTGAAGCAGCTATAAAAGAACTGAAAAAAACTGATCCTGATTTTTCTTTAGTAACATTTGAATATGAAGTAGCTCTTGCTTTCCAATTTTTTGCTCAAAAAAAATGTGATTATGCAGTAATTGAAGTCGGAATTGGAGGCGAGCATGATAAGACTAATGTGATTACACCAGAAGTAAGTATTATTACAACTATTGGTTTGGATCATGAAAAAATAATTGGACCAACTTTAGCAGATATTGCTAAGGAGAAAAGTGGCATAATCAAACAGAATAAACCAGTTGTGCTAGGTAATATTCCTCAAGATGTTTTAGATATTTTACTTGATAAAGCTCAAGCAGAAAAATCGAAATCATTTTTATTGGGAAGAGATTTTAAAATTAAATTATCTAAAACAGCTATTGAATATCAAGATTTAGAAAATAAGTATCAATTTTTGAAGCGTCCTGTAGTAGAAGCATATGATATTGGGGTGGCAGTTCGGGCGGTTCAACTTTTGAATTTACAGTTAAATAAACAAGAGATTGAAGCGTCGATTAATAAGACGCAAATTCCTGGTAGATATGATATTGTTCAGACTGCACCTAAAATTATTGTTGATGGAGCACACAATTTGCAGGCGATGACGAATCTTTTGCACTTGATTCGAAAAGAGAACCAAGGTCAAATATATATACTTCTTGGAATGATGAAAGACAAGGATTTGGGTCTAGTCACCAATTTATTCGAAGATGAAAAAGTTACCTTAACTCGGATAGATTATCCTAGAGCTGCGAGATTAGAAGATTTTCCTAAAGAAGCTCAGAAAAAATATAATTATGAAGAAAATTTCGAAGTAGCTTATACTAACTTGAAGAATAAATTGAAGCCACATGATATCCTATTAGTGACGGGATCTTTTTATTTGGTTGGTGCAGTTTTGAATTACTGCAAAAGAGGTAAAAAATGAAAGTTGAAAATATTGCTGAACCAATTGAAGGCATCATTTTTGATATGGATGGATTACTAGTTAATTCTGAAAAGCTATATTGGGATGCAAATATTGTTGCCGCTAAAGAAGCAAATTTAAACATTCCAGATGATAGTTACTTAAAGCTTGTTGGTTCCTCGGTTAAAGAAATGGAAGAATTTTATCATCAACATTTTAAGACTGAAGCAGATCGCGATAAGTTTATTAAAAGAACTGATGAGCTAGTTTGGGAGTGGACTGATCAAGGAAAACTGAAGCTTCAAGCAGGTGTACGAGATGCATTAGTAGAGTTTAAAGAAAAAAATATCAAACTCGCAATTGCATCAAGTAATTATGATGAAGTAGTAGCTCATAATTTAGAAGTTCTAAAAATAAAGGACTATTTTGATTTTTATCTAAGCTATAAAGATGTCGAAGCAGGAAAAATAAAGGCTAAGCCTGCACCAGATATTTATTTGCTAGCAGCTCAAAAGATGCAACTGCCAAAAGATAATTTGTTAGTATTTGAAGATTCTAGCACAGGTGTTGCGTCTGCAAGTGCTGCAGGTTTAAAATGCGTAATGGTTCCAGATTTAAAGCAACCAACAATTTTAGATAAAAAGAATGCGACATTAATTTGCAAAGATTTTTACAGTTTTCTTAAAAAAATCAAATAGTTTTTTCGTAATAAATATCAAAGGAGTAATTGATATTTATGAAAAAAGAAGAACTATTGCAAACTGATGTCGATCTAGTAAAAAAATTAGCTAGATCTTTGAAAGAAAAAGATATTGTTACTTTTGATAGTTTATTTAAAAAGCTAGAAGAAGTAGGCATAAGTAGTTTTAAGGAAATGTGGCAGTATGCGGCTAGTCCCAAATGCGAAGATGAATTAGCAGTCGTACTGCAGCTCATGCTAGAGCGTATAAAAGGCGTTAATAATAAAGAAATTGAGAGTTTCTATTCTAGTTCGCAGGTAGGATGCTATATAGCTGATAAGTTATGTGGCCGTCCGCAAGAAGAACTATATGGAATTTATCTTGATTCAAAGAATAAAATTATTGCTGAAAAGTTGATTTTTCAAGGGACAGTAAATAGGGCAGTTGCCCATCCACGAGATATCTTTCGCTGGGCAGTAATTTATAACAGTACGGCTTTTTTTGTAGCTCATAATCATCCAAGTGGGGATGAACAACCATCTCAGCATGACCTGCGATTTACTAAGAAATTAGCAGAGGCAAGTAAGTGTATGGGAATTGATTTTCTGGATCATTTTATTGTGACTGATAATACTTATTTAAGCTTTCGAGAGATGGAACTTCTTTAAGTCTTCCTTAAGTATGAGCAAATTTTCTTAAAGCAAATTTTTACATTAGATTTTCTATGCTATAATATCTAAGACTAAATAAAGATACGATTTAGGCTAAAATAATTAAAGAGATAAATTTAAGGAGAGATTTTGCGTGTTTGGATTAGGATCTAAAAATATTGGGATTGATTTGGGAACTGCCAACACACTCGTTTATATTGAAGGTAAAGGCATCGTTTTGCGTGAGCCTTCTGTTGTTGCTAAAAATACTCAAACGGGTGAAGTTATTGCTGTTGGTTCAGAAGCCAAAGAAATGATTGGTAGAACTCCTGGCTCAATTGTTGCTATTCGTCCGATGAAAGATGGAGTAATCGCTGATTACGATACAACTGCTGCAATGCTTAAATATTTCATGGAAAAGACTGTGGGTAATTCAAAGCCTGCTGCTATGATCTGTGTGCCTTCAGGTGTAACAGAAGTTGAAAAGAGAGCAGTTATTGACGCGGCTAGAGTTGCAGGTGCACGTGAAGCATACGTGATTGAAGAACCATTTGCAGCAGCTATTGGTGCTGGTCTTCCTGTTATGGATCCAACCGGCTCAATGGTAGTTGATATTGGTGGTGGAACTACTGATGTTGCAACTATTTCATTAGGTGGTATTGTATCCTCCCGTTCTACTAGAATGGCAGGAGATAAGTTCAATAGTGCAATTGCAACTTACATTCACCAAAACTACAATTTATTAATTGGTGAACGAACCGCTGAAACAATTAAGATTCAGATTGCTTCTGCTTCAGTTGAAAAGGCAAAAGAAATTGAATCAATGAATATCCGTGGTCGTGATCTTGTAACAGGATTGCCAAAATCAATTGATATTGAGGCAGTAGATGTTTCAAAGGCAATTCAAGAAGTAGTTCAAAATATTATTGTAGCGATTAAAGAAACTTTGGAAGAAACTTCTCCTGAAATCGCTGCAGATGTTATTGATCATGGTATTGTGTTAACAGGTGGTGGAGCTCTTTTAAAGAACTTACCAGAGGTTATTTCAGACGCTACTAAAGTTCCAGTCTTTATTGCTCAAGATCCACTTGATTGTGTTGCAATTGGTACCGGTGAATCTCTCAAAAATATTGAAGTTATGCGTAAGAGACGTTAATTTGGAGACCGGCGTAAAAGCCGGTCTTTTTCTATTAACTTTTAAATTAGGAAGATAGTAGTAGATGAAAAAATTTCTCAAAAACAAAAAGTTATTGACAATTTTCGTACTAGTTATTTTAGTTTTAAGTATGTTGTCTATTTCCATCCGCTTACGTAATAAGAGAGAAACGCCATTCTTAGTTCAAAAAATTGGTAATGATACAGTTTCAATTGTTACAAGAGTAGTGAATTGGCCAATTAATTTGGTCTCTAATGGGGTGGCTAATGTCGAAGATTTATTCAATACTCAAGCTGAAAATGATCATTTGAAAAAACAAATTGATAACCTCGCTCAAACTAAGGCACGGAACAGCTCTTTGGAAGCAGAAAATACGCAATTAAAACAAGCTCTAAAATTAAAGAAAACTTTAACCGACTATACTATCATCAATGGGTCCGTAATTTCTCGTGCTGCTGATACTTGGTCAGATTTATTAGTTATTGATCAAGGGTCACGAGCTGGAGTTAGGAAAAATATGCCAGTAATGTCTGGTAAAGGCGTAATCGGAAGAGTGGTTGAGGTAAATAGTACAACTTCTAAAGTTGAATTAATTACTACAACTGATAAGTCTACAAATAAGTTTGCTGTAGAAGCTGATGCAGCTAATGGTAAAAAGGTGCATGGTGTGATTTCTGTTGAAGGAAATAATCAATTAGCGTTTACACAAGTGGTTGATGGGCAGAAATTAAAGAAAGGTACTCAAGTTTATACTAGTGGAATGGGTGGTTTATCACCAAAAGGTCTTTTAATCGGAACAGTTACAAAGACAACACGAGATACTTTTGGCTTATCAGATGTTGTTGAAATTCAGCCGGCTGGTAACCTTAATGATCCATCGGTTGTATCTGTAATTAAAAGAAAGGTTGAAGAGTAATGGCAGAATTGCGTCGATGGTATGTTGCCATTGCCTTATTTATGGCGCTAATTTTGGATGGAGTATTAGCCTATAATTTACAAACTTTTATCTTTCATCGAGGCTTTTCTGGCAGTTGCTGGCTGACAGTTGTTGGGATTACTTTAATAGCCCTATGCGATGATAAAAATGATGCCAATATCTGGCTTTGTTTGGGGTTAGGCTTTATTGCGGACCTTTACTATTTAGGCGTGATTGGTATCTATACAGTAGCATTTCCCTTAATTTGTTTTCTTATTCAACAGAGTGCACGTTTTCTTCCTGAAGTATTTTGGTTTCGCTTATTAATTTGTTTAGTTGTTTATCTCTGTGTGAGCTTTTATGTTTATCTAACATTAAATCTAGTAGGGATAATTCAATTATCTTTTGCAAGTTTTTTAAATAGTATTTTACCTAATTTGCTATGGTGTTTTATCTTAGTTTTGTGTACTTATTGGTTTTGGGTAAAACTTGCTGAAGAGTATCCATTTTTGAAAAAAGAATATTATTTTTAAACAAAAAGGAGTCGCATGATTACGACTCCTTTTTTGCGTAAAATAATTAAAATTGAAAGACACCAGTTCCGATTAAGGCAGTAGCTACTACACCAAGAAGGGTAATCACTGCCATGAACCAGGCCATAACAATAGTTAATTTCTGAAATCCGGATTTTTTCTTACGTTTTCTCATAGCTGCCTCCTAAATTAATAATTCTAGTTTACCATGATTTTAATTATAATTTTATATTTAATTGAAATAGTTTAAAATAAACTTATTGGAGGTCTTTCATGAATTTTTTGCTTATCTTTTTAGTCCCTTTATGTGGGATCGTCGTTGCAGCTTTTTTAATGAAGTTATTTCCTAAGGCTCAATTTAGTGGTTATGATATTTTACCATTTTTTTTCATTGCAGCTTGTCAGCTCTTGACGCAAGAAACTAAGCAACCGTCATTTTTGCCTTATGGCTTTTTATTATATTTTATTTTGGTAGTAATTGTTTCTGTTTATACCGCTGTCAAGAATAAAAATATTTCTGTTGCAAAAACTTTGGGTACATTGTGGCACTATCTCGCTGCTTCTTCCATTGTTTGGTATGTGGGTCTCTTAATTTTGCTGTTATTATAACGTTTTTCCCCACTTTTTCTATTAAAAATCAAAGTGCTCTTATCCTTGTGATAAGGGCATTTTGTTTTGGATAAAATTATGATTATCATAAAATAACAGAATATCTAAATAAAAAGTGTAAAACTTGTGGTAGAAAGTGGGGAAGTGTGGTAAATTATTCATTGGAAAGGGGGCTAGACCATGTTCATGGGCGAGTATCATCATAATCTCGACAGTAAAGGGCGGCTCATTATACCGGCCAAATTTAGAGACGAGATTGGCGAGAAGATGGTATTTACTCGTGGAATGGAGGGCTGTATTTTTGGCTATCCAATCGAAGAATGGCAAAAAATTGAGGCTAAGTTAGCCAAACTTCCACTGACAAAGAGAAGTGCACGTAAGTTTACGCGTCTTTTCTACTCAGGTGCGATGGAGAGTGAGTTCGACAAGCAAGGACGTGTTAATCTGACCATGACACTGAAAGAGCATGCCGCACTCACTAAGGAATGTGTGATCGTTGGTGTTTCTAATCGAATTGAAATTTGGTCAGCAGAACGCTGGAATGATTTCTCAGAAGAAGCCAATGAGAACTATGACGATATCGCAGAAGACTTGGATGACATCGAGTTATAAAAATTATGAAATTCAAGCATAAAAGTGTGCTTTTGCACGAAACAATAGACAATTTAAATCCAAAAGATGATGGTCTTTATGTTGACGCAACTTTTGGTGGTGGCGGTCATGCCCGATATCTACTCAGTAAGTTGAATAGAGGAACAGTTATTGGATTTGATCAAGATGAATATGCAATTTCGATGGCAAAAGAAAGTTTTGCTGAGGAATTGAAACCAGGAGCTGAACCTAAATTAATACTGGTTCACGATAACTTCTGTCATTTGAAAGAAAATCTGGTAGAGCTGGGAATTTCAGATGGAATAGATGGTATATATTACGATCTTGGAGTTTCGTCTCCGCAGTTTGATCAACCTGAACGAGGTTTCTCTTATCGATTTGATGCTCGATTAGATATGAGGATGGATCAAAGCCAAGAGTTAGATGCCTATACAATTGTAAACACTTGGTCACAAAAAGAACTAAGTGACATTTTGTATAAGTATGGAGATGAAAAGTTTTCTCGTCAGATTGCTAGAAAGATAGTAGATCGAAGAAGAGAAAAACCGATTGTAACTACATTTGATTTGGTAGATGTAATTAAGGATGCAATTCCAGCATATGCAAGACGAAGTGGAGGGCATCCTGCTAAGAAGAGCTTTCAAGCAATTCGAGTTGCAGTTAACAATGAATTAGGTGTATTGCAAGAATCTCTTGAAGAAGCAATTAAGCTATTGAGACCGGGTGGTCGAATTAGTGTGATTACTTTTCAGTCTCACGAAGATAAAATCGTCAAAAAGATCTTTAAAAAGTATTCTGAAGTCGAGATACCACGCGGAATGCCGATGGTTCCGGCTGACAGTAAACCAACATTGCGATTAATTAGTCGCAAACCTATCATGGCAAGTAGTGATGAATTAGAAGAAAATAACCGCTCACACAGTGCCAAGTTAAGGGTTGCAGAGAAATTATAGTTTTTTAGTTAATATTTAAGGAGAAGAAGATGGCTGATAGCTCAGCAAGAAATTTAAATTATCAACAAAGTCAACAGCAGACTGAGCAGCCAAAGAAAGCAATTGTTCTTAATCCCAAAAGCGTTCCTTGGACAGCATTTGAAAAAAGTTTAGTCGTTCTAGGTTCACTTATTACATTAGGATTAATGATTTTATTGGTTTCAGCCAGCATTTCTGCTACTAGTGCCCAGCACCAGTTAGCAAATGTTGAGCAGACGATAATTTCTCAAAAGAGTCATAACACTGATCTTCGTCAGGAGATTGGTGAATTAACGTCAACTACTAGAATTAATAAAATTGCCCGTGATCAAGGCTTGCACTTGGTTGAGAGTAACATTAGGAATGTCCGTTAATGAAAAAGTTTAATAACTTAAATAGAAATAGATCCAAAGCCCACGGCTACCGCTTTACGGTGGGGAGAATCCTCCAGCTAGTCTTGGCTTTGGTTTTTCTTGTATTTATAGGTAGATTTTTATATATAGGTATTTCGAATCAGGTTGCTGGTGAGAATTTAAATAAGCGAGTAAATCAAATTTACCGGCGAAATGAAGTTCTAAAAGCGACGAGAGGAACAATTTATGATAAAAATGGTTTAACTCTTGCAGAAGATGCTCATGTTTTTACTGTATATGCAATTTTAGACAAGAGTTCAATTGATTATCATAATAAGCCAATGTATGTGACAAACAAACGTAAGACCGCACAAAAGTTGGCCGAGGTGCTTCCGTTAAGTGAAGAAAAAATATATTCATATTTGACGCCGAAGCATAAGGCTTTTCAGGTAGAATTTGGTTCTGCGGGTACTGGCTTAACATTGTCTCAAAAGAAAAAGATTGAGGCAATGAAGTTACCAGGAATTAAATTTGTTGAAACGCCATCTAGGCTTTATCCAAATGGTAATTTTGCTTCGCATATTATTGGCTTAGCTCAACCTCAAAAAAGTCAGGGAACAAGTAATTTAGTTGGTACTATGGGAATCGAGGCTTATTTTGACAAGCAGTTAGCGGGTAAAGATGGTTATCGTGAAGCATTTGTGGATGCGGAAAATTATCAATTACCTAATGGTCAAAAGACAACTCGTGCAACTCAAGATGGTGATAATATTTACTTAACGCTTGATTCAAGACTCCAAAGTTATTTGGAAGTTTTAATGTCTCAAGTACAAGATAAATATAAGCCGAAGGCGCTAACAGCAGTTGTAGAAGATATCAAAACTGGTAAAATTTTGGCTGCTTCTCAGCGTCCTACTTTTAACCCTCAGACCAAACAAGGTTTAGATACTTCTTGGCGTAATATACTAGTTCAAGATTCTTATGAACCAGGTTCAGTTTTTAAGGTCTTGACTTATTCAAGTGCAATTGAAAGTGGAAATTACAACCCTAATGAGCAATATAAATCTGGTGCAGTTACTGTTCAAGGATCAACAATTCATGACTGGAATAATAGTGGTTGGGGAAGTATTCCATTTAGCCAAGCATTTCCAAGATCAAGTAATGTTGGGTTTGTAAAGCTTGAGCAAAAGATGGGAGCTAAGACATGGAAAGAGTATTTAAATAAATACAGAATTGGCAAAAAAACAGGAGTAACCCTTCCTGGTGAAACAGCTGGAATTTTAAACTTTTCTACCCCATTAAACCAAGCAGTTACAGCATTTGGACAGGGTGTTAACGTTAATGCGATGCAAATGATGCAAGCATATAGCGCTTTAGCAAATAATGGACAAATGGTGAAGCCGCAATTTGTTGAGAAAATAGTTTCTCCTTCAGGAAAAGTAGTAGAAAAATTCCACCGTACAAAAGTTGGTGCTCCAATTTATTCTGCTAAGACAGCAAAAACTGTCTTAAAGGGAATGCAAGATGTCGTGAATGCATCTTATGGTACAGGGGCTGCTTATAAGATGCCAGGAAAGAGTATCGCTGTTAAAACTGGTACGGCTCAAATTGCTGGACCACATGGAGGATATTTAACAGGTGATAATAACTATATTTTCTCTGTAGTTGGTGTAACGCCTGCTAATAATCCACGCTATTGTGTTTATTTAACAATGAAGCAACCTCAAAAGATGTCTAAACCAGCAGAAACAATTCTTTCTTCTATTTTTAAGCCGATTATGAATCGTTTGATTTCTCTTTCAGATTCGACAGCAAAGGTTAACGAAAAAGTAACTGTTCCAGCTTTAACTGGTAAAAGTATTGAAAAAGCGAAAGAAGAGGCTAACAACGCTGGCGTTTCAATTGAGATTATCGGAACTGGCAAAACAGTTAGTCGTCAATCAGTTAGTGCCGGGGTAAAACAAGGTACGGATGATAAGATTTTCTTATTTACCGGTGGTCAAGTTACTTGCCCGAACATGATCGGGTGGACAGAAGCTGAGGTTAATAGCTTTATGACAACAACTGATATTCCAATTACAATTAATGGAAAAGGGAAAGTTACAAAACAATCTATTCCATCTGGAAAAGTAATTGATAAAAATAGTAAGTTATCAGTAAACTTGAAATAACAAAAAGTTAAAGGAGTAATACAAAATGCAGTTTTCTTTGATACCGTTCATTAGCAGTTTTGCTCTTACGGTTATCTTCTTACCGTTGTTTATTGGCTTTATGCGAATGAAACATGAAGGCCAAGTGATTAGAGATGAAGGGCCAAAATGGCATGAGAAAAAATCTGGTACCCCAACTATGGGTGGAGTTGTCTTCATGCTTGCCAGTGTTATTTCCACCTTATGGGTTTTAATTTGGCAGAAAGATTTAAATAAGACTACTTGGATTTTAATTATCGCTTTTTTAGGCTATGGAATTATTGGTTTCTTAGATGATGGAATTAAGTTATATTTCAAACGTAATTTAGGATTAAAAGCTTGGCAGAAATTGTTAGGTCAAATTATCATTGCTGCTTTGATTATTGCCCTAGCATTTAGCGATCATTTTGCCTTTGAATTATATATTCCATTTGCAGGAATGGTAAGAAATTCTTTCTTATTCAGTTTATTTGTACTTTTCTGGTTAGTTGGATTTTCAAATGCAGTTAATTTATCCGACGGCTTAGATGGTTTAGCAACTGGTTTATCTATTATTGCTTACGCAACTTATGCCTGGATTGCCTACCAAGAAAGAAATTGGGTAATTGTTGCATTTACTTTAAGTGTAATTGGTGGTTTAGTTGGTTTCTTTATTTTTAACCACAAACCAGCTAAAATTTTCATGGGGGATGCAGGTTCCTTAGCTCTTGGCGGAGGATTAGCAACTGTATCAATTTTCCTTCATCGGCCATGGTCATTACTTTTAATCGGAATTGTATTTGTTTTAGAAACACTCAGCGTTATTTTGCAAGTCATTTCTTTCCAAACTACTGGAAAAAGAATTTTCAAGATGACACCGATCCATCACCATTTCGAAATGCTTGGCTGGCCTGAATGGAAAGTTGATATTGTATTTTGGATTGTTGGTTTAATTGGAAGTATTATTTATTTAATTATCTGGGGTTAATTTTAAAATGAAAAAAATAAAAACATATGAAAATAAAAATATTTTAATTTTAGGTTTAGGAAAGAGTGGCTTTTCAGTAGCTAAACTTCTTTTAAAGCTAGGTGCTAAACTTACCTTAAATGATAAAAAGGACTTATCTAATGATGACCGCGCAGCCGAATTAGATAAATTAGGTGTTCGAGTTATTTCGGGACATCATCCAGTAGAGATTTTTGATAAGGAAAAATTCGACTATCTTGTTAAAAACCCCGGCATTCCTTATGAAAATCCAATGGTTGAAAAAGCGCTAAAACTAAACATTCCAGTTATCACTGAACCAGAGATTGCACTTAATGTAAGTGAAGCTCCATATGTTTGTGTTACTGGTTCAAATGGTAAAACGACTACTGTCATGCTCACACAAAGAATTATGGATCATCATTTATCTAAAAATGGTGGCCACGCTTATGCAGTTGGTAATATTGGTGTGCCAATTTCAGAAGTTGTCGAAAAAGCTACAAATAAAGATTTACTTGTAGTAGAAATGTCTAGCTTCCAATTGCTTGGTGTAACGGATATTAAGCCTAAAGTAGCAGCAATTGTAGATATTTACAACAATGTTCATCTTGATTACCATAAGACCTTTGATAATTATGTTGAAGCTAAACTAAGAATTACTCAATCCCAAGATCAAAACGATTATTTTATTGCTAACTTTGATCAAAAGAATATTTTAGACAGAGAATTAAAGAAAACTAAAGCTAAAGTCCAAACATTTTCTGAAACAGATAAGACAGCAGATTATTTTATTGGTGATGAATATCTTGAAAGTAAAGATGATCATCAAATTATGAAGATCAGCGATATTAAGATCCCAGGTATTCATAACCAACAAAATTGCCTAGTAGCAATTGCTATTTCTAAATTGATGGGTGCAGACGACAGTGATATTCAATATGCATTAAGTACTTTTACTGGTGCTACACACCGTCTGCAATATGTAATGACTTACAATGATCGTAAGATTTATAATGATTCAAAATCAACTAATATTGAAGCAGCTACAGTAGCTATTCCTTCGTTTAAAGAACCAGAAGTTTTAATTGCTGGTGGATTAGATCGTGGCTTTATGTTTGATTCTCTTGTCCCACTATTTAAAAAACATGTAAAATCAATTGTGCTTTATGGTGAAACTAAATATCTTTTAGCTGATGCTGCTCGTAAAGCTGGCATTAAAGATATTGTTATTGTTAATACTTTACAAGAAGCTGTTCCACGTGCATATGAACTGAGTGAAGCAGGAGATGTTATTTTGTTCTCACCAGCATGTGCTTCTTGGGATCAATTTAATACTTTTGAAGAACGTGGAGACTTTTTTGTAAAATTTATTAAGGAATTAAAGACTAAGTAAAATGAGAGTAATTTTTTCTGGTGGCGGAACTGGTGGCCACATTTATCCAATTATGGCGTTAATCGAGCGTTTGAAAGAACGTAAGTTAGTTACAAACGATGAGATCTTATTTGTTGGAACTGATCGTGGATTAGAGTCTAAGATCGTTCCCGCAGCTGGAGTTCCTTTTAGAACATTAAAAATCAAAGGATTTGATCGTAAACATCCTTTAAAGAACTTTGAGACAATTGAGCTCTTCATTAAAGCTACTAAAGAAGCCAAACAAATTATCAAGGATTTCAAGCCTGATGTAGTAGTCGGAACTGGTGGGTACGTTTCAGGTGCGATTGTTTATGAAGCAGCCAAAATGCATGTACCAACAATTATTCATGAATCTAATTCTGTTGTTGGATTAGCTAATAAATTCTTAGCGCATTATGTCGATAAAATTTGTTACACATTTGATGATGCTGCAAAGCAGTTTTCAGAAAAAAAGAAACTTGTTAAAACAGGAAATCCACGCTCTCAGCAAGTTCTGGGACTAAACAAAGAAAACGTTGATATTGCTAAAAAGTGGGACTTAAATCCTAATATGCCAACTGTTCTGATCTTTGGTGGTTCTCGTGGCGCTTTGGCAATTAATCAAATCGTTGAAAAATCTCTTCCAGAACTTGAAACAAAGCCATATCAAGTTATTTGGGCTACTGGGCAACTATATTATGGTGATGTCAAAAAGAAATTGGCTGGCAAGAAAATTAGCTCAAACGTGAAAATTGTACCTTATATTGATAATATGCCAGGTTTATTACCACAAATGACCTGTGTTGTAGCAAGATCAGGTGCAACTAGTTTGGCCGAATTTACTGCACTTGGAGTTCCTGTAATTTTGATTCCTAGTCCTAATGTAACTCATAATCATCAAATGAAGAATGCGATGGATATGGAAAAAGCAGGCGCTGCTCTAGTGATTGCAGAAGATGATTTGAATCCAAATAATTTTGTATCGTCGATTGATCATATTCTGCTGGATACAAATTATGCTAAACAGATGAGTGAAGCATCAAAGAGATTAGGTGTACCGGATGCATCCGATCAAGTAATTTCAGTAATGGAAGGTTTAATTAAAAACAAATAATGAAAGGAAGTGAGGTATGTGACCAAAAAGAAAGATAAAATAACCAAGAAAGATCCTAAAAAAGAATTATCGGGATGGATTGATTATAAAAATAAAGTTAATAATAATGAGAAAAAACGGGTCTCTGCCTCACTAACTAAATTGCAGGCTGAACGACGACATGCTTTGTTAACACGCTTGGGATTTATAATTCTTTTTTCATTATGCTGTATTTTGGCCTTGGGCTATTATGTATCTCCAAAAGCTAATGTAGCAAGTGTTCAGGTGAAGGGTGCACCCGAGTTAAATAGTAAGCAGGTAGTTAAAACTGCAAATATTTCTCCTGGAAATAAGATTGTATTTTGTTTACTAAAAGGAAAAGAATACAGTAAGCAATTGTCGGATGCTTTTCCTGAAATAGAAAAAGTACAGGTGAGTGTACAGAATACTAATCATTTAATTCTAACTATTAAAGAACGTCCAATTATTGGTTATATCCATGAAGGGATAGGTTATCGAAAAATTTTGGCTACAGGAAAAGTGGGTAGTCAGGTGATTGATAAAAACAAAATTGATAAAAATAAACCTTTATTCATTGGATATAATCAGAAAGTTTCTCTTAGCGAAGATATTAAGGTTTATGCCAGTCTCCCACAACATATTCGCGATCAAGTAAAGATGCTGAGTGGTGAAACGCGCAGACCGACACAGATCGTTTTAGTAATGAAAGATAATAATATAGTTATTGGAAATCTTTCAACAATTAAAAGCAAGATACAGTACTATGACAAAATCAAGAGTCAGCTTAAAGAACCGTCAGTAATTGACTTTGAAATTGGCGCTTATAGCAGGCCGCTAACACAAGCAGAAAAAGTAAAATTAGGGCTGACTTGAGATTAGTGAGAATGTAAGCCATATGTTAAAATTTATTGTATAGTTATGTTTTGGGGGCATTACCTTGGATAAAACTGATTTACTTGTAGGCTTGGATATAGGAACAACAAGCGTAAAAGCAGTTGTCGCAGACACTGCATCAAATGAAATGCAAATTATTGGTGCCGCAAATGGACCTACCAAAGGAATGCGGCATGGAAAAATAGTTGATATTGATCAAACTGCTGAAAGTATCAGTGCTGTTTTAAAGAAAGTAGCACAAAAGACAAATTCTAAAATTTATCGAGTAGTGACTGGAATTCCAGTAGGCTTATTACAATTGGAGAATGCAGTCGGATTAATTAATATTGAAGAAAATGGTAGAGAAGTTACAGATAACGATGTAAAACGTGTTTTAGTGACTGCGATCGATACTGCTTTAAAAGATGGTAGAGAAGCAATTGCTTTTTTACCTAATAAATTTTTAATTGATGGAAAAACGGATGTGGACGATCCAAGAAAAATGATCGCGCATTCTCTCGAAGTTCATGGCATATTATTAACTGCGCCTAGTGCCGACCTGCACAATATTCGCAAAGCTATTGAAAGAGCAGGGTATCAAAATAACTTCTTTGTTCCTACACCATTAGCAATTGCAAGTGTGGCTCTTGATGAAGGCGAGAGAACATTTGGAACAATTATTCTCGATTTAGGTGGAGGTTCAACGACAGCCACTGTAATTCACGAAAATAAGATTAAGTACGCGACAATTGATTTAGAAGGTGGAATTGATATCACCAATGATATCTCAGTTGTCCTGAATACATCTAAAAAAGAAGCTGAAAAGATCAAATTGCAATTTGGATATGCTGATCCAAGTTTAACTTCTAGTGACAATCAATTTCCAGTTAATGTGGTAGGCGAGAATGCTCCTAAGATGATTGATGAAGAGTATTTGAGTGAAATAATCAATGCTCGTCTTGATCAAACCTTTAGTCGAATTGGAAAGGGACTAAAGTCTCATGATGCATTTAGCCTGCCGGGCGGTGTTGTGATTACGGGTGGAAGTAGTGCACTTCAAGGAATTGACGATATTGTAAAAGACGATTTTGGCGTTAAAGCTCGAATTTTTCAACCTGACCAAATGGGACTACGGAATCCAATGTATGCAGCAGGCTATGGAGTAGTAAATTATGCTTATAGCTTGGCAGATATTGACTATTTAGTTAACAGCGTTATTTATGGAAATCAGGTTGCTACACCTGTTTCTAATCAATCTTCGTCTCAAGAAAATATGAAATTTTTCAAAAGACGTCTAACTCCTAGTGAAATGGAGCAGAAAGAAGATTATAATAAGACTAGTGCTACATCAACGGTCTCTACGTCTGAAGAGAATGATGATAATAAGAATAATAAAAAAGGAATCAAAGAATTCTTTAAGAAATTTTTTGATTAATAATAAGGTGGTTTAGTAAATGGATTTTACTTTCGATTCTGATGACAACAAAAATGCAGTCATTAAAGTAATCGGTGTTGGCGGTGCCGGTGGTAACGCCGTTAACCGAATGATTGATGAAGGAGTACAAGGTGTTTCTTTTATTGCTGCAAATACTGATGTACAAGCTCTTAATAGCAATAAAGCAGAAAACAAGATTCAGCTTGGACCTAAACTTACTCGTGGTTTAGGTGCGGGTTCTCATCCAGAGGTTGGTCAAAAAGCTGCCGAGGAGAGTCAACAGACAATTGAAGACTCACTTAAAGGTGCAGATATGATCTTTATTACCGCTGGTATGGGTGGTGGTACTGGTACTGGTGCTGCTCCAGTAATTGCTAAGATCGCACGTGAAACTGGCGCTTTAACTGTTGGAGTAGTTACTCGTCCATTCACTTTTGAAGGACCAAAGCGTTCAAAAAATGCGGCAGAAGGAATTGCTCAATTAAAGCAATATGTTGATACTTTAGTTATCATTGCTAATAATCGTTTGTTAGAAATGGTTGATAAGAAGACGCCTATGATGGATGCCTTTAAAGAAGCTGATAATGTTCTTCGTCAAGGTGTTCAAGGTATCTCTGATTTGATTACTTCAACTGACTATGTGAACCTTGACTTTGCTGATGTTAAGACTGTTATGGAAAATCAAGGTGCAGCCTTAATGGGAATTGGCCGTGCTAGTGGTGAAAATAGAACTGTTGAAGCTACTAAACTTGCTATTTCTTCTCCATTATTGGAAGTTTCAATTGATGGTGCTAAGCAAGTATTGCTTAACATTACTGGGGGACCAGATTTAACTTTATTTGAAGCTCAAGATGCTTCTGATATTGTTTCAAAAGCTGCTGGTGATGGAGTAAATATTATTTTTGGTACATCAATTAATGCAAACTTGGGCGATGAAGTTGTAGTTACAGTAATTGCTACTGGAATTGACTCAAAAGCAGAAGAAGAGGCTTCAAAACAACCAATGCGTCGCCCTTCACGTCCAAGCCGTCAAGAAGTAGTAAATCCAGAACCTGCAAAGAAGGAAGAAACTGAAACAGTTCCTTCACCAATGGAAACTTCAGAAGTTAAAGTTGAAAATACAGTTTCAAACGAAACTTCTGCTCCAGCTACTCCAGAAGTAAATGCAGAAAAGAAAGAATCTCAAGATACTTTACTTGACCCCACAAGCGTTTGGAAGCAAGATAGAAAAGAAAATAAGCGTCCACAACCTGTAGAAAATGAAGAAAAAGATGACGATGAGTTCGATTCATTTAGTTCAGACGACTCTACTAGCATTTCTCAAATCGAAACTAGTGCAGATGATGAATCAGACAATGATATTCCATTCTTCAAGCATCGTCGTCAGGATTAATATTTGGAGGAAAATATTATGGCTTTTGACAAATTAGGCAGATTTTTTGGTATTGCTGAAGATGATGAAATGAATGAAGCACCATATTCTGAAGCAGAACAACAAGGGGAAGAAGTTCCTCAAGCTCAAAAAAATGAGAGAAGAGCTAATGTTGTTTCTATCAATTCAGGCGTAGGTGCTACTAGCAAGATTGTATTGTACGAACCACGTGTATATTCCGATGCAAAAGAAGTAGCTCAAAATCTTCTCAATAACAAGGCTGTTATTATTAATTTTGCTCGTATGGATGATGAACAAGCACGTAGAATAGTTGATTTTATCACTGGTACTGTTTATGCCTTAAACGGTGAAATTCAGCGCGTTGGCGATAAAATCTTTTTGGCAACTCCACCTAAATTTGAAACTGATGGCAAAATTGCTGAATTAGTTGAAAAGAAAGATAAAATGGATTAATGATATTTTCAATTGTAGGCTGGATATTACGTATTATCTCTGATTTATTGAATATCTATAGCTTTCTGATTGTAATTTATACTTTACTAACTTGGATTCCAAGGTTACTTGTAACTAAAGTTGGTCGAGTATTAGGAAAAATCGTTGAACCTTATTTGGAGATATTTGAACGTTTCATCCCTCCAATAGCCGGAATTTCCTTTGCTCCAGTGGTAGCTTTATTAGTAATTTATTTTGTAAATAATTATGTTCTTTATTGGATAGCAAATATAATTAGGTACGTACTTATTAGATAAAATGGAAAAAAGACAAGCTAGTAGTTTTTATCAACATTTTGATGAAAGTGAAAGACCGACGGTAGATTATTTCGTCGGTCTTTTTAATCAATTCTTATTTAAAAATGAGCCAATTTTGACTGATTTCTTAAATCCTAGGGAACAATATATTTTTAGAGAAATTGTTGGTGGCTATGCACAATTGTATAGCTTTGGTGGTTTTTCAAATGCTGAAAAAAAGAGGCTGCTTTTATGCGATTGGATTCAAGCATATGAACCCTCAATGTTTAAAATTACACTTTTTGAAATTGCTTATCCGCACAAATGGGCTAAACTTACTCATAGTCAAATCTTAGGTGTCTTGCCCCATCTAGGTATTAAATTAGATACTTTTGGCGATATTATCAATGATGAGAATGGAACGTGGCAGTTTTTTGTTAAAACTGAATTGAAGAATTACTTCCTTGAACAAGTTACTCGTGTTGGTAGGACAAAAGTAAAGTTGCATGAATTTCCACTTTCAAAAGTTTTAGTGCAAGAAGATGATAGTAAAGAATTGAGTGTGATTACCATTTCTTTACGTTTAGATGCAGTGGTTAGCGCTGTTACTAATTTAAGTAGAAGCCAAGTTAAAAAGATGATTGAAGATGGTGAAGTAAAATTAAATTGGCATCTTGTAGCTCAATCTAATATAATTGTTTCTGTACAGGATATGCTTAGTATTCGCCATTATGGTAGATATGAGATTATTAATCTTACCACTACGAAGAAAGGTAAGAAACGACTTGAAATAAAGGCATGGCAAGCAAAGAAAAGGTGATAATATGACATTAACGCCAATGGATATTCATAATAAAGAGTTTGCAACTAAACTTCGTGGATATGATTCCAAACAAGTAGATAGTTTTTTAGATCGAATTGTTGATGCATATGGGGATGCACTTGACCAAATTGTTGATTTAAAAAATGAAAATGTTGAGTTAAAAAAACGTGTTGAAAAATATGACAAAGTAAAAGATTCGATTAATGAATCCTTAATTTCTGCACAAGAAAATGCTGAAGAAATTAAAAAGAAGACAAATGTCGAAGCTCAAGAAATTATCAAAAAAGCTAATCAAGACGCGGATGATATTCTTAAAAAGGCTCAAGATGATGGGGATAAAAAGAGAGCCGAACTTCAGAGCCAGTATGATACTTTGAATCATGATTATGATTTGCTTAAGGCAAAAGTTGAAGACTTTAGAGAAGCCGTTCAAGGAATGTTAAAGGATCAAGTTAAAGAATTAAGTGATTCTGATTGGCAATATTACTTAGATAAATATTATGGTCGTTCACGTTTGTATCCAGCAGATGGATCGCAACCAGTTGAAGATGAGTCAATTCCTGATGGTCCAATGGATAACGAAGTAGCACCACAAGAAAATGTTGTATCAGCTAATCCAGAGGTTGACAATAATGCGGTAAATGAAGTAAACTCTGTTCAAGAAAAGGAAGATAAGCCAGGTGTCTTGACCGGAGATAGTCCAGTTAAGGAAAGCATGCATGCTACAGAAGAAAATACCCAGCGGCGTGATGGTCCTGTAATTATTTTCCCGGATGATTTAAAAAATAACTAATTTAAGTCGACAGTACCAACAAGTAGACGATTTAGCGAGTTAGTGATGGTGAAAGACTAACACTTGTCGAAAGTTAATCAGCTGCCAATTGGCTTAAACGTTTGTCTGTGCGATACACAGATATAAGTGGAATGGAATAACTGTATTCTGTTGTTCTGTTCAAGTTAGGTGGTACCACGAGAAGCTTCGTCCTATTTGGGATGAAGCTTTTTTTATATAAGAAAGGATTTTTTATGAGAGTCAAAGATACATTGAATTTGGGCAAAACTAAATTTAAGATGCGCGGAAATCTTCCAGTGCGTGAAGCTCAATGGCAAAAAGAATGGGAAGAAAATAAATTATATGAACAAAGATTAAAGCTCAATGAAGGCAAGCCTCGCTTTGACCTTCATGATGGCCCTCCATTTGCTAATGGTAATATTCACATGGGTCACTCATTAAATAAGATCTCTAAGGATATTATCGTTCGTTTCAAGAATATGAATGGTTATTATGCTCCTTATGTTCCTGGTTGGGATACGCATGGTCTTCCAGTTGAACAGCAACTAGCTAAAAAGGGCGTTGATCGTAAAAGTATAGATCGCGCAAAGTATAGAGAACTTTGCCGTCAATTTGCTGAAGAACAAGTTAAGAAGCAAATGACCGACTTTAAGCGTTTAGGCGTAATGGCCGATTGGGATCATCCTTATATTACTTTACAGCCTAAGTTTGAAGCTGAAGAAATTAGAGTATTCGGCGAAATGTTCAAAAAAGGTTACATCTACAAGGGTAAGAAGCCTGTTTATTGGTCATGGTCAAGTGAATCAACTTTGGCTGAAGCAGAAGTTGAATACCATGATATTAAATCACCAAGAATCTATGTTGCTTTCCCAATTGAAGATGGAAAAGGAATCTTAGATTCAGATACTTCACTTGTAATTTGGACTACTACTCCTTGGACTATTCCAAGTAACGTCGGAATTACTGTAAATCCCAAATTTGATTATGTAGTTGTTGAAGTTAACGGTAAAAAGTATGTGATCGGTGCTGATCGCCTTTCAGCAGTTGCTGAGGATTTAGGCTGGAAAGACTATAAAGTTCTTAAGACCCTAAAGGGTACTGATTTCGACCGAATGACATATAGACATCCTCTTTATGGTAAGACTGGGTTAGGTCAATATGGTCTAGTTATGAACGATACCTATGTTACTGATGATGATGGTACTGGCTTAGTTCATAATGCTACTGGTTTTGGTGAGGATGACTACAATGTTGGTCGTCGTTATGGTTTGGCAGTATTTGGTCCAATGGATGCACAAGGTAGATTTACTAAAGAGGTGCCAGATCCTGACCTAGTTGGTATGTTCTATGATGATGCTAACAAAGTGGTGACCGATAAACTTGAAAAAGCTGGTGCACTCTTAAAACTTAGCTTCTTCACTCACTCATACCCACATGACTGGCGCACTAAGAAACCAGTTATCTATCGTGCAACTACTCAGTGGTTTGCTTCGGTTGATAAATTTAGAGATCAAATTTTAGCAGAAATTGAAAAAGCTAGCTTCATTCCAACCTGGGGTAAAACTCGTCTTTACAATATGATTAAAGATCGTGGTGACTGGGTAATTTCTCGTCAACGTGCCTGGGGTGTTCCACTTCCAATCTTCTACGCAGAAGATGACACACCAATTGTTACTCCGGAAACAATTGAACACGTTGCTCAAATTTTTGAAAAGGAAGGTTCTAATGCTTGGTATACTCATACTGCTGAAGAATTGCTTCCTAAAGGATTTAAGTCAGAGCATTCACCAAATGGTAAATTCAGAAAAGAAACCGATATTTTAGATGTTTGGTTTGATTCTGGTTCATCATGGGCTGGTGTAATGAAAGAGCGAGATGGTTTAGGATTCCCAGCAGACTTATACCTTGAAGGTAGTGACCAATATCGTGGTTGGTTTAACTCAAGTTTAATTACTTCAGTAGCTGTAACCGGTAAAGCTCCTTATAAACAAGTTTTATCACAAGGATTTGTGTTAGATGATAAGGGACACAAGATGTCTAAGTCATTAGGTAATGTAATCTCACCTAATGATGTGGTTAAGCAAATGGGTGCAGAAATTATTCGTTTATGGGTAGCCGGAGCAGATACTACTTCTGATGTCGCTGTTTCTCAAGATATCTTACGTCAGTCTGCTGAAAGTTACCGTAAGATTAGAAATACTATGCGCTTTATGCTCGCTAATACTACTGACTTTGATCCTAAGCAAAATTCAATTGCTTACCCAGACATGTCTGGTGTTGATCAATATATGGAAATCAAGTTGAATCGCTTGATTGAAGAAGCTATTGAAGCATACAATAAGTTTGATTTCAATAGTGTTTATAAGAAAGTATTTAGCTTTATTTCAAATGACTTATCTGCCTTTTACTTAGACTTTGCTAAGGATGTTCTTTATATCGATCCAGAAGACAGCGAAACTCGTCGTTCAATGCAAACTGTGATTTATGACGTTTTAGTTAAGTTAACTAAGTTGATGACACCAATCTTGCCACATACGATGGAAGAAGTTTGGGGCTATTTAAAGGAACCGGAAGATTACGTTCAACTTGCTAATATGCCAGAAGTAGAACATTTTGCTAATGAAGATGAAGTTCTAACAGACTGGAATGACTTTATGAAGGTTCGTTCTGATGTCTTGAAGGCTCTTGAAGAAGCACGTAGCGCTAAGGTAATTGGTAAGTCATTTGAAGCACACGTTACTCTTTACCCAACTGAAGAAACTAGAAAACTTCTTGATAAATTAAATGCAAATGTAAGACAGATTTTAATTGTTTCCGATTTAACAATCAGTGATGATCAAGCACCTGAAAATGCAGAAAAATTATCAACTGCTTCAATCGTGGTAGAACATGCAGCTGGTGAAGTTTGTCCAAGATGTCGTCGTACTACAACTGATGTTGGTAGTGACTCACGCTTCCCAGAATTATGTGCGCGTTGTGCAGCTATTGTAGCTGAAAACTTTCCTGAAGCAGAAAAAGAAGGCTTAGAGAAATAATGCGTAAGGGTACTGTTAAACAATTCGATTCGAATTCTGCGTACGGATTTATTGAGGATGATCTAACGCACTCATCTTATTTTGTTTTTTATAAATCGATTAAAGAAGAGGGTTATAAAAAGTTAAATGTAGGACAAAGAGTACGTTACCAATTAGCACAAGGAAAAAAGGGTCTACAATGTATCAACGTTTATGTTGATCATGACTAAAAGGAGAAATTAAGTGAATCTAAGAGAAACTGAAATCTCAAACAAGCCTGTATTCGAAGGTAGACTTATCGACTTAAACGTTGAAACTATTAGTCTACCTAATGGAAAAACAGCAACTCGTGAAATAGTTAAGCATCCCGATGCTAGTGCAGCAATTGCAATTAATGATGAGAAAAAAATGCTTCTTGTAAAGCAATGGCGAGAACCTATCAAACAATTAACTCTAGAAATTCCTGCAGGTTTAATTGACGAAACAGATGCATCTCCACTTGATGCAATGAAAAGAGAGTTAAATGAAGAGGGCGGCTATAAGGCAGAATATTGGGAAAAGGTAAGTGAATTTTATACTTCAGTTGGATTCTGTGATGAAAAAATTCATTTATTCTATTGTGATACTTTGTCAAAAATTGAGCACAAACGTCCTCTTGATGAAGATGAATTTTTAACTCAAGAATGGTACAGTCTTCCTGAGATAAAACAATTAATTGCGTCAGGCAAGATTATGGATGCTAAGACTGTTATGGCAATTACATTCTGGGAAAATATGATTTTAACAGGAAACCAAAGTAATGACTGAAAAACGGGCAGATTATCGTAAAAAGCAACAGCAGAAAAAAATAAGAAAAATTTTTGATAATTTTAAGCGCTTGAAGAAAGATGATCAACAAGTTGATGAGGTTGATCCAGAACCAACAGTTAAGGAATCTGCTAATTTTGAATCAAGAGAGGATTTTTCTTCAGAAGAAGAGCGTGAAAATAGAATTAATCGTTTAAAAAAGCGTTTGAACTATGCAATTTTAATTGTTGTTGTTTTATTAATTATAGTTTTGTTCGCTTTGTTTAAACTTTAGATTTAGAGGTAAAAAATGAAAATTGCGATTATTGTTCCAATGGAAGAAGAGGCCGAATTTTATAAAAAGCATTTTAAGTCTGAAACTAAAGAAGTTTTTGGTACAACTGAATTTGATCACTTTTCAATTAATGGAAATGACATTTACTTAGGTCTTAGTGGAATTGGAAAAGTTAATGCGGCTATGAACTTAACTAGCTTATTAACTAAAGAAGATATTGACTTAGTGTTTATGACTGGTTCTGCTGGTTCAATGCAAGAAAATGTGAAAAGAAAAGATTTAATTTTGGTAGATAGTTTTGCTTACCATGATGCACATTGTGTGAGCGCTGGAGAATACGTTGAAGGTCAAATTCCACGTGAACCAGCAAGATTTAATCTTAAGAGCCCAGCACGTGAAGCATTTAAGAAGTATCTTTTAAGCCAAAATGTAGACTTTAAAGAAGGTCTTGTTGTTACGGGGGATACTTTTGTACAATCTGAAGCACAAAAAGATGAAATTAAAAAGAACTTTTCTGACGCACTTGGGGTGGAAATGGAAGGAGCAGCTTTTGCACAAGTTGCTAGACATTTCAATACGCCTTTAGTTGCTATTCGTGCTATTTCAGATAATGGCGATGCTAATGCTGATAATGACTTTGATAAGTTTGTTAAAGAAGTGGGTGCTAAAGCAGCCAGCGTAATTTCATCTTATCTTGAAGAAACAGTTTTAGATTAGGGTAATGATAGACTAAGTTCAGATGAACTTAGTCTATTTTTTATGTTAAAATAAAATAGCCACTTCCAAAATGTAAGAAAGATAAAGAGGTATAACATGACTAGAAAAAATGTATATTTGGATAATGCGGCTACTACTCCGATGGATCCAAAAGTAATTGAAAAAATTAGTAGTGAGATGACCAATGATTTTGGAAATGCTTCTAGTCAACATGCATTTGGACGTAAAGCACGTCAAGTGGTTGAAGCAGCTCGTCACCAACTAGCAGAAACAATTAATGCAGAAGATAAAGAAATTATTTTTACTAGTGGTGGATCTGAAAGTAATAATACTGCAATTTTTGGGACAGCACGTGCTAGAAAGAAGATTGGCAAGAAAATAATTACTACCAAGATTGAACATCCCTCTGTTTTGAATCCAATGAAACGTTTAGCTCAAGAAGGATATGAAATTGTTTATCTTGATGTAGATGAAGCTGGACATATCAATTTAAAGGACTTAAAGAGAGAATTAACGCCAGATACGATTCTAGTTTCAGTAATGGCAGTTAATAATGAAGTTGGTTCAATCATGCCTCTAAAAGAAATTGGTGAACTAGTTAAAGACTCAAATGCCTATTTTCATGTAGATGACGTGCAAGGATTTGGAAATATTGAAATCGATGTTAAAGATATGAATATCGATTTATTATCTACTTCTGCTCATAAGGTTAACGGACCTAAATTTTTGGGCTTTCTTTATGAAAAAAATGGCTTAAATGTAAGTAATCTTCTTTTAGGAGGAGAGCAAGAACTAAAGCGTCGTCCAGGGACTGAGAATGTTCCAGGAATTGCCGGCTTTGGCGTTGCTGCCCAAGAATTGAGAGAGATGGACAAAAAACAGCTTCAGGAAAATTATCGAAAGTTTCAGCAAATAATTCTTGATGAACTTGATCAAAATAAGATTGACTATGAAATTAATGGCTCACTTAAGGGAGCCGTTTCCCATCACGTTTTAAACTTGTGGTTAAAGGGCGTTGGAACTTATTCTGCTTTGACTAACTTAGATTTGAATGGTTATGCAGTTTCAGGTGGATCGGCATGTACAGCAGGTTCATTAAATCCCTCTCATGTGTTAGAGGCAATGTATGGTAAAAACTCTCCTCGTATTGAAGAATCGATTCGAATTAGTTTTGGACGTTTTACTACTGCAGATGAAGTTAAAGGTTTTGCAGATAGCTTAGTTAAAATGTGTCAACGATTAAGTAAATAATTAACAAGTTCTAACCATTTTTGGCTAGAACTTGTTTTAATGTATAATGTTATTGAAAATTATATACTTGACACTTACAAAAAATAAGATAATAATATTGAGAGTGATATTTTATGGCAAATACAGTAATTATTAATGGCGATAATCGTAAATTTACAATTAGTCCAGAAATTAAGCGTTACGCTTTAATTGATGCAGGCTTTACTAAGACTAAAAGAGGCAATTTCATGTATAAGCATCCTTTATATAATGAATCCCCTTATAATGCGACCTGTCAGTTGAAACTAACAATTAACGAAGATTTAGATCATTTAACAATGGTAGTCACTGATACTAATGGCTTACAGAAAGTTAATATTTTTAAAAATAAGCAGTTAGCACCAATGGTTGAGTTACTTGACTTCATTTTAAAGGATCTTGAAGATCGTCAGATTATTGCACCTTGCTAAAAGGAGAAAAAGATAAAATGGTAGATAACAGCAAAATTAGAGTCGTTGTTGGAATGAGTGGGGGAGTCGATTCTTCAGTTTCTGCTCTTTTACTCAAACAACAAGGCTTTGATGTTGTCGGCGTCTTCATGAAGAATTGGGATGATACTGATGATTCCGGAGTTTGTACGGCAACTGAAGATTACGAAGATGTAAAAAAAGTTGCAGATGAAATCGGCATTCCTTATTATTCTATTAACTTTGAAAAAGATTATTGGGAGCGAGTATTTGAATATTTCTTAAATGAATATAAAAAAGGCAGAACTCCTAATCCCGATGTAATGTGCAATAAAGAAATAAAATTTAAATCCTTCTTAGACTTTGCAATGGACTTAGATGCAGATTATATTGCAATGGGGCACTATGCAGCAACCAAAGTTGATGAGAATGGTATTGTACATATGATGCGGCCAAAGGATGGCAATAAGGACCAAACTTACTTCTTAAGTCAACTTTCACAAGATCAACTGAAAAAGGTAATCTTCCCACTTGCTAACTTAACCAAGCCTCAGGTGCGTGAAATCGCAATTGCTGCAGGCCTTGCAACTGCCAAGAAGAAGGATTCAACTGGAATCTGTTTTATTGGTGAACGTAATTTTAGAAAATTCTTGAGTGAGTTTTTACCAGCTCAATCAGGAAAGATGGTTACTCCTGATGGAAAAGTTGTGTGCGAGCACGCTGGATTAATGTATTATACTATCGGTCAAAGATCTGGTCTTGGTTTAGGTTCAACGAAGGAATCAACTGATCCTTGGTTTGTAGTTGGTAAGGATTTAAAAAAGAATGAATTGATCGTTGAACAGGGATACGACAGTAAGCTTTTATATGCTACTAGCTTAGATGCAAGTGGTGTTTCTTTCTTTACTGGTTTACCCGATCATGACATTGACTTGAAGTGTACAGCTAAGTTCAGGTACCGCCAGCCAGATGTTGGTGTTACTATGCATTACCATGCAAAAGATAATACAGTCCATGTTGAATTTGATGAGCCTGCACGTGCCGTTACACCAGGACAGGCAATTGTTTTTTATAATGGCGAAGAATGTCTTGGCGGAGCAACTATTGACCGTGCTTACCAGAATGAAAAGCAATTACAATTAGTATAGTCAAAAGAAGTCTCAATGAGGCTTCTTTTTGTTTTTAGAAACTGTTATTTTCTGTCCTGAAAACTTATAATAAATAGTAAAAGTGGAGGGAAAAGTATGCAATTATATTTTGTTAGACATGGAAAAACAAAGTGGAATTTAGAAGGGCGCTATCAAGGAGGTAGTGGTAATTCACCACTATTGCCAGAAAGCTATGAAGATATTAAAAAATTAGCTGAGTACTTAAAGGGAACTAAGTTTAGGGCCTTTTATGCTAGTCCTTTACAACGTGCTTTAACTACTGCTGTAATGCTTAGAAATGATATGGGGATTACTGTTCCAGTTATTGTAGATGATCGCCTAAAAGAGTTTAATCTTGGCGATCTTGAGGGAATGAAATTTGTTGACGCTGAGAGTCAATACCCTGATCAAATTAAGGCCTTTCGTTATTCGCCAGAACGCTACGATCCATCAACTTTTCATGGTGAAGACTTTGAACACATGATTAAACGTGGTAAAAGTTTAATTAGTGATATTGTTAAACGCTATCCAAATAAAGATGATAAGGTGCTTTTGGTGAGCCACGGGGCAGCTCTATGTGCATTAATTAGAACTCTTGAAGGTTATGACGTTGCTGATATTAGAAAACGTGGCGGCTTGACTAATACTAGCCTGACGATTCTTGACACTGAAAATCAAGGAAAGACCTTTAATGAAATAGCATGGAATGAAACAAGCTATTTAGATCGAAAGATTACTAGTAGGGATACAATTTAAAAATGGATAAAAAAATAGCCAACTTATATGATGCTGGCAAAGTTGATGATGCTATACACTTATTGATTAAAAAAATAAATAATCATCCTAAAAATATTGAAAATTATTTACAGCTTTCAACTTATTTGATTGAACAAAATTCGGCTGATCAAGCTTTAGAATTATTAGAAAAAGCTCGAGGACTTGTTGATCAACCAGAGGCTTTAACTTATAACATTGCTGTTTGTTACTACATGCAGGGAGATTTTGCTAAATCGTTAGCTTTACTTAATTCGATTCCAGATGATGAAGAAACGATGTATCAAAAGTCCTTGATTTTTATGAAGTTAGGCCAATATCAAAAGGCACTAGCTTATGCTTTAACTTTGAAAAATCAGGATGAGAGGACTTTAGAATTAATAGGTGATATTTGGCTTAGTCTGGGAGATTTAAAATCAGCAAATCAAACTTATAGTAAGATTCTAAAAGATCAAAGAAATGCAAAAGTTAACTTCTTGCTAGGTTTAACTTTATTTGATACTAATCCTGATAAGGCAGAAAAATATTTTAAAGTTTCGAAAAAACAGAATCCAAAATATTTTGCCCAAGCGCAAAAACAATACAATGCTGTAGCAAAATTGATTAGAGGTAAAAATGGCAGAAACTAGTTTTACTGGACGAATTAATGGGATTGTTTTTGAAAATAATCAGGATCTTTTCAAAATTATTGATGTAGATTTAATTAGCAAATTAGCAGATTATGATCGTGATAATATCCGGGTAACTGGTAATTTTGGTGATATTCAGATTGGATCGACTTATAAATTTGTCGGTCAAATTGTTGTACATGAAAAATTCGGTAAACAATTTCGTGTTAGTTCATATGAACCTGTTTTACCACATGAAGAGGGAAGTCTAGCTAAATATCTAAGTTCTGATAAATTCCCTGGTATTGGTAAAAAAGCTGCTGAAAGAATTATTGATAGTCTAGGAACGAATGCTTTAGACCTGATTAAGGCCAATCCAACTGAAATTGATGACCTTGATTTAACACAAAAGCAGAAAGATAGTTTACTATCTGGAATTAATCAGATGGATTCTTTTTCAGAAATTGTTATTAAACTAGCTAAGTATGGAATTAATAAAAAAACTGCTGGAAATATTTATAAGGCCTATCATGGAGATTCTCTTAAAAAACTTGAAGAAGATCCTTATCAAGCCGTTGGTGAAATTAGAGGTTTTGGTTTTAAAACAGCTGATAATATTGGCCAAGCACTTGGAATTGAATTAAATGATCCAAGAAGGGTTAGAGGTGCAATTTTAAGTATTTTGCAGAATGCTCTAAGTACGCTGGGAGACACTTATGTGGCACTAGATGATTTATTAACGCAAGCGTATGAATTGGTTCAGGCTAGTTCTTATGATGACTTAGCAAATAGCGTGAATGAGCTTCAGCGACAAGGTAAGGTAGTTGTTTCAGGTGATAAAGCAGCCTTGCAAGAAATTTTTCAAACGGAGCTTGATATTTCAAATGAATTAAAACGTCTAGTCAAAAATCGGGTAAAAAAAGAAGACTTCAGTGATGAAAACATTGAGCAGGCAATTAATCATGCTGAAGAAGAACTTGAGATTAAGTATGACGAAACGCAAAAGAATGCGATTAAAAATGCTTTAAATAATCCAATTTCTATCCTTACTGGTGGACCAGGTACTGGTAAGACAACAATTATCAATGGAATTTTAATGTGCTTAAAGGAACTTGCTGAGATTCCGAGCGGGGCTTTATATAGTGAGGATCCACCATTTTTATTAGCTGCACCAACTGGTCGAGCAGCTAAGAGAATGAGCGAAATTACTGATATTTCTGCTAAAACTATTCACCGTTTATTAGGATTAGGTATTGGAGAAAATGATGCAACTGATGTTAATGAATTAAATGGCGAGATTCTAATCATTGATGAAATGTCGATGGTGGATATGTTTCTATTTAAGCAGTTGTTATCAGGCATTAATTCGACGAAAAGAATTGTTTTTGTTGGGGATCAAGATCAGCTGCCCTCGGTTGGAGCGGGAAATATTTTCAGTGACTTAATTAAGTCAGAAGCATTCCCAACAACTAGACTCCAGGTAATCCATCGGCAAGGAGAAGATTCATCAATTATCAAGCTAGCTCATGCAATTAACGAAGAAGCTGCTGAACAGATAATTTTTAATAAAACTAAGAATTATTCCTTTATCCCTTGTCAACCTAGTTTAGTTGGAGATGCAATTGATCAGATTGTTAACTTAGCTATTAAGCGTGGTTTTAAAAAGGATGATGTTCAGGTCCTTGGAGCTATGTATAATGGTCAGGGCGGAATCACTCACTTGAACGATATCTTGCAAGATGTAATGAATCCAATGTCTTCAAAAACTAAAGTAATTGAAGCGCATAATGAAAGCTTTAGAATTGGCGATCGTATTCTTCAATTACAAAATAATCCCGAAAAGGATATTTATAATGGTCAAATTGGCAAAATTATTGGACTTAATCCAGATGATAAGGCGAAGATCTTAATTGCTGATTTTGATGGTCGAGAAATAGAATTTAACGTTAAAGATTTAAATGATATTGCTCGTGCTTATGCAATTACAATTCACAAGTCGCAGGGATCTGAATTTCCGTTAGTTATTTTGAATCTTACTATGCAGAATTATATGATGTTGAGACGTAACTTGCTTTATACGGCAATTACCCGTGCTGAGAAAAATCTTGTCATGGTAGGAGAAAAAAAGGCTTACCTTATGGCCTTACGTACGCCAGGAAATGACCGTAAGACGGATTTAGCTTCTAAGATCAGGCATGAGCTAGGACTGAAAGAAGTAGTTGAGCATAATTCTAACGCAAATACTAAACAAGAGCAGGTTCAAACTGAAATTAAGGAAGAAATAAATGAACCCAAAGACTATATTTTAACTCCTGATTTAATTTATTCTGGTAAAATTGACCCAATGATTGGGATGGAAGATATAAAATTAAAAACAAGAGATTAGTAAAACAAGCCACCTCGTTATGAGATGGCTTGTTTTGCATTTATTTCAAAAGTTTAAAATGATCAACTTCAAATTTTAAGTGGAATTTTCTTCTATTCAATTCTTCTCCATCAAGTTGACCGTATTCTGCTTGATAGGTTTCTACTTCAATTTTATTAGCTTCAAAATAATGAAATTGCTTGCTTTGCATATGTGATCCATTGAGGAGAAGCTTAGAAAAGAGATACAAGAATTTGGCCAAGTTAGGCTTTTCTACAATCGCAATATCTAATTTATGATTATAAATATTAGCAATTGGCAAAATTGGAACACCACCGCCAAAGTAGGGATGATTAGTTGTCGTAACTAAGTATGCGTGATCGTAGGAATAAGTATGTTCATTAGTTAAAATCTTAACTTTGAAATTATCTTGTCCCTTGAGAGCTTGAGCAATATTTATTCCATAAGTTAAATTCCCTATATTGATTTTGTTAAACTTAGTTTTGAGCTTTGAATGATTGGTTTTATTGACCACAAACGCATCAAAGCCAATTCCTAAATTATTGACAAAGTATTTTTCTTCACCTGTAAGCAAATCTTGATATCTGCCACAGTCGACATTTGTTACTGTTGGATGATTTTTGATTTTTTTGATAAATTTCAAGGGGTTATTTTGAAGTTTGGCTGCTCGAGCAAAATCATTTCCGGTACCAGCTGGAAAATAGGCAAGGGGAGTGTCAGGATGAAGTGAATTTTTTACCCCATTTAAAGCCTGATTCAAAGATCCATCACCGCCAACTACAACAATACATTCATGATTATTGTTAATTTCATTAGCTGTCTTAGTTGCAATCGGAACGAGTTGTCCAGGATAAGTAGAAATTTGTATATTATATGCCAATTTTTCTTTTTTCAGAGCAGCTTCAATTTCTTTGAGGGCTTTTGCGCCTTTATCGCTACCAGATTTTAAATTTACAAGTAAATGAACCTTTTTCATTGTTAATTGCCTAATTCATATAAAAATAAGCCCCATTTGGGGCTTATTTTATTTCTTTTCAATTAGCATTGGCAAAATCATCGGTCTTCTTTCAGTCTTAGAATATAAGAAATCTTGAAGATTCTCAATAATTGCCTTTCTAATTTCATTTTCTTTTGGTTGCGGATCTTTAGCCATTTCAGTCTTAAGAACATGGTAGACATGCTTCTGTGCTTGACTAATCAATTCAGTTGATTCACGCATATAAACAAAACCACGACTTAAAATATCTGGCCCTGCTAAAACACGTTGATGTTTGTAGTCAACAGTTGCTACCACTACCACAAGACCTTCTTCAGCTAAAATTTGACGGTCACGAACGACGATATTACCAACATCGTCACTACCAGAAGTGTCAACAAAGACATCCGGGATATTGATGTGACCAGCAATTCTTGATGAATCTTTGGTTAAAGCAAGTACATCACCATTTTTTAGAACGAAGGTATGATCTTTAGCCATTCCAGTAGACTGAGCAGTTTCAGTATGAACAACTTGCATTCTGTATTCACCGTGGACAGGAATAAAGTATTCAGGCTTGGTTAACTCGATCATCATCTTTTGTTCTTCTTGACCAGCGTGTCCAGAAGTGTGGACATTATGAATCTTACCATGAACAACATTAGCGCCCGCTTCAGTTAACTTATTAATTAAGTGGTTTACGCTAGTTGTATTGCCCGGAATAGGGTTAGATGAGAAGATTACTGTATCGCCTGGTTGTAATGAAATTTGACGGTGAGTTCCATCTGCAATTCTTGAAAGAGCTGCAAGTGGTTCTCCTTGAGAACCAGTACATAAAATCATCGCTTTTTCAGGTGGAGTATGGTTGATTTCATTGGCATCGACTAAAGTTCCTTCAGGAATATTTAGATAGCCAAGATCAATACCGTTTTGAACACCATTTTCCATTGAGCGACCAAAGATTGCGACTTTTCTTCCAGTGTCAACAGCTGCCTTAATAGCAGTTGATACACGATAAAGGTTAGAAGCAAAAGTAGCAAAAATAATTCTACCTTTAATTCCAGTGATGATATCGTGTAGGGAGTGAGCAACAAATCTTTCTGATTTTGTAAAGGTTGGAACTTCTGCATTAGTTGAGTCAGATAGGAGGGCAAGTACGCCTTCTTGACCTAACTTAGCCATCTTCTGAAAGTCAGGGGCAGGTTGATTCATTACAGGGGTTAAGTCAAACTTAAAATCTCCCGTAAAGACTACTGCACCTTCTGGAGTATGAACTGCAATTCCCAAAGTATCAGGAATTGAGTGAGTTGTTCTGAAGAAACTGACTGAAAGCTTATCAAATTTCAAAACCGTATCTTCATGCTCTTCGTGAAGTTCACTAGAATTTAAAATTCCATGTTCATCAAGTTTCCCGCGAATTAAAGCGAGGGCAAATGGTGTTGCATAAACTGGAGTTTCAGGAATCTTCTTTAAAAGGTAAGGGATTCCGCCAATGTGGTCTTCATGTCCGTGAGTTACAACTAATGCTTTGATTTTTTTCCTATTCTTAATAAGGTAAGAATAGTCTGAGATAACATAATTAATTCCCATCATGTCATCTTCTGGGAATTTGATACCGCAGTCCATGATGATAATCTCATCTTGGTATTCAACGCAGTACATATTACGGCCGATTTCGCCTAGACCCCCTATAGCGAAAACGCCGACTTCATTATTCTTTAATTTCAAGGTCGTTATTTATCTTCAGATTTGAAAGTTGTCAGCTTAAAATCTGGACTTTGCTTTTCATAAGCAAGTGAGTTTCCAGTTAATTCTTGGATGAGTTCAATATTGTAGGGGGTATTATCCTCAACCATAGTTCTTGCTGCAACTACATTATCTGCTTCTAAAAAAAGAGTTTTAGTAGTTTCTCTTCTTGGATTAACGATCTGGTCTTTTTGGTATAAAACTTTGTAGATCATTTCTTATAATCTCCTTATATTAAAACGTTCAAAAAAACTTCTGCGAAAAAGTCGCAGAAATTCATAGCTATTAAAATTTTATCATAAACTTACTTTTAAGTATACCAATTTACATTATATATAGTACGTAAAAAGGCGATAGAACATTTTGTCCTAACGCCCAATTTCCAAAAAATTAAGAACTAATTTTTAAGAAATAACAATGGTATCTTCTGCTAAATCAAAAGGATTTCGCTTATTGATACGGTCATAGAATAAGTGACCATTTAAGTGGTCAATTTCGTGAGAAGCAACAATTGCTGGATAATCCTTTAAGCGAATTGTCTTTTCTTCGCCATCAACTGTATAATAATGAATCTTTAACTTATCAGGACGAGGGACATAGCCTTCAATATCTTTGTCAACACTTAGGCAGCCTTCGCCTTCAGCAAGACAAGCTTTTCTAACTGATTCAGAAAGAATTTTTGGATTGACAAAAACTTCTTTGAAAATAATCTCACCTTTATCATTTGGAACTAAAAGGGCAGCCATCTGAATGCTCTTGCCGACTTGAGGAGCAGCTAGGCCAACGCCAGCTCTTAATTGGTGCTTTTCAGCAATTTTAGGATCTTGCGAGTTAATTAAATATTGCATCATTTCGTCAGCTAATTCTTTATATTCATCAGCTAATGGGAAGGTTAAAGGCTTAGCAACTTGTCTTAAGACAGGGTTGCCATCGCGCGTAATATCATGCATTAAAATCAAAATAAATATCTCCTTAATTTCAAATTTGCTATGAATATGATAACAATTGAAAGAAAAGACGGCAATAATCGAAGTTTTTGGTATAATATTTTTGTTAAAAATAAACAGTTCACAGCTTGTACTTTCGTTGACGGCATGATATTTTTAGAGTAGAATTGTAAAACGAAACTATAGAGATATAAAGCTTCAATAACTGCATTATTATTTTGCATAAGATAGCTGTGACTGGAGTCACAGTTTTTTTATGAAGTTCGGGGAGGAATTTCTTTTGCAAAGAAGAGACGATATTAGAAATATTGCCATTATCGCACACGTTGACCACGGTAAGACTACTTTGGTTAACCAATTATTAAAACAATCAGATACATTGCCAGAGCACATGAACCTAGAAGACCGTGCTATGGACTCCAATGCTATTGAACGTGAACGTGGTATTACAATCTTATCTAAGAACACTGCTGTTAAGTATGGTGACACTACAATTAACATCTTGGATACACCAGGACACGCTGACTTTGGTGGTGAAGTAGAACGTATCATGCACATGGTTGATGGATGTTTATTACTTGTTGATGCCTACGAAGGTACTATGCCACAAACTCGTTTTGTGCTTAAGAAGGCCTTAGAAGCTGGTGTTAAGCCAATCGTAGTTATTAACAAGATTGATCGTCCAGGTGCTCGTCCAAAGGAAGTTCTAGATGAAGTTCTTGAATTATTCATTGAATTAGGTGCTAGTGATGAACAACTTGATTTCCCAGTTGTTTATGCATCTGCTTTAAATGGTACTTCTTCATATGACTCAGACCCAGCTAAGCAAGAAGAAACAATGGATCCTATTTTTGATACTATTGTTAAGAACATTCCTGCTCCAGTTGATAACTCTGATGAACCTTTACAATTCCAAATCACTATGCTTGATTGGGATGATTATGTAGGTCGTATCGGTGTAGGTCGTATTTACCGCGGAAAAGTTAAGGTTGGAGACAACATCACTGTTATGAAACGTGATGGTTCAACGCAAAACTTCCGTGTTACTAAGTTATTCGGTTACTTCGGTTTGAAACGTAACGAAATTCAAGAAGCAAAAGCCGGCGACATTATTGCTATTTCAGGTATTAATGATATTTATGTCGGTGAAACTATTGCTTCTGCAGATAAGCCTGAAGCATTGCCACTTCTTAAGATTGATCCACCAACTCTTCAAATGGACTTTGTTGCAAACGACTCACCATTTGCAGGTCGTGAAGGTGACCAAGTTACTCCTAAGAAACTTGAAGACCGTTTGATTCGTCAAACTCGTACTGACGTTTCTTTGAAGGTAGAACCAACTGATCAATTAAATGCCTGGACTGTTTCTGGTCGTGGTGAATTACACTTGTCAATTTTAGTTGAAGAACTTCGTCGTGAAGGATTCGAATTACAACTTTCACGTCCTAAGGTTATTTACCGTGAAATTGATGGTCAAATGTGTGAACCATTTGAAGCAGTTCAAGTTGATACACCAGATGCTTACGTAGGTTCAGTTATTGATTCTCTTTCACAAAGAAAAGGTGAAATGAAGAATATGGAATCTACTGGTAATGGTCAAACTAGACTTGAATTCTTAGTACCATCACGTGGTTTGATTGGTTACAACAACGAATTCATGTCTCAAACTGCTGGTTACGGAATTATGAACCATACTTTTGATTCATATAAGCCAGTAGTTAAGAACTGGGAACCAGGTCGTCGTAATGGCGCTTTGGTTTCAATTAACCAAGGTCAATCAACTACTTACTCACTTCAATCAGTTGAGCAACGTGGTGAATTATTCATCGGTGCTGGTGTTGAAGTTTACGAAGGTATGATTGTAGGTCAATCATCACGTGAACGCGATATTGCTGTTAACGTAACTAAGGGTAAGAACTTAACTAACACCCGTGCAGCAGGTAAGGACCACTCAGCTTCAATTAAGACTCCTAAGACTATGACTTTGGAAGAAGCTATTGAATTCTTGAATGATGATGAATACTGTGAAGTAACTCCAGAAAGCATTCGTTTACGTAAGAAGATCTTAAACACTAACGAAAGAAAAAAGGCAGATAAGAGACGTAATAAGTAGTTAAATTCTTATTTGATTTTTAAAAGTAGCTCATTTTGTGGAGCTACTTTTTTTTATCCGTAAAGGTAGTGATATAATGAGAAAGATTATTTAACTAAAGGGGCAAGTATATCGTGCGACAAAAATTAAGATACTTAGACTATAGCATCTTGATCCCATACCTGATTTTGTCAACCATTGGGGTTATCATGGTCTATTCAGCAAGTTCAGATATTTTGTTAGTAAATGGCTTTTCACCTAGTGTATATATGAAAAGGCAAATTATATATTTTGTTGCTGCATTTTTATTCTTTGGAATTCCATGTTTTGCTTTGAAATTAAAAATATTCAAAAATAGAAAATTTGTTATGTCTTACTTAAGCATTTCATTTTTAATGCTATTCTTTTTGATTGTCTTGAAAGTAATTAGTCATGGAAAAGCTGCTATTAACGGTGCAGTTGGCTGGATCAATTTGGGTTTTATTAATATTCAACCTGTGGAAGTAGCCAAGTTGTCTTTAGTACTATATTTAGCTTTTGTTTTATCAAGACGGGATGGAAAGTTTGTTCCAGGTCAAATTTGGCATAATTTATTTGGACCGACAGTTATTTCGTTTATGATGATTGGACTGGTTATTTTAGAACCAGATTTTGGTGGCTCAGCCATTCTGTTTATGATTGTGTTTGTGATGTACAGTGTTTCTGGTATTCCAACTAAGTTAGCAGTTTATTGGCTTATCGGGCTTTTCGTTGGGATTGTCTTGCTGATGCTAGTGTTATTGGTTTGGACACCAGGATTCATTAAGGATTCTTATCAGTTCCAACGCTTATTAGCCTTTGTTCATCCCTTCAAACTAGAAAAAACTGGTGGTGCTCAGTTAGTTAATTCCTATTATGCAATTCACAATGGCGGTTTATTTGGTGTTGGCTTAGGTAACAGTATGCAAAAAAGAGGTTATTTACCAGAGCCATATACCGACTTTATTTTATCTATTACTGCTGAAGAGTTAGGTGTAATTGGTGCGATTGTGATTATTTCCTTATTATTCTTCCTGATGTGGCGCATTATGGAAGTTGGAATTCACGCTGATTCACAGTTCAATGCTTTGGTTTGTTTTGGTGTGGTAACTATGATTTTTACCGAAACGCTCTTTAATGTAGGAGCAGTTTTGGGTCTTTTGCCGATCACTGGGGTAACCTTGCCATTTATTTCTTATGGTGGATCTTCAATGATTGTCTTAACTGCTGCTTTAGGATTAGTCTTAAATATTTCAGCTGCTGAAAAGAAGACAATGATAGAAAGTAGGAGTGTACTTTGAGTTTGGTTTTTAAAGATGAGTCAAATAACAAAATGACGGCGCGCACACAAATAATTGTTTGGCTTTATCAAATTAGCGATCAATACAAGTTGCGCCGATTTGGCAATATTATCTATTTTTCACGTAAAAATAAGTATGTAGTTCTATATGTAAGTTCAGAATATGCTTCAAAGGTAATTACTGAATTAAAGAGTAAGAATTATGTCCAGTCAGTAGAAACTTCAAAAACCGATAAGCTTGATTTTTCTGCTGAACACGAAGAAAAGATGATGCGTGAACTAAAAGAAGAAGCAGAAAAATTACGAGAAGAAAACGAGGATTTACGAGTTTGAGGATTATTGCAGGAAAATATGCTAAACGTAATTTACATACTTTAAAAAGTAATGCTACTCGTCCGACTAGCGATAAAGTAAAGGGCTCTTTGTTTAACTCCTTGGGGCAATTTTTTAATGGTGGGCGAGTATTAGACCTTTATGCTGGTAGTGGAGCTTTAGGAATTGAAGCTGTTTCTCGCGGTTATGACAATGCAGTTTTAGTTGATATTAGTGGTCAAGCATGTCAAATTATTAGGAAAAATGTTGAACTTACTAAAGAAGAAGATAGATTTAGAGTTCTAAAGTGTAGTGATAATCGTGCCATTAAAATTTTAAACGAGGAAGGGAAAAAGTTTGATTTAATTTTTCTTGATCCTCCGTATGCTAAGCAAAAGATTGTTAAGATTATGACTAAATTACTTGAAAATGATCTATTAAATGATAATGCATTGATTGTAGCTGAGACTGATGAGCATGATGAATTACCAGAAGTTTCTGGCTTTTCAATTATTAAGGATCATCAGTTAGGTAGAACAAAAGTAAAAGTTTACAAGAGGAAGTAAAATGACAAAGGCAATTTTCCCTGGGAGTTTCGATCCAATAACCAATGGTCACGTTGAGGTGGTTGAAGCAGCAGCCAGAATGTTTGAAAAACTGTATGTAGTAATTATGACGAATACAAGTAAGAAGTATCTTTTTGATGAAAAAGAGCGCTTAGATTTGGCTAGAAAAGTTTTTGAAAACGATGAAAATGTTGAAGTGATTGCTCGTCCAGCTGAATTGACTGTTGAAGTAGCTCATGAGCTTAATGCTGGGGCAATTGTTCGAGGATTGAGAAATACCACTGATTTTAATTATGAGCGTGATATTGCTGGAATTAATAAGACTTTAGATCCAAAATTAAATACAGTTTTATTGTTTACTCGTCCAGAAGATAGCTTCATTTCTTCAAGTATGATTAAAGAAACAGTATTTTTTGGTGGCAATGTTTCAACTCTAGTTCCAAAGTCAGTGGCAGCTGCTTTGAAAGAAAAGCTGAGGAATCGAAATGATGAAGAAAAATAAAAAATTAAAATTTTGGCTGCTAGGAATAGCAGCATTTTTAATAGCAGTTGTTTTTTGTCTATGGCCTACGCAATACTATATTGAAGCGCCGGGGGAAGCTTTTCAAATTAGTAAGTATGTTAAAAGTACAAGAAAACCTAATCCTAATTTTTATCTAGTAACTGTGAGTGAACGTCCTGCAGTTATGATTGACTATTTAACTAGTTTCTTTAGGGCAGGAGATAGTCGTTATTCAAAGACTGAATTAATGGGGACATCAAGTAGTGCTGAATATAATCAAATGCAGCAATACTACATGGAAACTAGTCAGAACAATGCAATCTATTACGCAGCTAAGAAAGCAAAAGTCCCGTATCGTCAAGAATTTTTAGGCGTTTATGTGATGGAAGTTATGAAAAATTCAACTTTTAAGAATAAGTTGAAAGTTGGAGATATTCTAGTTAGCGTAAATGGTAGAAAATTTTCTTCTAGTCAGGATCTAATAAAATACGTTTCTTCATTAAAGCATAAAAAAGTACAAATAGCAGTTATTCGAGGAAAGAAGCATCTGACTTTTTCGGGAAAAACAGTTAAATTATCTGGGACCAGTCGTTATGGAATTGGTATTCAGTTGGTAGATCATACGAAGGTCATAACTGATCCCGCAGTTAAAATTGATGCAGGAGATATTGGCGGCCCGTCTGCAGGTTTAATGTTTACACTTGAGTGTTATCAATTGTTTACTGGTAAGAATCTTAGTTCTAAGAAAATAGCTGGTACGGGAACAATTGATAGTGATGGTAAGGTAGGAATGATTGGCGGCGTTGATAAAAAGGTAATAGCCGCCAGCCGTCAAGGAATGAAAGTCTTTTTTGCACCAACTGATCAACCAGAAGGTGTTAAAAAGAATGAAACAAATTATGCCGAAGCAGTCCGAACTGCTAAGAAAATACATACTAAGATGAAGATTGTGCCAGTAGCTTGTTTCGAAGATGCACTAAATTATTTAGAAAAATAAATTGAAAGCAGCAAAAAAATTGCTGCTTTTTTTCGTAATAAATAATGAGGTGATAAAAATGGATTTAGAAAAAATCAAAGAATTCATAATAGAAAAGAAAATTTGGGTGATTGGAATTATTGTTTTGATCCTAGGTGGAGGATATTTTATTCAGAAAAATAACCAGCCAGCAGTCAATAACACCCAGGTCTTGAGCGAAAATAATAAGACCCAGTCAACGGAATTTTCTAAAAGTGAGAATAAAACTACCCAATCTACATCAAACTTAAATAGCTCATCAAAGCAAAACACAGTAACTGTAGACATTGCTGGAGCTGTTAGACATAGTGGTGTCTATACATTGAAAAATGGGGCTAGACTAAACGATTTGTTGAGAATTTGTGGCGGCTTAACTGATAAAGCAGAGACGCGGGCAATTAATCGAGCAGCCTTATTAAAAGATCAAGATCAAATTTATGTCCCGCATATTGGTGAAAAAGTAGAAAATCTTCCTGGAAATGGAACTTCTAATAGTAATAATGTTGCTTCTGATTCTTCTAGTTCAAATTCAGAGCAAGTTCATTTAAATTCAGCAACGGTGCAGGACTTACAAAAGTTAAACGGCGTTGGTCAAAAGAAGGCAGAGCAAATCATTGCTTATCGTGATCAAAATGGTGGCTTTAAGCAAATTGAAGATTTGACCAAGGTAACAGGAATTGGTGAAAAAACTTTTGAAAAGCTCAAAGATCAGTTGGCACTCTAGTTTCTATGCCACTGGATTTTATTTATTGCTTGGCTTAGTTTGTATTTCAGCAACTTTTCTTATCTTGCAGACCAGTAACCTTATCCAAGGTATTGTTGCTACATTGTTTTTAATTATTTTTTGTTTGTTGCTAATTTATAAATTTCCGCAATATTGGCATTTAGTTGCAATATTTTTAGGAGTAATTATAACTTTATGCTTTATTAATCAAAGAACAAGTGAATTAGAAATTGGGGAGCCGATTCTAATATATAGTGATCAAGTGAAGGTGAGTGATAATTTCTTCTATGGAGAAGGAAAAATAGGGAAGAATAAAGTTTTAGTCAATGGAAGTGCAAATAAGTCTTTTGAAAAGGAATTAAATAAATATCATGCCGTTTATTTGGTAAACTACAAGGCAAAAGTAGAAACAATTATGCCTGCAACGAATCCTGGTGAATTTGATTATCAAAAATATTATCGCAGTAAAAAAATCAGGGAAAGAGTTAAGCTTGAGAGTTATCAAATTTATCCTAAGCATATTGTTGTTTTTGATTGGGTTCATATGCTCCGTAAATTTTTGATGAATTATTTTGAAAAAATGCCCCAATATACTAGATTTTTTGCTAGTGAAATGGTGTTAGCACAAAACCCGAGTACAGATAATAAGGTTTTACTGAATAGTTATCGAGACTTAGGCATTATTCATCTTCTGAGTATCTCCGGTTTACATGTGAGTTTATATATCTTAGGTATTACATGGCTAGGGACAGTGATGAAGAGAACAGAAGAAGAGGTTACAATACTTTGCGTTACTTTTTTAGTAATCGAAATCTTATTGTCTAATTTTCAGGCTGGCTTTGTTCGTGCAAGTTTAAGTTACTTTTGGGGTGTTTTCTTTAAAAGAAAGAAAATTATGGTTAGTAGCGGCGACAAGTTAGGGATAGTGGTTTTAACGCATTTGCTTTTTAATCCTTTATTATTTTTAAGCAGTGGAGCTATTTTGAGCTATTTACTAGTTTTTGGTCTAGAAATAAGTAAAGACTTTAAGAAAATTAGACAGAATTTTGCTCTTAATTTGTTAATCACACCGATTTTATTACATAATTTTTATCGGATTAATTTTTTAACTGTCATTTATAACTTTTTAATTGTTCCAATTTTTAATTTTATTCTCTTACCACTGACCTTTATTGTAATTTTTTTGTTTTGGTGTTTGCCAGCAACTGTAAAGTTAAGTGAACCAATTTTTAAAGGACTTGCAGATTTAACTAATTTTATTGCTGATAAGCAATTGGGCTTAGTAACTTTTGGTCAAATCAATTGGCTGCAAACAATATTTTTATTAGTTGTGACAGTATTTTTAATTATTTTACCTAAACATAAGATTCAAAAATTAAAGTTAAGATCGATCATAGTTGGAGCATATGTTAGTATTTTTTGCTTGATTCATTTTCCTTTAAAAGGACAAGTTTCTTTTATTGATGTTGGCCAAGGCGATAGCATTTTGATTACTACGCCTTTGAACAGAAAGAATTATTTAATAGATACCGGTGGAAAATTGAATTTTGGTAAAAGGAAAAGCGAGCCGCAATTAAACCGAATTACGATTCCATTTTTATATGCTCAAGGAATTGATCATTTGGATGGCGTTTTTTTAAGTCATCAGGATGCAGATCATATTGGTGATTTAAAAGCACTCCTTGATCAAATTCCAGTAGAAAAATTATATTTTGCTAGAGGATTAACAGATAACCAATCTTTTAGAAGGAAAATAAATGGACATTTAAAAGATGTCCAATTAGTTCCCTTACTTGCAGGAGATAAAGTTAAAACTAAAGATTTAAATTTTGATGTAGTTTATCCTTTTAAACCTGGCTTGGGTAAAAATGAAGATTCTCTGTCTTTAACTTTTAAGTTAGCAAATAGACGTTGGCTTTTTAGCGGAGACTTAGGTAGAGAAGGAGAAAAAGAAATTTTAAATCACTATAATTTACAAGTAGATTATTTCAAGCTGGGGCATCATGGTAGTAAGACTTCTAGTGATCCAGACTTTTTAAAACAGTTAAATCCGCAACTTGTTTTTATTTCATCAGGACGAAATAATCGCTTTGGTCATCCCCATCAGGAAACTTTAAAAACATTGAAAGACCTGAGCATCCCATACTTAAATACGCAAGATAGTGGTACAATTACTTGGAATTACTCACCGTTTAACAGTGAGACAATTACGACTTTTTATAAAGGAAATACAAAATGACATTAATCTCTCTTTTTAAACAGACTAATCCTAAGAATGCTAATCTTTTGATCCAGGGACCAGATTCTTTTTTTAATGATTATTTAGTGCGTAATTATCTTAATCAAAAGAAATTTACAGACCTTGATCAAATAATTGTGGATTGCCTTGAAGATGGGTTGGATGAACTAATGGCTACTTTAACAGAGTCTTCTTTGTTTAGTTCTAAGAAAATTGTCGTTGTTAAGAATCCTTTCTTTTTAATGGCTAAGGTCCCGCAAAAGTATAAAAAGCAAATTGAAAAATTAACTAAAATTATTGAACATTTAGATGACTTAGAAGATATAGTGGCTTTTGTAGCTAATTATGAAAAAATCGATCGCCGAAAAAAGATCAGTAAATTTTTGCTGGAGCATGTTAATGTTGTTGAAACAGCGCTTAAGCCTTATGAAGTGAGTGGGGTAATTAAAGCAATTAGCAAGGAAGAAGGCTACCAAATTACGAACATGGCGCTGCAAATTTTAATCCAAAGAAGTGATCAAGTTTTAGATGCAGCGTTAAGTAATTACTTGAAATTAAAAAATATTGTTGGGGAAGATAAAAGAATTACAGAGACCCTAATTAATGAAAATATTGATCGCTCTCTTTCAGAAAATATTTTTGAAATATTAAGAGCCGCTTTTAATAAAAATTATCAAGAAGCTACTCAGCGTTTAGATGATCATCTAAGAGAAGGAGCAAGTGCGATTCAATTATTAGCTATTTTTGAGTCGCAAATTGAATTTTTGACTTGCGTTAAAGTTCTTCAAAATCGGCGTTGGAGTAAAGATCAAATTATTAAAGAGTTAAAGGTAAATCCATATCGGGTAAAGTTAGCTATGGAGAATAAAGTTTCTTTGAACAAGTTAGCGAGACTATTAAAGCAGGCAATTGAACTTGATTTTGGATATAAAAATGGAACATATCGCGGGGATGAGTTTTTAAAACTTTTCTTACTAAAAATTTAGACGACAAAAAAGCCCGGAGAATTATCTCCGAGCTTTTATTTTGTCTAATATAAAGTGTCAAGCAAGTGATTACTTGTTAGCAGCCTTCTTAGATAAGCGTGACTTATCACGGTTAGCCTTGTTCTTAGAAATAAGACCTTTAGAAGCAGCCTTATCTAAAGCACGTGCAGCTTTAACTTCTAAATCGAGGACATCTTTTGCGTCATTTTCAACAGCTTCGTTGAATTTTCTTACAGCAGTTCTCAATTTACTTAATTCAGCAGCATTGCGCTTGTTAGCAGTAGCAGTAGTCTTAACACGTTTAATTGCTGATTTAATTTGTGGCATCAAAATCACCTCGATAAAATAGATTTACTCGTTAATTATACTTAATAGAAGCTTTTGGTGCAAGGTAATTTGGGCTTGCTTTTTTAAAAACTTCAATGTAATATTATTATTTGTTGGAACCATTAACGCTGTTTTCCCGCCGCCGACGGTTAACGTTGTTAATGGCAATTATTTAAAAGAGAGGTATTTTCTAATGGCTATTTCAAAAGAAAAGAAAGATGAATTAATTAAAGAATACGCACGTCACGATGGCGATACTGGTTCTCCAGAAGTTCAAATTGCACTTTTAACTAGTGATATCAACAACTTGAACGCTCACTTAAAGGCTAACAAGCAAGACCACCACTCATACGTTGGCTTACTTAAGAAGATTGGTCACCGTCGTAACTTACTTCGTTACTTGAAGAACAAGGATATTCAACGTTACCGTGATTTAATTAACAAGTTAGGTTTACGTCGTTAATCTTAATAATTCATAAGCCTCAGCTACTCTTTGTCATAAAGAGTAGCTTTTTTGTTTCTTTCAAATTCATATAAGTATATGGTAAAATTAATTAGATTAACTTCGTTTTGATCATTAAGATCCATAAATAATTTAAGTAAATATAGAAAGAAGCAAGAAAATGTCACAAAAGATTAAGATAATGATCTTGGGCGGCGCACGTGAAAATGGTAAAAATATGTACGCTGTTCAAGTAGAAGACGAAATTTTTATTATGGATGCAGGTTTAAAATATCCTGATTCATCGTTACTTGGAATTGATGTCGTAATCCCTGACTTAGATTTCTTCCGTGATTATGGTGATAAGATTGCCGGTATTTTCTTAACACACGGTCATGCTGATTCAATTGGTGCTTTGCCATATATCTTAAGAGATTATGATATTCCAGTCTTTGGTTCAAAATTAACGATTGAATTAGCTAAGATTGCTGTCCAACGTGAAAATAGACGTCGTAAAAATGACTTATTCCATGTTATTGATGCAGATACAGAAATTGAATTTAAGAATGCAAATGTATCTTTCTTTAAGACTACGCACTCAATTCCAGATTCTTTAGGTATTGATATTTCTACTAAAGAAGGAGAAATTGTTTACACTGGAGACTTTAAGTTTGATCCATCAGCAAAAGACGGTTTCCGGACTGATTTTGTACGCTTGTCTGAAATTGCACAAAAAGGCGTTTTAGCATTACTTAGTGATTCAACTAATGCTGAAGCTAACTTTCCAAACGATCGTCAGACTAGCATTGAAAAGTATATTTTTAATATATTTGAAAACTATGACGGCCGCATCATTGCGGCAGCTAAAGCATCGAATATTGTCCGTGTCCAAGAGATTTTTCAAGCAGCAGCAGCAACTGGAAGACACGTTTTCTTAACTGGCAGAGATGCGGGTAAAATTGTCTACACTGCCATGAAATTAGGCTACTTAAATGTCCCTAAAGGCTTGTTAGTTCATAGTAAAGATTTAAAGAAGATTCCTGATAAAGAATTAGTGATCTTAGAAACTGGTCGCATGGGTGAGCCACTTAAGTCACTTCAAAAAATGGCAACTAACCGCCACCGCATGATCAAAATCAAGAAGGGTGACTTGGTATTTATCGCTACTACTCCTTCTCATTCAGTTGAAACAATGGTTGCTCAGACAAGCGACATGATTTACCGTGCGGGTGGTACGGTTAAAGAACTTGGTAGAGATAAGCATACTAGTGGACACGCAACCGGTCGTGATTTGCAATTGCTAATTGATACATTGAAGCCTAAGTTCTTAATTCCAGTTATTGGCGAATACCGTTTACTTGAAATTCATAAAGATCTAGCAATTGAAGCTGGAATGAATAAGAAAGATATTTTCTTACCACATAATGGGGATGCTTACGCTTTAGAAAAGGGTCGTTTCTATCGTACCGATGCTGTTCCTGGTGAAGATATCATGATTGATGGTTCTGGTGTTGGGGACGTTGGTAACATTGTTTTAAGAGACCGTGAAGTTTTATCTGATGATGGTGTCTTTATCGCTGCTGTTACTATCGATAGAAAGAAAAAGAAAATCATTTCAGAACCACGTGTTTCAACTAGAGGTTTTGTTTACATTAAGGCTAACCATGCTTTGATGAATGGTGCTTCTGATGTAATCAAAGAAGCAGTTAACAATAACTTTGAACATAAGAAATTTGACTGGACTGAATTAAAGCAAGATGTTCGTAATGATGTTGAAAAGTATCTTTACAAGCAAACAGGTCGTCGTCCGGTTGTTTTGCCAGTTGTAATGGAAGTTAACCAAAATAGACATCGTGCAATGGCTAGACGAAACAACCAAGAAAATAATTCAGAAAAGCGTCAAAATAGAAGAAGTTATCATAAAAAAGATTCAGAACAAAAGAAGGCAAAAGCATAATGACACATGCAAGCAAAGACAATTTTTTGCTTTTAGCTAAGGAAGCTAAAGAACATAATGACTTGCCGCAAGCTAAACAATATTTGCTTGAAGCTTTACGATTAGGCCATGATTCAGATATTGTTTGTGAGTTATGTGAAATATACTTAAGCCAAGAGAAGGGAGATCAGGCATATTCTTTAATTAAAGAGGAGCCTGACCTTTTTTCTAATAAGAAGGTTTACGACACTTATCTTAAGATTTTGAAGTTTCAGCATTATGCAATTGAAGCTAAGCAATTAGAATACTTACTTGATAAAAAGTTACCGCTCAAGATTGAACCAGTTAGCCAAATTAAGCAGCTAGAAATAATGAAAAATTTTAAAAAGCTTAAGTATATTCAGGAAAGAGATTATTTGCTCTTATACTGTTTAAGCGTAGAAAATTTTACTAATCTAGCAAAAAGTATTTTGATAGATCCATCTCCTAATTTTGCATTACGGCTTTCATTATGCGAAGACTTGGTGAAACTTGGAGATAACGAAAAAATTCAAGTTTATATTTTGGGAGAATCAAAAGAGTTTATTCCTAAGGAAACAGACTTACTTGAGAAAAGTCCAATTTATCGAGAAGTTTGCGTAAGTTTAGCTGATTATTTTAGACAGGATCCAAGCAAATTACCTTTAATGATTGGCGAAATGAATGTTTGTTTAGGGATGCTCTATCCACGGCTAAGAGATTATATTAAAGATCCGGACCAATTTGCTCATGATTTCAGAAAATATCTTGAGAAAAAAGAAGGCGGAGCAAATCAGAAACTTCTAAATAAAATATATGAATATTTGGCATATGAAAAAGCAACAAATTCTGATTTTTAGTCCCGATATTGAGCAAAAAAGGTTTACATTTTCTCTGGATCTAGTATAATCAATAAAGGATATTTTCAAAGGGGTACGAGCTAGGCTTTTACCTTTGAAAGTAGTATAATAATCAACAGAGAATTATCCGTTACTTACTCAACGGACTTCTTGCAAATTTACAGGAGGGTCATATTAATGGCAGAAAAAGAACATTACGAAAGAACTAAGCCGCACGTTAACATTGGTACTATCGGCCACGTTGACCATGGTAAGACCACTTTAACTGCAGCTATTACTACTGTTTTGGCAGAAGACGGTTTGGCACAAGCTGAAGATTACTCACAAATCGATGCTGCTCCAGAAGAAAAGGAACGTGGTATTACTATTAATACCGCTCACGTAGAATACGAAACTAAGAATCGTCACTACGCTCACATGGATGCTCCAGGCCACGCTGACTACATCAAGAACATGATTACTGGTGCTGCACAAATGGATGGTGCTATCTTAGTTGTTGCTGCAACTGATGGTCCTATGCCACAAACTCGTGAACACATCTTACTTGCTCGTCAAGTTGGTGTTAAGTACATCGTTGTATTCTTAAACAAGGTTGACTTAGTTGACGATCCAGAATTGATCGACTTGGTTGAAATGGAAGTACGTGACTTGTTAACTGAATACGATTACCCTGGTGACGATGTTCCTGTTATCCGTGGTTCAGCTTTGAAGGCACTTCAAGGTGACCCAGAACAACAAGACGTTATCAGAAAATTAATGGAAACTGTTGACGAATACATTCCAACTCCAGAACGTGATACTGACAAGCCATTCTTAATGCCAGTTGAAGACGTATTTACTATCACTGGTCGTGGTACTGTTGCTTCTGGTCGTATCGACCGTGGTACTGTTAAAGTTGGTGACGAAGTTGAAATCGTTGGTTTAACTGACAAGGTTGAAAAATCAACTGTTACTGGTTTGGAAATGTTCCACAAGACTCTTGATCTTGGTGAAGCCGGCGATAACGTTGGTGTATTGCTTCGTGGTATTGACCGTGACCAAGTTGAACGTGGTCAAGTTTTAGCTGCACCTGGTTCAATCCAAACCCACAAGAAGTTCAAAGGTCAAGTTTATATCTTGAACAAAGATGAAGGTGGTCGTCACACTCCATTCTTCTCAGATTACCGTCCACAATTCTACTTCCACACTACTGATGTAACTGGTAAGATTGAATTGCCAGAAGGTACTGAAATGGTTATGCCTGGTGATAACGTTGAATTCACTGTTGAATTGATCAAGCCAGTTGCCATTGAAAAAGGTACTAAGTTTACTATCCGTGAAGGTGGTAAGACTGTTGGTGCTGGTCAAGTTACTGAAATTCTTGACTAATTCCAGACTTCTTAAAAAAGATGTATCTTAGGATACATCTTTTTTTTATTCAAAAATTTAATAAATCTCTCTCTGGATTTGTGTTTTAGCAGCGTTTAGGGTAATATAGTTAAGTGTGCAATAGCAAACCCAAATTTGACATCGGAGGTATTTAATTAATGTCTGTAAAATGGGAAAAGACCGGTAAAACATCCGGTGAATTAACTTTTGAAATCTCACAAGAAGAAGTAAAAAAAGGCTTAGATCAAGCTTTCAAACGTGTTAAGAAGAACTTACGTGTACCTGGTTTCCGTAAGGGACACGTTTCTCGTGTTGTTTTTGACCAATTTTATGGTGAAGAAGCTCTTTACGAAGATGCTTTAAACATTGTTTTACCAGAGGCTTATGCTGCTGCAGTTAAAGAAGCTGGTATTGATCCAGTTGGTCAACCACAAATTACTCCTGTTTCAATGGATAAGAACAAGCCTTGGGAAATGAAGGCTACTGTTTCTGTTAAGCCAGAAGTTAAATTAGGTGACTACAAGGGTATCGAAGTTCCTAAGCAAAGTACTCGCGTTTTAGTTAAAGACGTAGATGCAGAATTAAACAAGCGTCGTGAACAAAATGCTGAATTAGTATTGAAGGACGGTAAAGCTGCTAAAGGTGATACTGTTACTATCGACTACACTGGTACTATTGATGGTAAGCCATTTGATGGCGGTAGTGCTCAAAACTACTCATTAGAATTAGGTTCTGGTACTTTCATTCCTGGCTTTGAAGATCAACTTATTGGTCACAAGGCTGGCGATGATGTAGACGTTGTTGTAACCTTCCCAGAAGATTACGGTGCAAAAGACTTAGCTGGTAAAGAAGCACACTTTGCTACTAAGATTCATGAAGTGAAATCTAAGGAATTACCTAAGTTAGATGACGAGTTTGCTAAAGACGTTGATGATTCAGTAGAATCACTTGATGAATTAAAAGATAAGATCAAGAAGGACTTGAAGAAGCACAAGGAAGAAGACGCAAAAGACGCTATCCAAGATGCTGCAATCAAGGGTGCAGTAGAAAATGCAACCATTGATGAAGTTCCTCAAGCAATGATTGATGAAGACGTTCAAAACCAATTGAACCAATACTTGGGCAACATGCAACGTCAGGGTATTGATCCAAAAACTTACTTCAAGTTGACTGGTACTACTGAAGCTCAATTACGTGAACAATTAGCTAAGGGTGCTGCAGAACGTGTTAAGACTAACCTTGTTTTAGAAGCAATTGTTGCTAAAGAAAAACTTGATGCAAGTGCTGATGAAATTAAGCAAGAAATTAAAGACTTAGCACACGACTACAACATGGATGAAAAAGTTGTTCGTCGTAGCTTGAGTGATGACATGCTTAAGCATGATATTGCTATTAGAAAAGCAATTGATTTAGTTGCTGACAAGGCAAAGCAAGTTGCTAAGAAAGCTACTAAGAAATCAACTGCTAAGAAGTCAACCAAAGAAGACGAAAAAAAGGCTGATAAGTAATAGTTGATAACTAGTTAAAGAAAAGGCGGCTATGACAGTCGCTTTTTTCTTTACTATCAATTAATAAGACAATTTTCTTTACTCTGCCAAAGTGAACTGCTAAGCTTATTTTGACATAAAGTAAGTGAAAAGGAGGAAGGCTCATGGCTAACGAAATTACTGAACAAGAAGAAGTAAAATGTTCTTTTTGCGGTAAACCACAGTCACAAGTTAAAAAAATTGTGGCTGGAAATGGAGTCTACATTTGTAACGAATGTATTGATCTTTCCAAAAAAATTATTGATGATGAATTAAAAGCAGATTCTATCAAAGAAACCAAAGATCTGCCTAAGCCAATGGAAATAAAAAAGCAACTAGATGAATACGTAATTGGCCAAGATCGTGCCAAGAAGGTCCTTTCAGTTGCTGTTTATAATCACTATAAACGTATTAGTCAAATGGATATTGATAGTTCTGGAACTGAATTGCAAAAGTCAAATATTGCTTTGATTGGGCCAACTGGTTCCGGTAAGACCTATCTAGCTCAAACTTTGGCTAAAATCTTGAATGTCCCATTTGCTATTGCAGATGCAACAACTTTAACTGAAGCTGGTTATGTTGGTGAAGATGTAGAAAACATCTTACTTAAATTATTGCAAAATGCTGACTATGATCTAGAACGTGCACAGCGCGGAATTATTTACATCGATGAAATTGATAAGATTTCTAAAAAAGCAGAGAATGTTTCAATTACGCGTGATGTTTCTGGTGAAGGTGTACAGCAATCTCTTCTTAAGATCTTAGAAGGAACTATTGCTTCTGTTCCACCACAAGGTGGACGTAAGCATCCACAACAACAGATGATTAAGATTGATACTACTAATATCTTATTCATTGTTGGTGGTGCATTTGATGGCATTGAAAATATCGTTAAGAATCGTCTTGGCAAGAAGACGATCGGTTTTGGTGCTGAAAATGGTCTTAATCAAGTAGATGCAGACGACTGGCAAAAGAATCTTACAACTGGGGACTTAGTTAAATTTGGCTTGATTCCTGAATTTATTGGTCGTATTTCGATTATCACTACACTTGATAAATTGAGTACTGAAGACTTAATTAGAATTTTGACTGAGCCAAAGAATGCTTTAGTAAAGCAATATAAGAAATTGCTGTCTCTTGACAATGTTGATCTTGAATTTACTGATGGTGCTCTTAAGGCGATCGCTGATATGGCGATTAGTCGTCATATGGGTGCACGTGGATTACGCTCAATCGTTGAAAATTCATTGATGGACGTAATGTATCGCACGCCAAGCGAAGATAATATTGAGAAGGTAGAAGTTACCAAGGATGTTATTACTAAGCATGCGCAGCCTAAGATTACTTATAAAGAGAATGAGTCTCAAGAAACAAGTAAGGCGGCTAAATAATGAAAGTCGTAGATACAGAATTTGTAATTAGTGCCGTTTCCGAAAAGCAATATCCTAAGGATGATCTGCCAGAGTTTGCTTTAGCTGGACGTTCAAATGTTGGTAAATCGAGCTTAATCAATACTATTGTTAATCGTCGTAAATTAGCTCGTACTTCTCAACAACCAGGTAAAACTCAAACGCTTAATTTTTATAAAGTAAATAATGAGCTATATTTTGTTGACGTACCAGGTTATGGCTATGCGAAAGTTTCCAAAAAGCAAAGAGCTGCTTTTGGTGAAATGATTCAGGATTATCTTGAAACTCGCGCTGACTTGAAAGGGCTTGTCCTTTTAGTTGATGCGCGTCACGATCCAACTGCTGATGATATTAATATGTTTAATTATGCACTCTATCTAGATATTCCAATTTTGGTTGTAGCAACTAAGATGGATAAACTTAAGAAGATGGAAGCAAGCCAAATTAAGCAGAAGATTGGTAAGAGCCTAGATTTAAAACAAGAGAATGTATCTTTTTTACCATTTTCTAGTGTTTCTAAACTAAACGTGGATAAATTCTGGGACTGGATCGAGGATAAAATGTAATTTTAAAAAATTGCATAATTTAATGATTAAATCCGTCTAACTTTGTTATAATAAAAGACGTTGAAAATATTGAACTAATAATATTTCAACAACCTTTGAAAAAAGAAAAATACCGGTTGGAGCTGATAGACTCTAATCGGTATTTTTTCTTGCTTAAATAAATGAATTAGCTTTAGAATTGAAATATATACTTTAAAGAAATAAGGGAGAAAAATGACTAAGAAAATCTTGTTTGTTTGTCATGGTAATATTTGCCGTTCACCAATGGCTGAATTTATTACTAAGAAAATTGTCAAGGATCTGGGTAAGGAAGATGAATATGAAATTGCATCTGCTGCTACAACTGAAGATGCAATTATTGGCGGCGTTGGACACGATATTGATGTACGTTCACAAAGAGTGATGAATGAACATGGTATTCCTTTTAATCATCGTCAAGCTAGAAAAATGGTTAAAAGCGACTACGCTAAGTATGATTATATTGTTGGTATGGATGAAGAAAACTTTTTTGATATGAATCACATTTCGGCAGGAGATCCAGAAAGAAAAGAATATAAACTCTTATCTTTTACTGGTTCAATGATGGACGTAGATGATCCATGGTATACGGGTGATTTTGAGGCTGCATATCAAGATATTTATCGCGGCTGTGAAGCTTTGATTAATAAGATTGAAAAGTCAGGCAAATAATGCAAGTTTTACCAATTTTTTTAATTATTTTAGCGGTAGTAATTATGGGGTATATTTTTACTTCTAAAAATCGCTTTTACTTCTTGAAGGCAATTATTTTATTTTTGGTGTTACTAATTTTTAGTACCATTAACTTTTTAATCTTTTTCGGTATTGCTGCTTTATTTATTAATCGAATCCACGATATGAAGCTGGGAAACCTGTTCCTGCTTTTGGGAGCCCTGGTCATTCTTTCAGGTCTTTTTCTCTATGAAGGATTGAAAAATTCAATAAGTTTCATCAGATTTCAGAGATCACATTAACGTTAATTGAATATTGCATTCAGTGGTCGCTGATTTATGTTACGGTGTATCAATCAATTTTCAATAATATTGCTAAAATTCATACCATTACCAAGATGATTAAAACTGTCCGTATTTTAAATCCAGATCTTTTAGTAGTGATTGTTTTACCATCATTTATTTCAATTTGGATTTCGGTTGTGCTTTTGAAAAAATATCAACATGATTTGTAAAAGATAGTCTTATAGATGAAAATTTAACTGTTATCATGAAAGGTGTGCCTGCAAAAGAAAATTTAATTGCAGCAATTAACAGTATCAGAAGACTAACTAATCTCTGATTATTAAGTTTCTTCTATTTAAAGTGTAATTTCTTAAAAGTGAAATTACACTTTTTCTATAAGCTTAAAAAGCTCCAAAGATCAAAATTAAATGGTAGGATAATAATGAAAGAAAAGGAGAAACGCCTATGAAAAAAATATTACTAATGAGTGCAGTAGCCCTCAGTTTAATCGGGGCTAGTGCTTGTTCAAATAATTCAAATTCGACTAGTAATAGTAGCAAAAAGAGTTCAAAAACTGTCCAAAAGAAGCACTGGGACAAAAAGAAGGATCAAAAACTTGCTAAAGAAATGGATAAATATGGTAAGAACAAGAAGCAAACTTACACTAAATATGATGGTAAGAATAAGCTGACTACTGCAAGCCGCATTTATCCGGATGCCTTCAAAAAAGATACTTTTAAACTAAACGGTAAAAAGATTAGTATTGGCTGGAGTCCTCAAGGCGAGCATCATTATGACTATGATGTAATGGCTATTTATAATCATGACTTGACTAAAGATGGTCAACATAGGACTTTTCTTTTCTGCTGGCACAAGCAAAAGCCGATTGTCCTGGTAGATGAATCAAGTAAAGGCAATGTTGTTAACTTACATGTCAGCCAAGATAAGTCATTAAACGGTAGTTTTTCAAACATCATGAATGGTGAAAATATCTAGCCGAAAAGTCTGCGTCTGGCAGACCTTTTTGTTTCTAAAAATAAATATCCGTATAATAGATGACAAGTGAGATGATTGGAATAGGTAGGGAATAAAAATGTTAAGTAAGAGAATGAAAGAATTGCTTGATATGGTGTATGAAACACCGAATACAATTGATCTAGCAATAGTTGTACAGACGCCTAATTTTGAAGAAACCTTCATTAGTGATAATTTGAGGCGTTCTTATCAACCAGCAAGAGCTGAAGGGCTAATTTTTAGGTTGATTGGCACTTTTGTCCAAAAACTTGACTTAGATTATCATGAATTTATTGATGTCTTAAAAGGCGACTTAGAAGATGATCTCTTTGACGTAGACGCTATGAGAAAGTTAAAACGTCCTAGTCAGAAGCTTTCTGAGGATAAATTTAAGAAAGCAGAAAAGCGCGTTGAAGATGTAGTTGATTTTGCAGAAGAATTAGTCAGTGAAGGAGCAATTGGCGATTACGTATTAGTAGTTAACTATACTGACCAGCTGGGGGATGTTTTTTTCCATGATACTAGCGATCAAAATATGTCGACTTATCATGATATTCAAGTCATGTTAATGGAATATGCCAACCGCCAGCTTCTTAATCCAGTTGCGGTCATAAAAGACTTAGAGAGAAAGCGCCCAGCTCCAGCTAAATTACTTAATAAGTCTGCTTTTGAAGATCGAGAAATTAATGGCTTTAAGATAGAAGATTTTTGGCAAATTTACCGTGTTCCTTATCAAGGCGGTCAGTTTGATTTAGAAATTCCAGAAGGTCTGCGCTTTGAAAAAGTGTTAATTAAGTATAGTAAGAATTTGCAGCGTTTAGATTTAACTTATTTCCTCTTATTTGTTAGAACTGACCGCTATGTTTATCTAGTCACCCCGGCTTTTAAGACTGAGGATGACTTGGTAGAGGCTTTAGCAGGATATTTGACTACGCTAGAAGTTAACATGGATTTTACTGATGAAAAATTTAAAGAGATCAGCGATATGATGCTTGAAGAGAAGTCCTACTTAGGCTTAGTCCACGGCGGGGATGTCGCATATGCCATTGATTTGCCGGTAAAACGTGAAATAAATGATGGTCAAGAAATTCGTAAGCAAATTAATGATGTTTTTAGTGATTTGTTGACTTATCAAAAGTTAGACACTGTCCATGATTTTTATTTATTTGCAAATGTTAAAGAAAATAATTTCACTGGTGGGATGATGAAAGAAAATAACCTAACTAGTTACTTATTGAACTTCGTTGAATTATTAGCATATTTGACTCATATGTACCCAAATCTAGCACCAAAGAAGATTATTGACTTGGTTGCGACTAAAGAAGAATTAAAACGCAAGCGGAAATAGTTGCTTTCTTTGCTCAAAGTTTCTATTGTAAAAGTGAGAGTGTAATTAAGAGAAAGAAGAGTTGAAAATGAGAATTTCCGTTTGGAGCGATTACGCATGTCCATACTGCTACATTGGTGAAACTTACTTACAAAGAGCAATTAAAGAATTAGGTGTTGAAGACAAGATTGAGTATGACCTTAATGCTTTCCAGATCGACTTAGATGCACCAAAATCAACTAAGAATACGAATGCTGCTCTCTTAGCTTATGAAAAGGCAATGCCATTAAGTAAAGCAAACGCAGCTTATGATCACGTTAAAACATTAGGCAAAGCAGCAGGTCTAACAATTAATGAGGCAACTGCTTATAACACTAACACGATGGATGCTCACCGAATGGTTCAATGGGCTAAGGACACTTACCATGATTCTAAATTAACTGCAAATTTAGCTGATGATTTATTCTATGTATACTTTACTGAAAATAAGGAATTAGCCGATCATAAAGTACTGCTTGAAATTGCAAAAAAGAACAATTTAGACATAAATGAAGTAAAGAAGTTATTAGAATCAAGTAATTACCGAGATGTTGTTATGCAAGAAGAGGCTGACTTGCAAAGCCGCGGTATTCAGTCAGTACCTTACTTTATCATTAATGGTCAGCAATTTGATGGTGTTCAAGATGTTTCAACCTTTAAGACAGCGATTGGAGCAGCCTTAGGGATGAAGCCAGCAGAGTTTTTGAACTTTTAGAAGTTATTTTAAGATCCTACGTTTTTATAAGCGTAGGATCTTTTTTATATGGTGATTTTCTGGTATTATTATAGTTCTGAATAATATCTGTTATATAATTTTGAAAAGGAGATGAAAATGAAAAACAAACTAAATCTTTTTAACGTTGGACTACCAGATAATGAAGACTTAAATAACTGGTCCAAAGATCTAATTAGGCAGAGATTAGAAACCACAGCAATCACGTCGGACCTTGTACCATTTGTATCTGAAAATTCAAACTATGAATTAAATGAGAATATGGTAGCTCTATATGATTTCCATCAAAGACCAATTAGAGGAAAATATCAGACAATAATTTTTGATAAAAAAGATGGTATTATTTTATGCCAGAAAAACAGCCGTCAGTTGATTAATCATTTGTTAAAAGATCAAATGATTTTAGGAGCGGTTTTACAAAAGAAGCTGCAAAAAGAACTTGGCTTTTATTATCGTCACACAATTTCTTTAGGAGAGATCGCTTATTTTTCAATGAGAGCTCATTCTGAAAAGCATACTTCCTGGATTGGTTTGCATCATATGCAGACAGTACAGCAAGAAGATGGAAAAGTAACTTTTTCTTATCAAGAGAATGGCTGTAGTTATAACTTTGAGTTTGAAGATTGTGCGCCGCACTTGTATAAGCGGTTAGCTGAGGGGATTACTCATAATCATGTTTTGGGACAGATGCTAGTGAAGTATGCTAATTCGCATGGCTTTCATTTGAATCTCTGCAAGTGCCGAAAGAATAACTTGGTTGCTAATCAAGAATACTTTTACTTAACTAAAATTCAGAATGCCATGAACTTAACTGAGCTTGCTGAAGAAACAATTGAAGAATTTCACAAAAATTATGGTCGCCATTGTGCTGACTTTTTTGATATCAAAGATTGGCAAGTGCAGGACCATAACTTGATTTATCGATTGTCTAGAAGAATTAAATCAATCTTGTAACACGCTTTTTGAGCGTGTTTTTTCTTTACCAGAAATTGACAGGATAAAGAGCGAAGCTGAGGGAAAGGAGTTAGTAAAGAAAAGATAGAAAGTTAGAGTTGACTAGGTTTTGCGCTGCCTAGCTCTTGGATTTTGATACGACTTTGTTCTTGATATGATGCTCAATGCACAAGCGCTTGTGACATTACTTAAAGGAATGGTCACATGATTAGAGAAGAAAGTTTTATTAAAGCATGGGAAAATCGTCGTTTAGTTGGTGGAGCAATTAAGGCAGCCGGCGTAAGGCGAGATTATCAAGACTATGCTGATTTATTTCAAGATGGTGTTTTGATTTATGCAGGGATGATTGAAGAAAATCCAGATCAAAATATTGATAAGCTAGCTTTTAAAAAGATTCTTTGGCATACGCTAGATGAATTAAGAAAGATTCAGCGCCGAGAAGAGAAAAATCAAGAAATAGATAACGCACAAGATTTTTCAAAACTTGAAGTTGATTGGGATAGCTTAGTTGTTTTGAAGGATGAAGTTAAGAAGTTAAACAAGATTGAGCGACTTTTGTTCTTTGAGCATTTGCTGGCGCAAAGAGAAATTTCTGGATTGGTTGAGCGGGCGGGATGCTCCAGAAGAACCTTGCAGAGAGTGAAAAAAGATTTGCTTTTAAAATTACGAAAATCACTGTAAAAATAAGTAAGATCCTCTCTTAAATAAATAACATAATGAGTTTTTAAACGAAGTCATATTGATTTTATGGGGGGGGGTGAAAGTATACTTATATGCGTGAAGGTGGTTAGATCGCTATTTAGAGCATGTTTTATATTTAATAAAAGTGTTTTTTTATGCTAATTGTGAATTTTCTATGAATTTTCAAATATTTTTTGTATAATGATTTTTAGTGTTACTAAAAAACGAAAAATAAAAGAGGAATAAAATGGATCATAATAATAGTGATAATGAATTAAGACATCGCTCACATCATCACCGTCATCATCGACGTAAAAAGTTTTGGCGTATCTTTTGGATTGTATTAGGTGTTTTCCTTGTGGTGGACATCATTGCGGTTATTATCGCTTGGCACAATATCCATGTTGCCACTAACAATATGTATAATCCGATGAGTAACGAAATTAGTGATCGAAAGGTTAGCGACACCCTTAAAGATAAAAAGCCAATGAGCTTGCTTTTATTAGGAACAGATACAGGTGAATTTGGCCGTTCTTACAAGGGTAGAACTGATACCATCATGATGATGGTAATTAACCCTAAGACTAATAAGACTACAGTTGTTAGTTTGCCTCGAGACATGAAAGTTAACTTACCGGGTTATCCAGATTATTCACCAGCCAAGATTAATTCAGCTTATACTTATGGTGGTGTAGACGAAACTGTCAAAACGATCAAAAAGTACTTCAATATTCCAACTGATGCTTACGTAATGGTAAACATGGGAGGATTAGAAAAGGCGATTGATCAAGTTGGAGGAGTGACAGTTAAGTCACCATTAACCTTTGATTATGAAGGTTATCATTTTACTAAGGGCGCAACTTATCATATGAATGGGAAGAAAGCTTTGGCATTTAGTAGGATGCGATATGACGATCCTCAAGGAGATTATGGGCGTCAAGAGAGACAAAGACTTGTAATTATGGCATTATTAAAGAGTTCCATTTCTTACAAGACAGTCGTAAACCAACCATTCTTGAACTCAGTTTCTAAGCAAACCATGACGAATTTAACTTTTGACAATATGGTTGCTTTAGCTCAGAATTATCGTCATGCAACTGATAATGTGACTACTGACTACGCTCATGGACAAGGCGACTGGGAAGGCGGCGTTGCCTATGAATCAGTTAGTCAAGCAGAGTGTCAAAGAATTAGTAATAAGTTACGAGCTGCCTTAGGGCTTAAGCCGGAAACCTTAAAGACAGGAGAATAGGAAAAAGTGGAAAACAGTACAAAAACTGAAAATACAATCGATTTACGTAGATTATGGATGCTCCTTCGAGCACATATCTGGTCTATTATTTTATGGGCAATTGGCTTAGGAGCAGTTGGTTTTATCTTAGCTGCTTTTGTGGTTGAACCTAAATATACTTCAACTACTCAAATCTTAGTTAACCAGAAGCGTAATGAAAATGATGCAAATCAAGCATTTAATGCACAACAAGCTGATGTTCAGGTGATTAATACCTATAAGGATATTGTTACTAGTCCAGTTATCTTAAAAGATGCTTCTAAGTGGATTAAGAACCCTACTGAGGTAGTAAAGCCTGCTAAGAAGGCTAAATACAGAACTTTGGCAGATGGTACTAAGAAATTAGTTAGTCCAGCAGAACCAGCAGTAGTTAGAAGAGCTGGTCGTGGATATAATGTTAGTGCTAAAGAAATGCAAAAAGCCGTTTCTGTTACTACACAACAACAATCACAAGTCTTCACTATTAGTGCTAAAAGTAACGATCCTGAAAAGACTCAGGCAATTGCAAATGCGGTAGCTCAGACATTTAAGAGTAAGATTAAGGGCATTATGAATGTTAATAATGTAACTATTGTGTCTCCAGCTACACGTGGTATTAAAACTTTTCCAAAAACTACACTCTTTACTTTAGCTGGAATCGTACTTGGCTTAATTATTGGTGTTGCGTTAATCGTTTTACGTGATTCATTTAATACTACAGTAAGAGACGACGATTACTTGACTAAGGAATTAGGTTTAACTAATTTAGGTCATGTATCACACTTCCACTTATCTAATAATTTTAGTATTAACAATAATAATAATTCTGGTAAGAAGAAACGAGTATAGGAGCGTATAAATGGGATTATTTAATAGACGTAAAAAACGTGGTACTGATGAAACCATGCAATATGGTGCTAAGTTAATAACTGTAGCTAAACCACAAAATCCAGTTAGTGAACAATTTAGAACTGTAAAGACAAATATTGATTTTACAAGTGTCGATCATCAAATTAAGGCCTTAGCCTTTACTTCTGCTAATATTAGTGAAGGTAAGTCAACTGTTACAGTTAATACTGCTGTGACTATGGCTCAAGCAGGGAAGAAAGTATTACTAATTGATGCCGATCTTCATAGACCTACGTTGCATCAAACTTTTGATATTCCTAACCGAGTAGGATTGACAACAATTCTAACATCACATTCTAATGAAGTAGACATGGCAGATATTGTAAGAGAAGATATTATTCCAAATCTTTCAGTTATGCCTGCTGGTCCTATTCCACCTAATCCAGCACAATTATTGGGTTCTAATAGAATGCGGGCATTCTTAAACATGGTTAAGGAGCACTATGATTTAGTTATCTTAGACCTTGCTCCTGTTCTTGAAGTTTCTGATACCCAAATTCTTGCTGGTGAAATGGATGGAGTAGTTCTTGTTGTTCGTCAAGGCGTTACCCAAAAGGCAGGTATTGAACGTGCCTTAGAAATGCTTAAGCTAACAAAAACACATGTTTTAGGGTATGTAATGAATGACGTAAGAACGGGTCCAGATGGCTATGGATATGGCTACGGTTAATGGATATGGCTATGGATATGGTCAACAAAAAGATGGAGAATCGAAGTAGAGAAAATGGTATTAGTTGATATTCACTCACATATATTGCCAGGTATTGACGATGGATCGCCTGATTTAAATTCATCATTAGGGTTAGCTGAGGCAGCAGTGGCAGATGGAATTACTCATGCATTGATGACGCCGCATACTTTAAACGGAAAGTACCTAAATCATAAAAAAGATATCATAAAAGAAACTGCTGATTTTCAGAGAGCGTTAGAAGAAAACAACATTCCTTTAACGGTCTTTCCTAGTCAAGAAGTTCGTTTAAATGGTAATTTACCTCAAGCCTTGGACGACGATGATATCCTTTTTTGTGATGAAGATGGCAGATATATGTTATTGGAATTTCCAAGTGAAGATGTACCAACTTATGCCAAAGATATGACTTTTAAATTATTGGGACGGGGGATAACACCAATAATTGTTCATCCAGAAAGAAATTCTGGTATCTTGGCTCATCCAGAAAAATTACAAGAATTTATTGAACAAGGATGTTTAACACAAATAACTGCTAGTTCGTATGTAGGTGTATTTGGTAAAGAAATTGAAAAATTAGCTGATAGATTTGTAGAAGCAGGACAAGTAGCAACTTTTGCTTCAGATGCACACACATTGCCAAAACGAGAGAGTCGAATGCATGACGCTTATGAGAAGTTGGAAAAGACGCAAGGATTGGATGTTGCTAATAGCTTTAAGCAAAATGCGCGAAACATTATTAATTCTGATAATGTTAATTTAAATTGGAAACCTTTAAAGAAAAAGAAACGGTTTTGGATATTTTAGCTATTATATGGGGGATAGAAGCATAGTGGAGAGAGAAGAAATAAAGGAAGAGACTTTTGAAAAAATCAAAAGTGATGAAGATGGTCGTGTCTTCTATCATTTCTTTAAAAGGACTTTAGATATTGTAGTTAGTTCTTTAGCAATCATTGTTTTATTTGTTCCTAGCTTAGTAATCTCTTTTTTGATTTATCGTCAAGATAAGCACAGTCCTTTCTATGGTCAGACCAGGATAGGAAAAGAAGGTAAACCATTTAAGATGTGGAAATTTAGATCTATGGTATATAATGCGGATGAAGTACTGAAAAAAATCCAGAATTATATCAAAAATATATAGAAAATGATTTTAAACTTCCAGAAGGTGAAGATCCTCGAATTACAAAAATTGGGACTTTTTTAAGAAAAACATCATTAGATGAGATTCCACAATTTTTAAATATTTTCGTGGGACAAATGAGTTTGATTGGTCCAAGACCAATTGTTAAAAAAGAACTTGTAGAATATCGAGGTTTAGATAGAAAAATGTTTCTTTCTGTCAAGCCAGGAGCTTTAGGATTATGGCAAGCAAGCGGAAGGAGTAATGTAGGTTATCCTGAACGTTGTGATATTGAACTAGAGTATGTTAAAAAGGCTTCTTTATGGTTTGATATAGTAGTTTTCTTTAAATGTGTAATAAGTATATTAAAACAGGATGGTGCGTTTTAAAAAATGAAAAATATCCAAATTTTAGTAGCCGCTCACAAAGAGTTTCCGATGCCTAAATCTAAAGGATATATGCCAATATTAGTAGGGTCTCAGAAAAATTATAAATCGGGTATTACTTATCAAAGAGATGATGAAGGCGAAAATATATCTGAAAAAAATCCTAACTATAATGAGTTAACAGCTATTTATTGGGCTTGGAAGAATTTAAAAGATGTCGATGCTGTAGGATTGGTTCACTATCGACGTTTTTTTTCGATAAAAAGCCATATAATTTAGATAATGTTATAAATATTGAAAAAGTAGAACAACTCTTACAAAAGTATGATGTACTTCTTCCTAAAAAAAGAAATTACTATATTGAAACAAATTATTCTCATTACATTCATGCACATCATAAGGAACCTTTAGATAAAACACGCGAAATAATTGAAAAGTTATATCCAGCATATTTAACAGCTTTTGATAAAGTAATGAAAAGTAAAAAAGCACACATGTTTAATATGTTTATCATGAGGAGAGATGCTTTTAATTCATATTGTGATTTTATGTTTGGTGTACTAAATAAATTAGAAAAAGAAATTGACATATCTAATTATTCAGTGCAAGAAGCAAGAGTATTTGGATATATCTCAGAACTTTTGATGGATGTTTGGCTCTATACCACAAAAGAAAATTATAAAGAATTGTCTTGGGGGCAGATCGGGTCTAAGCATTTAGTTAAAAAAGCTATTAGTTTTATTAGTAGAAAATTTGGTATTGGTAAAAAACAGACACATTTTTAATTATATGTTATCGGAGAGAAAATGAACCCATTAATATCAGTAATTATTCCTATATATAACGTAGAAAAATACTTATCAAAATGTTTAGATTCAGTCATTAATCAAGATTATGAAAATCTTGAAATCATCCTTGTTAATGACGGCACTAGAGATAACTCACTGGCTATTGCTAATACTTACCAAAGTAAAGATACAAGAATAAAAGTGTATTCACAAAGAAATCAAGGTCTTTCAGCTGCGCGTAATATTGGTTTAGATAAGGCTAATGGAGATTATATTACTTTTATTGATTCGGATGATTATGTTTCAAAAGACTATATTTCTTATATGTATAATCTTTTGAAAAGAAATGATTTTAAATCTCCTTTAGCTATTGCGTCATTAATGGATGTATTTTCAGAAAGTGGGAAAAAAGTTAATACCGGTAATAATCAAGAATATACTTGGAGTGGAAAAAAGTGTATTGAAAAAATGTGTTATCATGATTTAGTGGATACATGTGCTTATGCAAAATTAGGGACAAAAGAATTATACAAAGATTTTCGTTTTCCAGTAGATAAAGTTTTTGAAGATATTGGATCTACATATCAATTATTTGAAAATAGTAAAACAGTTGAATGCGGGTTTAAACCGATTTATTTTTATAATATTCGAGAAAATTCTATAACAACAGATGGATTTAGTGATAGAAAGTTAGATTTGCTTGAAATGACTGATAAAATGGCTACAAGTGTAGAGAAGCTGTATCCTGATCTGCATGATGCCGTTTTAAGAAGACAAGTTTATGCACGATTTAGTACATTGAATCAAACTCTTTATGTTAAAAATAGTCCAAAAATAAAAGAATTAAGGGGAAATTTAATTAATTATATTAAAAAAAATAAAAAAGCTGTTCTTTCAAATCCTAACACTCCTAAACGTGATCATCTTGCATATAAATTTCTAGATTTAGGATTTCCTATATATAAAATGTCATGGGGAGTGTATTCTAGATTAAATAAGTAAATTCGTATGTTAAATTAAGGTGAATATGAATGTATAAAGTATTAGTGTTTGGAATTACAACAAATATTGGTGGTATTGAGTCGTTTATCATGTCATATTATAAAAGATTTGATAGGAGAAAAATACACTTCGATTTTTTATGTAATACACATGATAAGGTTGCTTATGAAGATGAATTGCAAAAACTTGATAGTAAAATTTATAAAGTGGCTATGCGAAGTGAAAATCCATTTAAGTATAAAAAAGAAATGGATAGCTTCTTTAAACAGCATGCAGATGAATATGATTGTATGTGGGTAAATGTAAATAGTTTGACTAATATTGACTATTTAAAGCTAGCTAAAAAATACGGAATAAGAAGAAGAATTATTCATAGTCACAATTCTCAAAATATGGATGGTAGGTTAAGAGAATTATTACATTTTTATAATAGAAAGCGAATTACAAAATTTGCAACAGATTTTTGGGCATGCTCACCTTTAGCTGCTAAATGGTTTTATGAAGATGATCTTTTACCAAAAGTTCAAATTATAAAAAATGCAATTGATTTGGATAGAGTAAAATTTGATCAGCAAAAACGTAAAAATATAAGAAAAGAATATAATTTAGAAAATAATTTGGTAATTGGAAATGTAGGAAGATTGCATTTTCAGAAGAATCAGAAATTTTCTATAAATCTTCTTAGAAGTTTAGTTAACAAAAATCCAAATATAAAAATGGTATTTGTTGGAGATGGCCCTGATAAAGAGGATTTAAAAGAAAAAGTTAATAGCTTAAATTTGAGAAATAATGTTATTTTTGCAGGAATTCAAAGTGATATTTCTGGTTGGTTAAGTACTTTTGATTTATTCTTATTTCCATCGAAATTTGAAGGATTACCCATTGCAGGCCTAGAGGCACAAGGAAATGGTTTACCTGTAGTTGCTTCAAAAAATGCAATTCCTAAAGAGGCTGCTTTAAATAATAATGTATCTATTTTATCTTTAGATAATGGTTATGATAAATGGAGTGAAAATATCCTTCAGTATTCTAAACTAAATAGAATAGGTTTCGAAGAGATAAAGAATAATTTTGAAAAAGCGGGATATGAAATAAATTCTGCAGTGCCAATTTTAGAAAAAAAGTTTAATATCAAGGAATAAAAGGATGAATATAAAAGTTGATGGTGTAGTAGTAACGTATAATCGATTATCGTTGCTAAAGGAGTGTCTGACTGCTTTGTTAGATCAAGAATATCCATTAAATAAAATTTATGTTATAAATAATAATTCGAGTGATGAGACTGCCTCTTATTTGAGGAAGATTAGTAAGAAGTACCCCACAATTATACCGGTAAATCTTAAAAAGAATGTTGGAGGTGCTGGTGGATTCAATGTAGGTCTAAAATTTTTTATGAAAAAAAGTAACGCTGCTTATGCGTGGATAATGGATGATGATACAATTCCTTCTAAATCTGCATTATCTAACCTCATCAATAAAATTTCGGATATTTCTAATTTGGGATTTTTATGTAGTAACGTAAAATGGAAAGATAATACTGCTGCACAGATGAATGTTCCACAAACAGAAGAAAATTGGAATGAAAAGGCTGATTTAGGTTTGATTAAAGTTAAATCAGCATCATTTGTATCCATTTTATTCCCACGTGAAGTAATCAAAAAAGTAGGTTATCCAATTACTGATTTCTTTATTTGGGGTGACGATGTTGAATTTACTTCTCGAATTACGAAACTTGGTTTTGAAGGATATCTTTCAAACGATTCTATTGTTGAACATAAAATTAAAAATAATATTGCTACTAATATAGTTTTAGAAAAGGATATTAATCGAGTCAAAAGGTATTATTATGCAAATAGAAACTATATCTACACTAATAGAAAATTAGGAAGTAAAAAGGAACTCTTTAAAGCATATATTAGTAAGGGAATTTTTGAACCAATTAAAATTCTTAAAAATGCGGAAAATCATAAGTTTTATCGATTAAAGGTTTCCTTCAAAGGGACTATAAAGGGAATGACGTTTCATCCAAAAGTGGAGAAATATAGAAAATGATAGTTCTCACTTTAACCCTATTTATTCTAACTATATTATCTTTTTTTACAAATAATAGAAAATTTACAGCACCTTCTTTTCTATATAGTATTTCGTTTCTTTTTGCTAGTTTTTTTGCTTTATTGAATGAAAAAAATTGGATGTTAAATTTAAATCATACAACTTTTTGGATAATAGTCTTGAGTGTACTTGAATTTATTATAGTATGCTTATTAGTAAAATGGATTATTAAAATAATAGAAAATAGTTATATGAAGGAAAAAGATGTAGGGATAAGTATTTTTAACTTTTCAAAAGGGAAAAAGCAATTTATAGCAATTGAGATAGTACAATTTCTTTTTATTATTTTAAGCGCATTAATAATAATGAAAGTAACTGGACAATCAAATTTAGCAAGTGCAGTGAACACTTTGAATTATAGTAATAATGGTTTTATTTCGGTTGATGTTAGTCTTCCGACATATGTTAACTTGATGTTAAACTTTAACCAATATATAGGAATAGTTGGAGAATATTTATTTGCTGAAAGTTTAATATTAAAGCGAAAGTTTAATATCTGTTTATTTATTGAAGTATTACTTACTTTAGCCTCTTCTCTATTGACTGGAGCCAGAGGTGGAAGTTTAATGTCGTTAGTAAGTATTATTATTTTCTTATTTATGTTTATTTATAAAGATAAAAGATATAATTCATTACGAATAGGAAAATATGTTTTAATAGTAACGACCTTAATAATTATAGTGTTATTTTTGTTGCAGTGGTCTGCTAGCTTTGTTGGAAGAAATGTTGAGTCTTTTAAGGGCTTTGAATATATCTCTATTTATGTAGGTGCAGAAATAAAAAACTTAGACACATTTATAACTACAAATGCATTTCCTATCCATGGACAAGTATTTGGCGAACAAACTTTTTATTCGATTATAAATTTTGCAATTAAGCATTTAGGATTAAATTTAGCTAATTATAAATTAGCATTACCATATCAATATGTTAACGGAATTAGTTTAGGGAATGTTTATACTACATTATATCCTTGGCTGTATGATTTTGGTTTTAATGGAGTTGGTGTTTTAACTGCTTTAATGGCAATTATTTCTGAAATTTTTTATAGTATTTCTGAAAGAAATACTATAAAAATAGCGCCAATTAGTCGATTGTTTTATGGAGGAATTATTGCTCCGACAATCGTATTTTCATTCTTTTCAAATAAATTTTATGAAGCTTTTGATGTAATTACATTATGTATTGCATTAATAATTTGGTGTTGGTTTAATGCTGTTTTTGATAAATATAAACAGAAAATAAATTAGGAGTGGAAACATGAAGTATTTAATAGTAGGCTCAGGTCTTTTTGGAGCAGTGTTTGCTCATGAAGCAGCAAAACGTGGTAATAAAGTTACTGTAATTGAACAAAGAGATCATTTAGCAGGAAATATTTATACTAAGGAAGTTAATGGCATTCAAGTTCATCAATACGGAGCACATATTTTCCATACATCAAATAAAGAAGTATGGGATTATGTACAACAATTTGCTGAATTTAATCGCTACACTAACAGCCCTGTAGCAAATTACTATGGTAAAATGTACAATTTACCATTTAATATGAATACCTTTAGTGAAATGTGGGGAGTACGAACTCCTCAAGAAGCTATGGATAAGATTAATGAACAACGTCAAGAGATGAGTGGTAAAGAACCACAAAATCTAGAGGAACAAGCAATTTCTTTAATTGGTCGTGATATTTACGAAAAATTAATTAAGGGATATACCGAAAAGCAATGGGGTAGAAAAGCTACAGAATTACCAGCATTTATTATTAAAAGACTTCCAGTTCGTTTAACTTATGATAATAATTACTTTAATGATGACTATCAGGGAATTCCTAAAGGTGGTTACACCCAAATAGTGGAAAAAATGCTTGATAATGAGAATATTGAAGTTAAGCTAAATACTGATTTCTTTGATAAAAAGGATGAATATTTAAAGAATTTTGACAAAATTGTTTACACGGGCATGATTGATAAGTTCTTTGGTTATAAGTTAGGCGAACTAGAATATCGTTCCCTTCGTTTTGAAACTGAAGAAAAAGATGTAGATAATTATCAAGGTAATGCAGTGATTAACTATACTGATGCAGAGACTCCATATACACGTGTAATTGAACATAAACATTTTGAATTTGGTAAGGGTGATAAAGACAAGACCATTATTACTCGTGAATATCCTGCTGATTGGAAACGTGGAGATGAACCATACTATCCAGTTAACAATGAAAAAAATAATACTTTATATAAACAATACAGAGATTTAGCTAAAAGAGAAAACGATAAAGTTATTTTGGGTGGTCGTTTAGGCCAATACAAGTACTATAATATGGATCAAGTAATTGCAGCTGCTTTAGAATCTGTAAAAAACGAATTTGGTGAATAATTTTTATGAAGGTCATTAAGAATTACCTTTACAATGTTGGCTATCAAGTTTTAGCAATAATAGTACCTTTAATTACATCAGCATATGTCAGTCGAGTTTTAAGACCAGAGGGTGTCGGTGCTAATTCCTTTACTAACTCCATAATTCAATATTTTATCTTATTTGCAAATATGGGTATTGGATACTATGGAAATAGACAAATAGCCTATGTGAGAGAAAATAGAGAGCAAATGTCGAAAACTTTCTGGGAAATCCAAATAGTTAAAACAATTATGACTCTTTATGCTTTTGTGGCATTTGAGATTTTTATGATCTTCTATACTCGACAACCTGAGTATATGTGGGCACAGTCCTTAAATTTAATTGCAATTGCATTTGACATTTCATGGTTTTATGAAGGAATAGAAGATTTTAAGGTTACAGTTCTAAAAAATTCATTGGTGAAAGTTTTATCAATGATTGCCATATTTTTGTTTATCAAAGGGCCTAATGATGTAACTTTGTATATTATTGTTCTTGCTCTATCGACATTAATTGGTAACTTAACTTTATGGCCAAATATTAGACGTGATCTTGGTAAAGTTTCAATTAAGTTTTTGAATCCGTGGCAACATTTTTTACCTATGGCTGAATTATTCATTCCCCAGATTGCAACACAAGTGTATGTACAACTTAACAAGACCATGTTAGGGGTCATGGCTAATGAAACGGCATCTGGGTATTACCAATATTCAGATAATTTAGTTAAGTTGATTTTGGCGTTGGTTACAGCAACGGGAACAGTTATGTTGCCACATGTTGCTAACGCAGTTGCGCATGGTGATATAAATAAAGTTAATCAGATGCTATATAAATCATTTGACTTTGTTTCTGCTGTTTCTTATCCCATGATGTTTGGATTAGCAGCTATTTCTTTGACTTTAGCGCCAAAATATTATGGTCCGGGATACGGACCAGTTGGACCAGCAATGATGATTGAATCTATTGTTATTTTAATCATTGCTTGGAGTAATGTATTAGGAGTCCAGTATTTATTGCCAACGCATCATCAAAAGCAATTTACTATTTCTGTTACTTTGGGTGCAGTTGTAAATTTAATTTTGAACATACCATTAATTAGACTATGGGGATTGACAGGTGCGATGTGGTCAACTGTTTTCTCGGAAATTTCAGTTACACTATATCAAATGTGGGCAGTTCGCCATATGCTTAATTTTAAGGAATTATTTGCTGACTCGTGGAAGTATTTCATTGCCGGTTTAGTAATGTTTATACCTGTTTTTTGGATGAATACCCATTTAAGAAGTTCTTGGTTGATGATGGGGGTAGAAGTTCTAGTTGGGATAGTTATCTATGTTGGACTTTTATTTATCTTACGTGCCAAAATACTTGATGAAGGTAAGGAACTAGTTGGAGAGAAGCTGAAGAAATAGTCTTTAATAAAATTGATAGGATAACAACTTATAGTGTTAAAAAATATAATAAATACGATACACCAAATTTTTAATGTAGTTAGTAAAAACTTAAAAAGTATAGGATTTAAGGCTGGACGTTTAAGATTTAATAGATTAAAAATCATAATGAGTATAGTTTTAAGAACAAACAAAAGTTTGAATTGCAACAAAAAGAATATGTAAATTTTTGGATGTATAGAATTTTTATTATGTGGATAGTTCTTTATCTTCTGATTTACTTTATTTTTATTTTACAGGTAATACCCCAAAATTTATTTATACAACGTATTTTAGGAATTATGGTTATAATAATTTTAGCCATAATAATTATTGTTCTTTTGATTATAGAATGTATAGGACACCTGATGATGTCATATATATTTGGAGTTCCATTATTGGCCTTCCTACTGACATATGTGATCTGTAGTTGTATAAAACATTCTCAAGTTATACTTTTTGCATATTTTATTGTTTGTTTGATATCGTATAGTTTCTTTATCTTTATACTACCAATAAATATCTTCAGAAAAATAACTCCTCAAATTGTATTTCTTCCAATTATTAGTAGTATAGTAGTTCAATTGATTACTAATTATAGGGATGTAATGCTTAATTACACAATGAGTGGCATAACTGATAAAGTAAGCAACTCTTTTTTTAAAGATAACTTTATGCCTATAAAAAGTAAATCTGATTTTATAAAATGTTTATATGAGATGTATATTTATTTGTTGAAAGAAAAACAAATATATTTTATAATCAATTAGCTGAGCTATGTGGAGGAATTACACTAACATTTTTAATTGGTGGGATTATTGTAACTATAAGAACGCACTACTTAGATTCAAAAGCTGATAAAAAATGGAAAAATATAATTTATTCTTCTAGTGTTAAGTATAATGACTTAATAGAGTGTGCTTATATTGGTGGCAGAAACTATGAGAATTTAATATTAAGTAATGTAGATTTCATAAAAATTATTAAAGACGAGGAAAAAGATATTTCAGAAGAAAAATCATGGAAAGAGAGAATGAAAGATTGGTTTAAATCTATGTTTAAACGTTGACATTTTGAAATAAATCTTTTAAAGTACAGAATTAAGGCTGGTGTCAAGCAATCTTAAATAAGAGATGAACTACAACACTTATTTTACAAACAACCTAAAGTAGGGGATGAAGTGTAACATGACGATGTTATGATTTACCTCTTACTTTTTTGTTTAAAGTTAAAGGCTGTTTTATAAATCCTGTTGATGGATAGTTTTGAATAAAAATCAGGCAACTTGAAAATAGTTGTTTGATTGGTTTTCTTTGATGATATTTTCTTCTAGTCTGATTCTAATTAATAAATGTGAATCCAGCTGTAGACCTGTTGATAGGAAAAGTTAAATCTAACAGAAGCTTCTGAATAATTTTTATCATGATTAAGACAGTATTGAATAATTTGAATTCTTTCTTGCTGGGGTGTCGTTCATCTTACTTATAGTTATATAAGTCTCCGGATGTGGAATATAATCCCAATTTCTATATGACTATTATACTTGGAAATCCATTTTCTTACTGTGGCAACGCTTTAATGCCATATTTATTAGCTAAAGAAGCTAATGATGTTTTACCAGTTAAATATTCTTGAACAATCTTTTCTTTAAGTTCTTTAGAGTAATTATTGTTATATCGAGCATGACTTAAGAAAGAAGCTTGATTGCTTTGATAATGTTGTTATCGGTAACAAAATGGTCTTGGGTATGTTAAGTTGTTAATTAGTTATTTCAACAGAGCTCATATTGTCATTTAAATATTATTCAACTGTCTCTTTCTTTTGTAGAGAATTTTTGGAAAACATTGAATTAAAGTGTAAAAAGATGTAAAGTTATATTGCCGAATCATTAAAAGGCTCTAAGAGCCTAAATAACTGTGATCTGTTTATTATAGAGGACAGTTTTAGATTAGGAATTAGACAACTAGAAATAGTTGCTTAATTCCTTTTCTTTTACGATAATTTTGTTTATTTATTAATTTTAATAGATTAATCAGGAGAAGATCATGCAAATTCTGAATTTTATATTGAGTATTCTGAATTTTATATTGAGTATTATAGAAGATACTGCTTCTAGTATTTTCTCTAATTTTATATTAAAACGAATTAGAAAGAATAAAAAAGATAATAAAGAAGAATGTAAAAAATCTGTAGATGAGAAAAAGTATAAAACTGATTTTGCAAAAAGAATCGATCAGTTAATGTTTTTAATTAATCAAGAGAAATATTATGGTTTTGAAGAATTAAATCTTAGCAAACTAGCTGAATATTTAAATTTAGAATCTGTAGAAATATTAAAGCAATATTATAAAGAATCAAGAGAACCGACGTTTCAATTTATTGATTCAGTAGCTGAAAAATTAGGCGTTAATCACAATTGGCTAAAAAATGGAGAGGGCGAGCCCTTTTTATCAACGCATTATCATTTGCCGGAATATAATAATATATCAAGAAATGACAGATTTATATTTGCATTTAGGAATTCTCAAGATAAAGAATTTATTTTTGTTAAATATTATTTAGACGAAAGTAAACGCTATAAATATATCACTTATATAAAGAGTGTACCGTTTAATAATGAAATAGGCTATGGGGGATTATCCGTTCTTAAAGATGCCTTTAAAATTTTAAAGAAAATAAATTCGTATAATCCTAGTGATCTTGAAATGATATGTAAGCTTTCGAATGATGAATACGAAAATTTGAGGTTGGGTAAGATATATCCCGGTAAAGTACTTAATTATAAAGTTAGTCCTGCAACATTTTTACTTGATGATTTTATAGATCCAACAGGTGTGACAGATGATGACTTTATAGAATTTTACGGATCTGAAATTTTTAAATTAAGAAATAAGTTGTATAAGTATATGAAGAAGTAACTATAAAACTGTATTTAAGGAAAAGCGTGTATGATTAGTAGGCGATTAGCAAACATAAGAAAATTTTGTAAATCTAAGAGTAACATGATTGGAATTAGTATATCTCTAATAGTTGCATTTGGTATATTTAATTTTATGTTAATAGGTATGTTTATACTCAAAGCTAACATTATAAGTTCACTTTTGTTAACGATGATAATAGTTTTGATATTTTTTCTTATTTTAATAGTAGTCTTGTCTCTGAATTCTTTTGTCGATCGGTTACGTGTACTTTCAAATAATTTTCACTTAAAATTTTTACAAATATCTAATATTCTACTTATTATTATATTTCTATTTTATATAATAATGATTCTTAGATCTCTATTTATTGTTACTTTGCTTGGTAAAAAAATCTTTGCAGTAATTGGAGTAATTACTACATTATTTAGTTTTTGGATCGGCTCATTAAAGAAAGTACAGTTATTAAATGTTTTAATTGTTGCAGAAAATGTGCAATATTGTAGTAATGAGTATAAGTTAAATGGAGAAACGTATTTTAAGGTAAGAGCACAGTGTGAAGGCAATAGTGAAGATATTATTGAATTCGCTGGATTTTGTTTAAGTAAAGATTTTAATATAATTGAACAAAAAGAATCTGAATATAAAAATTTAATATATAAGCCGTTTATTAATAATGTGGACGTAATTACTATACCCGAAAAAATAGAACCACATAAATTGAGTTCATGTATTGAAATATCTGTTAAATCAATTAAAGATAAATGCAAAGAAGAAGGTATTACTTTAGAAGAAGATAATAAAGTTTATATATTATATAAGGATTCAAAAGAAAATTATTTCGGAGCCGGCGTCGTTTTAAATTAATAAAATGAGAGAGTATATATATTGAATTTAGATAATATTTTAGGCCATTATTATCAGTATTTAATAATATAAAGCAATCAAAATCGTCTAAGAAAAATTTGGAGTACAAAAAAGAAGTAGTTAAAAATAATGCGACTTTAAAGAAGATAGAACTAAATAATGAAAAATCTCAAAATGAAATTACCGAGAAGTTAGCTGTTACTATGCTATTACCGTATTTAGAATTGGATATAAATAAAAGCAGAAATTACGTAACAGGTGAAACTCCTAATATTAAAGGAAAATATCCACAATTTTTTAGTGAAACTCCATTGAAAAACTACAATTTGTAATGGCATTATTTAAGCATTTTCATTTATGAAAAAACTACTTTAACAAATGAAAAAATAGCATAAAAGATTTTAAAAAGGAAAGATAAATTATAATGATTAAATCAACAATTTTAGAATCATTAAAGTTTTATAAAGAATATTTAAATGGAAATGATAGCCATGTTGAAGCGGTTGAAGTATCCAATCAGAACAGTGGAAAAAACTCAGAAATTAAAAAATCCTGCTAAATCTTGGCATTAATAAACCTTGATTTAGTAGGATTTTTCTTTTGAGTAGAAGTCCAAAATTAACTAAAAAGAGACTTTTTTCCTAGACACTTTTACTTTATCTTGATATTGTTTAATTCTTCTATTTATTTGTCTAATAGAAATGCCTAGATTTTTAGCAGCCCTATGTTTGTTCCCATTATGATCAATAAGATCTTTAATGACTTTATACTGTTCTTCATATTTCATAGTTAAATAAATCCTCTTCACTTAATCCATAACCTCCAATAAAAGAGATTATGACATAGTTAATATCTTATTGGGACATTTTCCTAAGTTAACAGTTAAGACATTATCACTTGTTAATCACACAACTAATAAATATAAACAATAATTTTGTTGAAAAAAATATATAGTTGTGATAACATGAGCTGTAGCCTTTCTGGTGTAATGGTATTGACTACATAAATAATAAAAAATATAATAAACGACAGATTTGCGTGAATCTGTCGTTTTTATATTATTAAAAAAGTTAGGTAAGTCATGAACAACAAAAATGATATTTTAAATTCTTGGATTTTAATGGAACAATTGGCTGAAGGAAATGTCAATACAAATAGAAGAGATAAGAATGCAGCAAAGCGATTTGATTCAAGTAGAAGTGCTAAATATGGCTTTTACCAATACTTCCGCTGGTGTGTTAAGCAAAAATTTAAAGATCGAAAACGTGATAATCCAGGAATTATTTTTTATTTAAATACATTTAAATTTAAAGAAATTATCGATATTATAATTCGAAAATATAATTTAGAAGATTTAGAAGTTGGGTTTAATGAAGAGCAGCTAAAGTTTAGTATAGCTATATGCTTTGATAAAGATATGAAATTGTTAGAAGATAAAACTTTTATAACTATGAGTAGCTATATTTTAGCTCAAAACGATCTGATCAATGATCAAGATGAATTTAAAAAATTTGAAAGCTCCATCAAAAATAAAATCCATGAATTATTTAGTTTTCAAAATGACGAACTTTCTCAAGAAAATTTTGAATTGTATTTTAATCAAGTATTTGAAGAAATAATAGATAATTTTGCTTTTAATATTTATTGGTCAATTGTTGGAGATATCGATACGGATGATATTAATTTACATTCGTTCTTTCTTGATGATTTAATTTTAGCTAAAAAAAGTAAATCACCGCATTTAATTAAATATTTGGAAGGTATATCCAACAATTCACGAATTAATCTAGATCCACTTAAGAATATAAATGAGTTTAAAACTATTCTGCAACCTAAAAATTACCCTCTAGGACATTTTTTGAGTAAATATCCTAGTTCTTTAATGCAACAGGTAGCAGTTAATTTAGTTATTAATGAAAAAAATGATATTCAAACTGTTAATGGTCCTCCTGGTACTGGAAAGACTACTCTATTAAAAGACATATTTGCTGAACTTATAATTCAGCAAGCAAAAGAAATATGTAATTTAAAAAATAAAAATGTTTCTTTTCTATCAAATAGTAAAATTGAACAGCCGCAGTTACCTGTGCAGTTAGCAGATAAGAATATTGTTGTTGCATCATCTAACAATGGTGCCGTTCGAAATATTGTTGATGAGTTGCCTCAAATTCCCGAAGAAAAAGACTCATTTACTGAGATAATTGAAAAAATAAAATCTGTGGATTATTTTTTTGATCTGGCTAATTCTAAAAAACAGAATAATAGATGGGGATTGTTTTCTTTAGAAGGTGGTCGTAAAGAAAACATGAATCGGATTATTTCGATAATTGATCAAATGATTAAAGAATTAAAAAGTAAAAACTTTGTCTCTGATGTAAAAGTTTACGAAAAATTTTTGACGCAATTCAATAAATTAGAACATAAAAGGAAGACATTACAGGGATATGCAGATAGATCAGTACAAAGAAAAATTTGGAATAAAAAAGTAAAAAAATATGATCTAAAGCTTGATGATAAAGGAGAGATAATTTCATCTAATTTGGATTTGAAATTAAGGGATGCAAAGGAAAATATAAGTTTATATCATCAACAATATGATCAATTACAGACTGAAATAGAAAATAGAAGAGGACTATTTAGTAGATTATTTAGGCGAAAAAAGGAGAAGAATGAAGATAGATTAAAAATCGAAAAAATAAATCATAATTTGGAGAAAGAAACTAAACAAAAGCAATATCTAGAAAAGAAATTGCATAATTTGGAGAATGAAAGTTACCTAAGATCAATTTACAGGTTTATAGCAAAAGAGGTAAAAATACCAAATTATAAGCGTGATTTCTATAAAGAAGAAAACTATGAAGATTTTGAAAACGAATCTTATTGGTATACTAGTAATGATCTTAAAGAAGAATCTTTATTATTTATTTTAGCTTTAAGAGTGAGAAAACAGTTTTTATATGAAAATAAAGAATCTTTAAGTAAGGCACTAAAGAATTGGGAAGACCAGGATAAGCGCGTAAAGGAGAATCAAAATCAAATCACTTTGTTTGCTTGGCAATGGATTAATTTTGCTATTCCTGTAATTGGTACGACGTTTGCTAGTTTTCATCGAATGTTTAGAAATTTAGGTACAGATTCCATATCAAATTTATTTATTGATGAAGCAGGACAAGCTATTCCTCAATCAGTTATAGGGGCACTACTTAGAAGTAAAAGAATAGTTGCTGTCGGAGATCCTGCACAGATAAAACCAGTTAACTCTTTGGACTCAAAGATTATATCACTTATAAGAGATCGAATTTACCATGTAGATGAAAAGTTTGTTTCTGCAAATGCTTCAGTACAGACGCTTATGGATCAAGCAAGTAAATATGGATATTATAGAGATAGAAATAAGTGGATAGGAATTCCATTATGGGTTCATCGTCGCTGCCTTAATCCTATGTTTAGTATTTCTAACGAAATTTCATATGATAATAAAATGGTTTTACCTACTGAAGTAAAGGAAGATGAAATAAAAGCTGATATAGAAAGACAAATGTCAGGAATTGCAGGGTCAGCTGATTGGATAGATGTGTCTGGTCGATCCGATGGAAATAAATATGTCGAGAGACAAGCAGATGAGTTATGTAAGTTAATTTACCGTTTGGTACAAAAAAAAGCCAATCCTTTTAATGAAAAAGATATATTTGTTATTACTCCATTTAAAAATGTAGCTCAAAAGTTGTCGAAAAAGCTCAAAGTTATTGATTTAGGGTACGGTGATCAGATTAAATTTACGAGATATAAAGATGGAAAGCCAACTAATATTGGTACAGTTCATACTTTTCAGGGAAAAGAAAATGAGGTAGTGTTTTTAGTTTTGGGCACTTCTAAGAAAGAAAAAAATGCTGCTTCCTGGGCAGTTAAAGAACCCAATATCATAAATGTTGCAGCTACTAGAGCTAAAAAGTGGTTTTATATTATTGGAGATAAGGAGTTATATAAATCTCTACATTCACCTTCAATTAATAAAACTATAAATATAATTGATGAGTATAAGAAAAAAATAGCCGAAAATACAAAAATTGAACAAGGTAAAAGGTAATTTAAAACCTATTGAATGATTGTCGAATAGTAAGTAGCAATTCTGTTAAAAAAGAATTAATTAAGGTGAGAAGGTTACAGAGGGAAATAATATGGGTACTAGTGAAAGAGATATAAAAAAGTATTTGAAAGTAGGAGATAATTTTGAAAATGTTAGACAATTACAAAATTATAAACTTACTTTTCAGAAAGGAAATTATTTTTTTGTGGAAGAGGCCGACTGTAGAGATAATACAAAAAATCAGAGTAACATAATAAGAGCAATTCTTACCTCCACTAATAATAAAAATGATATAAAATTAAAAAATCAGCGTCAGAAAATAAAAAATAAATTTGATCCTTTTGATTGTGGTCACCTTTTAGCTGTTGAATTAATCAAATATTTAAATATATGTGATATGTGTAAAAAAGAGTTAGTAGTCAACGAATATAACTTATTTCCTCAATTCCCTCGTGCTAATCGAAATGAAAAGGAAAATATTGGACAAGCTAGGTTTGAAAACTGGTTAATGAGCTATATTAAAACCAATAAGAATGATTCAATTTACTATGAAGTAGAAAAAATATACCGAGACGATTGCTCTAAAAATGGAATTCCAATTGGTACTCGTTTGTTAGCTCGTAAAAATGATGCACAGAATGATAAAAATTTAGAATGGAAACCAGATGAAAAATTAAAATTACCATTTCATGTTTTTATTCCTAACTATCAGGTGAAATCAGATAATATCGAAGGATTTAAAGATAAATATTGTGTGGAGAATTTAGAAAAAGCAAAAATTGATATTTATCATGATGCAAGTAGTGTATTAAAATAGTAAAAAATATTTAAAATATGGTAACAGATACTTTAAATAATATTTTTCATAAATACTCTTGATAAATTTAAATTTTATTTATATCATAGTATTTGCGTTATGATGAAATTAGGCATAACGGAGAAGGATTGTAGTCAAGACCTTGGCACAGAATTTATTAGTAATATTAATAATAAATTCAGTTCCAAGCTCGGCAGCTTGTGAATATATTTCTAAATCGGTTGTTGACCCTACTGCACTAATGAGTAGTAGGAATAATTCAACATATTGTGATGAAATCATAGTAACTCCTTTCGGCTTCATTATATCGTGAAGTGTGATGACATGACAGAGTAGCTATAATTCAGCTAGTATTGTGTCATGAATTATAAGTTTTTTGTACCCACTGGTTAGGAACGCTACTCTCCGTTGCCAGTGGGTATCGTCATTTGTAGAGGTAATTTATGGATATAGATGCGTGGTTTAAAGATCAAAAAATATTAGAGAAGAGTAAAAGAAGATATGTTCATTTTGATCTTCGAACCGATTTAGTTAAGTGTAGGAAATATATTACTAATCCGAAAAAAATTGCACAGCATGGTTTCTATCCTTTTATAAAATATGATCTTGAATATCATAAGTATAATAGAGTAGAAGGAAAAAAGATCAAAAAACGTACCATTTGCTATGCAGCCCATATTGATAGTTGTATTTTTCAGTATTATAGTTTTTTAGTCAATATAAAGTATAATTCTCGTTTGAAACAAGATAATATCCATGAGGTTCCTATTGCTTATCGAACGGATTTACATACAGAGACTATTTCTGAATTTAAAAAGATCTATAAATTTATGATCCAACACCCTTCCTCTTATGTCATGATTGGTGATTTTACTAGCTTTTTTGACAAAATCAATCATCAATATTTAAAAGAGCGATTATGCGATTTACTACAGGTGGATAGACTTAGTCCAGACTATTATGCAATATTTAAACGAATTACCAATTATGATTATTGGGATTTGAAAGACTTATATAAGTTGAATAACCTTGATTCAACTAATAGAAAAGACAAGTTTGAACTAAATTCAAAGCTAAGAATTCTATCTCCAAGTGATTATAAAAAAAATCGATCACATATTAAGTGTCATAAAGATAATAAAGGAATTCCACAGGGTTCAGCGATTAGTGCGTGTTTAGCAAATGTGTATATGTTAGAAATTGATAAAATGATCAATAGATTTGTAGTAGCGCATGGTGGTATTTATAGAAGATATAGTGACGATTTTATAATTACTCTACCTACAGATACTAGTTTAATAAATGATGTTGAAAAAATAATTCTAAAATTTGAGGATTTTAAGAATAAGGATATTTTGGAGTTGCAGCCGGAAAAGACACAAGTTTATAAATTGCAAAATCATTCTGTAGTAAATATTGGTCATCTTTTTACCCCAAAATTGAATGAAAAGTATAAAACAATTAATTTTATTGGATTTACTTTTGATGGAAGTTCAATAACGGTTCGCGATAAAACGACAAGTAAATATTATTATCGAATGCATCATAAAGCTAAAGGAATTGCTCACCAATATTGGCGAGGTAAGGGATACCAAGGGTCCGATAATTTATATCGTTTATATTCTCCAAATGGACAGTATGGAAGAGGTAATTATTTTACTTATTTAAGTAGGGTCCAAAATGCTTTTCCGAAACATGCAATTATGATTCCAGAAAATAGAATTATGACGAAGATTAGGCTAACTTTGAAGAAGAATAGGTGGGGATAATGGTGAAACTTGAAATAAAACTTTTTTACATTTAGAGTTAATGTTATAAGTACATTGTTTATTTATTTTTGTGATCTATTAAAGATATGGTAAAATTGGTCATTAAATATTAAGGTGAGAAAATGAAAGTGAATGCGGTTGATCTATTTTGTGGAGTTGGAGGATTAACTGCCGGTCTCCAACAAGCTGGAATTAATGTTGTAGCTGGAATTGATATAGAAGCAAAATGTAAATTTCCATATGAAAAAAATAATAATGCAAAATTTATTAATGCTGATTTGAAAGAGATACAGAGTAAATATATTAAAGATTTGTATCCTAAAGATACAGATATAACGGTACTAGCTGGGTGTGCACCTTGTCAACCATTTTCTTCATATAGCTATAGATATAAGGGATCCGATGTAACAAAAAATAAAATGGATTTACTTGATACCTTCTCTCGAATTGTGGAAGATATTGAACCAGACGTTGTATCAATGGAAAATGTGCCTCAATTGGCTAAAGAAGACATCTTCGCAAATTTTATTGCAACTTTAAAAAAATTAAACTATAAAGTAACTTGGAATATTGTGTATGCCCCAGCATATGGTGTGCCTCAAAAAAGAAAGCGGTTAGTTCTTTTAGCAAGTAAAGAATATAATATCACGCTGATATCTCCGCTGTTTTCCAAAGAAAATTATCCTACTGTAAAAGATGCGATATTTGGCCTACCCAAAATTAAAGCAGGTGAAAGTGACGCAAGAGATAAAATGCACCATTCTCCTAAATTAACAAAAATTAATCTTGAAAGAATAAAACAGTCTAAGCCAGGTGGAACATGGCATGATTGGGAAGATAAATTAATTCTGAAGGCCTATAGAAAAAAAAGTGGAGAGTCATATACATCAGTATATGGTCGAATGAAATGGGATGAACCTGCTCCAACAATAACAACTAAATTTTATGGATATGGAAATGGTAGATTTGGTCATCCAGAGCAGAATAGGGCTATTTCTTATAGAGAGGGTGCATTGCTCCAAACATTTCCAAAAACCTATAAATTTTTTAACGATAAACATCCTATTTCTGGAAAAGATTTAGGAGTAATGATAGGAAATGCAGTTCCTGTAAAATTGGGAGAGGCAATTGGTAAGAGTATTATAAAAGGTATAAATAATGAAGAAAAGTAATAAAATCACAGCAAAAAAAGTTAAGGATGCACAGCGCCAAATAGAACTTTTACAAAAACAAGTTCATTATGATACTAGAGATTATCCTATTGAATATTTGGTAAATAAATATGACGATAAAACATTCTTTGCTCCTATTTATCAGAGAATGGCTGGAGTTTGGGATTTACATAGAAAAGTTAGATTTATAGAGTCAATAATCCTTGGATATCCTATTCCATTGCTGTTTTTATCTGATGATGAAAAGAGTGGAAAATTGGAAATTGTAGATGGATTGCAACGTATATCAACTTTGTCTGATTTTTTTAATAATAAATTAATGTTACAGAAAATGGATAAATTGGATAAGCTGAATGGATTTGAATTTAAAGATTTACCAGAGAGTGAAATTTTAAGACTAAAAGCATATTCTTTAAGAGTAATTGTATTAAATAGGACTACGGATGAAGAGACTAGAATAGACTTATTCAACAGAATAAATACTTCGTCTTTAAAAGCAACTGATTCAGAGGTTAGAAGTGGAACAGAACTTTTAAATCCGTTAATGAAATTGATAAAAAAGTTAGCTAAAGATAAAAATTTTAAAAAATTGACTGATTTATCTGAACTAAAATTAAAAAGAATGGAAGATATTGAATTAATTTCAAGATTTTTTGCATATTCTCATAATTATAAGAATTTTCCGCATAGTGTTAGAGAATTTATAGATAATTATGTTTCTCAATTTAATCCTGATAATAAAGAGGTTAAGAAATTTACTAAGGCTATAGAGAAGAGTTACGAAGAAGAATTTATAAAAACTTTTAAATTTATTGATGAGAATTATCCTCAAAATATATTTAAAAATAAGAGAAATCAAACTCCTAGAGTTCGTTTTGAAGCAATTTCAGTAGGAACAAATTTAGCTTTAAAAACGAATCCAAATTTATCAGTAACTAAAAAACAGATTTTAGATTTAGTTGAAAATAAAAAATTTCAAAGATTAACTACTTCAGACGGAAGTAATAGTAAGATAAAAGTAAAAGAAAGAATTGAATATGTAAAGAAGTATCTATTAAAGGAAAGCAAGTATCAAGCATAATGGAAGATCTAAGTTTTAAAGAAAGAGTTGAGGAACTAAATTTTTACATTAAATCTATAAAAAGGCTAGATGAAATTCTTAATTATGAGCGTGATAAAGAATTAAATAAAAAATTTAATAGTTTGAGCAAAAATTATAATGCTAGTAACTTAGTAGTAATATTAAAATCAAACGCGTGTATGATGATGTATAATCTTGTAGAAGCTACTATTAAGTCTTTAATTGCAAATATATATACAGATATAAATTTAACTAGACTAAAATATAATGAGCTGAATGAAAAATACAGAACCATTATAAAAAATTATAAATTTAACAATAACAGTGCTGAAAAAATAAAAGAATCAGCTACTGACTTGATTAATAATATTTTAAATGATGAGTATATGATATTTGAAGTTTCTAATTTCAAGTTATCTGGTAATGCTGATTTGCGAAAGATAAAAGAAGTTTTAGAAAGACATAGTATAGATTTAAATAATAAGCAAATACAAAAATATGGATCTCCATTAGTTTTTATAAAAAATACAAGAAATAGTTTAGCACACGGTTCAAGAACATTTACAACTATAGGAAGTCAAATAACTATTTCTGATATAGAAAAAGATACAAACGATATAATAAATTTTTTGATATACTTAATAGATCAAACTAATGATTTTATTGCTAGCAAGGGATATAGAGTATAAAACCAGAATGAATTGGTAGGAATAGTCCAATTATTAAAATGTAAGATTTGAATAATTTTAATAGATGAACTAATACTTTAATTTTTCAATATTTAAATTACATATAGGTAATAGCTATATTGAAACAGAAGATAAGGCTTAGAATACACTAATTTAATTGATAAAAATGGTATTGCAGGCTGTTCCCTATTTTTGTACACAGGAGAATTGAAAGATAAAAAGTCCTATTAAAAAACAGATTTGGCTTTTTTCTCTATAAATGTTTTATCTATTATTCCTTGAACGCATATTCGATATAATTCGAATTAGTTAGGAACGAATACGCGTCTGATTATTGACAATAATTATAAAAATTATAGGATAGAGACTAAGAAAAGTGGCGGTGGACTTCTAAGTGAGGTCGTTGCAGAAAAACACCTCTATTAACAAAATAGAGGTGTTTTTGTATGTAAAAAAATTTAAACATGTTGATGAATAAATTGAGCTTTTGAAAAATCAGGGTTTAGTTTTTAAAGATTTGAATTTAGCTACCTAGATTAAAACAGTAGTGGGATTAAAAATGCAAAAATACTATACAAGTGGAGAATTTGCGAAAAAGGCACATGTGTCGATTCGTACAATTCGCTATTATGATCAAAAAAATTTATTAAAGCCATCAACGCATACTACAAGTGGTGCTAGACGGTATACTGATAATGATTTTGCAAAGTTGCAACAAATTCTTCTATTGAAATACCTAGGATTTTCTCTAAGCGATATTAGAGAGATGACTTTAGGTTCAGGAGACAGGCAGCTACTGCTTGATTCACTGCAAATTCAAAAAAGACTGGTAGAAGAGCGACTTAAAGAAATGCAAAATGTGGCAACTGCTATTGATTCTACGAGTAGCACCTTAAAAGCTGGTCAAGAAGTTGACTGGAGAAAAATGTTAAATTTAATTCATTTAACTTCAATGAATCAGTCTTTAAGTACGCAATATCAGAATGCTTCAAATATTTCTGCCCGAATTAGGCTGCACCGAGATTATTCTCTCAATAAAGAGGGATGGTTCCATTGGCTGTTTAACCAACTTAACTTAAAGCCAGGGATGAAGATTCTTGAATTGGGCGCTGGCAATGGTGCTTTATGGTCTCAGAATTTAGATAAACTGCCAAATAGTTTAACAATAGTTTTATCCGATATTTCAGAGGGAATCTTAGCAGATGCTAAGAATGAAATTGGCGATAATTCTGAATTTCAATATGCAGTTTTTGATGCTCAAAAGATTCCTTTCGCTGATAATACTTTTGACTTGGTGATTGCTAATCACATGCTCTTTTATTGTGACAATATTCCAAAGACTTTAAAAGAAGTTCGCCGGGTAATGAAAAAGGGCGCATCTTTTGCCTGTGCAACTTATTCAAAGCGCCATATGCATGAAATCACTGATTTAGTTCAAGAATTTAATCCTGAAATAGTTTTATCTTCTACAAATCTATATGATCGTTTTGGTCTTGATAATGGTGAAGAAATTTTAAGTAAAGATTTTACAGACGTTTCTTGTCATAAATATCAAGATGCAATTGAGCTATCTGAATCTACACCAGTAATTTCTTACATTTTATCCTGTCATGGTAATCAGAATGAGCTTCTGATTGACCATTATGATGAATTTAAAGACTATGTTAAAAATAAAGTGAAAAACGGTTTCTATATTACTAAGGATGCCGGATACTTTCATTGTAAGAAAGCATAGTCTTTTTTATTTAGAACTTGAAGGTGACGTAACGTAATGCTGTATACTTCAAATGAGTTTAAGAGGAGACTAATATGAAAGTTATTGTTACTGGTGGTGCCGGTTTTATCGGTTCAAACTTTATTTTTTACATGTTAAAGCAACATCCTGACTATGAAATTATCTGTTTAGATAGTTTGACTTATGCAGGTAACTTATCTACTTTGAAGGATGTTATGGATAATCCTAACTTCAAGTTTGTTAAGTTAGATATTCGTGACCGTGAGGGTGTTTACAAGTTATTTGAAGAAGAAAAGCCTGACATAGTAGTTAACTTTGCTGCTGAAAGTCACGTTGACCGTTCTATCGAAAACCCAGAAATTTTCTTAGAAACTAACATTATTGGTACCTCTGTTCTGATGGATGCTTGCCGTAAGTACGGTATCAAGCGTTTCCACCAAGTATCAACTGATGAAGTATATGGTGACTTACCATTAGATCGTCCAGATCTTTTCTTCCACGAAGATACTCCGCTTCATACTTCAAGCCCATACTCATCAAGTAAGGCGAGTGCAGACTTATTGGTTGGTGCATATGGTAGAACTTTCCACCTGCCAGTAACTATTTCACGTTGTTCTAACAACTATGGTCCATATCAATTCCCTGAAAAATTGATTCCTTTGATGATTCAAAGAGCCTTAAACAATGAAAAATTGCCAGTTTACGGTGATGGTGAGAACGTTCGTGATTGGTTATACGTTGAAGATCACTGCAAGGCAATTGATCTTATCTTAGAAAAAGGTACTCCAGGCGAAGTCTACAATATTGGTGGACACAATGAAATGCACAACATTGATATTGTTAAGCTTATCTGCGATTACTTAGACAAGCCTTACTCATTAATTGAACACGTCACTGACCGTAAGGGACATGATCGTCGCTACGCAATTGATCCTGAAAAGATTCACAATGAATTAGGTTGGTTTCCAGAAACTATGTTTAAAGCCGGTATCAAGAAGACTATTCAATGGTACCTCGACAACAAAGAATGGTGGGAAAACATCATTTCTGGTGATTACCAAAACTACTACGACGAAATGTACGGCAAGAAGCAAGTTTTAGATAAGGACTAATTCAGCATGAAGGGAATTATTTTAGCAGGCGGTTCAGGTACTCGTTTATATCCATTGACTTTAGTAACCAGTAAACAATTATTGCCAGTTTACGACAAGCCAATGATTTATTACCCATTATCTACCTTAATGTTAGCTGGTATTAAGGATATTTTAGTTATTTCTACTCCAGCTGATACTCCACGATTTAAGGAGTTATTAGGTGATGGTTCACAATTTGGAATTAACCTTTCTTATAAAGTACAACCAACACCAGATGGCTTAGCACAAGCATTTACTTTGGGCGAGGATTTCATTAATGGTGAACCTTGTGCCATGGTCTTAGGTGACAATATTTTTTACGGAAACGGTTTTACTGATTTACTTAAGAATGCTGCCGAAGATGCACAAAAGGGTAAGGCGACGGTATTTGGTTACTATGTAAATGATCCTGAACGTTTTGGTGTAGTTGACTTTGATAAAAATGGTAATGCAGTTTCTATCGAAGAAAAACCAGAATACCCAAAGAGTAATTACGCTGTAACTGGTCTTTACTTCTACCCAGCTGGAGTAAGTGAAAAAGCTGCTCAAGTTAAGCCAAGTGCACGTGGCGAAGTGGAGATTACTAGTTTAAACGATATGTACTTGCAAGATGGCGACTTATGTGTACAACTTTTAGGTCGTGGTTATGCATGGCTTGACACTGGTACAATGCAAAGCCTTGTTGACGCTGCTAATTATGTAAAAACTATTCAAGATAGACAGGGGATTACTTTTTCTGCTCCTGAAGAAATTGCCTATGTACATGGCTGGATTGATAAGGATCAACTCCTTGAAGCAGCAAAGCACTATGGTAAGAGTCCATACGGCAAGCACTTAAAGTCAGTTGCTGAAGGTAAAGTTCGTTATTAATATTTTTAATTAAAGAAAGAAGCTTTTTAAAAATGGGACAAATTAAAGTTGAAAAAAATGTTGGTGGCATTGAAGGTTTAGCAGTTATTACACCAACTGTTCATGGAGACGATCGTGGCTACTTCATGGAAACTTTTAACCAAAGAGACATGATGGATGCTGGCTTTAGCATTAACTTTGTTCAAGATAACCAATCAAGTTCAACTAAGGGTGTGCTTCGTGGTTTACACTTCCAAAAGAAGTACCCACAAATTAAATTAGTTCGCGCAGTTCGTGGTAGCGTATTTGATGTTGCTGTTGACCTTCGTAGTGAATCTAAGACTTATGGTAAATGGTACGGTGTTGAATTAACTGCAGAAAACAAGAAACAATTCTTAATTCCACAAGGCTTTGCTCATGGTTTCCTTGTTTTAAGTGATGTAGCAGAATTTTGTTACAAAGTTAATGACTTCTGGCACCCAAACGATGAAGGTGGTATGGCTTGGAACGATCCTGAAATTGGCATTGAATGGCCACACCTTAAAGGCGATTACCCGGGTAGTCCAGATGCTTCTGGTTACACTCTTGATGATGGTACCAAGCTCAACATGGCTGAACGTGATCAAGAATGGAAGGGCTTAAAGGATACTTTTAAGTTTTAATTAGTGAGGTAAATGAATGAAAGTTTTTGTAACTGGCGTTAATGGTCAACTTGGCCATGACGTAATGAATGAACTTGCTAAGCGTGGTTATGAAGGTGTAGGTTCTGACTTGGCACCTGAATATGCTGGTGTTGCTGACGGAAGCAGCGTTACCAAGGCACCTTATGTTTCTTTAGATATTACTGATGCGAAAGCCGTAGACAAGGTTATTTCTGAAGTAAATCCTGATGTTATTGTTCACTGTGCTGCTTGGACTGCAGTTGATATGGCTGAAGATGACGACAAGGTTGCAGCTGTTCGCAAAGTTAACGTTGACGGAACTCAAAACATCGCTAACGTTGCAAAGAAATTAGATGCACCAATGGTTTACTTGTCAACTGACTATGTCTTCGATGGTCAGGGAACTACCCCTTGGGAACCAGACTTTAAGGGCTATAAGCCTTTGAATGTTTATGGTGAAACTAAGCTTGGCGGGGAAGAAGCTGTTGCTAATACTTTAGACAAGTATTTCATTGTTAGAATTGCTTGGGTATTCGGTGTAAATGGCTCAAACTTTATCAAGACTATGCTTAAGGTTGGGTCAAATCACGATGAAGTTAAGGTTGTTAGTGATCAAATTGGTACCCCAACTTATACTTTTGACTTATCTCGTCTTTTGTTAGATATGATTGAAACTGATAAATATGGCTACTACCACGCAACTAATTCGGAACTACCAGCAACTGAAAGTGGCTATGACGAAAATGGTACTAAGACTGGTTATATTTCTTGGTACGATTTCACTAAAGAAATTTATCGTCAAGCTGGCTACAAGACAAAGGTTACTCCTGTAACTACTGAAGAATATGGCTTATCTAAGGCAGTTCGTCCATTTAACTCTCGTTTAGACAAGAGCAAGTTAGAAGAAAATGGTTTCAAGCCACTTCCAACTTGGACTGATGCGATTAGTCGTTACTTAGATATCTTAAAAGATGACGGCTTCTTTGATGATTTGAAGAAGTAGACTTTTTTAATTGAATAATACCGAATTGAAATGGGACTAAGCGTTTTGAAGCTTAGTTCTTTTTTGATAACTGTATTAAATATAAGTTTAAGGAATTTATGATGTTGAAATAACTAAAGTTCAAAGTAAAGATGGAGATTTTATCTTAAAAGGAAAAACGGATGCGCCAGATGGTAGTAAAATTTTGGCGCAGGGGACATATGATAAAGAAGAGAATGAAACGTCTGCAACCGATGATGACAATTATGCAAAAGTAAAAGATCATAAATTTACAATTCAGTTAGATACTAATAATTCAACTAAGGAAGAAATTGAAAAAGGACTGAAAATTAAAGTTAAGGTTATTGCTATAGAAAAATATTCGACGGCATTTAAGGATTATTATCTAACTAAAAGGGTACGAAAAATAATAGCCTAAGAAATTGATCCTAGTACTTTAACGGTTGATAGTAAATTAGCTGACTATTATATTAATGACGAAGATGATTCTGATGAAACGGACGATTCAGACAGTGATGACTCAGATAGCCATTCCGCAGATACAAAAAATGAGAAGTTGGATGCAAAATCTGAAGATAAGTCAGAGACTAAAGCAGAAGATAAAGAGACATCAAAGTCGGATAATTCAGATGCTTCCAGTGAAAATGATAAATCTCAATTAAATGATGATCGCTCTTCAAAGAATGATAATACTGAAGGAACTACTGATAATTCCAGCCAAACACAAGATGGATATAATATGAATTCAGAAAATGCAGTGTATTTTGATTCTGAAGAAGAAGCTCAGGCTGCAGGATTTGTCCGATCCAAAAGATAATGGAGTCCACTTTAAATGGTGATAACTACTAATCTATAGTTTAGTAGTTTCGAGAACGATTATTATGTACCATATTAGATAATTTTCTAATTGCTATGTGATTATAAAGATGGGGTATGTCTTACGACATATCCTATTTTTCGTTTACAATATTATAAGCAGATAGGAATTGAGTAAATAAAAATAGTTGCTTAATTCTTTTTTACGATAAAAGTTGGAATTTAAAATTATGGGGATAAAAAATTTTAAGAATGTAGTGTGTTCGAGTCGAATATAGGAAAATAATGTGAATCTATTATCTTTTGTACTATATTTATATTGTATTGTATAATTATTGTAGCTCCTGAGCTACAATAATTATGAGAGAAGGTTGAAGGAGGTGTCTTCTTCAAAAGATGAAATTGAAAAAATCATTCAAGACATTAAAAGTCGAAGAGACAGTTGGTTACTTAGTCGAAGAAGGAAAAATATTGTAACCTTAACAGAATTAGGGCTAGATCAAGAAGAAATATTTGAAATAATTATTGAGAATTTATCATGGACTGATTATGTACAAGGACCAGAACTGGATGATCATGAACCATCAATTCCTGGAAACATTTGGATATTTGGCCTAAATATAGAAAATAATGAATTATATTTAAAATTTCAGGATCGTCCAACAGGTATTGTAGTTTGGATTTCAATTCATAAGGCGGCATACAGACTGAACTATCCCTATAAATTAGGAGAATAAAGTAATGAAAAAGAAATTTTATAATCCAGAAATGAATACTGTTGATATATATGAGGAAGTTTGGATAGTAGAAAAAATTAATATTAAAGATGAAAAAAATTTATTAGTAAAAAATCATTATTGGAGAGATAAGTTTGGAGAATTATGGGCTGATTTTGACAATCCAATGGAAAATGTTTATCGAGGTTTTGAAGCATATAGAACAAGAAAAGGTTTTTTATCTCCAGAACAAATTAAAAAAATTCGAAATAGTGTAAATATGTCTGTTAGAGAATTTGCTGATGCACTGGGGATAAGTTCATCTACTTTAACCAAAATAGAAAATAATCATCGAATTCAGACTAAATATCAAGATCAACTTTTTAAACTAGTAAATTTAAATAAGAATAAGTTTCTTCAAGAGATTGAAAAAATAGACGAAATTAATAAAACTTTAGAAGAAATAAATACTGCGATAGATGAGCAAAAATATATTATAGAAAATAATTATTATAGTAAATTTAATTTTGATGAAGATTATAAAGTTAAAGTTGATAAAAGCATTGGAGTAGTTGCATAATGGCTATTTTAGAATTTAAAAATTATATAGTTAATAATATGTCATATATAAAGAATAAAAATTTTGATAGGCAGGATAATGAGATAAATTTAAAACCTATAATTAGTGCTGATTTTAATAGAAAAGATGATACTATCGATGTTAAATTGACTGTTTTAATTGGTTCATTAGAAGATAAAAAGATGCCTTTTAAAATTGAATGTGAGGTAGTAGGAGAATTTAAATATAATGCTGATAAAAATGATACAAAAATATCTGAAGAGGCAATTATAAAGAATAATACTGTTGCTATTCTTTATCCATATATTAGACAATTAATATCTTCTCTGACTCAACAATCTAATGAATATCCTAGTTATATTCTTCCAACTATTAATGTAGCCAAGGTCTTGAAGGAAAAAGATAAATAGACATTGGAATTTGAGAGAATTTTATTTATTAATTATTGAGAAAAATAGTAATGATACTTATTCTTAATTGGGTTGAAATATCATCGCTAGTTTTTAGATGTTAATCAAGCTTATTGCGTAATTTTTTATTTCTACCTAAAGTAAAGTTACTGATATCCTTGACTAAGGGTAGAAAATATGACTGATTCATTTGTTCGGACATTATAAACACTATTGATGATATAATTAACTTATAGATAGTGCGGTGGAGTAGCTATTTATAAAGGCCAAAAGTGCTCTATAGAAAATAGAGGTAGTTATGAAAAAAGTAGTATTAATTTCTACCATCCTAGCAATTATTGCAATGACGACATTATTAATTACACATACTTTGATTTGTGGAAATACTGCGGATGATGGGGCAGCATGTGGCACACGTACAACTACTATTATTTATAAGAACGGAACGAAAAAAATTATTAAAGAAACTGGTTGCAAAGTATAAATAATATATGTCAAATAATCTAAATTGTGAGACAAATCATGATATTGTCATATTATGATTTGTCTCTTTTTTGCATCCTTTTCAAACTAATTTTCACCCCTACGGTGCAAAAGTGTATTTTAAATGTAAGCGCTTGTTTAATATTATATAAGTGTCAAGAGAAATAAAAATAAAGTATTAATGGAGGATTTAAAAATGACTAAGAATGTTTTATTAGTATGTGGTTCAGGTGCATCATCAGGTTTTATGGCTGCTAACATGAGAAAAGCAGCAAAGAAAGCCGGTTTAGATTACAAGATTCAGGCTCGGAGTGAAGCAGAATTAGGTGACTATGCAGATCAGATTGACGCTTTAATGGTAGGACCTCACTTAAAAGCAGAATTTGATGCAATCAAGGCACAAGTGCCTGATAAGGTAAAAGTAATTTTAATGAAGCCAGATTATTATTCAATATTAGATGGCAAAGCAGCAGTTGAAGACTTACAAAGTCAGCTAAGTTAAATTCATAAGAGGTAAATAAAATGAACGGTTTTATGAATTTTCTAAATACTAAATTTGCACCCAGAGCGCAGAAGATAGCTAACAACGGTTGGATTGTAACCATAAAAAATTCTATTTTGGAAGTACTTCCATTTATTTTTGTTGGTTCGTTCATTACTTTATTAAATATTCCACTTAATTTTTGGAAGTGGTGGCCAAATTTAGCACCAATTAGTAGCTTTACATTTGGTTTAGTTTCAATTTTTATTGCTTTTCTATTTCCATTTAATTTCATGGAGCATATGAAATTAAACAAGCAAAGAATCATAGCAGGACTGTCATCAGTCGCTTTATTCTTAATGCTCGCTAATCCAACTTGGGATAAGAGCGGATCAATTATTTCTTACCAATTTTCCGAACTCGGTGCTGGTGGTATGTTTGTTGCCTTAGTTGTAGGTATTTATACTGCTCTAATTATGGAAGCATTCGGTAAATTTTCATTTTTTAGCGATGACACGTCGATGCCAGACTTTGTTATTGCATGGTTTGATTCTATGCTACCAATCACAGTAGTAATCGCAACAGGTTGGTTATTGTCAGATATCTTACACTTTAACTTTTATCAATTAATTGTAAATATTTTTTCACCATTAGCTACATCGCTAGATACTTGGTGGGGATTTACCTTATTCCTGTTCTTCCAATGTTTTATTTATTCAATGGGAATTTCAGGTTGGGTTTTAGCAGCTATTGATCAACCTGTAATGCTTGCAGGAATTGCAGCTAATGCACGAGAAGTTGCTGCTGGCCATGCCGCAACTCACATCTTCACTAGCGAGTTAGTTTATAGTTTTCCATGGATTGGTGGGGTTGGTTGTACTTTACCATTGGTTTTACTAATGCTATTTGCAACTAAATCTAAGAGAATGAAGGCCCTGGGGAAAGCATGTATTTTACCTTCAATCTTTAACATTAATGAACCAGTTGTATTTGGTACCGTAGTTTGGAACCCATATTTAATGATTCCGCTTTGGATTAACGGAATCGTTTTACCATTAATTACTTCATTATGGTTTAAAGCGGGTTTGTCTCCAATTCCTCACTCTTTAATGCAAATGTGGTACATTCCATTTCCATTTGTGACTTGGATTGTTAGTCCAGCTATTAGTTCACTAATTTTATTATTAATCTTATTTGTTGTAGGTGGCCTAATTTGGTATCCATTCTTGAAGGTTTATGACAATAGTTTAATTAAAGAAGAGAAAGCATAGGGAGAGTTTAAGATGAATGAAAATGACAAATCTGTTAAAGACACCATGGAGATAATTATAAATGCTGGAGACGCTAGAGAATTAATCTCTGAAGCTTTAGACAATGTTGCAGATTTTGATTATAAGGCTGCAGAAGGAAATATGGAAAAAGCAAAGGAAAAACTAGTAATAGCTCACCGTTTACAAACAGCTAAAATTCAGCAAGAAGCAGAAGGCAAGAAAGTTGAGTATTCAGTTCTGTTCACTCATGCACAAGATACTTTAATGACTATTAATAGTGAATACAAGTTAACAGCTCATTTAATCAAGGTCTTTAAAAAGCGTGATGAAAAGGAGAAACATAATGATTAAGATGCGGAAAAACAAGTATCCATATTTTTCTAAAAATTTTCTTTGGGGTGGAGCACAAGCAGCTAGTCAAGCTGATGGTGCTTATCAAGAAGATGGTAAAGGTTTAAATTCATCTGATGTCCAACCTTACTTAAAAGGTTTATCAAATGCTGAAATTCAAAAAATTGAAACAGAAGGAATGACAGTTGAACAAGTAAAGAAGAATTCCGAAGATACAACTGATTATTATCCAAAGAGATTTGGAATTGATTTTTATCATACTTACAAAGAAGACTTAAAACTTCTTGCGGATGCAGGTTTTAAAACTTTTAGAACATCTCTAGATTGGTCAAGAATTTTTCCAAATGGGGATGATGAAAAACCAAATGAAGCTGCTTTAAAGCATTACGATGAAATGATTGATTACATGATAAAGTTAGGTATTGAACCAATTATTACTATGAATCACTATGAAACGCCTATTAATATTACTTTGAAATATGTTGGTTGGCCAAATAAAGCAGTTATTCCGATGTTTGAAAAATTTGGTAAAGTTTTACTCGATCGTTTTGGCGATAGGGTAAAGTACTGGATTGTAGTTAATCAAATCAATATGGTCCAGATTGAACCATGGCTTTCTGTCGGAGTAGCTAGCGATCAGTACGATAATATGCAAGAAGCATTGTATCAAGCTATGCATAATCAATTTGTAGCAGCTGCAGCTATTCAAAAATATGCAAAATCATTACATAATCCTAATCTTCATATTGGAACGATGGTAGCTGATGGAACTGTATATCCAGCAAGTAGCAAGCCAGACGATATAGTTTTGGCTATGCAGCAAAATCGTATGCAATATTTTGTTACAGATGTTCAATTTAGAGGAGAGTATCCCAAGTTTGCATTGAATTATTTTGCTGATAATGATATTCATCTTGAAACTACTGAAGAAGAGTTAAAGCTAATCAAAGATAATCCGATGGATTTTTTAGCTATTTCTTATTACTATTCTAAGATGGTCGATTCTACGAAGAATGAAATGCAACCGGCAGACACTAGTGACAATCCTAACCTAAAGCAAAGCGATTGGGGATGGGCAGTAGATCCACAAGGATTATACAATTCACTTTCTCAATATTATGATCGCTATCAAAAACCAATTATCATTGCTGAAAATGGATTTGGGGCATATGACAAATTAGAAGATAATCATGAAGTTCATGATCAGTATCGTTCCGATTATTTAAGAGCGCATATTGAACAAGTAGGGCGCGCTATTCACGATGGAGCTGGTGTAATTGCTTATTGTGCTTGGGGACCAATTGATATTGTCTCTTGTTCTTCACAACAAATGTCTAAGAGGTATGGCTTTATTTATGTTGACTTAGATGATGAAGGAAAAGGTAGCGGTAAACGTTATTTGAAGGATAGTTATAATTGGTATAAAAATGTAATTTCTTCTAATGGCGCCGAGATCTAGTTAGAAAGTGGGATGGTTGTCAATGAGTAAGAGAGATAACTTATTAAAATACTTACAGAAAAATCCAAGTTGGCATACATCTCAAGAATTAGCCATCGAAATTGGTGTTTCTAGTCGAACAATTAAAAACTACATTAATTTTTGGAAAGCAGAAAAATATCCAATAGAATCTGGCATTAAAGGTTATAAGTTAAAATATAAAAAAGTTTCTGAAAATGAAAAGACTGTAGTTTCTACTCAGAGTAGTTCTAAGGAGAGAATTAACTGGATTATTAATTATTTCATTACAAAAGATTCAGTAATTAATTTTTATGATCTTGCAAGCAAATTGTATGTTAGTGAAACTACAATATTGCAAGATTTAACGAAGGTAAAAAATAAGGTAGCCTCTTTTGGAATGAAGCTAGAGAGACATGGTGATAACTTTGAGTTGATCGGGGACGAGAGAAGAAAGAGAAGTTTGTTGAGTGCATTAATATATGAAGAAACTTCTGGAACCTTTATGAATCAAGAAGTTATTCAAAAGAATTTTGAGGATATTGATGTTAGCTTGCTTCGAAAAATAATCTTAGAGTCATTTAATCAACGAAATATTTATCTTAATACTTTTGATTTGAATAATATTCTTTTACATTTTGTGATTGTAATTGAAAGATTAAAACATGGACATGTAATATCAAAGACTAACTTTGAAAAAGATTCTAACATTAACAATAAAAATGTACTCGCATACAAAATTGTGCAATCAGTTGAAAATGCACTTTCAATAAAGTTTGAATTACCAGATTTTAAAGAATTAGAATTAATTGTTGAGGCATCTGTTATTGACAAAAGTAGCAATCTACATAATAAAATTAAGCCAGAAACAGCAAATATGGTAACAGATTTGATTAGCTATGTTTGGAGCAATTATCATATTAATTTAGATAATGATAATTTCAAGGATCGATTTGCCCTTCATTTAGATCGTTTAATTGCAAGAGCCCGTCAGGAAAAGATTCAGCATAATCCCATTGCGACTAATATCAAAAATTCGTCGCCTACTATTTATGAATGTGCAGTAATTATAGCAGACAGAATATCTCAAAAGCTGAATATAACTATTGATGATAACGAAATCGGATATATTGCAATGCATATCGGAAATGCAATGGCAGAACAAATTTCTGATAAACAAAAATTAGCTGCGGTTATACTAATCCCCCAGTATTATGACAATGCAGCTGTGTTAACAAGAAAGATTCAAAAACATTTTGCTCAATATATCAATATTAAAGATGAAATTTATGATCCTATTCAATTGCATGCAAGGAAACTAAAAATAGATCTCATTATCGCAGTTGATACAAATTATGTTGACGAAAAAATAAGTACGGTTAATATTTCACAATTTTTCTTAAAAAATGATATCCAGAAATTAACGATTGCAATTGCTACTAAGCAGCATCAGCTTAGAAAGGATATCTTTCAAGAAAATTTGTTTAAGTTTTTTAATAGTGAAGATTTTGAAAAAAGTGATGAAATTACTAATATAGATGATTGTTTCGATTTAGTTGGTTCTAGATTTTCTAAAGAACGAGTCGTTGATAAGAATTTTAAGCAGGCGTTGTATAATCGTGAAAATATGTCGAGTACAGCATTTGGTAGAGTTGCAATTCCGCATTCGTTAACAATGTCGGCTAACAAGAGTCGTGGCTTTATTATTATTAATCCGCGTGGTATTAAGTGGAGTAATAACAATGAAGTATATTTAGTTATTGCCCTCGCGATTGATCCTGATAATAAGAAGTTGTTTAGGGATGTATTTGATGAATTATCAAACATTGTGACAGATATTAATAATGTGAGCCAATTAGTTCATTGTAATAGCTACAGTGAGTTTATTATTAAATTAGTCGATTTATTGTAATATTTAATAATTTAAAAAATCTATCAGTTTAGCAAAATTAAACGCTATGCTGATAGATTTTTATATTAATATGAATAATATATTTATATAAAATATTAGTTTTCAAATTGAATAATTGATTTAAAAAATTTATAGTAAGCATAGGATTAGAAGTTATTAAATAGATATAATTTAAAAGGAGGTCGACCGGACAATGAGTATTTATAGAAATGACGATATTTTAATTACAGACTTAATGGATAGAATTGATAAGTTAGAAAATCAAGTTACTGATTTGAAAAAAGTCTTTTATAAACAATCTGGAGAAAGTCACACCACATTTCTATATGGTTGTGAAGTACGTGGTTCTGATTATTTACATCTTGAAGATAAGGTAATTCCTCGGCTAAAAGAGAATGATCCCGTTCTATTAATACGTGAGGCTGATAATAAGTACGATAAAAATGCTATTTCTGTAGCTACACCAGCTGGGCTAAAATTAGGTTATATTCCACGTGAACATAATTTAATTTTTAGTCGTTTGATTGACTCTGGTAATCTTTTATTTGGTCGAGTAAAAAACTTCCATTGGGATGGTAAAAATTTGGAGTTGGTAATCAAAGTTTACTTGGCAAATTAGAATATTTTAAATAAGGTAAATAAATATTTTTATTAAAGGTTTTTGGTAATTAAACTCATAGACTTTTAGCATAAATAGTTGGAGTGGGAAATGCTATATAAACAAATAGAACAAAATAAGCGGAATACATGGATCATTTTGGGATTGTATGCTGCTTTATTACTTATATTAAGTATTTTTCTTGGAATGATTTTTACAAGATATGTTGGGATTGGATTTTTTATCATTGGTCTGATCTATATTGCACACGTATATTTTGATGCCACGCAGCATTTAATGAAAGTTACGAATGCGGTTGAGATTACTAAAGAAAGTGATCCTGAAATATACGAGCTTGTTGAGGAACTCTGTCTAGCAGGAGGCTTACCAGTTCCTAAAATTTACATTACTCCTGATTCAGATCCGAATGCTTTTGCAACGGGACGCGATCCTGAACATGCAAGTTTGGCTCTTACGCAAGGGCTGTTGAGCATGATGAACAAGAAAGAAGTGCAAGGCGTTATCGGACATGAACTTTCTCATATTAGAAATTATGATACACGCATTACAGTTTTAGCTAGTGCTTTGACCAGTTTAATTACCATAACTGGGATTGGAATCGTATTATTTGGTTGGGGAGTATTGACTAGTGAAAGCAAGGGCTGGCTAGGACTGATTATTAAATTTTTTGCAATGTTTTTAATTATAGTTGGTGGGATTATTTCGATTATTGGTATTCCACTAGCTAAGTTATTGTTTTTACTAGTTTCGCGTCAGAGAGAATATTTGGCCGATATAGGTTCAGTTGACTTAACACGTGAACCAAGCGGATTGATTTCAGCTTTGTCTAAACTGGAGAAAATGGAGGAAAGTGAATCAACACCAGAAATTAATTCTCAAGATTTAGCTTTGGAGCATTTATATTTCAACTTACCGCATCCATGTAACTGGATTGATCGACTATTTTCTGATCATCCTCCGCTAGATAAGAGAATAGAGCGGTTGAAGAATAGCGATAAGATTGAGTAGAAGAGAGGACCAGCATCATTTTTTGATGTTGGGTCTTTTTGTTTTATTAATCAAAGTAATGGACTGATAAATCAAGGAACTTTTAGTTTTCTCTACGCCAGGGGAGCCACCAAAAAAGGATGTTTCTATACACCGGAAACATCCTTTTTAAAGTACACTTATTTACCAATCAATTGTTGAAAATCGCTAACCAATTTTTGAAAAGTTGCATTCAAATTTTGCATAAATTCATTTTGATTATTTTTCATTTGATTCAGCAAAGAATCAGCTTGATTAGGATTTTGTTTGATCTGATCAATCGTAGAGCCCAATTGATCAATTTGATTTTGCAAGGCTTGATTATTAGCTGCATTATTTTTCAATTGTTGATTTTCGTTCTTAATTTGATCTAATTGATTCTGCAATTCTTCCTTATTTTGATTTTGCTTATAATTATTGATTGCATTCTGCAATTCTTTGTTTTGCTGCATTAGTTGCTTGTTTTGCTCTGACAAATTATCTAACTTGCTATTAGTATTATTGAGCGCATTACTTTGAGCTTGTTCATTTTGAACAGTATCATTATGTGCTTGGCAGGCTGAAATTCCAAAAATTATTGCAATTAGTAATACAAGAACGCCAAGTACAATATAGACAACTTTTTTCTTGCTTTTCTTTTTTGAACTAGGTGTTTGAGATGGGGTCTTATATTGTGGAGCAGGAGTAGGTTGCACTGGAGGGCGAGTAGTACTATTTACATTATTCTTATCAGTGACCCAGGCTTGAATTTTCTTAGTTGCATATTCGTTATTAGAACCAATTGCAGTGATGATTACCGGATAAACGCCTGCTTCTGAACGGTTAACAGCCTTTTTATTAATACTTAAATTATCATTTGAAATAAGCTGTCCATTTTCAGTTACAGTCAACTCTAATTGAGAAATTATCTCTTGGTTAGTTAAGTTTTGGTTTAGTGGCCATGTGATAGAATCAACACGGGTATTAATTTGCAAAGTCATTTTTAATTCCTTCTAAAACTCTAATCTATGTATATTAATTATACTAATAAATAAGTATTTAGAAAAATGAATCGATAGTAGTAAAATAAAACTTAATTATTATAGAAAGTGAAACCTTAAATGATTAAACGTTCTGAGCCTGTAACTTTAACTAATATGTGTATGATTAAGAAAAAAGATAAAATTTTAGTTCTTGATCGAAATGATCCTGTTTGGCCTGGTTTAACGTTTCCCGGTGGCCACGTTGAATCGCATGAGTCTTTTCATGATTCTGTAGTTAGAGAAATAAAGGAAGAAACAGGCCTCTTAATTAAGAATCCGCACTTAGTTGGAGTAAAACAATTCTTTGACAAAAATGATGAACGATATTTAGTATTTTTTTATGTAGCTACTGAGTTTACTGGAACAGTAAAAGCTTCTGATGAAGGAAAATTGACCTGGATGACAAAGGAAGAATTGACAAGTAAAAAATTAGCCTATAATTTTGATCACGATTTGCCAGTTTTCTTTGATAAAAATTTAAGCGAACATTTACTAGATGGAAAAATAGATCAAACCTACTAAAAAAAGCACTCAACAGAGTGCCTTTCATATTAGTCATTTTGAACATCTTCGCTTGATTCGCTTGAATTAGAATCATTATTCTGAGTAGTTGGTGATTGCTTTTCTTCAGTTGAAGGTGAAGCATCATTGGATGAAGAACTTGAAGTTGATGTACTTGGTTCTGATTTAGAATTACTTACAGCTGAATTTTGATGGCTTGAATCGGTGTTATTATTAGTTGACCAATTATTACTGTAATAGTAATTGCTTTTTGGAGTGTAATAACTATAATTTTGACGAGGAAGAGTATATAAAGAAGTACCAAAGTTTGATTTTAAGCTTCTATTGGTTTCAGTACTGTTTTCGTGCTTAGAATTATTTAAAGATGGAAGAGCTGAACTGGAACTTTGAACTTCTGAGCTTGAGTTATTTTCATTCTTATTAAGGGTGTCAATTTGATCATCCATCTTTTTATTTTCATCTTTAGACTTATCTTTATCTTTTTTCTTTTTATCTTCGCTCTTCTTTTTAGGCTGTTCCACTTTCTTATGTGACTTCTTATGAGAAGAAGATTGAATGATTGCATAATCATCCGCGGAAGACTTATGTTTAGGTTCCACTAAGTTATTACGGCAACCTGCAAGTAACAAAAGACCACAACTTAAAGCACCAACAATTAACTTTTTCAAATTAAATTCCTCCACTTAAAACTTCCTTTATTATAACCAAAATTCTCGATATAAGATAGCAAAATTAGGCTATTTTAACTTTATATGAAAATAATATATATTTTTCAAATTTAGAAGCTTAAAGAACAAATTCGGCGAGAGAAAAGATATAATAGAAAGTGTAGTTAATTAATTTGTTAAATAAAGAAGTTGGAGGTCAAGCTTATGTATGATCTTGAAGACGTTATGATGAAATCTTTTAGAGATGATAATGGAATCAGTTCTGCATTTTCTATTGAGCCAGTCGATGATAATGAGTACCGGGTTTCTACTAATGTTGTCGATGGGTTAAATGATATGATCCACTTTAATTTGATTGTATATCCTAATGGAACTTATGCTTTAAATGATCGTGTTTTCACCGCTAGAATGATTGATGATAATATTGGAAGTTTTTCAAGTATTGCGGCTGATGTTGCACGTTTAGCTAGTGAATTTGGCGTTTTGCTTGATGATCGTGGTGAATTAACTCGTGATTATATCAATAGTCGCGATTTGAGGAGTGAAGTTAATAACTTTACTCAATTATTGAATCGAGTAGTTGAGTTTGCTCAACTTAATAGATATTAAAGAAGTCACTATAATCAGGCTTCTTTTTTTTTGCCATTTTAGGTTATAATTTGTTGAAAATAGGGGAGTGATAAAAAATGGAAGAATCTGAATTAAAATTAATTAAACATGCTTCATTCGACTGGTTAAAACAAAATATTCAATTTATTCAAGCTGGAGAAGACATTGAAGTTGCAACACCGCTAATTGGCGCCTATGGTGATTTAGTGTATTGCTGGATCGAGAAGGAAAAGGATGGAGCATACCGAATTACAGATGATGGTGGAACATTGTTCAAATTAGATCCAGCTCAAGAAAATTTTGATTTACTTGAAGAAGCAGCTGATATTGTAATTGGTGCTGGTTTTGAATTTGATGAAGATAATTCAGAAATTTATCAAATTGTTGATCTAGAGAATATGGCACAGACTTTGAGCGATCTAACTCAGTTGCAAGTTGCTTTAACTTATCTAGCTAGTTAGAAAAATATCTCATCGTGATCTCAAGTATAAACTTTGGCTTTTAAAAATAGATATGATATAAAGATAATGAAAGCGCTAAAAGTAGCGATTTCTTAAAATATTACAAAGAATGTAAAAAATCTATTAATTTGTAATATTTTTGTAAAACTACTGTATAATAAAAGTAAATAGAACAGCAAGTTAAAGTATAGCTTACCTTGCTGAGGAGCGTGAATTATGATGAGACAAATTAAGAAAAGAAACATAATGACTGGTTTAGGAGCAGCAGCGTTGCTGGCTTCTTTAAGTTTAAATGGTACTGCTTTTGCAGCAAGTACTGATAGTGCAAATGCAGGTGCTGAGCAAGCAAAGACTTATCAAACTCAGCTTGAGCAACATAAAAACTTACAAGCTTATACTAATCCTTTATCAGTTAAAACTTTAACCACTACCAAAGGCGTTTTACCAGATGCAACAAGTGGTATTTCTAATTGGAGTACAGTTCCAGCTGGTACAGTTGCCAACTGGGATAAAACTCCTGAAATTAACAAGGTAGGTACTAGTTACGGCACTGTTTATGTGACTTTTCCTGACGGATCAAGGTCAAGGCTTGCAGTTTATGTAACTGTTAAAGATACTGCTGTAAGTCAAGATAGCAAGGCAAGCAAGAAAGACTTAAATAGTGGTTCTGCCACTTCAGCTACTGATCAGCAAGATAATGCTTCTAAGCAAACTACTAGTGTAGAGAAAGATGTAGCTAAAGAAAATACAAGTAAGAATAGTAGCGAAAAAACTAATAAAGATGTAGTAGTGAAAGATCTTGGTTCTACTACGGTAACTGAAAAGAATGTCAGCGTAGTAAACAATACTAAAGATAATAAGAAAAATAGTAAAAAATCTTCCAATCCTGTTTCAGTAGCTACGCAATTACCAGAAACTGAAGGAAAGGCTGTTAACCCGTTAGTAGTAATTGGTGGGTTACTAGTAGCAGCAATTGGTGCAGTTGCTATCTTCGGCAAAAAGATAAAAAATAGACTTTAAGAATAGTATAGAGATTAAAAAAAGAGCTTGCGATTTAAAATCGTAAGCTCTTTAATTTATCCAAATTTTTATTTTATATGTCTTAGTTTAGCTAAGAAGTTTTAATGCTCTTTTTCTAATTTTTCATCTTTATCAATAAAGAAATAACATGCAGCAGCAAATACAGCAACTACTGCGCCTAAAAGTAATGTCTTTGGCGTAAAATTGGTTACCATATAGCAAGAAATAATTAAAGCAATAATTGGAATGGTGTATTTCCCAGGAAGAGAAAAACCATGAGTTGGATATTCATTACTGTGCTTAAACTTAATAACGGCTAAAATTGATGGCACATACTGAACAAATGATGCTAAAACAGTACATGAAACAAGGAATAGGTAGCTTTGAGTAGCCAAGGCAGCAGATAGGATTGCTGTGAAAATAATTCCTACCCAAGGTGCATCATGCTTATTTTTCTTTCCAATCCATTTTGGTAACATTCCATGTTCATTAGCAAGAGAAGCAATTAATGATGGAGTATTAAATGATGCGCTGAAAGCAACACCAAAAATTGAAATCAGCATTCCAATAATCATGAAAGCAAAACCCCATTGACCAACGCCAGTTTTTAAGGCACTAGCTAGAGGATTAGAATAAGATCCTAATTTTTGACCACTTAAACCAATTGCTACTAAAAGCATTAAGCAATCAAGAATTGTGACACTAGTCATTACGGCAACCAAAACTCGAGGAATATTCTTTTCTGGATTATTCATTTGTTTTGCAGCAATCGGAATAAATGAAAAGCCAGTAAACAAATAAAAGATTGGTGTAAATGCATCGCCAAAATGTTTGAAGAATGGTGTAACACCGGTTAAAGCCGCATGCGGAATTACGGGAGTGAAGTTTGATTTTTTAATGAAGAAAGCTCCGATGATAATAAAGACAATTAAAGTAATTATCTTTGCAGCTGCTGAAATATTATTAACAATTTTTACCCAAGATCTACCAAAGAAATTAATAACTGAAAATAATAAAATTAAGAAAATAATACTACCAATATAGACAGCATTATTTTTGAAAATCGGCAGAAAACTCTTGAGGACAGTAAGTAAAGCTACTACTTCAGCTGAAAGAGTTGTACAACCTAAAAACCAAGTGAAAATGCCGAGTTCATAACCAGCAAAGCGACCAAAGGCATTATAGGAATAAAGCCATGCTGCTCCTGATTGTGTAAAACGGCTTGATAAGTCAGCATAGCACAAAGCAATCATGCTGACAGTGACAGCAGTACATAGAAGAACAAGAATTGCTGTTAGGTTCATGTAACGATAAATTACAGAAGGTAGCAGAAAAGTTCCTGATCCAATGACCGCATTAATACCTAAGAAATATATTGATATAAAGGAGAGTTTCTTAGGTACAGAATTATTATTAGTCATGTTTTTACCTCTCTATCTAGTAACGTTCTCCTTTATCTATTGTAATGCTTTGAAAAAGTAAATCTATACGAAATTTAAAGAAAAGCTAATAAAATCAATAACAAGTGGTTGACTTATTAATAATAAGTATTACTATTAAATTGTAAGTAAGGATAGCTAGGTAAGGAGAAAATTATGACTGAAATTATTCAAGTTTGCACTTTAGCTAAATAAGAATTTGAGATGCTTTTATTAGAATTGAAATTATGATTTTTATAATGTGAGGAAAATAAAAATGACAAAAATTGCTATTTTAGGTGCTGCTGGTCAAATTGCTCAATTAGTTGAGCCAATGCTATTAAAGAAGAACGATATTAATATGGTTTTATATCTACGTCATCCTAATAAGTTAAAGCAAATTAATGACGCTAGAGAAAAGGTAATTAAGGGAGACGCAAGCAATTTTAATGAGTTAAAAGAAGCTTTGGCAGATGTAGATCTCGTTTATGCAAATTTAGCTGGTTCAAATATTGAAGATCAGGCAAAAACTGTAGTTAAAGCAATGAATGCAAACGGTATTAAACGTTTGATCTGGGTCTCTTCCTTAGGAATCTATGATGAAGTGCCTGGTAAATTTGGAGAATGGAATAAAAATATCTTAGGCTCATATTTAACAACTTATCGGGCAGCTGCTGATCAGATTACGGCAAGTGATCTAGATTACACCATTATTAGACCAGCTTGGCTAACTAATAAAAATGAAATTAATTATGAGAAGACTGTTGGTGCCACAACTCCATTTAGGGGAACTGAAGTATCACGTTTAAGTGTAGCGGATTATATTGCTGATTTAATTGAAAATCCAACCAAGGATGTTAAGGCAAACGTTGGATTAGATAAAGCAGGTACTGATGGTGACAAGCCTGCTTGGTATTAAAAATTAAAATTAATGAAACGTAAAAAGAACGGTCATGACCGTTCTTTTTGTGTATTATATCTACAATATAAATCCTACTTCTTGATTCTAGTTTTGTACCATTTAATCCCGAAGTAAATAAATAAAATTAATAAAAGGGCAATAATTACGAGCGTGTAGTCATCGAAGATTCTGACTACAACTTGCCAGTTTTTTCCCATATAGTGTCCTAATCCAACTAAAACACTGTTCCAAACTAAACTTCCCAAAGTAGTTAAAATTAAAAACTTAGTCCAGCCAACATGGGCAATACCTGCAGGAATGGAGATTAAACTTCTAACAACTGGAATACAGCGACCATAAAAAATTGCGCCAATTCCGTGTTTGTCAAACCAGTTAATCGCTTTTTGTGCATCGTCTTTTTTGAAACCTAGAAGTTTAAATAGTTTAGTTTCAAGTAGTTTCTCTAAGCGCGGTAAGGTTAGATTTCTACTAATTGAGAATAAAATAATGGCTCCAATAACTGAACCTAGAGTAGACGCAAGGATAACTCCAATTAGAGTTAACTTTGTTCCACTAACTAAGAAACCTCCTAGTGTCAAAATTACCTCAGAGGGAATTGGAGGGAAAATATTTTCAACGGCAATTAAAAGAATAATGGCAATATAGCCAAAGCTTTCGATAAATTGTGTTAACCAAGTTGTCATCTATATATTTATTGTCTTTCTAAAATTTTGTCTATTTTTTCAAAGAATGAATCTTTATCTGCTTTTGTAACTTCAGTAATTTCTTTTCCATTAGGATCAATGAACATTCGTCCACTTGCTAAGCCTGATGTGATTACATTAGCTTTTACCTGACGAGTTTCAACAAGCTCAGGATAGAGTGCTGACATAGTTGTTAAAACGTCCCACAAGTATAGCTCTGCATTAGGTACAGAGATAATTAGACTGTATCCTAAACCAACTAAGTCGATAGCTGGATATTTTCTTAAACTTGCCCAGTGCTGCCGAAGTTCATCAGTTAATGGAAGTTCTTCAGTACTTTCAAGACCAACCATTTGAATCTTAAGGTCTGAATCTAAAACGCGTTTTACAGCTTCTGGATCCCAGAAAGCATTCCATTCCTGTGTTCCGTCTGCATCGACACTAACTACATTGCCATGTCCATCTAATGAACCACCCATCCAGTAAACTTTATCAATCTTTGACTGAATAGAATCATCTTCATCTAAAGCTCTTGCTAAGTCAGCAATTGGTCCTGTCATGACTAAGGTAACTGGTCCATCTGCCTTTTTTATTTTATCAATCATGTCTAAATGAGCAGGCAAAGCAGCTTCTGGTGTTTTAATTTCTCCACTTTCATTTAGAATAGGGAAGTAATTAAAGGAATAAGTTGCCATTCGCCATTCTTTTGGAAATTGATGAATTGCACGTGAATTTGAGCGAGCTACTTCTAGCTTGTCGCCGCGTAAGTTAAATTTATCTACCATTTTTCGACAAGCTTCTACTGCTGGATCAATATATCCGTCACCGTCAATTGCGCTAATTCCAATTAGTTTGATATCAGGTGTTTGCAATAGTAAAAGAAGTGAGACCAAATCATCGATGTTTCCATCATGATTAAAATAAATATTTTTCATTTATTTGCGACCTTTCATTTTGTTTACTTAACTATTTTATAAAAAGATATGGTATAAGGTAAATAAAAAAGACATCTTACTTGGTTTTAAGAAGGAACGTGATAAAATACTATGGGAATTTTATAGGAAGGAAAAATAATTGATGGCAACGGAACACATTGAAAATAAACTAAAGCTTTTACCAGATAAACCAGGTTGCTATTTAATGAAAGATATAAATGGCAATGTGATTTATGTGGGAAAGTCTAAGAATTTAAAGAACCGCGTTCGTTCCTATTTTAAGAGTAAGCAAGTTGGCCGGCGGGCTGAACTTGTTCGTGAAATTCGTGATTTTGACATTATTACAGTTTCATCTGATAAAGAATCTTTTTTACTGGAAATTACTTTAATTAAAAAATATCAACCATACTATAACGTCCAACTAAAACAAGGTACGGGTTACCCATATATTGAAATTACTAACGAAAGGGACCCGCAAACTCGTTTAACATCAATTGTTCATAAAGATCATGGCTACTATTTTGGACCGTATCCAAATGTTTATGCGGCTCAAGCAACGCTTAAGTTTATCCAAAAGGTTTGGCCGCTAAGAAGATGTTCAGGTCATCAGGGACGCCCGTGTCTTTACTATCATATGGGACAATGTCTCGGTGCATGCTTTAAAGAGGTCCCAAAGAGCGCTTATGACAAGCAAATAAGAAAAATAAAGCGTTTCTTAAACGGCGATATTTCACAAGTTAAGCAAGACTTAACTGAAAAAATGACTCAGGCTTCAATGGATTTGGAGTTTGAGCGGGCGGCTGAATTTAGAGATCAGTTAAAATATATTGAACAAACTGTTGAAAAACAAAAAATTATTTCTAATGATCATACCCAGAGAGATATTTTTAACTTTTATGTTGATAAATCATGGATTTCGATTCAAGTATTTTTCTTAAGACAGGCTAAATTATTACGTCGGGAAACTAGATTATTTCCATTAACAGATACTAATGAACCACAGGATGCATTTGTATCTTTTATTGCGCAATTCTATGGCCAAAGAAATCGTGTTTTACCCAAAGAAGTTTTGGTCCCAGCTGGTATTGATAATGAAGCATTAGCTGAAGTTTTAGGCGTAACTGTAAGAACTCCGCAAAGAGGTCAAAAACGTGCCTTACTAGAGATGGCACATGACAATGCTAAGTTGAAGTTAGATGAAAAATTCCGCTTGTTAGAATTAGGTAATAGAAAAACTAAAGGAGCACAAAAAGAGATTTTTGATGCTTTGGGTTTACCATATGGCCATCGAATTGAAAGTTTCGACCACTCTCATATCCAAGGAGCTGATCCTGTTTCTGCCTTGGTTGTGTTTACTGATGGTGAACCAGATAAACATGAATATCGGAAGTATAAATTGAAAGGCGAAGTAGAACACCAAAATGCGGCTGACGAAGTAGGAAATACACGTGAAGTAGTGAGAAGGCGTTATAGTCGTCTTTTGAAAGAACACAAGAAAATGCCTGACCTGATTTTAATGGATGGTGGTCAAATTCAGGTTGATGCTTGCTTAGATGTGTTGAGAAATGAATTAAATGTCAATATTCCTGTAGCAGGGATGGTTAAAGACGACCATCACCGCACTAATCACTTGATTTTTGGTGATCCTACTCAAGGAGAAGAATTAAAGCTAATTCCTTTAAATCCGAAATCAGAAGGATTCTACTTAATGACAAGAATTCAGGATGAAGTTCACCGCTTTGCAATTACTTTTCATAGAAGAACTCATGCTAAAAATGCACTTTCAAGTAAGTTAGATGAGATAAAAGGGATTGGTCCTAAGTCTAGAAATAAGCTTTTGCGAAAGTTTGGATCTTTAAAGAAAATCAAAGAAGCTTCAATCGAAGAATTACGAGATGCGGGTTTAACTCTTCCACAAGCGCAAACTGTTAAATTGAGTTTGTAAAATAACGAGAAAAGACCTGATTTAATAGGGCTTGATATGGTATCATAGTTAAGAAACTTTAAGAATTTTTTTTAATTATAACTTGATATATAAAAGGAGGCATACTTAATGTTTGTCGACCAAACAAAAATAGATGTACAAGCAGGAAAAGGTGGCGATGGAGCAGTTGCTTTTCGTCATGAAAAATATGTTCCACTTGGCGGTCCGGCTGGTGGAGACGGCGGACGAGGCGGCAGTATTATTTTAGTCGCTGATTCCGGTTTGAGAACTTTAATGGATTTTCGCTTTAGACGTAAGTTTAAGGCAGATAATGGTGAAAATGGCCGCATTAAATCCCAATATGGTCGCGGAGCTAAAGATGTCCGCTTAAAAGTTCCAATGGGAACAAGTGTCTACGACTTTAATACCGGCGAACTTTTAGGTGACTTAGTTAAAAATGGTCAAGAGCTTGTAGTTGCTCATGGCGGAAAGGGAGGCAGAGGCAATATTCACTTTGCTACCCCAACCAGAACAGCTCCAGAAATTGCTGAAAATGGTGAGCCAGGAGAATTTCGAACCTTACGCTTAGAATTAAAGGTATTGGCAGATGTAGGACTAGTAGGATTTCCATCAGTTGGGAAGTCAACACTTCTATCTGTTGTAACTAAGGCAAAGCCGAAGATTGCAGCTTATGAATTTACTACTTTGACACCAAATTTAGGAATGGTCGTTTTGCCAGACGGACGAGACTTTTCAATGGCAGATTTACCAGGATTAATTGAAGGTGCATCTAAGGGTGTTGGACTTGGAATTCAATTCTTACGGCATGTTGAACGTACAAAAGTAATTTTGCACTTAGTTTCAATGGATCCAAATAATGGTAGAGATGCTTATGAAGATTATGAAACTATTCGTAAGGAATTAGCAGGCTACACTAAGGACTTAACAAGTAAGAAAGAACTTATTGTAGCTACGCAAATGGATATCCCTGGTAGCGAAGAAAAACTTGCTGAATTTAAGAAGAAATTAGGAGATAAGACGGTATATCCTATTTCTAGTGTTACCCATCAGGGTGTTAGCGAACTAATGGGTAAGACAGCAGATCTAGTTGAAGAAGTTGCAAAAGAAGAAGCTGAAAAACCAGCAGAAATTAAAGTTGCCGAAAAAGAATATGTTTATAAAAAGCCTGAAGATGATGGATTTAAGGTTGAACGAACTGGTGAGCATAGCTTTGTCGTTACTGGCAATAAGTTAGAGCGTCTTGTTCAAAGAACTAATCTAGATCATACTGATGGAATTATGCTTCTTGCTCGTAAATTAAAGCGGATGGGTGTAGATGATGCTTTAAGAGAAAAGGGAGCAGTAAATGGTGACGATGTATCAATAGCTGACTTCACTTTTGAATTTGTAGATTAATAAAATTTAAAAAAGTTGGGAGTAAGACTTTTGAAAAGAAAGAACCGTTTTATTACAGGCTATGCCGGACTTCGTGCTTTAGCTGTTATTGGAGTAATTCTATATCACCTTAATCCAAATCGATTTATGGGTGGATATTTGGGTGTGCCGATATTTTTAGTACTATCTGGATATTTAGTTACGGACCACATGTTTCATGCCTATGAAGAGCGGGGAAAGTATGACTTTAAGTCTTTTTATGTAAGAAGAATTAAGAAATTATACCCCCAAATGATTGCTCTTTTATGGGGATGTAGTGCCTATATCTTACTTTTTCAGCAAAATCTTTTAGCTAAATTAAATCAAATAGTAGTTGCCAACCTATTAAATGTTTATAATTTTTGGCAAATCAAGAATGGTCAGAGTTATTTCGAGCGTTTTGCTTCCAATGAATCTCCCTTCGTTCATTTATGGACAATGTCAATTGAAGGGCAGTTTTATATTATTTGGCCACTAGTAGTTTTTCTATTAGTTAAATTAGCTAAAAAGAAAAAAATAATTTTTTGGATTATTACAGCCTTAACTGTATTTTCAGCTTTAGAGATGGCGTTTTTATTTAAGCCAGGTATTGATACAAGTAGAATTTACTATGGAACAGATACGAGATTCTTTTCATTAGGCCTGGGTGCAATGTTAGCCGTCTTTTGGCCAACATGGAAGTTAAATGCCAACCTTGAAAAAGGCGATAGACGACTCTTAAACGTAATTGGAGCAATAGCCTTAGTCGGTATTTTATTGATGTCTACTAGTCCGATTTTTAATCCACAAAAAGCTTTTGCTTACCGTGGCGGGATGTTTTTATTCTCTTTAGTAACAATGATTTTTGTAGGGGTAATTGCTCATCCTGGTAGCAGCTGGAATAAGTGGTTGACTAATCCTGTATTTAGCTGGATTGGTTCACGGTCATATGGAATTTATTTATATCAGTTTCCAGTGATGATCTTTTTTGAAGATAAGGTTAAAGATATTGCAGACCATGTAATTTTGTACCATTTAATCGAAATTATATTAATTTTAGTAATTGCAGAATTAAGTTATCGTTTTATTGAAAAACCATTTGGACGAATTGATTGGGAAAAATTGCGTCAGTTTTTATCAAAAGCCCTAAATTTACAAGCTAACCATTATCAATCAAAAGCTTTATTTTCGACTGGAATAGTTGTCTTTATTTTAGGTAGTTTTGGAATTCTTAAGGCACCAACTGTAAAAGCCGAAAATCCTAATCATTCAGAACTAGCAACTCAAATTAAATCAAACCGAAACAAGCAACTGAAAAAGAATAAAAAGTTAATTAAAGAAGCACAGTCTAAAAAGAAAAAGTCAACAACTTCAAAAGCAGAAATTTTAGCGCAAGCTAAAAAAGCAGCAACAACTAAACCCGTGAATAAAGATTTTGAAAAATATGGTATTTCTCAAGTTGACTTGCAATTAGCACAAAAAATTCAAGTAACTGCAATTGGGGATTCTGTAATGGCAGGCTCTAGTCAAAACTTGCAAAAACTAATGCCACATTTAATTGTTGATGCAGCTGTTTCTAGACAACTTGGTGACACAATTCCACTTTTTGAAGAGTATAAGAAAAAAGGTGCTTTAAATAATAATGTCTTGATCGGTTTAGGAACAAATGGTGTTTTTGCGCCTAAAGAACTTGATCGTTTAATGCAAATTATTGGACCAAAGCGACAAGTTTTTTGGATTAATACGCATGTTCCGACACGTGATTGGCAAGATCAAGTTAATGGTGAATTGGATGCAGCAGCGAAAAAATACCCTAACTTAACCATTATCAAATGGCATGAGTTTGCCGGGAGTCATCAAGATTGGTTCTATGATGATCATACGCACCCAACTACAGAAGGATCAAAGTTTTATAGTGCCTATGTAACTAAAACATTGGTTACGAAAGGAAAATATTAGAAATAGGGTTTTCATGGAAATACAATTTTTAGGAACAAGTGCTGGGCAGCCGTCAAAGAGTAGGAATGTTTCTTGTACCGCACTTAAATTATTAGATGAATTAAATGAAGTATGGTTATTTGATGTAGGCGAAGCTACACAACATCAAATTTTAAAGACTAATATTAGACCTAGAAAGGTGACGCGAATTTTTATTTCGCATACTCATGGTGATCATATTTTTGGTTTGCCAGGTTTTCTTTCATCTCGTTCTTTTCAAGGCGATGGTGGTCCATTAACAATTTATGGGCCTGCCGGAATTGAACAATTTGTGCAAACTTCTTTGAGAGTTTCAAAAACTCGGGTATCATATCCAATTAAATACGTTGTTTTAAAAGAAGACGGTTTAATTTTTGAAAACAATCTTTTTGCCGTCTACACTGCTCGACTAGATCACCGTGTACCAAGTTTTGGTTTTCGTGTGGTTGAAAAGCCACGTCCTGGTGAGTTGCTAATGGATAAGGTGGCAGAATATAATGTGCCAAACGGTCCGCTTCTTGGTCAACTGAAAGCTGGAAAGACGATTACGTTGAGTGATGGTCAAAAGTTAGATGGACGGGATTTCCTTGGTAAAGAGCGTCCAGGCCGAGTTGTTACGATTATCTATGATACGCGTCCAACGGAAAATATTGGCGAATTAGCTGATCATGCAGATGTTCTAGTTCATGAATCTACTTTTAATGGTGATGAAGAAAAAATGGCTCATCGTTATTTCCATTCAACCTGCTTAGATGCTGCTCGTATAGCGAGAGATCATCATGTAGGAAAGCTTTATTTGACTCATATTTCTGCGCGCTATACAGGAAAAGCAGGTAAGCAACTAGAGCATGAAGCGAGAAAAATTTTTAAACATACTCGTTTAGCCAATGATTTAGACAGTTTTGAAATTACATTGAGGGGATAATAATATGAGTAATTCATTGAGGGATAAAGTCGTAGTAGTTACTGGAGCTTCAAGTGGTATTGGACGCTCGATTGTGTTAGAGAGTGCAAGTCGCGGCGCCACTGTCATTTTAATGGCCCGTCATCAAGATAAATTAGAAGAAATTGCTAATGAAGCTCGTCAACTTTCAGGAAACGACGTATTTGTATTTCCAACTGATATTAGTAAAGCTGATCAAATTGATCGTGCCTTTAATGAAATTATTAGTCATGTTGACCATATTGATTATCTAGTTAATGCAGCTGGTTTTGGCGTCTTTAAAGAATTTTTAGAGACTTCACCTCAAGTAGTAACTGAAATGTTCCAAACTAATGTCTTAGGCCTAATGTACTTTACTCGTCTTGTTGCTCGAGTAATGATTGACCAAAAAGCTGGCCAAATTATCAACTTCGGTTCGATTGCTGGAATTGTACCTACTACTAAAACTGCAGCATATAGTGCAACTAAGGCAGCTATTATTCAATTTTCAAATGTTTTACGTTTAGAATTAAAGCCATTTGGTGTTAAGGTTATGACAGTAAATCCTGGACCAGTTTACACTAATTTCTTTAATATCGCAGATGAAAGTGGATCTTATGCAAATAATGTACAACGTTTTATGCTCGATCCTGATGATGTAGCTTGGCAAGTAGTTCATTTCTTTGGTTCTAATCGTCGCGAATTGAATTTACCATTAAGTCTAGCTACTTTAGCAAAACTTTATCAGATTTTCCCACGCATTGGTGATTGGGCAAGTTTAAAGTTTGCTAGTAGAAAGTAGGAGATAATAATGAATAAGCAAAGAAATTTAGTAATTGGGCTAATAATTGTTTTAGTGCTTGTAATTTTCGCCTGTTTAAATACTGAACCAGTGGCAATTAATTTTGGCTTTTTCCAACCTAAAATGCCGTTGATAATTGTTTTAGTTATTATGCTTTTACTAGGTGCTTTAGTTTCACTTCTAATTGGAAAAGGAGAAAAAGTTTCTCCTGATGTAAAAAAAGCACTAGCAAAACAGAAGAAAGAATTAGATAATAAATACCAGAGTGAAATTGAATCTAAAGATAAACAGATTGCTGAATTAAAGAAAGTTAACAATTCTGAAGCTACAAAATAAGATTGGACTTGATTTATCAGCTCTTAGATTGTATTATTGAAATACGTGAGTATTTAGTGAATTTGTTTATTTAAAGGTTCGCAAGTCTCAATTCTATAAAAAAGGAGATCTAACTAATGGCAGTTCCTGCAAGAAAAACTTCTAAGCAAAAGAAACGTTCACGTCGTGGTCATATTAAATTAACCACACCAGCAATGCATTACGATGCTACTACTGGTGAATACCGTTTAAGCCACCGCGTTTCACCAAAGGGCTTTTACAAAGGCCGTCAAGTTGCTAATGAAAAAAAGCAACAAAATAACGATTAATTAAAGACACCGTGGGGTGTCTTTTTTTATGTAATTTTTGATTAAAGGAATAGGTATTAATGAAATTAGTTATATTACACTCAAGTGATACGCATGGCTTTTTGATGCCAACTAATTATCAAAATAAGGACAACTATGATGCTCCAATTTCTCTTAGTCGCGTAAGTAGCGTGGTTAAAAGTGAAAAAGAAAAATATGGTGCAGACAATGTCCTAGTTACTGATAGCGGAGATTGTCTACAAGGTTCCCCCTTAGCTAGCTATACTCAAAAGTTGCCTGAAGACGAAGGATTGCGTAAATTTACTGAAGCTTATAATGAAGTGGGATATGATGCACGTGCATTAGGTAACCATGACTTTAATTATGGTTTGGATTATTTATCGTACTATGTCGATAACAATCGTGCTCCATTTATCAATGATAATGTTTTAGATGCAGATACTAATGTACCTTTCTTTGGAAAAGAATATACAATTGTTGAAAAAGCTGGTCTAAAGATAGGTATTATGGGAATTACTACTCAGTATATCTCTCACTGGGAGTCAGAGGATCATATTAAAGGCTTAAAGTTTGTTTCTGGTTATGAAGTACTTGCTAAATTAGCTAAAAAATTGCGTCCACAAGTAGATATTCTTTGTGCTCTATATCATGGTGGTTTTGAAAGTGATCCATTGACTGGTAAAGTAACTGAGCCTCATACAGGCGAAAATGAGGGCTATAAGATTTTAACTGAAATCCCGGAAATTGATGTCTTTTTAATTGGACACCAACATCGTCGCTTGAACTTAGTTACTCGTAACACGGCCATTGTTCAGCCAGGCTACCGCGGAGGAGCAGTAGGTAAAGTGATCATTGATTTTGATAAAGACAAGAATGGTAAAGTTAAAATCAATGATATGACTACCGAATTGATTGATAGTAAAGATTATGCACCAGATCCAGCAATTGAAAAGATCGTTAAGAGTCTTGATGAAGAAACACAAAAATGGCTAGATCAACCTATTGCGCATTTATCTGAACCTGCACCAATTGATGATGCTATCAAAGGCAGAATTGAGGGAGCACCTTTTATCAATCTTATTCAACAAATGCAACTTTGGTTTACTGGGGCAGATGTTTCAGCAACAGCAATTATGTCTGAATCTGCCCATGGCTTTTCAAAGAATGTAACAATGCGCGAAGTATTATTAAACTATCCATATGCAAATCAACTCTGCATTGTTAAGTTGACTGGAAAAGAATTAAAAGAAATTATTGAATATTCAGCTGGATTCTTAGAAAAAGATAAAGACGGTAAAATCAAATTTATTGATCGTTGGATTACACCTAAGCCAATGCTTTATCATTTTGATCTTTTCTACCCAGTAAAATATGAAGCTGATCTTTCAAGACCAGTTGGTCATCGATTGACTAAAGTAACCTTAAATGGGAAAGATCTTGAAGATGATAAGGTATACAAGTTAGCTGTCAATAATTATCGTGCTTTAGGTGGAGGATTTTATCCAGCTTACAGCATGGATAAGATTGAAAAGATCTTTGATCAGGACTACGTTCAAATGTTTAGCGAATACCTAACTCATGGTGATATTAAAGTAGATACTGCTAAAAACTACAAATTTTATTAATTAAGGTACTAAAAAAGCTGTTTCATTACGAAACAGCTTTTTAAAATATTCAAATTTAGTTCAATTAAAGTTTGTTGTACTTACTCTTGTCTTTGTAACTCTTGGCAGTAATGGCGGGAATAATAATTGCGAATAGCAAGCCAAAGACTGCGCCAATAATCAAAGATTGCATAGGATTAAATTGCATCTGAGTTAAAGATGCAGCGATAAAACCGATAACTTCGCAAAAAATGCATGACCAAACCATAGTAATAATATAGCGCATAATTTCTCCTTCTTTCGCTAGGTATCTTAGCAAAAATAAGAGTTTTACGCAAGCCAAGAAGAGAGAATTTGCTATACTTAAATTATTAGAAAGGGTGAGTATATGGGAGCAGTGAGTCTGCAAAACCTTAGTAGTTTTACATTACTGGAGAGTCCAACTAAAGTTAAAGATTTAGCTGAAAACGCAAAGAAAAAAGGTTATTCTGCACTCGCCTTGACGGATGTAAATATTACCTATGGCTTAGTTAATTTTTATAAAGCTGCAAAAGAAACTGGAATTAAGCCTTTATTAGGGATGCAGTTAAGAATCAACGGCTTGGTTGACCAGGCAAATAAGTATGATTTAATTGTCATTGCTAAAGACGATCAAGGATATAAGAATATTTTGCGTTTATCAAGTGCGGTCAATCTTTTAACCGAAAATGGTGAAAAAGAAAATGTTTTAGAGCTTGAAGAATTAAAAAAATATCTCGGTCACTTAGTTATAATTACGCCTAGTAACATACATAGCGAACTAAAGATGCTGCAAGCTAACAATCCTAAAATGGGAGCTAATTATATCCGTACACTGAAAGATTCTGTTCCTACATCTTCATCAATTTATTTAGGCATTTATGCTGATCAAGGACAGCAAGAATATATAAATTATCTTCGTTCATTAGCAACGCAATTTGAGCTATTGTTAACCGCGGTTGAAGACGGACAATATCTTAATCGTAACGAACAATTTTTAAGAAGAACCCTGCAAGCTATTAAGAGTAACACCCATTTAGAAAATGTGGAGCAATTAGCTAAGCAAGCTGGTTCGCATTACTTAAAAAATAGCGAAGAATTGCAGGTTAATTATCGAAAATTTGGGATTGAAGATGCTTTAGAAAACGCTGAAAAAATAGGTCAAATTTGCAGTGCTCAGATTACGTTTCAAGATCCTCAATTGCCAAAGTTCAAACAAAATAAGTTTCCAACATCAAAAGAATATTTGCATTCATTAGCACAAAATGGACTTGCTAAAAGATTTAAGGGAAGGATTCCGGAAAAATACCAAGCAAGATTAGATTATGAACTAAAAGTAATCAATGAGATGGGATTTGATGATTATTTTCTTATTGTGTGGGATGTGATGAACTTTGCCCATAGTGTTCACATTACAACTGGACCTGGACGAGGCTCAGCTGCTGGTTCACTTGTTTCATATGCTTTAAGAATTACTGAAGTCGATCCACTTGAATATAATTTGTTATTTGAACGTTTCTTAAATCCCGCTCGTCAACAAATGCCAGATATTGACTTAGATATTCCAGATAATCGACGTGATGAAGTAATAAAATATATGTTTGAAAAATATGGAATGAATCACGCCGCCCAAATTTTAACCTTTGGTACTTTGGCTGCTAAGCAAGTTCTAAAAGATGTTTGTCGTGTTTTTGGACTAAATAAAGTTGAAACCTATCGCTGGTTAGATGCAATCCCGCATGCAAAAGGAAAAATCACTTTAGCAGAAGCATATCAAAAATCAAAAGAGTTACAGCTTTTAGTTAATACAAATGCTTTTAGTAAAATTCTATTTGCGACTGCTGAGCATTTAGAAAATTTGCCGCGTCATTATTCAATTCATGCTGCCGGTTTAGTAATCACTGATGATTCATTAGCAGAGATTGTGGGCTTACAGGCGGGACCTTTAGGAATACCTGTAACGCAGCAAACCAAATTAAATGTTGAGTCCTTAGGATTATTGAAAATTGACTTTTTAGGCTTAAGAAACTTAACTATTTTAGGCAATATTATTGCAGCATTAAAGTCAGAAGGAGTTGAAATTGATCCTAATCAGATTCCGTTAAATGATCAAGAAACGCTTGCTTTATTTCAGCGTGGTGACACAGATGCCGTCTTCCAATTTGAATCCGATGGAATTAAGCGCGTTTTAGAGCAGCTTCATCCTGACAGTTTTGAAGACATTGTCGCTGTAAATGCTTTATATCGCCCAGGTCCAATGAATAATATTGGTCATTTCATTAATAGAAAACATGGCAAGGAAAAAGTTCAATATCCTGATCCTAGCTTAAAAAAAATCTTAGGACCAACTTATGGCGTTTTAGTTTATCAAGAGCAAGTTATGCAGACGGCTCAAGTTTTAGCTGGTTTTTCTTTAGGTGAAGCCGATCTTTTAAGGCGAGCTATGTCTAAGAAAAACGCTGATGTGATCCAAAAAGAACGAGAGAAGTTTATTCAAGGCGCTGTAAAACTTGGCAGACGAAAAGAGATAGCAGAGCAGGTTTATGATTATATTGCTCAGTTTGCTAATTATGGATTTAACCGTTCGCATGCAGTTGCATATAGTAAAATCGCCTTTTGGCTTGCCTATTTTAAGGTTCATTATCCTGGCGCTTTTTATCTTTCTCTTTTGAACAGTAATATTGGTAATCGTAATAAGATCGCTCAATACTTGATGCAAGCACAAGAAGCTGGAATTAAGACTTTGCCACCAGATATTGAGAACAGTAAGGCGGATTTTTCGCTTGAAAACGGCAAAATTTTAGTTGGCTTGAAGGCAGTTCGCGGATTAAGAAGTGATTTGCTGAAACAAATATTAGAAATTAAGCGTCCGATTAAGTCAATGACTGATTTCTTGTGGAAGATTGATAATAATTTGTTGAGTGCTGATGCTATTGCAAACTTAATTAAAGCAGGTGCTTTTGATCGACTAGCTCCAAATCGAAATGAACTTTTAAAAATAAATAAAGACCTAGTTGAAAGTGTAAAGATGGCAGGTTCAAATTTATCTTTATTTGAAACTTTGGAGCCCAAAATCGAAGAAGAAAAAATGCCAACTGCTGCTGAAAAATCAGCGATGGAAGTAGAAGCAATGGGCTTTAGTACTGGAATTAACCCAATCATTGCTGTTCAAAAATATGCTAGAAAGTATAACGCAAAAAGATTGCAGGCTTTTGAAAACAATGAACAGGGGATTGCAGTTGGCAAATTAATGAAGATAAAGCAAATCACCACTAAAAAAGGTGATAATATGGCTTTCGCGGTCTTTAGCGATAGTAGTGGCGATAAAGATTTTACGATCTTCCCTCAGGTATGGGAGAAAGTAGGAGAAAATTTAAAGATTGGCGAAATATATTTATTGCAGGTGAAGACGCAAAGTGATCGCTTTAGTCCGACAAAGACGCAGTTTTTACTTTTAAATGCTCGCAAAGTTAATTTTAAAGATTAATTTAAAACTTTTAAATTCTAGCAAAATAGATTCTGATAGGATTGAAAGCGAAAACATTTATTTAGCAGACTTTATTAACGAAAAAAATAGGATTATTTTTGAAGACAATGAGTTAAAAAAATGGTACGATAAAACCGATGTGAGTAAAACACAGAAAATCGTAGAGGTGAATTCATGAAACGGATTGGTATTTTAACTAGTGGTGGAGATGCCCCTGGTATGAACGCTGCCATTAGAGCTGTTACACGTACAGCTTTGGCAAACGGTATCGAAGTTTGCGGAATTCGTTATGGATATGCTGGTTTAGTTGCTGGCGATATTTTCCAAATGACTTCTGAAACAGTTGCGGACAAGATTAACCGCGGCGGTACCTTTCTTTATTCAGCTCGTTTCCCAGAATTTAAGGAAGAAGAAGTTCAACTTAAGGGAATCGAACAATTAAAGAAGCACGGAATCGATGCTTTAGTTGTCATCGGTGGTGATGGTTCTTACCATGGTGCATTGAAGCTTACAAGACATGGCTATAATGCTATTGGTCTTCCTGGTTCAATCGACAATGATATTCCTTACACTGATTTCACAATTGGCTTTGACACTGCATGTAATACTGCAATGGAAGCTATTGATAAAATTCGTGATACTGCAACAAGTCACCAACGTGTATTTGTTGTAAATGTTATGGGTCGTGATTGTGGAGATATTGCAATGCACGTTGGTGTTGCTACTGGCGCAGATGCAATTGTTATCCCAGAAGAACCTTATGACATTAAGGAAATTGCTGAAAACTTGAAGCAAGGATTTGCTAATGGCAAGAAGCATGGAATTGTTGTTTTAGCAGAAGGTGTTATGGACGCTAATAAATTTAAGGATGAACTTCTTAAGTATGGCGACTTTGATGCTCGTGCTAATATCTTAGGTCACATGCAACGTGGTGGAAGCCCAACAACTCGTGATCGTGTATTAGCAAGCGAAATGGGTGCTTATGCTGTTAAGTTGTTACTTGAAGGTAAAGGCGGCTTAGCTGTTGGAATTGAAAACAACAAGCTTTCTCACCATGATATTCTTGATTTGTTTGATGCAAAACACCACGGTAATTATGCGTTATACTCATTAAACAAAGACTTAGCCAAGTAGTTTTTGATTTTGTATTATAGGAGATTTTTTCAAGATGAAGAAAACTAAAATTGTTAGTACTTTAGGGCCAGCCTCAAACGATGTTGAGACTATTACTAAATTAGCTGAAGCAGGTGCAAACGTATTCCGCTTCAACTTCTCACACGGTGACCACGAAGAACACCGTGCACGTATGAACATGGTTCGTGAGATTGAAAAGAAGACTGGTAAACTTCTTGGCATTGCTCTTGATACTAAGGGTGCCGAAATTAGAACTACTGAACAAGAAGGCGGCAAGTTCACTATTAACACTGGTGACACTATCCGTATTTCTATGGATGACACTAAGAAGGGTAACAAGGACATGATCCACGTTACCTACGATGGACTTTACGATGATACTCATGTTGGTGGTCACGTATTAATCGATGATGGTTTAGTTGACCTTTTGATTAAGGAAAAAGATGACACTAAGAGAGAATTAGTTTGTGAAGCTCAAAACACTGGTTTAATTGGTTCTAAGAAGGGTGTTAACGCTCCTGGTGTTGAAATTCGCCTCCCAGGTATCACTGAAAAAGATACTAACGATATTAAATTCGGTTTAAAGGAAGGTATCAACTTCATCTTTGCTTCATTTGTTCGTAAAGCACAAGATGTTCTTGACATTCGTCAATTGCTTGAAGAAGCACACTGTGAATACGTAAAGATCTTCCCTAAGATTGAATCACAAGAAGGTATTGATAACATCGATGAAATCTTAAAGGTTTCTGATGGTTTAATGGTTGCTCGTGGTGACATGGGTGTTGAAATTCCATTTATCAATGTTCCATTTGTACAAAAGGAATTAATCAGAAGATGTAACGCATTAGGTAAGCCAGTTATTACTGCTACTCAAATGCTTGACTCAATGCAAGAAAACCCACGTCCAACTCGTGCCGAAGTTACTGACGTTGCTAACGCTGTTCTTGATGGTACTGACGCAACTATGCTTTCAGGTGAATCTGCTAATGGTCTTTACCCAGTTAAAGCTGTTAAGGCTATGGCTGAAATTGACATGCGTACTGAAAAGCAACTTGCTAAGCGTAACAAGTTAGCTCTTCAAAGATTTGAAGAATACAAGGGTTCAAACGTTACTGAAGCTATTGGTGAATCAGTTGTTAGAACTGCTGAAGAATTGGGCGTTAAGACTATTATTGCAGCAACTGAATCTGGTTACACTGCACGTATGATTTCTAAGTACCGTCCAAACGCTGATATCATTGCTATGACTTTCGACGAAAAGATCGAACACTCATTAGGTGTTGTTTGGGGTGTAAAGCCAATGTTGGTTGAAAAGCCTAAGACTACTGAAGAAATGTTTGACAAGGCAGCAGAACTTGCTAAAGAAACTGGTCTTGCAAAAGACGGCGACTTGGTAATTATCGTTGCTGGTGTTCCTTTGGGTGAAACTGGTACTACTAACTTGATGAAGTTACAATTGATCGGTACCCAACTTGTTAAAGGTTTAGGTGTTGGTGAACAATCAGTTATTGGTAAAGCTGTAGTTGCAACTTCTGCTGAAGAAGCAAACAGCAAAGTTCAAGATGGTGACATTTTAGTTGCTAAGACTACTGATAAGGATTACTTACCAGCAATCAAGAAGGCTTCAGGTATGGTAGTTGAAGCTTCAGGTTTAACTAGCCACGCAGCTGTTGTTGGTCTTTCACTTGGTATCCCAGTTGTTGTTGGTGCTACTGATGCAGTTGAAAAGATCAAGGATGGTTCTAAGATTACTGTTGATGCTCGTCGTGGTGCTGTTTACCAAGGTGAAGCAACTAACCTTTAATCTAAATTAATTAGCTTATTAAAATAGTCAGCGAAAGCTGGCTATTTTATTTTTGTCTTTTTTTCCTTATACTATATAGGTGACAGACAAATTAGAAGGATTGAGGCGCTGATATGTTAGGTGAAATAAGAAAAGGAAAAGTTACTGATGAAAATCAAACTGCTTTTTATGTACAGGTTGATGGCGTAACTTTTGAATTAAAGAAAATAGAAGTTACACAAGATGAGCCAATCCATTTAGGTGACGAAGTACAGGGCTTTATCTATGAAAATAAAGATAAAAAGAAGGAAATGACGCAATTTTATCCTTTTGCTCAAAAAGATCAGTATGGTTGGGCTACAGTAACTGAAGTGCGCCGTGATTTGGGTGTATTTTTAGATATTGGATTAAATGATAAAGACGTTGTTGTTTCTTTAGACGATCTTCCACTTGAAAAAGATCAATGGCCAAAGAAAGATGATCGTTTGTTAGTACGCCTTGAGACCGATGATAAGGAACGTATTTGGGCTAAGATGGCAGAAGAAGATGTTTTTGAACAGTTAGCTGCCAATTTTCCTGCGCATTTGGAAAACAAAAATATGTCTGGTACTGTGTACCGTAACTATGAAGTTGGATCTTTTGTAATTACTGATCAATATTACTTAGCCTTTGTCCATAAGTCTGAAATGTTCCGTCCCTTGCGTCTAGGGCAAAAAATTAAGGCACGCGTAATCGGGGTTAGTCAATATGGTAGATTGAATTTGAGCGTTCTTCCTCGAGGCTTTGAGGAGATTGATGATGATGCTCAAATGATTTTAGTAAGTTTACGCCGTGAAGCAACTAAGACCTTACCTTTTTATGATAAAAGCGATGCTCAAGAAATTAAGAATCACTTTGGTATCTCTAAGTCAGCCTTTAAACGCGCTTTAGGTCATTTATTAAAAAATAGATTAATTACTGAAGATAAAGATGCAGGAACAATTAGCTTGGTAGAAAAAGATGAATCAGACACAGACGATGAAGGATAATTTAGAAGATTATTTACGTTTCAGTCAAGTGGAACGTGGCTTAAGTCCTAATACCATTATTTCTTATCGAACTGATTTAGAAGAATATTTAGATTATTTACAAGATCAAAATGAAACAAGCTGGGAAGTTGACTATTTAGTTGTTGACGCTTTTCTTGCTACGCAAAAAGACAAGGGCAAGGCAACAACTTCAATTAGTCGAATGATCTCTAGTTTGAGAAAATTCTATCAATGGCTCTTAAGACAGGATATAATTGAACGTGATCCATTAATAAAAATCGATTCCCCAAAAAGTGAACGAAGATTGCCAACCGCTTTAAGAGAAGAAGAAGTAGATAAATTACTTGCGGCTCCTGATACGAATACGCCATTAGGAATTAGAGATCGTGCGATGCTAGAGTTACTTTACGCAACTGGAATGCGGGTGAGTGAATTAATAAATTTACGAACTGGTGACATTCATCCCGATTTAAAAATTATTAGAGTTCTTGGTAAAGGTTCAAAAGAACGACTTGTACCAATTACTGAAGTTGCTTTATCGTGGCTTGAAAAGTATCAAAAGGATGTTAGGGATGCTCAAGTACTAAAAAGCGGTCAATTTACTGATGTAATTTTTCTAAACAATCATGGTCATCAACTAACGAGACAGGCTGTTTGGCAGAAGATAAAAAAGTATTGTCAGCTGGTTGGAATAACTAAAAATGTTACTCCCCATACTTTGAGACATACTTTCGCTACTCATTTGCTTGAAAACGGGGCAGATTTGCGTGTAGTTCAAGAAATTTTGGGTCATAGTGATATTACAACTACGCAGATCTATACTAATCTGACGCAGAAGCATATTTTGGAGGTTTATAATCAAGCACATCCACGTGCTTAAATATTATGATCAGCAAATATAAAAAAGACTATGAAAAAACTGTAATGGGATATTTGTCTTATCTTCCAGATTTTAAAAATATTAAGAACTTACAAGAAGAGATGAAGTTATATACTAGTGATTCTAATCAATTTGAAGTTCTTATTTATAAAGAAAAGGGTAACGCAAGAGGTATTATTGGCATTCAAGAAGAAAAAAACTTTATAATTATTCGCTATCTATCTCTTGATCCAACAATGCGTGATTCAGAAACCAAACGCTTGGTAATGAAAGATCTAAAGCATCTTTATCCTGATAAAATGATTACCGCTTTACCTGACTGGGCCTTTTTATTAAGCTATTTAAAGGAAGATAAGACCGATGAATAATGTCGATGAATTAACTTTAGATCTTCCAAATTTTACGGGACCATTAGATCTACTTTTGCACTTAATTAGATCACAAAAGATAGATATTTACGATATTCCAATTGCGAAGATTACTGGACAATACTTAGCTAATTTGGCTCGCTGGCAGACTTTAGACTTGCAAATTGCTGGCGAGTATTTTGTGATGGCATCAACTCTTCTTAGAATTAAATCGCAATATTTACTTCCCAAAAATGACTTTGTTGAAGAAGATCAATATCAGGAAGACCCGCGTGCTGAACTAGTTGAGCAGCTGGTCCAATATTCAGTTTTTCAAAGAATTGCGGAATACTTTAAGAAACGAGATGAAGAAATGCCAATTACTGTGGCTAAAGATCCATCTGTTTCGCCTAAAAAAGAAGTTGAGCCTCTTCCCTTAGGAAAAATTACAAGTGATGAGCTGGCTAATACTTTTAAAGTCGTTTTGGAGCGTTTTAAATTAAGAAAACCACAAGTGGGACAAATAGAAGTTCATGAAACTTCAATTGAAGAAATGACGACATTTTTAAAGGATAAACTTCACCATAGAAAAAAGGTTAGCTTTTTTGACTGTATTAAGAATTTTCAGGATCTTGATCAGGTAATTGGGTTGTTTTTAGCAGCTTTAGAATTATGTCGTGATCATAAAATTTTAGTAAAGCAAAATAGAGACTTTGGTGACCTAGAATTAGAGAAAGTTGAGACTAATGGCAAGTAAAGAAGCACAATTAGAAGCTCTCCTTTATGCAGCAGGGGATGATGGTTTGGAAACAGATAATTTATTACAATTATTAGAAATTTCACCATCGGCATTACGAGAGTTAGCAAATCATCTAAAAGATCGACTTAAAAATGATGAGAACTCTGGCTTACAACTGATCTGCATTAATCATACTTATAAATTAACTACCAGTGCGGAATGCGGGAATGTTATTTCTAAATTTTTCCAAAAAGATTTATCGAAGAATTTAAGTCAGTCAGCTCTTGAAATACTTTCAATTATTGCATATCGTCAACCGATAACACGGGTTGAAATTGATGATTTACGAGGTGTTAACTCATCAGGAGCATTGCAGACTTTAGTTTGGCGTGGACTGATTAAAGTAAATGGTAAAAAAGACGTACCTGGCCACCCTAACTTATATGTGACTACAGACTATTTCTTACAGTATTTTAACTATGAAAGTTTGGCTGATTTACCAGTAATAGAAGAGTTTGAATCAGATGACAATCCTGTGAACTTATTTGATCAGGATGAGAGAAGTAGCAAAGAAATAAATTTTGATGAAGGAGAGTAAAATGGCTGAAAGATTGCAAAAAGTAATTGCACAAGCCGGCGTTGCGTCAAGACGTAAGGCTGAGAAAATGATTACAGCTGGGCAAGTAACTGTTAATGGTAAAAGAATTACTGAGCTGGGAACGAAAGTTGAACCGAGCGACAAAATTGAAGTAAATGGAGTTCCAATTGAGAAAGAAACACTCCACACATATTTGTTTTACAAACCTCGTGGCGTAATTTCTTCAGTAAAAGATGATAAGGGCAGAAAGACTGTTGTCGATTACTTTGAAGATGTACCATATCGCTTATATCCAGTTGGTCGTCTTGATTATGATACTTCAGGCTTATTATTAATGACTAATGATGGTGAATTAGTTAATAAGTTGATGCATCCTCGTAATGAAGTGCCAAAGGTTTATGTGGCAAAAATTAAAGGACTTCTTTCTCCAGAAGATATTCACTCTCTTACACATGGGGTTCGAATTGATGGACGTAAGAGTGCGCCAGCAAAATTGAAGATTCTGAAGACTGATGAAAAGAAAAATACTCAAATTGTTCAATTAACAATTCATGAGGGGCATTATCACCAAGTTAAGAGGATGTTTGAAGCAGTTCATCATTTTGTTGAAAAATTATCTCGTGAAAAGTATGCTTTCTTGACTTTAAAATCACTGACTTCAGGTGAATATCGCGAATTAACGCATGAAGAAGTCTCTCGGTTAAATCACTTATCTGACTAACGTTACTTGTCAAGCTATGATAAAATAAAACTAATAATCTATAATTGTGGAGGATTTTGGAATGAAGGAAAATAAATCTCAGGACAATCAAGAACCTAAGGGTCCTTACAAGCATTTTGAACGTCCGACAACGTCTAGAAGTGCGATGCATCATCGCCACCGTTCAGAGCCTGCACCCGAACCAACTCCTAGTCGTCCAGATAAGAACTCTAAGGGTACAAACCATAGTCAGTTATGGGCTGGGTTGATTATAGTTGCAATAATTTTGATTGCCTTGATTCCGATTGTTTCTTCAAAGTTGCACTCTAATTCTAATAACTTGGCTGAAAAGAGTGTTAAAGTTTCAAAGAGTTCTTCTAAGTCTCATAAATCTAAGAGTAAAAAGCCTAAGCGTAGTTCTTCGAAGAAGAGTAAGTCTAAGAGTAGTGTGAAGAAAGAAGAGAAGAAATCGTCAAGCCAATCTCATGACGTAACTCCAGCTGTAACTAGTCAGTCTCAAAGTAGTCAAACTAGCCAAAGCAGTACCCAATCTTATGCTTCTAGTGCTAGTCAAACTACTACTCAAGGTCAAACTCAACAAGCAAACCAAAATTCATACCAAAATAATCAAAATACCTGGCAGAATAACAGTGGAAGCAGCTCATCACAAAATCAAGCACCAAGTTCTTACACTGTTCAAGAAGGCGATTCTTTATCAAAAATTGCTCGTGAAAATAACACTTCAGTGCATCATTTAGAGCAGCTTAATGGTTTAGAATCAGCTGATAGTATTAGTATTGGTCAATCAATTAAACTTAAGTAATTAAAAAACATTATTATTTACAATTTAGTTAAGAAGTATTATTATTTACTTGTAAAAAGTAAATAAAAGGATGTTGTCTTCAGGGCAGGGTGAAATTCCCGACCGGCGGTTAGAGTCCGCGAGCTACGATGTAGTTGAACCTTAGGTACCGATAGTTAAAGTCTAGATGGAAGAAGACAGACTAAAAAACTAAACATGATTTAGATTAATAAGGTCTGTTGCTGAGGCAACAGACCTTTTGTATGTTATGGAGGAATCATCATGCAAAGAAAAACTAGTTTAAGTCATGTCAGACTTGCTTATTGGCTTGCTTGGGCAATGATTGGTGCATTGGCATTTTTAATTATGAAAATTGAAGTCCCAATTATTCCAGGCTTTGATTATTTGAAGATGGACTTTTCGGATTCACTTGTTGCCTTGAGCACCTTAGTTTTTGGACCATTGGGCGGAACAATGATTGCACTCTTTAAGTCATTATTGAGTCTTTTTATTTCTGGTTTTAATCCAATTTCAATGATCGGACAACTGGCTGCGTTTTTAGCAAGTTTAGCTTATATCTTGCCATTTTATTTCATCAGTAAAAAACATGAGGATAAAGTAAAATATCAAATTTTTGGTTTAATTGTCGGTACACTAGCTTTAACGGTAGTAATGTCACTAGCAAATTATTTTGTTCTAACTCCAATGTATATTTCTTTAATGGGATTTAAGTTAAACTCATCACTTTTAACTTACGTTGTTTCTGCTATTATTCCTTTCAACTTAATTAAGGGTTTGATTAACAGTATTGTTGTTTTGATTTTAGCGAAAACTTTATTACCTGTTCTAGAGAAGTTTGTAAGACGTAATTTCTAAAATATTTTCTAAAAGAATTATGTTTAGCCAGAAGTCGAGTGACTTCTGGTTTTTGTTTTATGGTAGAATTTACTTTGAATGAAAAAGAAAGGACTCAATTTTTTAATGCAAGTAGCTATTGATGGTCCTGCATCAGCGGGGAAGAGTACAGTTGCTAAAATTATCGCGCATAATTTAGGCTATATTTATATCGATACTGGTGCAATGTATCGAGCATGTACATTAATTGCACACGACAATCACGTTGACTATGGGGATGAAAAGGCGATCTTAGACCTGGTTGACAAGAGCACAATTGAATTTAAGCAAGAAGATGGAGAACAGAAGGTTTATGTAAATGGCAAGGATGTATCAATTGCCATTAGAACTCCAGAAATTACTGAGAATGTTTCTCAAGTGTCAGCCTTGAAGTCAATTCGTGAAAAGATGGTTGAATTACAGCGTGAAATGGCTGGTAAACATAATGTTATTATGGATGGCCGTGATATTGGGACGACAGTTTTACCAGATGCTGAGGTAAAAATCTTCTTAATCGCTAGTGTGGCATCAAGAGCTAAGAGACGCTTTTTAGATTTTCAAGAAAAAGGAATTCACCAAGACTTGAAAGATATTGAACATGATATTGAAGTTCGCGACTATAAAGATTCTCATCGTGAAATTTCACCATTAAAAAAAGCAGCGGATGCAATTGAATTAGATACAACAAACCTTACTATTGATGAGGTTGTAGCTAAAATCAGCGAGATAATTCAAAAAAAGCAAAAAAATTAAACAAAAGTGTGGAAAAAAGACATCAAGTACTTTAAAATAAAGTATGATATTGGGAGGTAATTATGACAGATAATAGTAATCAATTCTTAGATGCTCTAAAAGAAATGCAGGGAGTTGAAGTCGGCAACATTGTTAACGTTGAAGTTTTAAGTGTTGAAGATGGACAAATCGCTGTTGGTGTTGAAAATGCAGGTGTTGAAGGTGTAATCACTAAACGTGAATTCACTAATGACCGTAACGCAGATTTGAACCAATTGGTAAAACCTGGTGATAAGTTTGAAGCTTTAGTTCTTAGAAGAGCTGGTGGCGATAAAGAAAACGGCGAATTCTTCTTCTCAGTTACTCGTTTGAAGGAAAGAGAAGCTTACAAGGAATTAGAAAAGGTCTTTGAAGAAGGCAAGACTGTTGAAGGTACTGTAACTGGTGCTGTTCGCGGTGGTTTATTAGTTGACGTTGGTACACGTGGTTTCTTACCAGCATCACTTATTTCTAACCGTTACGTTTCTGACTTGAAGCCTTACATTGGCAAGAAGATGAACTTGAAGATCACTGAAATTGATCCTAACAAGAACAGATTAATTCTTTCAAGAAAAGACTTAATCGAAAAGGAACGTGAAGAAGCATTCGAAAACGTTGCTTCTCAATTAGTTGTAGGTGATACTGTTGAAGGTAAAGTATCACGTTTAACTGGTTTTGGTGCCTTTGTTGACGTTGGTGGTGTGGACGGTTTAGTTCACATTTCAGAAATTTCTTACAAGCATGTTGACAAGCCAAGTGATGTATTGAAGGCTGGTCAAGATGTTAAGGTTAAAGTTATCGGTATTGATGACGATAGACACAGAATCTCCCTGTCAATTAAGCAAACTTTACCATCCCCATTTGAAGAAGCTACTGAAGGTTTACATGAAGGCGACATCATTGAAGGTGAAGTTAAGACTTTAACTTCATTCGGTGCATTCATCGAAGTAGCTGATGGAATCCAAGGTTTAGTACACGTTTCAGAAATTGCTAACAAGCACGTTGATAAGCCAAGTGATGTTTTAAAGGTTGGTCAAACTGTTAAAGTTAAAGTTTTGAGCGTTGACCCAAGTGACAGAAGAATCTCATTGTCAATCAAGCAAGCTGATCCTAATGCTGCTAAGAGTGAAAACTCACGTCCACGTCGTCGTCAAGATTCTGTAGCTGATAAGTACATGAATGACAATGACAACGGTTTTGCTTTAGGTGACATTATTGGTGATCAACTTAAAGATAAGGATTAATCGTCATTCGTCTAAAAAAGCTGACTCCGGTCAGCTTTTTTTATTTCTTAGATAAATAGAAAGGGGTAGAAATAATATGTCATTACCCATCGTTGCATTAGTTGGACGACCAAATGTTGGTAAATCAACTATTTTTAATAGAATTATTAATTCTCGCGTAGCTATTGTCGAGGATAAAGCTGGCGTCACCAGAGATAGAATTTATGCTCGTGCTGAATGGATGGGCCATGAATTTATCCTAATTGATACTGGTGGTATTACTTTAGACTCCGGTGAAATCGAAGAGCAAATTAAGGCTCAAGCTGAAATTGCGATTGATGAAGCTGATGTAATTGTCATGTTGGGAGATGTGACCCAACACATGACTAATATGGATGAAACAATTGCTAAGATGCTTTATCGAACTAAGAAGCCAATTATTTTAGCAGTTAACAAGGTTGATAATCCTGAACAAAGAACTGATATTTATGATTTCTATAGTTTAGGTTTGGGCGACCCAATTCCTGTTTCTGGTAGTCATGGAACTGGTATGGGTGATTTACTTGATGCAATTGTTGGTGAATTCGGCGATAAGGCCAATCAACATGAAGATGATTCGATTCGATTTAGTGTAATTGGTCGTCCTAATGTAGGAAAATCCTCACTAGTAAATGCTATTTTAGGTGAACAACGTGTAATTGTTTCTAACATCGAAGGGACAACGAGAGACGCCATAGACACGACTTTTACTAATGATGGGCAAAAGTATACTATTGTCGATACTGCCGGAATTAGACGCCGTGGCAAGGTCTACGAGAAGACTGAAAAGTATTCAGTTCTAAGAGCAATTAGTGCTATTGAAGAAAGTGATATTACACTTTTAGTTTTAGACGCTAGCACAGGCATTCGTGAACAAGATAAGCATGTTGCTGGCTATGCTCACGACGCAGGCCGAGGAGTAATTATTGTCGTAAATAAGTGGGATCTTCCTAAAAAAGATAGCACAAGCATGAAGGACTTTGAAAATACAATTAGACAGGAGTTCCAATACTTGGACTACGCTCCAATTGTTTTCGTTTCGGCAAAGACTGGTCAAAGAGTTCCTGATATTTTGAAACTAGTTAAAGAAGTTCACGATAATCAAACTCGTCGCATTAAGTCTAGTGTCTTGAATGACTTGCTACTTGAGGCAACCAGAATTACGACAACGCCACTTGTTAACGGAAAGAGATTAAGAATCTACTACATGACGCAAGTTGCAGTAACTCCGCCGACATTTGTTGTTTTTGTAAATGATCCAGAATTATTGCACTTTTCATATCAGAGATTTTTAATTAATCAATTGCGCCAAAACTTTGATTTTGTGGGAACACCAATTAAAATCTTAGCTAGAAAACGTAAATAAGCCTAAAATTTCAAAAAAATAGGGATATATCTGCGAAAAAGCTTGCAACTAAGCGTCTTAGTGTGCTAATTTTATTGCAGGGAATAAATGAATAAATCATTTTTCTTATTTTTTAAAGGTTTTGTTTTAAAATACTATTAGTTCATTTCAGGAGGTGAAGTGGAATGGCAAACAAGGCAGAATTAGTTTCTGAAGTTGCTGCTAAAACTGACTTAACCAAGAAAGAAGTTGCTGCTGCAGTTGATGCAATCTTTAGCTCTATTCAAGAAGATCTTGCTAAAGGTGAAAAAGTTCAATTGATCGGTTTCGGTACTTTTGAAGTACGTCACCGTGCAGCTCGTAAGGGTCGTAACCCACAAACTGGGGCTGAAATCGAAATCCCAGCTTCTAAGGTTCCTGCATTCAAGCCAGGTAAGGCTCTTAAGGATGCTGTTAAGTAATTGTTCAGTTACTAGCAAAATAAAAACGTGCTAAGTTGTATAGCTTGGCACGTTTTTTGTGTACAATTATTGTGTTAGCACAAATGAAAAGAGTGAAAAAATGACTTATTCTGAACAACTACTAGATGCAATTCAAAACCATGACTTTTCTGATAATCATATTCTTCTTAAAAAAGCACTTGAAAATGATGATCCGGAAGTTTTAGCTTCTTTAGCTGAAAACTTAACTGATCTTGGTTTTACTGATCTTTCTAAGGAAGTTTACCGCTATTTGATTGCTCAGTTTCCAAGAGAAGATTTGTTTAAGGTATACTTAGCTGAAATTTTACTAAATGTTGGCGATGAAGATGATGGTTTGCAGCTTCTATATGATGTAAAGCCGGAAAGTGATGCTTATATCGAGAGCTTACTTGATTTAGCTGATTATTACCAAAGTAATGGTCTGATTGAAACAGCGCGTCAAAAGCTTCTAGAAGCGCATAAATTAGCTCCTGAAGAAGATGCAATTAACTTTGGCTTAGCTGAACTTGACTACTTAAGTGGCGATTATGGTGAAGCATTAGGACTATACCGAGAGCTTGCAAAAGAAAACAAGACCTTTGGCGAAGTAGTCCTAAGTCAAAGAATCGCTGCCTGTCTTGCAAAATTAGGTGAGTACGAAGAAGCGGCCAACGAGATTAAGAGTCATGAAAATGATATTTTGAGCATTGATGCATTATATGAAGCAGGTTTAATTATGTTATCTGCGGGCGATAATAAGGAAGCAATTAAGTACTTAGATCAAGTAATAGAAACTCAACCTGACTATGTAAATGCCTATCCATTACTTGCACAGGCTTATGCAGCAGAGGATAACAATGAAGAAGTATTGAGAACTGCTCAGACGGGACTTTCTTATAATGAACTAGATGAGGTCTTATATAGCTTAGGTGCTAAAGCAGCTGCTAACTTAAATCAGTTAGACGAAGCAGAACGCTTGCTTAAGAAGGGGCTAGAGATTGCTCCAGACAATAGTGACTTACGTTTGCAGTTGTCTAACTTGTATCTCCACCAGCACCAAGATGAAGCTAATATCGCCTTATTTAAGGATCTTGATGATGAAGAACTTGAACCACAAGCTCACTGGAATATGGCTATCTCATATCAAAGACTTGAAGACTATGATAAGGCCAAGAGTGAATTTTTGCTTGCTTATCCTGCCTTTCAAAAGAATGCAAGTTTCTTAAGACAGATGATTAACTTGTTCTATGAATTGCGTGAGATCCCAACAACTAAGGAATTGATCAAGAAGTATTTGCAAGTTCAACCTGACGATATTGATATGCAGGATATGTTAGATGAATTGAATAGTGAAGAATAATAGAGCGACTATTTAGAAAGTAATTGCTTTTGATCGTAAAGAATACCTCTCAAAGATAATTTGAGTGGTATTTTTTTATAGTAATTTATCCAATTGTTTGTTAAATCTTCTCAAAGAGATCTTAAGTTTAAAAATCTTAAAGATACTTAATTGTATTTTTTGTAATTTGTTTATATTTCTCTGCATATTAGCGATCGTACGATTACAATTATTACGATTATATTTTTGACTTAAGTTTTTGATATAAGCTTTGGGTAATTTATTTCCATAAATTTTAGTCAAGGACTTATTTAGTGAAACTAAGATTCTGACAAGTTTGCGATTGAATTCTTCTTGATAAGTTTTATTTTTTGCTTTAGTTAATTTGTCTCTTATAGTATTAAAGTTATTTCTTTTTGGATATTGGTAAGAATCAGAATCTAGCGCATTTTTTAGAAATTTCTTGAAAGCTGTTAAATCTTTTTTAGTAGGACTTTTCATAGTAATACTTACTAAACCATATAATTTTAAGAAAGTATCTTGATTTTGAAAAGCTAGAGTATCAATCATTGATGTAACGTTAAAAGGAATGAGAGTAGTATTGTCATCATTTGCAGCATATTTTTCTTGCTTGCGATAAGCACCAACGAGCATATCTGCCATTTGAATGCCTAATTCTTGTTTACTATCGCATGTTTGATAAGTAAAAAATACGTTGTTTTCCTCGCCTAGATTTTTGATAATTTGAGAAAGTAGCTTGCAGCTAAAATATTCACTTTCAAGCTGAGAATTTAAATTAGTTTGATCAAGGTAAATATTTAATTTTAAGTTAATAACAGGATTTTGCTGACGTAGATCTTCAATAATTCTCTTAATTGGGTAAATGTAGGATTGAAGCATTAATACTTGTTGCATAATCGTATTATCAAGAGTGGTATCGTTCTTATGGTAAGTAGGGCGTCGGTAAATATAAGCATTGGTTAGAAAAGGCTTAACAATATCTAACGCTAATCGATTCATCGTGTCTGAAACATTTACACTCTTTTTTTCTTTTTTATAATGAGAATGATAAATTTTTTGAAAATATCGGTTATATAAATCTTTTAGTTGAAAGGTGGAGATGACTAAAAAGCCTGTATAGAACTTTTCAGTTGTATTGTTAGATTGAGATTGAAAAGAAATGCTTTCATCAATAAAAATATGAAATTCTTTTGTATGACGGCGAGGTTGAAAGAGCTTCTTTAAGATCATGATTTTTCTCCAAGTAAGTTTGATAGAAGTATTATATCGAACATAAGTTCTGAAAGAAAGCGAACAAGGAAAATATTTTTGAAATTGTATTTTTTAATTCATATTTTTTTATTATGTAAAATTGATGAACATATATTCTTAATGAACTTGTTGTGAAATGGCTATTCAGGGTAAAATATAAGCAGAGAATATGAAGAATGAGGATTGTAGGATGTCTAATTTTGAAACAACTAAAAAAGACTATCAACAGTATGCTAAATTAGCAACTAGCGCTGAAAGTTTAATATATTCTGATCCTAAAAGTAGTGTAGCTATTTTTGGAAATTTCGCAGAACAATTAACACGTGAGATTATGCATCTTGAAGGTTTTGGTGACTGGAATCTAAAGCAAATAGATCGCATTAATGAACTAAAATATCGTGCTGATTATCCACCTGTTGTAACAAAGTATTTAGATGATATTCGTCGTATTAGAAATTTGGCTGATCATGATCATCAATTTGTAGTTTCTAAAAAACAAGCTTTAGAAATTGATAAAAAAGCTCATTTGATTTGGAGTTATTTCTTAGAAGTTTATTCTCAAGATAATCCAGCTAACTATCAAACTCCAATTGATCAAGCTAATATTTTTCAGATACAGCAAGCCCAGATTGATCAATTAAAAAAAGAATTAGAAGTAGCATTAAATGGTCAAAAGCCATTAGAGGTATCTAAAGAAGTTCGAGAACAACGGCGTAAGATTAGTGTTAAGTTCGCTAAGAAACATCAATTAACTGAAGCAGAAACCCGTCAATTAATTGATAAACAATTGCAAGAAGCAGGATGGGAAGCTGATACCGAGAAATTAAACAATTGGAAGCTTAAAACTGAACCTAAAAAAGGACACAATATGGCAATTGCTGAATGGGTGTTACCAAATGGGCAACGTGCTGATTATGCTTTATTTAAAGGGCTAGAATTTTACGGTATCGTAGAAGCTAAGAAATGGGATCAAGACATTGCTGGTCAAATGGCTCAACCAAAAGAATATTCTAGAGAAGTGCCATTTAGATCAGATTATTTGTTAGTCGATAATCAGATGGGAGATTATAAAGTTCCATTTATTTATACTGCAAATGGTCGTCCATATTTAAAACAATATAAAGAAAAATCAGGTATTTGGTTCTGGGATGCACGAAATCCTAAGGAAAATGCATATGCGTTAGAAGAATTCCATCATCCTGAAGATTTGGCTTTGAAATTAACTGCTAAAAATCCTGATGAGGCAAATCAAGATTTGGTTAATGACAATGACTTTCCTAAATTCGCTGATCGGGATTATCAGGTAGAAGCTATTAAGAATATTGAGGAAGCAATTAAAGATGGCAAAAAGCGTATTTTGCTGGCAATGGCAACAGGAACAGGTAAAACTAGAACAGCTATTGCATTGATGTATCGTTTGTTAAAACATAAACGTGCTCGTCGTATTCTTTACTTAGTTGACCGTAACTCATTAGGGAAACAAACAGCAGGTGCAATTAAGGATAATAAGGTTGATAATAAATCTGTTGCTGATATTTATGAGTTAAAAGAGCTGACAGACAAACTGCCTGATACTTCTACAAAAATTCAAATTGCGACTGTACAAGGAATGATAAAACGGCTTTTCTTTAATGATGATAATCAGGCAAAACTCTCTGTTGGACAATATGATTTTATTATTGTTGATGAAGCCCATCGTGGATATTCAGAAGATAAAGATATGTCTAGCAATGAATATAAGTATTACGGGCAGGAAGACTATGTTAGCCAATACCGCAGAGTAGTTGATTATTTTGATGCAACTGCAATAGGAATGACTGCAACTCCAGCTTTGCAAACTGTTGAGATCTTTGGAGATCCTGTTTATTCATATAGTTATCAGCAAGCTGTTCTTGATGGCTACTTGGTGGATCACGATGCTCCTATTATTATTCAAACAGAACTTTCTCAGAAAGGTATTCATTTTAAAAAAGGTGCCGAAGTTAATCTTTTTGATCAGGAAGAGAAGACTATTAATAAAGAAAAGTTACCTGATAATATGGATTTTGAACTTAAAGACTTTAATAAGGGAGTAATTAACGAAAACTTTAATAAAGTAGTTTGTGATCAATTAGCACAACAATATTTAGATCCTAGTGATTCCGATTTAGGAAAGACTTTAATCTTTGCAGCAACTGATGAACATGCAGATATGGTTGTTACATTGCTTAAGCAGTCTTTTAAAGATGCAGGAAATCCTGTTGATGATGATGCAATTGAAAAGATTACTGGTTCGATCAGACATCCTGATACAGAAATTAAAAAATTTAAGAATGAAAAGTATCCAAATATTGTTGTAACAGTCGATCTTTTAACAACTGGTGTAGATGTTCCAGAAATTACGAATATTGTTTTTTTACGACGTGTACAGTCAAGAATTCTATATGAGCAAATGTTAGGGCGTGCAACAAGATTATGTCCTAAGATTAATAAATCTAAGTTTACAATTTTTGATGCAGTAGGCATCTATGATGCAATGAATAAGGTAACGAACATGAAACCAGTGGTGAAAAATCCTGGACATAATGTTCACTATTTCTTGCAGCATAAAGAAGACTTTTTTGAAATTAATGATGATGTTGCTCCATATCAAATTGATATGTCAGGAGCAATAGAACGAAAAGTTAAAATCTTAGATGAGCAAAAGAAGAAAGAATTTGAGCGATTAGCTGAAGTTAAGTCAATTGATGCATGGGCTCGTGGCTTAAGTAAAATGAATAAAGAGCAATTTCTTGAACAATGGCCTAAATTTGAAAGACTTGATGAGCTAAAAGCAAAAAAATCAGTTCAATATATTTCTGATGCAGAGGATAAAGTAGTTAATGTAATACGAGGTTATGGAAAGAATAATCAGAAACCTGAAGATTATATTGAGAACTTTGATAATTTTATCAAGAAAAACATTGATGCAATTCCAGCTTTACAAGTTGTTGCTACTAGACCTAAAGATCTTACTTTTGATGAACTGAAAGATATTAAACTTAAGCTAGAACAAAATGGCTTTAAAGAAAATGATCTTCAAACTGCATGGAAAACCACTAAGCATGTACAAACTACGGCTGATATTATTAGCTTTATTCGTCAGGCTACTACAGGTTCAAAGTTAATAGATCATGATGTAAGAATTCATAATGCTATGCAGAAAGTATATGGATTAGCTGATTGGACTGTTCCTCAAAGAAAATGGCTAAAGAAAATTGAAAATCAGTTGAGAGTTAATACAGTTTTAGGACCTACTGCTGAAGAAGCATTTGACAAAAATTTGTATTTCAAGCGTCAGGGCGGGTATAAACAGATGAAGAAAATTTTTCAAGAAAATGCTGATCAAATAATTTATGTATTGAATGAAAATTTGTATGTATAAATATTAAGGAGAATAGAATTTCGTGAATAATCAAGAAATTGCAAGTAAATTATGGAAAGAAGCAGGAGTATTACGAAAAGGTGGAGTTACTTCACAAGATTATTTAACTGAGTTAACTTTTCTCCTGTTTTTAAAAATGTGTGAAGAACAAGGAGAGGAAGAGGGTATTCCTGAAAAGTATAGATGGAATAATTTAGTCCAAAAGGAAGGTCTGGAACTATTAAATTTCTATCGCCAGCTATTAATTGACTTAGGAAATCCCAAAATAACTCCTAATAAAAAGGTAAATATTATTTATAACAATGCTTCTACTACGATTTCGGCACCAGCTATTTTAGAAAAGTTAATCAAAGACATTAACGATTTAGATTGGTTTTCTGAAAGAGAAGAAAGTTTAGGAAACTTATACGAAAGCTTAATGCAAAGAAGTTTAGAAGAAGTAAAAACAGATGCTGGACAGTATTTTACTCCAAGAGCTTTGATTAATATGATGGTTAAATTAACCCAGCCTAAAGTTGGAGAAAGATTAAATGATCCAGCAGCGGGTACATTTGGTTTCATGGTAGCTGCAGATAATTATTTAAAGCACAAGACAGATGATTATTCTTCTTTACCGGAAGATGAAGAAGAATTTCAAGTTAAAGAAGCTTTTTCAGGAATGGAATTAGTTCCTAATACTCATAGACTTGCTTTAATGAATGAATATCTTCATGGATTAGACGGAAAATTAGAGTTAGGTGATTCTCTATCTACAAATGGTACTTGGATGAAGAATTTTGATTTGGTGTTAACTAATCCACCATTTGGTGTCGATGGATCATTACCTGGAAGGGATGATATTACCTTTCCGTCTGCTAATAACCAATTAAACTTTATACAAATAATCTATAATTCCCTAAAAGCAAATGGAAAAGCTCGCGCAGCTGTTGTTGTTCCTGATAATGTTTTATTTGCAGATGGTATTGGTGAAAAAATTCGTCAAAATTTGCTTAATAAGTGTAATTTGCATACTATTTTAAGATTGCCAGCAGGAATTTTTTATGCACCAGGTGTTCAGACGAATGTATTGTTTTTTACACGTGGTGAAAGTGATAAGGATAATACTAAGGAAACTTGGATCTATGATATGCGTCATCAGATGCGTTCATTTGGTAAACGTAATCCGTTAAATAATAAAGATTTTGAAGATTTTGAAAAGGTATTTTGCGTTGATGATCGCTCTAAGCGCAAGGAAACTTGGAATAAAGAAAAGAATCCAAATGGTCGCTGGCGTAAGTTTACAATTGATGAAATTATAAAGCGCCCTAATACTAGCTTAGATATTTCTTGGATGAATGATGAAGAAGAGCAAGATAATCGTTCGTTAAATGAAATTTTGTCTGAAATGAATAATAAGTCAAAAGCAATTAGCGAGGCAATTGCAGAACTGAATAAGGCATTAGAAGGAATTGACGACAGTGAAGATTAATACTTTAGATTGTGATGCACAAGCTTTGAGAGAAAAAATTTTAGATTTAGCAATGCGTGGAAAATTAGTTCCACAAGATCCGGATGATGAACCAGCTAGTGAACTCTTAGAGAAAATCAAAGCTGAAAAAAAGCAACTGATTAAAGAAAAAAAGATTAAGAAAACTAAGCCGCTTGCCCCAATTACTGATAAAGAAAAGCCTTTTGATATTCCTGATAGTTGGGAATGGGTGAAGTTTGGTGATATAGTAAGTTTTTCTTTAGGAAAAACGCCAAGAAGAGGAAATAAAAAATATTGGGAAAATGGAACTATTCCATGGGTTTCAATTAGTGATATTAAAGATAAAAGATTATTGAATAAAACTAAAAGAAGAAATAACAAATCAAGCATTAGAAGATAGTTTTAAAAATAATTTAGTTCCTAAAGGCACATTATTGATGAGCTTTAAATTATCTATAGGAAAAGTTTGTATATTAGATGTACCGGCTGTTCATAATGAAGCTATAATTTCTATTTTTCCTTTTATTAATAAAGATTATATAACTAGGGATTATCTATATTATTTGCTTCCTATAATTAGCACGATGGGAGAGTTTACACCTGCTATCAAGGGGAAAACGCTAAATAAAACTTTAATTAATGAACTTAAAATACCACTTCCACCATTATCAGAGCAAAGTTGAATCTTCTACTCAACAATACACAAAACTTCAGACTTTGCTGAAGTCGAAGGTACTGGATTTGGCAATGCGCGGAAAATTAATAGAGCAAGATCCCCATGATGAACCAGCTAGTGTTTTGCTTGAAAAGATTAAGGTGGAGAAAGAACAGCTGATTAAGGAAAAGAAGATTAAGAAGAGTAAGCCACTTCCTCCGATTACTGATAAAGAAAAGCCGTTTGATATTCCCGATAGTTGGGAATGGGTAAGGCTGGGTGATATTGGAGAAATTTTTGCCGGTGGAGATAAGCCAAAAAATTATTCCAAACATAAAAATGCAGATAATCCTTTCCCAATTTATTCAAATGGACTAAAAGATAAAGGCCTATACGGTTTTACTAAAACTCCTAGAGTAAAAAAAGATGCGATAACCTTATCAGCAAGGGGGACAGTAGGACATGTTGAATATAGATCTATCCCTTTCTTCCCAATTATTCGTCTGATTTCATTTGTTCCTTATAATAAAGAATATTTAAAATGCTTATTTTTTACAGAGTGAAGAATTAATTGAAAAAGGTGATGGATCCAGTATTCCCCAATTGACTGTGCCAAGATTAAAGCCAAAAGTTATACCTTTTCCACCTCTGTCGGAGCAACAACGGATTACTACTAAAATAATTAATCTTTTTGCTTTCCTCTAGCAAAAAAATTAAGTAATGAAAATATAGTAGAGGAGTAATGTAATGATTTATATCAAAAAATTAATATTAAATAACTTTAAAGGATATAAAGGAAATATAGAATTTGAATTTAATCCTAATAAAAATATTTTAATTGGTGACAATGGGATAGGGAAAACAACAATAGTTCAAGCGTTAAGATTATTATTAAAGGGATCACGCTTTGAATTTAATGGGGTGTCATATTTGGCCAAATATATTAATAGTGAAGTCAAAAAGCAATTTGAGAATTCTAATAGTCATTTGGTAGACGAATTACCTTATTTCAGTTTGATTGCTGTTTTTGGGGTAGAAAAAGAAGACAAGAATTTAAAATTAAAAAAACTTAATGGTGAGTATAAGGATAGTACTGGTATCCATAGCAACGAATACGGTATAAGTTTTAAATATTGTTTTGATGATCAATTTTTATCGGAATACACTAATTTTATAAATGAGAATAAAGGTAGGGATACATTCACTATCCCTTTTAGTATGTATAAAACAGAACACAAAACTTTTGCTGGAAACATATACCGAAGTATGATGGATCCCTTAAAGAGCATATTTATTGATAATGATAATTTTGAAGGAAATCCTTTTAATATGTTTGCTCGTCAAATTTATAATAATTTGACAACTAGGGAACGTATTACTATTGAAAGTAAGTTTAGACTTATAAATAAAACTCTATTTGATAATATAAATAACAAGAATGAAAACCAATATCATCTAAATATAGATCCAAATAGTTTAAAATTTGATTCAATCGTTGATGTTAGTTCGAAAGATGTATCACTTCAAGAGTTAGGAAGTGGAAAGGAGAATTTAATTAAAACGCAATTAAGTTTAGATTTAGATTCAAAGCTTATTGTAATTGAAGAACCAGAAAATCATTTAACGGCTAACAATACACGAAAGCAAATTGATCAACTAAATAGTTTAAAAAATCAATTAATCGTAACTACTCACAATTCTCAAATAGTAACGGGATTAGATTTAGAAAATCTAATTTGGATTCGTTCATTAAAAGAAGAAAAGCAAGAAGTACATTTTAATGAGCAGTTGGATGAAGAAACAAAAGAGTTTTTTAAAAGAAGAGATGATATAGATTTTTTGCGTTTATTAATAGCCAAAAAAATAATTTTAGTAGAGGGAGCAGCTGAATATATTTTGATGAGAACTTTTATTAAAAAGTCTCTTGGTGAAGACATGTCTGACTATGAGATTTTATCTATGCGAGGTCGATATTATGCTCCTTTTATAAAATTAGTTGAATTTTCAGAAGGAAAAATGGTGATTTTTACGGATAACGATTCTGATGTTGAATCAGATGATAACAAGGGAAATCGAATAGCACAAATAAAAAATCAAAATACTCAATATGATTCAATAAAAATTTTTTGTGATATGAATCCAAATAATTTTACATTTGAAGTATCTGAATATGAATCAAATAAAAATAAGATAGATGGAGAGTATCCTATAAATAAAAACGCACGAACATTTAAATACAATAAAAAAGATATGCCATCACGGCAGTTAGCTTTTATGTTAAATAATAAGAGTCAGTCAGCATTACTAATGCGTTCTAGATATGAAAATGGAACGTATAATATTCCAGGATATATTGAAGAAGGATTAAAATGGTTAAAGGAATAATATATTTAGCGAAAGCAGGTACTGGAAAGACTACTTTTATTACTTCTGGATTGAAAGAGCAATTTAAAAATAAGAATGTTTTGTTTATTACATATACGCGTCAAAATACTGAAAATTTAAAAGATAAACTTCAAATATCGTCTATTTCTTTTAAAGACTATGAGGTGCTTACGTTTTATCAATTTTTAGAGAGAGAATTAATTGCACCATATAAATTATCTATAAGAGAAAATCTAGAATTAAACTATGATATTTCGGGATTATATTTTAGAAATAGCAAAGAAATTAACAATAGCAAGTATATTAAAAAGAAGTCTTCAGCTTTTTGGCAAAGTGAATCTGGCGCACTTTTTGGTGATAAATTATCAGCCTTATTAATTGAAAAACGAAATCAGCTTGTGTTTGAAAATGCCGTTAAGAGGCTAGAAAAATTTTATGATTATATTGTTATAGATGAATTTCAAGATATTGTAAATCCAGAATTGAAAATATTACAAAAATTAGGGGCACAGATTTATAGGACATCAAGTTTAAAATTAATTTTAGTGGGTGATTTATACCAATCTTGTGTTGAGAAAACGTCTTTAAAAATATCACCATATGATAAATTTACTTCGAATATGAGTGAAGAAAGATTTGTTAGGGATAAGTTAGGATTAAAGACTAGATATTTTGATATTGATAATAGAAAATTAAAAAGTAGCTATCGTGTTCCACCAAAAGTTTGTGAATTTGTTAAATCGGTTTTAGGTATTGATATACAAAGTAAAAATACAAATATTTTAGGTGAAGTAAAGTACATTGACGATTCAAAATTAGTTTATTTAATAAATAGTGAAGACTGTAAGTTATTAACCTATGATAAAAGACAAAAAGATAAAATTAGAGATAAGTTTAATGCTGATGAATCTAAAATGATAAACTATGGTTTTTCAAAGGGGATGGAATATACTAATGTAATAATATTCTTAACATCTACATTAACGAATGCTTTAAAAAGGAATGATTTAAGTTCAATGTCAGTGGTAATTAAAAATAAATTTTATGTTGCATTAACTAGAACAAAAGGAAATGTATATTTAGTGCCGTATAATTTTATAAAGTAAAACAATGTCTAAAAAAGTAAAACTATACAACTTCATAATAGCCATTCTGGCTGTAATATCTATTATTCTTGTTATCCTAGACTATGCTTCAGTTATTAATTTAAATACTGGAATATGGATGTGGGTAGACAATGGCATCTTAATAATTTTTGCGATAGATTATTTCTATCGTCTAATTATTGCTAAGAATAAATGGAGTTTCTTTAAACATAATATTTTCGACTTATTATCAATCATCCCAGTAAATGGATTTTTTACACTTTTCAGACTAGCTCGACTAGGAAGACTAGCGAGACTTACGCGCTTGCTTAGAGTTTTGCGATTAGTTGGTTTAACTGGTAGATTGAGGAAAATTCTTTATACTAATGGTTTAATTTATCTTCTATATACTAGTCTTAGCCTTTTAATTATTGGTGCTATTACTTACTCTATGACTGAGCATGTTTCCTTAGCGCAGTCATTTTGGTGGGCAATTGCTACTGCAACGACTGTTGGCTATGGTGATATTTCTCCGCATACTTTTGTGGGAAAGATAGTAGCATTAGTTTTAATGCTAGTAGGAATTGGTGTAATTGGGATGTTAACAAGTTCGATTACAACATATTTTGTGAGAGAAGATAATAAATCTGATGATAAAGATACTCAGCTTGAAGAGATCATGCAAAAGTTGGATGAAATTGAAAAACAAAATAAAGATCTAAGAGAAGAAATTCAAAAATTAAAACAGAAATAGCGACAACATAAGCTACCTACCAAAGCCATGGCAGGTAGCTTATTTTCATCCTAAATTAAATAACACAATCATAACCCTGCGTTGCTAATTATTATACAAAGCCGTAGTCAACACTTATAATATTTTTTGTAAGCGATAACAAAGGCAAGGAATATAATTAAGGTTATTCCAGAGCGTATTGTTAAAGAAAACACTCCAGATGTTAATGCGGTTTCTGGTGCATTTGCTACAAGTCGGGCAATCAGCGAAGCCGTCCGCAAGGCTTTGAAAAATGTGAAGGAATAAAATAATTTACAATCACAATGCGGTTGTAAAAACGGTCGAAAAGCTTTTCGACCGTTTTTTGGTATAATTTAAATTAAAAATTATGGCGCATTTAAAGATGGATATTTAACTGCACTAAAAATAATATATAACAAAAATGTCAGGGAAAAAGAAATGATTGATTATAGAACTTTAAAGCATAGTGATAATGGAATGCCGACATGGGTTGCTTTTCTTGGTCCTGTATTGCAGGTGGCAAGTACTAAAAGAGAATGGATAGGGAAAGAATTGGATCAAGCAGTACTTGATGAAGTTGATTTACCTGAAGAACTTGCTAATTTAAGATATGCATCTAAATATCACGATTTAATCGCATATAATCGTGTCGGATGGGCCTTAAGTGAGCTAAAATTATCGGGTTTACTTAATTCACCTAAAAGAAGTATCTATAGGATAAGTGAAACCGGAAAAGAAGCATTAGCTAAATACGGACTGAATATTACACGTGATTTCGTTCATTCTCAGCCAGCATATATTGAACACCAAAATAAGTTGAAAAATAAAAAGGAAATTGATAATGATATCACTGAAGATCAAACTTTTGAATTAACTGAAAAGCAAATCAAAGATTGGTTTGATAAACAAAGTAGTGATTTATCTGAACAATTAATTGCTAAATTACGCAGTACAGATCCTTATCAATTTGAACATATGATGGTCCGGCTTTTAAATGAGATGGGATATAAAGGGACTAATGGACAATCCGTCGTAACTCAGAAATCTAATGACGGTGGTATTGACGGAATCATTAATCAAGATCCATTAGGTTTGCGTACAGTATACGTGCAAGTTAAAAGATATTCAGAAAAAAATATTGTAGGTAGTCCTGAAATTAATAGCTTTTTTGGTGCACTTAGACGTAAACAAGCAGATCGTGGTGTATTTATTACTACTTCTTCGTTTACTAATGATGCAAGGGATGCAGCAAAGCAGTTGAATATTGCATTAGTTGATGGGGAAATGCTGACAAATTTGATGATTCAGTACAAAGTGGGGGTACAAATTCGTCAAAATTATGAATTGTATGATATTGATGATGATTTCTTTGAAGAATAAAAATTCAAAAGATTATAAGCTAAAATTATAGTTGGTTTGAATGAAGCAACAACTTTTGCTCTCTAAAGTATTGAAGATCCTTGATATCATAGGATTCTTAGTTTAACTCTCGCAAAAAACGCGAACTTTCGCGAACTCTCACTTTGCGCGCGAAAGTTCGCGAGAGTTAAAAAATGGCAACAGATTAGTAGAGATCTGCTGCCATTTTAATTAGTTTAATAGCCAATCAATTAAATTAAGTTTTTGGATACCGTTGTAATTTGCTGTGCGGTTGATAGTGTCTAAAGTCAACAGATATTTAGGGTAAGAATCACGAATTTGCTCTAGCGATCTCAATTCGCGTTTTAAAACTTTTTCATCCATAGTGGTTAAAGCAACTTGATAATAGGAAAGCTCATTCATATCGTTAATCCCGACAAAATCCACTTCGTATTTATTGCTTTCTCCAACATAAACTGCTTTATTGCGTCTAAGTAACTCTAAATAAACAATATTTTCAATAATATGTCCAAAATCTTCTTGATGGTCAGGCAGGAGAATATTCCTAATTCCCATATCAACACCATAATATTTACTCTGACTATTTAGGAGTTGACGACCATGGATATCATATCTTTTTGCTTCATACATTAATAGACTGTCTAGAATACCGCCTAAGTATCGATCAACCGTTTTGTTGCTAGAGGAATACCCAGCACTTTTGAGAGTATTAGTTATCTTATTAATAGAAACCTGACTGCCGATTGAAGAGTAGAGGTTTTGAATAACTCGCTCTAAAACCGGTGTGTCTTTAATATTTAACCGAGAAACAATATCAGTCAAGACGATTGTAGAGTAAACGCCTTGAAGATATTCATTTCTTTCTTTAGGAGTATCAATAAATAAGGTATAAGGAAAAGAACTTTCAAGATATTTATTGAACATGTCATCATTATTAGTAAACTTATCGTTTTGTTTATGCCAAGCAACAAACTCAGAAAAAGATAATGGCAAGATTTTAAGTTCTACATATCTACCAGTAAGTAGTGTAGCAATTTCACTACTTAGGAAATATGCATTAGAACCAGTTAAATAGATATCGACATTATCTTTTAAAAATAATGAATCAACTACTCTTTCAAATTCTTTAACGTGTTGGATTTCGTCAAGAAAAATATAATTCATTTGATCAGGTAGAATTTTATTCTCAAGATAATCATATAAATTTTGAGCATTACGAAGATTATCATATTTCATATTTTCAAAATTTATACTAATGAATTGTTCATCTTTAACTCCTTCATGTTCCTTTAAATAATTACGAAATAGGTAGAAGAGAGTAGATTTTCCAGCACGGCGTACGCCAGATACTACTTTAATAATTTGTCTATTTTGCCATCTTTTTAAGAAATCTAAATATTCAGGGCGGTTAACGTATTTTTGCATAGTTTTGTTTCTCCATAGTAAACGATTGGCATATATAAAGTATGTATATTTATAAATATATTTTAGCAAAAGCTTGGAGTTAACTCCAAACTTTGATCTTTTTTAGCAAGTTTTTGGAGTTAACTCCAAATAAGCTATATTTTTTTACTTATTTTTGGAGTTAAGTACAAAAAAAGAAACCTAACCACAATGGCTAGGTTATTTCTTACTATCTTCTAAAGAAAATATGTCTCTTTTTTCTTTCATAAGTAAAGCCTTGGCCTAATGCTTCATGTACATCAATTACGGAAACAAAGGCATTGGGATCTTCACGCAAAATTAATTCTTTGACCTGGCTAATTTCTCTAGGAGAAACCACACAATAAATCATTTTCTTAGCGGAGTGATCATAGCCACCTTCGGCATTTAAAAATGTATAGCCGCGATCTAGCTGCACATCAATCATCTTAGCAATTTGTTCATACTTATCAGAAATAATAAAGAGACCGCGTGCTGCGTAAGCGCCAGCTTGGATTGAATCAGTAATTCGCGCTAATACAAAACTAGCAAGCAACGTGTAAATCATATGCTTAATGTCTAAATAAGTTAAGGAAATTGTCAAAACAAAAGCATCAAGACCAAGAAGCGACTTCCCAACAGGTATACCTAATTTTAAATCTAATATCCTAGCAATAATATCGGTTCCGCCAGTGGTGCCGCCATATTTAAAGACAATTCCGATGCCAAAGCCAGAAAAAAGTCCTGCCAAGACACCTGCAATAAAAAGATCATGTTCTAAATTCAATTGGTTTATAATAGGAATGTGTAACCAAAATGATAAAAAGAAGGATAGACAAAGCGTGCCCCAAATGGTCAAGGCAAGTAGCCGTTTGCCCATAAAACGATATCCGATTATAATTAAGGGGATATTTAGAAGTAACGTTGATAGACCAGGATTGATATGGAACCAATATCTAAGTAAAAGCGCAATACCACTTATTCCACCATCAGCTAGTTTGTTAGGGATACTGATGGCATCTAAGCTAAAAGCATAAATACTACAACCAAGAGTTATGAAAAATAATTGTTTAAAGAGTTGTTTATTGAAAATCTTAGTCATGTTACTTCCTTCTTTCTTACAACACTAAGGAATAATTAAGGGGAATGGGGAATATATGAAAATTACCAATTTACCGGAAGTTTTTACCGCCGCGCTTCCAGTTTTAAAGCAAATTAATGAAGCGGGTTATGAGGCTTATTTTGTTGGAGGCAGTGTTAGAGACTTGCTCTTAAATCGTCATATTCATGATGTTGATATTGCAACAAGTGCTTATCCAATGGAAATTAAGCAAATTTTTAAAAAGACAATTGATACGGGAATCAAACATGGGACAGTGACAGTTCTTTATGAAGGTGAAAGTTACGAGATTACAACCTTTAGAACGGAATCAGGATACCAAGACTTCCGCAGGCCCGATCATGTAACTTTTGTTCAGAACTTATCAGAAGACTTGAAGAGAAGAGACTTCACGATTAATGCTCTAGCCATGGATGTTGATGGCAATGTCATTGATCACTTCGATGGTTTGGGCGATTTAGACAAGCATCTAATTCGTGCAGTTGGTAAAGCTGAGAACCGTTTCCACGAAGATGCCTTAAGAATGATGCGGGCAGTTCGTTTTATGAGTCAATTGCAATTTACGCTTGAACCAGAAACTGAGCAAGCAATTAGCGATAATCATGAATTGCTCAGTAAGATTTCTGTTGAACGAATTCGCGACGAATTTGTTAAAATGGGGATTGCTCCCGGTAGTCAAAAGGCTTTTCAGATTTTCTTAGACACTGGTTTATCTGAAGAAGTTCCAGGTTTTAAAGGTAAAAAAGAGAATTTGGCTCTTTATCCTCAACTCAATTTTAGTCCTACTACTGAAGCTAATCTATGGGCTTTGATGATTATTTTACTAAAATTACCAAATGAGAAGATTCCTTCTTTTATGCGGATGTGGAAGAATTCTAATGCAATGGAGCGTCAAGTAGCTGATATTGTCGCTTTCTTTGACTTAATTAGTTCACGTGCTCCAAACAACTATGATTTATATCAAGCTGGCTTAGAAACTATCGCTTCGACCATTGATTTGGCGCATATTTTAGGTCAGCCAATTAACGGCAGTGCTTTGGTTGATGGTTATGAAGCTTTGCCAATTAAAAATAGCCATGATCTAGTGATTGATGGCCACTTTTTATTAAAAAATGGTATTCCAGCTGGACCAAGAGTGGGTCTACTACTAGAAGAAATTAAAAAGGCAGTCCTTGAAGGGGTAATTAGCAACAACGAAGCAGCAATTACTGAATTCCTTTCTTTAAATAATTAAAATAGCTAGCAAAAAGGCGAGCAGTGAAAAATCACTACTTGCCTTTTTAAACGTAAAATAAAATTGAAAAATACATCAAAATTGATCCGAGTAAAACAAACATGTGCCAAATCACATGTATATAAGGAACTCCGCGCATTGAAAATAAAATAGCACCAACAGTATAAGCAATTCCGCCCCAAACTAGAAGCCAAAAACCAGTTGGTCCAAGAACTGGATAAAGGGTGCTAGAAGCAATAATAACAATCCATCCCATTAATACGTATAAAATCGTATCTAAGACAACGTGTTTTCCTTGATTGAAAATATAAAACAAGATGCCAAAGATTGCTAGAGCTAAGATAATGCTAAACATTACCCAGCCTTTAGCGCCACCAATTGCAACGAGAGTATAGGGTGTATAAGTTCCAGTAATTAAAATAAAAATTGAGGAGTGATCAAATATCTGGAAAACCCTTCTAGCTTTAGTAAAAATCAAACTATGGTAGAGTGTTGAAAAGAGATAGAGAATAATCAAACTTGAACCATAAAGAGTAAAGGCAGTTACTCTTACCGCACTTCCTGTATGGGCAGCTTTTACAATTAAAATTACTAATCCAGCTACTGCTAGGCAAAAGCCAATACCATGAGTAATAGCACTAAAAATATTATTTAAAATGTTGTATGTTTTTGAGCGATTTTTGGGCTCTTGCCACAATTGTTTAAAAGACATTCATTGATTCCGCCTTATATACTTTTATAATCTATTTAATAAATTTTAACTCATTTTTGTATTTTTGATATACTTGAGGTTGTACTTAATAAATTCTAACATAGAATAATAATTAAAGAAGAATAGGGGATAGGAGCTAGCATGGCTAAGATTAAAGTAGTAACTGATTCCTCAGTTCAATTAACTCCTGAAGAAATTGATAAATATGACATTACTGTGGTTCCATTAACCATTACCATTGATGGTGAGACTTACACAGATGGCGTCGACATTAGCCGCGAAGAATTTGTGAAAAAGATGGATGCATCAAAAGAATTGCCTAAAACCAGTCAACCATCAATTGGAGTTTTTGAAAAAGTATTTAAAGATTTGACTGATGATGGCAGTCAAGTTGTAGGTATTTTTCTTGCTCGCTCTTTAAGTGGAACAATTGAGGCTGCTAGACAAGCTGCGGATTTGATTGGTAAGAGCAAAGAAGTAACTTTGATTGATTCTGACTTAACTGATCGAGCAGAAGCATACCAAGTACTAGCTGCAGCTAAAGATGCCAAAGAAGGTAAGAGTCTTGAAGAAATTGTCGCCCACGTTGAGCGACTTAAAGAACATCAAAAACTCTATATGATGGTTGTAAACCTCAATAATTTAATTAAAGGAGGTCGTCTCGGACCGCTTGCGGGTAAGATTGCTACCTTATTGAATATCCGAATTGAATTGCACATGCCAGGTGGTCATCTTGAAGTCGCTAAAAAAGGACGCGGTAAGAAATTTTCTAAAAATTGCGATAAACGCGTTTTAAAAGATATCGAAGAACACAAGCAGGAAATTAAAGAAGTAGCAATTTCTTATGTTGATACTCCCGAAGATATGAAAGTTTGGACTGAAAAGATTAAAGAAATTAATCCTGATATTAAGGTTTTAACTCGAGTAACTAGTCCGATTATTTCAACTCACGCAGGTAGCGGAGCATATGCAGTATTCTATACAATGGAGGAGTATTAATGGCTTATAGTGAAAGCTTTTATCGCTTTTTAATGACGCAAAGAAATCCAGGATCGGTAGACGATATTGCTCAATTTGCTAATAATGCTCAACACGATAGTTCTTTTCCAAAACAAGAAGAAGACTATGAAAAGTTATCAGACTACTTAGAGTTAAACGCTGGCTATTTGCCAAGCATGAGTGTTTTTGACAAGGCATATCAATTATATTTAGACAATATGAACTGAGGCTAATATGGCAGAAGTAGAACCCAATAATTCTCATCAAAAGAAGACTACAAAAAATAAAAAGAAACATCTTCCCAAATATGCTCAATTTTTGTTAACTGGTATAGCTGGTGCGGCGATTGGTGCAGGTTTGACCTTTGGAATTATGGAAGTTAAGGAATTAAAGTCGCCTTTTTATCAAGTTGAAAAAGTGTATGAGCAATTACAAGGTTCATATTATAAAAAAGTTTCATCGCAAACATTGCGCCAAGGGGCAATTAACGGGATGCTTGATAGTCTTAATGATCCTTTTTCAGAAGGATTAAGTGGCGCGAATCAAGAACAAGTTAATAACATCTTAGAAGGCTCAACTTTTGGCGGAGTTGGTATTCAGATGGCAGTACGCAACAATAAAGTTGTTGTGGACTCTATTGTTGCTAATTCTCCGGCTTCAAAGAGTACTATTAAGCCAGGTGATGAAATTCTTGCCGTTGACAATAAAAAAGTCAGCACAGCTCAGTTCACTAAAGTCGCTTCCTTAGTTAGAGGAAAAGTTGGTACCAAAGTAACACTCAAACTCAAGCGTGGTAATTCAACCTTTAATGTTACTTTAAAGCGCGCTAAAATTTCGCAGTCTAGCTTAACTAAACGTACAGAAGGTAATGCGACAATTATTACAATTACGCAGTTTGACGTGAATACTGCTAAGGACTTGAAGAGTGCCTTAAAGTCAATCAATACTAAAAAATATCCTAAGTTAATTATTGATTTGCAGGATAATCCAGGTGGTGAAATGAATGCTGCTCTGAAATCTGCATCTTATTTCTTGCCAAACAAGAAGATTATTATGCAATACAAGGACCGCAAGGAAAAAGAAGTAATTCGCTCTGATAAGAAGCTTTCAGGAGGCTTTCATACTTCACTCAAGCCAATTATTTTAATTAATGGAAATACGGCTAGTGCGAGTGAAATCTTTACAGCTGCTTTAGTGCAAAATCATTGCGGGGTTTCAGTTGGTCAAACGAGCTATGGTAAAGGAACTGTTCAGCAAGTGGGACAAACTGAGGATTCAGAGTATAAATATACAGTTGCTAAATGGTTGACGCCAAATGGAACTTGGATTAATCAAAAGGGGCTTAAGCCAACTTATCCAGTTTCTGAATCACCTTTAGCAAAATTGCCGCAATTCCAAAGTATGAGCGTTTTGAAGAAGTCCATGACTGGTGTTGATGTGGCTACCTTGCAGCAATACTTAACTGCCTTAGGCTATTTACCAAAGCATGTTACTGGCGTTTTTGATGATGAAACCAAGAATGCTGTAATTAAATTTCAAAAAGAACATAACTTGACAACAGATGGTATAGTAAATGGACAAGTACAAGCTCAGCTTTATCTAGCAGTCGCTCAAAAATTACAAGATGATAATCCTGCTTTAAAGAAAGCGTTGAGCTTAAATCTAAAGGATATGGAGGACTAAAATGGCAACTATTCAATGGTATCCAGGACATATGAACAAGGCTAAAAATCAACTTGAAGACAATTTAGACTTGATTGACGTCTTAATTGAAGTTTTAGATGCGCGTCTTCCAGTTTCTTCTCGTAATCCAATGATTGGACAATTAACCAAGAAGAAACCTCATATTATTATCTTGAATAAGTCAGATTTAGCTGACCCAATTCAGACTAAAAAATGGACTCGTTATTTCCAAGATGAGGGCAATTTCGTCATCTCAATGGATGCTCAGCATAATACTAATATGACGAGTTTGTTTAAGATTATTAAATTAGCTGGTAAGAAAAAGACAGAGAAGTTGATTGCAAAGGGTGCTTCTAATCCGATGATCCGCGTAGCGATTGCTGGAATTCCAAATTGCGGCAAATCGACGATTATTAACCGAATGGTTGGAAGAAATGCGGCGATTGTAGGAGACAAGCCTGGTGTAACTCGTGGTCAAAGCTGGTTAAAGACCAAGACGAATGTTCAAATTCTAGATACACCAGGAATTTTGTGGCCTAAATTCTCTGATCAAGAGGTAGGCTATAAGTTAGCAGCTTGTGGTGCAATTAAGGCTGATGTTTTTCATCCCGATGATGTCGCCTTATTTGTAATTGAATTTTTGAAGCAAAACTATCAAAAAGATCTTGCCAAATTTGCCCAAGCAACTAGTGAGGAGCTTGAAAATATGTCTAATCCGGATTTATTACTAGCTATGACTAACAAATACGGCATGCGGGATGATTATGACAAGTTTTCACTCTTTATGCTTCAACGTTTACGTAAAGGAAAACTGGGAAGGATTACATTTGATCTTAGATGACCATTACTGAAATAAAAAACTTGCTTCAAGGAGAAGTAAGTAGCGAACAATTAGAAGAATTACGTGCTGACGAAAGAAAAGGCGTGCAAAAGCTCTTAGTTAGTTACGAAAAAAGACAGCTTAAACGTGCGCAAGCTCTTGCTCAGTTTCAAAATCGTTTTTCTTATGAGAAAGAATTTTGGCAAAAAAATCAACTTGTTGCTGGAGTTGACGAAGTAGGAAGAGGACCACTAGCTGGGCCTGTAGTTACAGCTGCTGTTATTTTGCCCCATAATTTTGATTTGATTGACGTTAACGATTCAAAGAAACTATCTCCTAAAAAGAGAAAGACGCTTTTTCCTCAAATTCTGGCCAAAGCAGTCAGCGTTAGCGTTGGCTTAGCTAATAATGATGTAATTGATCGGATTAACATCTATGAAGCTGATCGCCTGGCAATGGCGCATGCTGTTCAAGGTTTAAAAGTAAAGCCAGATGCCTTGTTAGTCGATGCGATGAATGTACCGTTGAATATTCCACAAATCAAATTGATTCACGGGGATGCTAAGTCTAATTCAATTGCTGCTGCTAGTATTGTGGCTAAAGTTTTCCGTGACAATTTGATGGATGCCTATGGTAAAGTTTATCCAGAGTATGATTTTAAGCACAATGCAGGATATGGTACACGTGAGCACATGGAAGCCTTGAAAAAGTATGGTCCAACGCCAATTCATCGTCGATCTTTTGCACCAGTTAGCGAATACGAAAAATAAATAAAAAATAAACCTTCACTTTTGCGTACTTGATAGTGGAGGTTTTATTTTATGAATTTAAAAGAATTTTGCTTAAGATTAAAATTGCAACATGGTGTCGGTACTACAACTTTGGGTAAAATCGCTGAAAATTTTACGGCTGGCGAAGAAGTAACAGTTGACAAAATAGAGAGTTTATCATTAAAATCAAATATCCAAAATCTTGTTTTAGCTGCGATGAGAAATGATAAATTTAATTCTTGGATTGAAAGAATTAAATTGCAGTGTGATGTTGTCACTATCTTTGATTCAATCTATCCAGAAGGACTCCGCGAGATGTACAATGCACCTACGATTCTTTTTACTAGAGGAGATTTATCCTTGCTTAAAAAAGAAATTGCGACTATAGTTGGCGCAAGACAACCCACAAATTACAGCCGGTTTGTTTTAAAACAGTTAATTCCGCAGCTAATAGAGCAAGATTTTGTAATTGCTAGTGGTTTGGCTCGCGGAGTTGATGGGATTGCTCATCAGGAAACCTTGAAAAATAATGGTAAAACAATTGCCGTGGTTGGAAATGGATTGAATCATTTTTATCCGCAAGAAAATAAGGAATTGCAAGAAGAAATTGTGGCTAAGGGTTTATTAATTAGTGAATATTTACCAGACACACCCCCGCGTCCTTATCGCTTTCCTGAACGTAATCGCATTCTTGCGGGTTTAAGCAAAAATATAATTGTCACTGAAGCTAGAAAAAGATCTGGTTCTTTAATTACTGCAAATATTGCTTTAGAAGAAAATCGCAATATTTTTGCGGTTCCTGGACCAGTCTCAAGTCCCCTGTCTGAGGGGCCTAACGAGCTAATTGCTGCTGGTGCATATCCACTAGTTAATGCTGATTTTAGAAACTTGCTTTAGTTGACAAGAGTGAAATTTTTGGTATTTTAGAATTTGGTAGAAATTGTGCAAGGAAGGGGCATTTTATGCCTACTAAACGAAAATATAAAAAGAATTTAGTTATTGTCGAGTCTCCACATAAGGCTAAGACAATTGAAAAATATTTAGGTAGAAATTATCATGTTATCGCCTCAAAAGGTCATATTCGCGATTTACCTAAGTCCCAAATGGGAGTTGACGTCGAACACGACTATGAACCAAAGTATATTTCCATTCGCGGAAAAGGCGATACGATTAAAGAATTAAAGAGCGAAGCTAAAAAAGCAAAGTATGTTTATCTCGCTTCCGACCCCGATCGTGAAGGAGAAGCTATTGCTTGGCACGTAGCTCATGCTTTAAACTTAGATCCTAAAGAGCACAACCGCGTTGCTTTTAACGAAATTACTAAAGATGCGGTTAAAAATGCCTTTAAGAATCCTAGAACCATTGATATGGATATTGTCGATGCTCAACAAGCACGGCGTGTTCTTGACCGCTTGGTTGGTTATTCAATCAGCCCTATCTTGTGGCAAAAAGTTAAGAAGGGCTTGTCTGCTGGACGTGTTCAATCAATTGCCTTGAAGTTAGTAATTGACCGTGAAAACGAGATTAAGAACTTTAAGCCAGAAGAATACTGGACAATTGATGCTGATTTTGAAAAGGGTAAGGAAAAATTCAAGGGTGCCTTTTATGGCATTAAGGGTAAAAAGCAAGACTTACCAAATAATGAAGCAGTTCAGGATATCTTAAAACAGATTGATAAACGTAAGAACTTTGAAGTTACCAAAGTAGTTAAGAAAGAAAGAAGACGTCAGCCTGCTGCTCCTTTTACTACTTCAACTATGCAGCAAGAAGCCAACAAGCGTTTAGGATATCGTACTCGTCGAACAATGAGAATTGCTCAATCTCTTTATGAAGGGGTCAACCTTGGTAAGGGATCAGTTGGTTTAATCACTTATATGCGTACTGATTCTAAGCGTATTGCTAATGTTGCTAAGCATGAAGCTTCAAAATTTATCCATGAAGAATATGGTGCAAATTATGCAGCAATCAAGCCGCAACACTTTAAAAACGATGCTGATGCTCAGGACGCCCATGAAGCAATTCGTCCAACTTCAGCTTTTAGGACACCAGCTTCAGTTAAAGAATATCTAACAACTGAAGAATATCGCCTCTACACTTTAATTTGGTCAAGATTTATTGCTAGTCAAATGACACCAGCTGTTTACGACACTGTAAGAGCAGATATTGAACAAAATGGTGTCACCTTTAGAACAACTGGGTCAAAACTTAAGTTTGCTGGTTTTACTAAGGTTTACGATAACCAAAAGGAAAAGAATAATGAATTGCCTGAGTTAAACGAAGGCGATAAGGTTAAGCTTAAGAAGACTGATGACCGTCAGCACTTTACTCAGCCCCCTGCAAGATACACTGAAGCTAGTTTAGTTAGAGCTCTTGAAGAAAATGGCGTTGGTCGTCCATCAACTTATGCACCAACAATTGATACGATTCAAAAACGTTATTACGTAAAACTTGAGGGAAGATCAATTGTGCCTACTGAACTAGGTGAAATCGTTGATAAATTAATCGAAGAATTTTTCCCAGATATAGTTAACGTTGACTTTACTGCTCAACTAGAAGATGATCTTGATGGCGTTGAAGTAGGCAAAAAGAACTGGATCAAAGTCGTAGATGAATACTACAAGCCATTTTCTAAAGAATTAGACAAGGCTGATCAACAAATTGAAAAAGTTCAAATTAAGGATGAACCAGCTGGCTTTAATTGTGACATTTGTGGTGCACCGATGGTAATTAAGATGGGACGTTATGGTAAGTTTTATGCTTGCTCACGCTTCCCGGATTGCCGTAATACTAAGCCAATTGTTAAAAAGGTTGGTGTAACTTGTCCTAAGTGTGGTAAGGGAGAAGTTATTGAAAAGAAGTCTAAACGTAATCGCAAGTTCTATGGTTGCTCTCGTTATCCAGATTGTGACTTTGTATCTTGGGATCAACCAATTGGTCGTAATTGTCCAAATGATGGTCATTTCTTAGTTCAAAAGAAGAACAAGAAGGGACTAGTTATTCTTTGTCCAAACGGCGATTATCGTGAAGAACCAGAAGAAAATTAAATTATTATAAAAATCAATGATATCATTAAAACGAAAGCGGTTTAATGATATCATTTTTATATAGACTTGAAAGAGTCGAGCAGAAAGGAAAGATTGCATGGTAAAAAATGTAACCGTAATTGGCGGAGGCCTTGCAGGAAGTGAAGCTGCATGGCAATTGGCTAAGCGTGGCATTGAAGTAGATTTATATGAAATGCGACCAAAGAAAAACACACCTGCTCATGAAACTGCAAATTTTGCCGAATTAGTATGTACTAATTCAATGAGATCAAACCAACTTTCAAACGCCGTTGGTTTGTTAAAAGAGGAAATGCGTCAGCTTGATTCTTTAATTATGAAGGCTGCTGATGAAACAGCTGTGCCTGCGGGCGGAGCTTTAGCAGTTGATCGGGATAAGTTTAGTTCAGTGGTTACAAAAACTCTAAAGGACTTGCCGAATTTGCGCGTTCATGAAGAAGAGATTACTAAGATCCCAAAAGACGGGATAACCATTATTGCGACTGGACCACTCACTTCAGATACATTGGCAGAACAGATTAAGGAATTTTGTGGTACTGATTCACTTCATTTCTTTGATGCGGCTGCGCCTATTGTAGCTGCAAGCTCAATTGATCGTGACATCGTTTATAAGAAATCTCGCTATGACAAAGGTGAAGCAGCTTACTTGAACTGTCCAATGACTAAGGAAGAATTCTATAATTTCTATAAAAACTTAGTTAGTGCAGAAGCTGCTACTTTGCATGGCTTTGAAGATAAAAATGTCTTTGAAGGCTGCATGCCAATTGAAGTTATGGCAAAAAGAGGAGAAAAAACAATGCTCTTTGGGCCACTTAAGCCTGTTGGTTTAGAAGATCCTAAGACAGGAAAGACTCCATATGCAGTTGTGCAACTACGTCAAGATAATGCGGCAAGCACGATGTACAACATTGTTGGTTTCCAAACTCATTTAAAATATGGCGAACAAAAGAGAGTCTTTTCAATGATTCCAGGTCTTGAAAATGCAAAATTCGTCCGTTATGGTAAAATGCACCGCAACACTTACATTGCTAGTCCTGAAGTTTTAAATGCAAATTATGAAGCTAGAAAACAAGCTGGTCTATTTTTTGCGGGACAAATGACGGGGGTAGAAGGTTATGTAGAAAGTGCAGGTTCTGGTTTAATTGCTGGGATCAATGCAGCAAGAGAAGCCATAGGCGAAGAAACATTAGTATTTCCTAAGTCAACAGCTTTAGGATCGATGGCTCATTACATCACAACTACTAGTGCTAAGCACTTCCAGCCAATGAATGCATCTTATGCATTATTACCAAAACTAGATTATAAGGTTAGAAATAAGCAGGAAAGACACCTGGAAATTTCTAAGCGAGCATTGAGAGATCTTGAAGCCTTTAAGGAAGAAAAGAAGCTTGATTAATAATGTCTAAAGAAAATGATAAGTTAATCAAACAATTCCAAGATTACTTGAACTATGAACGTAATTATAGTAAAAATACTGTAAGCTCTTACTTAAACGATCTAGATGAAGCGAAGCAATTTTTTAAAGAAAATGGTGGCTTTAGCGGCTGGGATAAAGTTAAAAGTCGCGATGTTGAAATTTTCTTACAAAATTTAGCTACACAGAATAGGTCTAGAACAACTCAAGCGCGTAAGATGTCGAGTTTGAGATCTTTTTATCGCTTTCTCGTTAAGCGAGAAGTGTTAGAAAATGATCCCATGCAGACAATTAGCTTAAGATTGGGCGAAAAGAAACTACCACAGTTTTTCTACGAAAAAGAGATGCGCCAAGTCTTTGATAGTCTTGTGGGGCATGACAGGTTGGTAGTGAGAAATCGCGCCATGTTTGAGCTTTTTTATGCGACTGGGATGCGGCTAAGTGAGATGGCATCTTTGAAGCTAGATCAGATTGATTTTGATTTAAAAATTATCTTAGTTCATGGGAAGGGTAATAAAGATCGCTATGTTCCTTTTGGAAAAGATGCACTTGATGCTTTAAAGGAATATCGTGATGATGTTCGACCAGCTCTTCTTGGTCAAAATGAAGATTTAGGCTATGTATTTTTGAATAATCGCGGACAGAAGCTAACTGGACGCGGGATTGAATACATTATGCAGCAAGTGTTCATTAAAGCTGGAGTTGGCGGCAAGGTTCATCCCCACATGCTTAGACACTCTTTTGCAACTGAAATGCTCAATAATGGAGCGGACCTGAGAAGTGTCCAGGAATTGTTGGGACATGAATCTTTATCTACGACGCAGATTTATACTCATGTTACGATGAAGCATTTACAAGCAGATTATCAAAAATTTTTCCCAAGAAAAGATAAGAAAGACGAGGCATAATATATGACAACAATTTGTTCTGTTAGATACAACAATCAAACCGCCATCGCAGGTGATGGTCAAGTTACTTTAGGTGAAAAGGTAATCGCTAAGGCAACTGCTAAAAAGATCAGAAGAATTTATCACGATCAAGTAGTAATTGGCTTTGCCGGCGGAGTTGCAGATGCAGTTAGCTTGCAAGATATGCTTGAAGGAAAGCTTGAAACATACTCAGGCGATTTACGTAGAGCAGCTGTAGAAATGGCACAAAGCTGGAGAAAAGATCCAACTTTAGCTAAATTGCAAGCGATGGTAATTGCCTTTAATGACAAAGATTTATTATTAATTTCTGGTAATGGTGAAGTTCTTGAACCAGACGAAGATGTGGTAGCAATTGGTTCGGGTGGTAATTTTGCACAAGCAGCAGCAATTGCGATGACTCGCCATAGTAGTGGCATGAGTGCGAGTGAAATTGCCAAAGAAGCAGTTAAGATTGCTTCTGGAATTGATGTCTTTACTGATGACCACATTACTACTGATGAAATCTAGGTGAAATATTTTGACTGAAGAAAAAACTCCAAAACAAATTGTAGAATTACTTGATAAATATATTATTGGCCAAAACGAAGCTAAAAAATCTGTTGCTGTAGCTTTATATAATCGCTACCGTCGTTTGCAGCTACCTAAGCAGATGCAACAAGATATTACCCCAAAGAATATGTTAATGGCTGGTCCTACTGGTGTTGGTAAAACTGAAATTGCACGTCGTTTAGCTAAAATTGTTGACTTACCTTTTGTAAAAGTTGAAGCGACTAAGTTTACTGAAGTAGGTTACGTTGGACGCGATGTTGAATCAATGGTGCGTGACTTAGTTGAAGAAGCCGTTCGCATGGAAGAAAAAGAACAATTCGACCGTGTTAAAGTACAAGCAACTAAGAAGGCAAATAACCGCTTAGTTAAGTTAATCGTTCCAGGCATTAAGCGTGAAAACCGTGAAAATTCAATGCAGCAAATGATGCAGATGCTTTCTGGCAACTTCAACATGAACCAAGCTCAAGATAATGAAGAAGTAACTGATGATATTCGAAATGAACGTCTTAGCGTAGCTGATCAACTTAATAAGGGCTTACTTGAAAATCGTGAAGTAACAATTGAAGTTGAACAAGCACCTAAGGTTAACCCAATGGGCGACATGATGGGCCAAATGGGAATTGATATGTCGAGCTTGATGGGAGATTTAATGCCTAAGAAGACTGTTAAGCGTACTTTGAAGGTATCGGATGCACGTGAAATTTTAATCCAAGAAGAATCTAAGAAGTTAATTAATTACGATTCTCTCTACCAACGCGCAATTGAACGGACTCAGCAAAATGGAATTATCTTTATCGATGAAATTGATAAGATTACCGCTGGCAACAAGAAGACTTCTGGTGAAGTTTCTCGTGAAGGTGTCCAAAGAGATATCTTGCCAATTGTTGAAGGATCAACTGTTTCAACTAAGTATGGCCCTGTTTCAACTGACCACATTCTCTTTATTGCAGCTGGAGCTTTTGCTGAAAGTAAGCCAAGCGATTTAATTCCAGAATTGCAAGGTCGTTTTCCAATTCGGGTTGAGTTAAACGCCTTAACTCAAGAAGATTTTGTTAAAATTTTGAAGGATCCTCAAAACTCACTTTTGAAGCAATATATTGCACTTCTTAAAGCTGACGGTATTAAGCTGGTCTTCACTCAAGAAGCAATTGACCGTATTGCTCAAATCGCCTTTGAAGTAAATCAAGGTACTGATAACATTGGTGCTCGTCGTTTAGCAACTATCTTAGAAAAATTGCTTGAAGATGTTCTTTACGAGGGTCCAGATATGAATGTGGGCGAAATTACTATTACTCAGAAGTATGTTGACCAAAAATTGAGTGATATAATTATCAATAAGGACTTAACAAAATTTATTTTGTAATTTTAGTAGATAAAGAGAAGTTAAATTATGGATTATCAATTAAAAAATAATTTTTTAACAGTAACGCTTTCTGATCAGGGTGCTGAAATCCAAAGCGTTAAAGATGTAAACAGTGGTCGAGAATATATTTGGCAAGCTGATCCTAAAATTTGGGGTCGTCATGCGCCAGTTTTGTTCCCTGTAGTTGGTCGCTTAAAGGACGATCAATATACTTATGATGGTAAGACTTATCATATGGGACAACATGGTTTTGCAAGAGATTCGAAGTTTACTGTTGAAGAACAAGACGATAAGCACATTGTTTTTCTTCTGACTTCTAATGAAGATACTAAAAAAATGTATCCATTTGATTTTGAGTTAAGAGTAACTTACAGCTTAGTCAATAACTTGTTGTCAGAACACTTTACGGTAACTAATACAGATACTAAGGAAATGATCTTTGGTATCGGTGGCCACCCTGGCTTTAATTTACCAACTGATAATGGTTTGACTAAGAATGATTATTACTTCAAATTTGCCCCATCCATGGATCATGTGAAGATTCCATTGAAGGCACCTTACCTTGACTGGGATAATCGTTCATTGCTTGCAACAGATTCACTGTTTGAAATTAGTGATGAATTATTTAAGGATGATGCTTGGGTCTTTGAATTAAAGCAACCTAATAAGATTTCTATTAGAACTGATAAAAGTGATTATCATATCAACGTTAAAATGGAAAATGCGCCATTTGTTGGTTTATGGTCACAATATCCTAAATCTGGTAATTACATATGTATTGAACCATGGTGGGGTATTGCAGACACCTTAGATAGTGATGGTCAATTAGAGCACAAGCGTGGAATGAATCACATTGCTCCAAACGAAGTTTGGGAGAATGGTTTTACAATGGCTTTCCACGATAAGGCTAAGTAATTAAAGATTTAAGACTTTGGTTGAGAGATCAAAGTCTTATTTTGTATATAGGTGAAAAAATGAAAATCGGATATCTAAAGAATTTGGGTAGACATGAATTAGAACAGGCGTCATCTAAGTGGCAGACTTTACATGAAAATGAAAAAATTGATTTAGAACCAGTTGGCTATGATGAGATTGAAGCTAAGATTCAAAATGGTGAAGTAGATGCAGTCTTAGTTAATTCTAGAAATGACATTTATCAAGCGCTTGCAAGCTATTCAGTAAGTGAGATTGCCTTACTTGCCTTAGTTCAGGCAGGTAATTTTAATAAGTATCAGCAAACTGTTGAATTAGATGAGTTGAAAAATGTGCCGTGTATTATGGTTGCTTCAGTAGCAGATGAGAAGAGCGAGTATCATTATCTAAAAGACATTTTGAGAATAAAGAACGATCTGATTGCAGTTGAAACTTTAGGTGAAGCAATTTTGATGGTTGAATCTGGGTCAGGTTACTTAATAATGAATGAAATGACTGCAAGTCATGTAGATGACGATCAGGTGCAGAAATTATTTTTGCTCAGGGATGGTAAGCAATTGCGTGAGAAGTATGTCTTACTTGCTAAGCCAGATGATGCAAGATTAGCAGAATTTAGCAAGATAATGAAAGAAAGTATTGATTAAAGTAAAATAATTATGTGAAGTATTGCCTTGATTGGTGTATTTTAAACGTCCAGTGTAAAAAGCTGGACGTTTTTTCCTGCCTTGCGATATACAAGTTCCCATTCTGGTGCGAAGTTTGGTACAATAGAATGTATGTTCTATAGAGAGGGTGAAAAGAAGTGCTGACTAAGTCGCATCGGATTTGCAGTATTGCAATCGTCGAATTAAGTTTATTGTTAACGAATCGCTTGTTAATTGATCCAGTTAACAACATTATTATTCTAGCTGCAACTGCAATCGGTGCTTCTTTACCTGACATTGACGAATACAACAGTTCAGCAAGTAAGAAATCAGTAATTAACTTCAGCCTTTTCCTTAGACATCGCGGGATTACACATTCTTTTCTTGGTTGGGCAATTTTTTCTGGTGGTTTATATTATTTAATGAATAAATTTATCCCTATTCGGATTAATAATTTAACTTCGCAGAATTACTGGAGTGCACTTTGGTTTGGTCTAGTAATTGGCTATTTTTTGCATTTAATTCAAGATAGTTTCAGTAAACAGGGAGTAGAGTGGTTAGCTCCATTTTATAAGAAAAAGAAAAAGTCACCGTTTCATTATAAAGTTGGTGGCTGTTTTGAAAAATTTTTAACTATTATGTCCTATTTAGCTGTAATAACGATAACTTTTTACTGGATCTGGATTTCCTTAACACCAGCGACGCAAGTCTTTTTGTTTTGAAAAGTCATTGCGCACCTTTAAGATAATTAGTGGGGGAAGATTCCAAGAGAGGAGTCCTAGTATGTCCCAATTATTAGTAATAGCTGGTTTAATTAGTCTTTTATATGTTGTGATAGATATGAAAAGTCAGGCTATTCCAGTTGAAAATGACACAGTCCACAAAGGGCGGTAATAGAAATTAAAGTGGCCAAGAGTTAAAATTGCTCTTGGTCATTTTTAATTTAGCCAGTATACTGATAATAACGAAACTATTAAAGGATATGAATTATGGATTCAAACGATTTAATTTTTGCCAAATTAGAACATAAGCGTCTGCGTTATAACTTGATTGCTGATTTATTTTTAATTGTTGGTGGAATACTTATTTTTAGACAGCCAGCGATGAGTATGTCATTTCAATTGCTGGGTTCTTTAATGATTATCATCGCAATGATCTTTACCATACTTTCTTTTAGAATCAGAAGTAGCAAGCAATATCGCGCCTTGTCATTATTAGTTAAAAATGAGCCAAGCAGTCTTAAGGAAATTATGAATTCGTTTGGTGCAGGGATGACTTTTTTAGCTTTGTTTATGGCTATTGGCTTCATGGTAATAATAGTCATCTTCTTTTTCTTACTTAGTCGATCATGGATTAAGGCATTACTATTTTTTATCACTTTTGAAACAGTGATTGATCTTAAAGACTTTATGAACAATCTCACAAAATTGAAGGATGAAAGTACGATTTAAGCTTTCATCCTTTTTATATCAGTTAAAATAATTGTGATTTAATGAGCATATTAATTTACTTTCAGTTTAAAATCCGATAATATAGTATCTATAAAATTTCGCTTTCTAGAGAGAATCAATTTATAACACTACAAAATTGCAGATTCCGTAAATTTTCCTGGGTTGGAATAGGCAATTAAACTGGAGGTATTTTTTATTGATAAGTATTGTTAAAAGTAGATCATTCGGTCTAGCAGCAGTAATGACCTTAATCTGTTCTGTTGCTGGAATTTTTATTGCTAAATTGCCATATCTTAATTTAATCGGTGCATTAGTAATTGCACTGCTACTAGGAATATCTTTACAGGTTTTACCAGTAGGGGTTAGAGAAGAGGCAGCACCCGGAATTGGATTTATTTCTAATAAGTTCTTGAGACTAGGAATTATTTTACTAGGCTTTAGGCTTAATCTAACCAAGTTAGCTGATGCTGGCATTAAGACTATTTTAGTGGCAATGTTAGGTGTTAGCGGTACGATTGTTTTAACTTATTGGTTAAGTAAAAAATTTGGGGCAGAAGATGAATTAGCAGTTCTATCTGCTTGTGGTACTGGTATTTGCGGAGCAGCTGCAGTAATGGGTGTTTCTCCTCAAATTGAAAGCCGCGATGAAGAGCGTAAAAGAGAAAACGAAGTTCTTGCGGTTGCAGTAGTTTGTGTAATGGGAACAGTCTTTACATTACTTGAAATTGTGATCAAGCCAATGCTGGGATTGACTGATTCACAGTTTGGAATTGTAGCTGGTGGATCTCTACATGAAATTGCTCACGCTGTTGCAGCTGGAAATGCATTTGGCGAAGCTAGTTTAGATAGCGCCTTGATTATGAAACTTTCTCGTGTTTTACTTTTAGCGCCTGTTGCCCTGATTGTTGGTTACTGGTATCAGCGAAGACTAGTTAAAGAGAGTGCAGCGGATCACACGCAAGCACCTAAAAAATTGCCAATTCCATGGTTCTTAGGTGGTTTCATCTTAACTAGTGTTTTAGGAACATTCTTACCATTTCCGCCAGTAGTTTTGGATAGTTTGGTTCAAGCAGCATACGTATTCTTAGGAATGGCAATGGCTGCGCTTGGAATTTCAGTTAACTTCAATGTGATCTTTAAGCGCGGTGGCACAGTTTTTGGTGCTGCGGCAATTAGTTCAACTTGTTTGATGATTTTCATGATTATCATGAGTAAATTATTCTTTTAAATATAGTAAAAAGGCGATTGCATCTTAAATCTTATGCAATCGCCTCTTTATATGTTTATAAAAAAATTAATTAGTTTGGCTTTTTCTAAAACAAGCTTATTTATCTTGATTCATTTAGAATAATTTCCTTTATTGGATTTAAAGCCTAAAAGGAAGATAATTATGGAAATTAATAAATTAAAAACTTTTGTAGAATTGGCTTCTACTTTGAGTTTTTCAAAAACTGCAGCAAATTTGTTTATAAACCAAAGTAGTGTGTCAAAACAAATTAAATCACTTGAAAGAGAACTGAACTGTGAACTATTTATCAGGGCAAAGCGTCAAATAAGAATGACGGAGTACGCCAAAATTCTTTTTCCAGCTGCTCAAAAAATAATCAAATTGAACGATCAAGCTTTGTCTGATTTGAGAAACTGTCTTCAGGATCGGGACGATAAGATTATTATTGGTGTTTTACCGACTTTTTGGAATTATTCTTTTTTTGATCAAATAAGTAACTTTAAAAGACAGAACCCAAATTTGAGAATAATTATTAAAGAAGGTGAAATAAACTATTTAACAAATTTATTCCAGCAGGGTAAATTGGATTTTGCTTTTGTAAGAACTACGTATGGCTATAAATCCGATTTTGAGGAATTTACAGTTGATCATGAATCTTTCTGTGCTTGTCTAAATTATGAACATCCTTTAGCTACAAAAAAATCTTTAAAACTAGCTGATTTAAAGAATGAAAACTTTGTCTTCTATTCAGGTGAAGAGATGTTATATCACACAGTATTTGACCTTTGCCGAGAAAGTGGGTTTGAACCTCAATTTTCTTTTGCCAGCCACAACATAAAATCGATCTTAAATCTAGTTAAGAATAATGAAGGAATTAGTATTCTCATGCATGCTCCTGAAAAAGCGAAAGATGTAACTTATGTACCGATTAAGCCAGCTTTTTCTACCAGATTAGTTTGCGTGCGACAACCTAACCAAGCTACTAAGATAGCCAGCGATTTTTGGAATTACTTAGTTAAATAATATTCTCTTTTGGAATTGAACTATCCAAAAAAAGAATTGCTAAGCATAGTGTTTTTTATCAAAATAGAGCCAATTAGTATTCCATAAATATTAGTTTTATTTATAGAAAGGATCTTGATTATGAAAGGAAAAAGAAGAGTAATTTTGCTAGGAGGAATGGTGCTTACCTCTTTAACCTTACTTACTGCTTGTCAAACAAGCGCCACCAATAATAATTCTTCTTCAGCTAATACTAGTAAAGTTGTTGCTAAGGCAACTAAGTATCAAGTATCTAATAGCGACATTAGTAACGCTAAAAAGCTCCTAATTAATTCAAGTAAATGGCACTATAACGCTAAAAACAAGGTTTACTATCAAGTAAACGTTAAATACGGTACTAAGACTAAGAGTTCTTATGAATCAATGGGAATTTATATTCCAGCAGCTTATGTAAATGCCAAAAAATCTGGTACTAATACCTATAAGATCTCAATTAATACTAATAAGAAAGTAAATGGTTATACTGCGTCAACTGCGCCAATTGTAATGCCAATTAATACGCCAGGCTATTCCGCACAGCAAGCACCAACTGGTTATGAATCTGGTTCAGCCAAGTTTACTAAGGCAGGATTTATCTATGTTCTTGCTGGTTACCGTGGTTTAAACCAAACTGATAGTTCTAACGGATCTTCACCATGGGGTGTTACTGATTTGAAGGCAGCTATTAGAACTTTGCGTTTGAATGAAAATAGAATAGCTGGAAACACTAATCGTATTTTCACTTTTGGCCACAGTGGTGGTGGTGCTCAAAGTGCTATTGTAGGTAGTTCCGGAAATAGTAAGGCTTACATTAAATATTTGAAGGCAATCGGGGCACCGCTTGCTACTACTTCTGGAAAGGCTACAAGCGATGCAACTGAAGGTGCGATGTCATGGTGTCCAATTACTAGTTTAGATACTGCTAATGAAGCTTACGAATGGAATATGGGACAGTATTCAACTAGTGGAACACGTGCCTCTGGCACCTTTACCAAGGCTTTATCAAACGATATGGCTAAAAAGTATGCTGAATACATTAATAAACTTGGTTTAAAGGATAGTAAGAACCAAAAACTTACCTTAAAGAAGTCAAGCTCAGGTATCTATACTTCAGGGACTTATGCCGAATATTTAAAGGCAGAAGTAGAGCAGTCGCTTAATAATTTCTTGAAGGATACTAAGTTCCCATATACAGCTACTTCAATGAATGGTCCAAGTGGAGCTGCACAACAATCTGGTTCTAAGCCATCAGGTCAAAAACCGAGTGGTGCACCAAGCAATAACATGAAGAATGGTAATAATAGTAAACCAAGCGGCAAGAAGCCAAGTGGTAGCATGCCAAATGGTGGCGCTGGCGCACCAGGTGGTTCACAAAGTAGTGGTAAAACATATAAGACCGTTCAAAGTTACATTAAGTCTTTGAATAAGAACGGCACTTGGGTAAAATATAACGCTAAAACTAATACTGCCAAAATCACTAGTTTGAAAGCTTTTGTGACTCATTGTAAAGAAGCCTCAAAGGATGTTGGAGCTTTTGATGGACTTACTCGTCAACAAACCGAAAATAATTTGTTTGCAACAACTACGAGAAAAAATGGCCACTTTGATTCTACGATGAGTAATTTACTTAGTGAAAATGCAGGTAAATATGCTAAATTAAAGAATTACAAATCTAGTTATGCTAGTGCCTTTGCATCAGATTTAAAGCAAAAAGATGCTCAAGGAAACACGATGACTACAAGATTAAACATGTATAATCCAATGTATTACTTGTCTGATTACTACAAGGGCTATAATACGACTAAAGTAGCTAAATACTGGAGGATTAGAACTGGTATTAATCAGGGCGATACTGCATTAACTGTTGAAACTAACTTAGCTTTAGCTTTAAAGCAAGATAGTCAGGTTAAAAGTGTTAACTTTGCTACGGTTTGGGGTCAAGGACATACTGAAGCTGAAAGAACTGGAAATAACGAAACCAACTTTATTAAGTGGGTTAATAAGTGTTTGAAAAATTAGCTGTGATATACATTTATAAAATACCAATATATCAAAAAGGCGATTGCACATCATTATTTGTGCAATCGCCTTTTTTAATCATATTTACTCCATTGATCTTGCAATTTTTCAATTACAGGCTGGACTCGATCTTTATTTTGTTTTAAGTAACAAGCATAAAACTTCTGATGGGCTACTTCGTCTTTTAATGGACGAACGCTACGATTATTAGGTAAATTAAGTCCCCATTATGAGTCTAAACTCGTTAAGTTTGTCGTAAAGAAAGGTAAAACAGAGTATTGTAAAATCTCGCTGTATTCACTGGATTCATTTTGAAAAATGATTTTGCTATCTGGAATCTCGTCTTGATAAATCTTAGTCCAGAAGCCAATTGGTGAAGGGCTTAAGATTGTTTTGCCCTTAAGCATCTTGAAGGATAGTTCCTTATGTTGATTAAGATTGCATTCGGCAGGTAAGTTAACAGACATTGATTCTGTGCCTAAGTAAGTTGAAGTAATGTCGCGGTCTTCAATTGGAAAGTTAAGCAAAAGGCAAATTACTTGATGGTCGGCTAATAAATTTTTAAAATTAGATTCAACTAAATCGCTGACGATCTGGATATTTTGGTCATGTAAAGACCGTAAAACGATTCCCGGTCCTGGTGCATTCACGCCAACAATTAAAGTGGTTTGATCTTTTTCAAATTGCTTGACTCGGTTAGTAAAATCAAGATTATCATCAATTAACTTTTTAGCTTCTCGGGCTGTATATTTACCAGTTTCGCTTAAGTAAAGCTTATTTGGTTTTCTATAGGGTGATGCCCAAATCTTCTTCGAGCTTTTTCATGGAATGAGTAACCGCTGGCTGGGTTAGACCTAATACTTCGGCAGTCTTAGCAACTGTGCCGTATTTGGCAAAAGTTACTAGTTCTTCTAATAAATAATTTTCAATCATAATTTACCTCACTATAAAACATATTTATCCTAGCATTAAAAACTCTGAATTTTCAAGTATAGATCTTCTTCGTATAATCATTTATGAAAAGTTTGAAAGGAAGAAGAATGACTTATGGCACGAGTAGTAATTTTAACTGGTAGTCCTCATTATGAGGGCTCTTCACAAAAATTAGCTGATAATTTTGAAAAAGGCGTCAGAGAAGCTGGCAATCACATTTATCGTTATGATGCAGGTCTTCAAGGAGATAGTCAGCCGCATTTTTTACAATTAGAGCATGCGCCTGGTATGGAAGTTGGCATTCCTGATAATGATGAGGTAGAAAAGAAAGTTATTCCAGAATTATTAGATGCAGATGTAGTTGTCTTGGTATCTTCACTTTATTATTTTGAAATTAATGCTCAGCTGAAAACAGTCATTGATCGTTTTTATGACTATAATCATGAATTAAAGGATAAAAAGATGATCTTTATGATGGCTGGTTATGGCACTCAAGAAGATATGGATGCAGTTAAGCTTCATATGCAGAAGTTGAGCGACTATATGCGCTGGCAAATGATTGATCAAATTTATGCAGATGATTCATGGAATAAGCAAAAATTAGCGAAATTTGCTCAAGCAGCTTATAACTTAGGTAAGAGTATTAAGTAAAACATTGTATATAGGAAGAAAAAGAAAAATAAAATGAAATACGCAGAATTTGTTAAGGCTGGTGAAATGAAAATTATTGATAAACCAATGCCTAAGATTGAAAAAGATGACGATGTAATTATTAAGGTCCTTCGTACTTGTGTTTGCGGCTCAGATTTGTGGGCATACCGTGGATTAGAAGAGCAAGGTCATAAAAATAGCGGTCACGAAATTATTGGAATTATTGAAGAAATTGGAAAAAATATTACTACCGTCAAAAAGGGGGACTTTGTAATTGCTCCTTTTACCCATGGTTGTGGTCATTGCCGGGCATGTTTAGCAGGTTTTGACGGTGTATGTATGAATCATGACTTGAGTGAAAACTTCTCTGGTGGCTATCAAGCAAAATATGTGCGTTTCCAGCATGCACAATGGTCATTAGTAAAGGTTCCGGGTAAGCCTGAAGATTATACTGAAGGAAAGCTTAAGTCATTTTTAGCCTTAGCTGATGTAATGGCAACTGGTTATCATTCGGCTCGTGTAGCTAATGTAAAGCCCGGAGATTCAGTAATTGTTTTAGGTGATGGTGCAGTTGGCTTGTCCGCAATTATTGCATCAAAATTGCGTGGAGCTAAGCAAATCGTTTCTACGAGTCGTCATCCAGATCGTGAAAAGTTAGCACGTGAATTTGGTGCAACTGACAATGTGGCTGAGCGAGATGAGGAAGGAGTTCAAAATTTGATCTCCATTACGCGTGGTGGTGCGGATGCAGTCTTAGAATGTGTCGGCAGTAAGTTATCTAACGAAGAAGCTGTGCAAGTTGGTCGTCCGGGTGCAATTGTTGGCCGTGTTGGTTTACCACACAGAGCTGAATTAAATCCGGGTTTGATTTTTTACAAGAATATGAGTGTTGCCGGCGGTCCAGCTTCAGTGACTACTTATGATAAGGAAGTATTGCTTAAGGCTGTCTTAGATGGCAAGATTAATCCAGGCAAGGTCTTCACTAAGACATATGATTTAGATCAGATTAATGAAGCTTATCAAGATATGGCAGATAGAAAAGTAATTAAGTCCTACATTAAAGTTAGTGATTAATGAGAAAAATATGAATAAGTGGACAAATGAAGAAATAGCTGCTTTTGATAAGGCTCAAACTTTACACAATCGTCCTTATAATGATGATAAGACAACTTTTGAAGAAGACAATCCTGCCTGGGAAGTAACTGTCGATAATCAGGTTTTCATTCGCGGTGCTAAAGGGATTAAGGATACTAAATGGTATCAAGCTGGAACCAAAAATGGCGGTCAAATTGAAGTTGCTGGTCAAAAGTTTGAAGTGAAATACCAAGCAGTTAATAACGCAGAATTAATTAAGGATGTTACCGAAGCTTTTAATAAAAAATATCATGGTCAGTATCCAATTGACTTGATGGTGTCAGATCCTGTTGCTAAGGCAACAGTAGCCTTGGTGAAAAGATAATGAAGAAGAAAAATTTACTTATTCTAATTGTCACTGGAATTATGTTGGTTTTGACAGGTTGTTCAAGTCAAAGTAATTCGTCTGGTAAAAAAATCAAAATTACTTCAACGCCAACTTTATTTTTCCATGGCGGAGGTTCTTCTTATCATGCAGAAGAACACATGGTGTGGGCTGCTGAAAAGGCAGGCGTAACTAAGTCTCTAATCCGAGCAAATGTGAAAAAGTCAGGTAAAGTAACTTTAACTGGTACTTGGCCTAAAGATGCAAAGAATCCAATCTGCGAAGTTAATTATGAAGATAATCGTCAGCTTGATTTTAATAAGCATGGTGTATATGTGACAAATGTTGTAAAGGAATTGCAAAAGAAGTATAAGTTTAAGAAAATCAATATGGTTGGTCATTCTTTAGGTAATATTTCAATTATTTATTACATGCTGCGAAATGGAACTAATAGGAAGAGGCCACAAATTCAAAAGCAAGTTGATATTGCTGGCCATTTTGGTGGTTTAACTTTTGATGGAATTCCAGATTCAATTAAGCAACCTAAGGGGATGAAATTGGATAGTAATGGTAAACCGAACCAGATGAATGCTACATATAAGCAGATGACTAAAGTTAGAAGTATTTATAATAAGAAACATGTTAAGGTTTTAAATATCATTGGTGACCTAGGTAACCGTAGTGATGGTCGCGTAGATAATATTTCTTCCTTATCGCTTCAATACCTAATTGGTAGTGGCAATAGCACTTATCGAGTTTTAAAAATTAATGGTCGATATGCGCAACATTCAAAATTACATGAAAATGCGGAAGTTGATCGGGCATTGATTAAGTTTTTATGGAATAAATGATAAAAACTAGTATATTTCTTATTGAAATTGATAAAATTTCATGATATTCTAATTTTATCAATTGAAATTCATCTCTTAGAAAGAAGGGTCGCCGTTGCGTCTTTAATCTTGTGAAAATAAGCATAGTTAAATATATTTTTTTATTTTATATAGGAAGACTATGCACTTTTGACAAGATTAAAGCTAGGCACTATTTTCTTTTTGATATCTTAAAAGCAAGAAAGAGTCTGTACTTGTCATAAGTGCAGGCTCTTTTTTGAGGTGATTTGATGAGTAGTATCAAGATTTCGAACTTATCATTTAGATATGAAGATAGTAGCGATTATATTTTTAATAGATTGAATTTGGACTTAGATAGTTCTTGGCGTCTAGGATTGGTTGGTAGAAACGGACGCGGGAAGACTACATTTTTAAAACTATTAGATAAGAAGTTATTGGGAAGAGGAAAGATACAAACTGATTTGAATTTCTCTTATTATCCTATTTCAATTAATGATCTGGAAAATATCACTCTGTATGAGTTACAAAAGCAGTTGAATTTTGAGCAGTGGGAGTTAGAGCGTGAATTAAATTTACTAGGTGCTGATCCAAACCTGATTTGGCAACCTTTTAATACCCTAAGCGGAGGAGAGCAGACGAAAATATTATTGGCGCTTTCGTTTACTGATCAGAATTCATTTCCCTTAATTGATGAACCAACCAATCATTTAGATGAAGCAAGTCGTAAGGAAGTAAGCGATTATTTACGTATGCATCATCAAGGCTATATTGTGGTTAGCCATGATCGTGAGTTTTTGAATCAGGTAACGGATCGTATCTTAGCAATTGAGAATAGTGAAATTCATTTATATCAAGGAAACTTTGCGACTTATGAAGAAGTTAAAGAAGAAAGAGACGCGTTCAACCGTGAAAAGAATCAAAAATTAGCTGGTGAAATTGGTAATCTTCATCGGCAAAAGGAACAATTCTACCATTGGGCACAAAAGATAGAAGCTAAAAAGAAGTTAGGTCAAAAAACGCAACACATTATTAACCGAAGGTCTAGAATCAATAAGGCAGCTTTAGGTCATGCATCGGCGAAGATGATGAAGAAGTCGATTAGTGCTAGAAATAGAATGGATAAGCGGATTGAAGAAAAAGAAGGATTGATGGTAAATATTGAGGATGTGCCAAGCCTAACGATGAATTATTGCCCTAATTACCATCAAGTTCTACTTGAAATAAAAGATTTGAATGTAAGCATTCAAGAGAAGGAATTGTTTACTGATCTAAACTTAGTGGTAAGAAATCACGGCGTGGTGTCGCTTGAAGGCAAGAATGGAGCTGGTAAGTCGACATTGCTAAAGTTGTTGCTGGAAAAAGCAAGAGAGGTTAGTTATCGAGGTAACTATAGGTTGGCAAATGGATTGGCAATCTCCTATTTACCGCAAGACTTTACTATATACAAAGGAAGCTTAAAAAAGTTTGCTCAAGAGCAGAGGATATCATATGAAGACTTGCTTAATATGTTGAAGAAGATGGGCTTTCCGCGTTCAAACTTTGAGACGCCGATTGAAGAGATGAGTATGGGGCAGCAGAAGCGGGTTGCTATTGCTAAGTCATTAGTTGAGAAAGCTGACTTATACTTGTGGGATGAGCCAGCTAATTACTTAGATGTGTTCAATCAAGATCAGTTGATTAAACTGCTGCAAGAGGTAAAGCCAGCGATGCTCTTGATTGAGCACGATGAGTATTTTATTGAGCAAGTAGCAGATCAACGGATCGTTATATCAAATTAAACTGAATTTAAAAAGAGGATGATTTACAGCATTAGTGTAAAATTATCCTCTTTTTGAGTAATGGTAAATTAAAGAAATATATTTTGTTATTCCCTCGTTAGAAAGAAGAAGCAGACCGTCTAGCCAAAGATGCTATAAAAAACTATGGTAAATAATATTAAATAACTGTATCTAAATAGGACATACACTCCAAGACTTGAGTGATATGTTCTCTTTTTTTATTTGAAATTAATTATTACGAAAAAATAAACGTCACATTTGCGTAATCGATAGTGAGGATTGATTCCTTAAACTATTTATTAGGAGGACTTTTTCGTGAAAGAAGAGAAAAAGCCAGATGTAGCGAAACTATTAGGTATCACAGACGATCTGATGTTTCAAAATGTAATGAAAGATCCTGTGAATTGCAGGATGTTTTTGCATGAAGTTTTTCCAGATTTAGATATTCAAGGTCTTACTGTACGAACTCAGGAAAGGATTGCATTCAATAAGGAAGAAAAGTTTTCTGTACTAGATGTTTTAATAAAAGACAGTAAGGGTAGAAGATACGATATAGAGATGCAAGTCGCACCGCAAAAAGACTTGGATAAACGAGCACGCTACTACATGTATAAGATGATGGAAGGCGGCTTTTTACATCAAGGTGAAGGATATGGTGAATTAACGGCTGTCTATGTAATATTTGTTTTACCGTTTGATCCTAAAGGCAAAGGCTTGAAGCGATATACTTTCACTTACTCTGCTAGGGAAGATAAATCTGTTGAACTGAACGACGAATCTGAGATAATATACTTAAACAGCAAAGGGAAGAAAGGCAGCGTTAGTCAAGGACTAGAAGATTTTTATTCGTTGATGGAAGGTAAAAATACTACAAATAGTGAATTTATCAAACGAATCAAAAAGACAATGGATAATTATCGTAAAACAGAAGAATGGAGTGAACATGTGATGAATACGGAACAAATTAAAGAAATGGCACTTGCACAAGGTGTAGAACAGGGGTTGGAGCAAGGAAGAAGAGAAGCAAGAATTTTTGATATACGGAAAATAGTTAAGATTCTAAAGAGAATGAATCAAAGCGATGAACAGATCTTGCAAGAATTAAAACAAGATTATAGTGATGATTTTTCTGATGAGGAGTTAGAAAAATTTTTGAAGTAAAACTATTTTTATCCAAAAAATTAAAAAGCACTGATAACCACCGATACTTTAAGTAGAATGTTGTTAGTGCTTATTTTATTTAAATTTCTAACTAATGTATAAAATGAACGCGTTAAATTTTGCATTGCTAGTGTGATAGTTAAGATATTAACTATATTTATTCCTCTTCTAAAAAGGATTATAGTTAATAATAATGAAAAAGAACATTTAATTTTGTGATGGAGAAAAGATGATGGCTATTTTAAAACTAGAAAATATAGCTTATCAAGCTAATCAAAAGCAAATTCTACAAAATATATCCTTTGAAGTAGAAGAAAAAGCATTTTTAACCCTTATTGGTCCGTCTGGTGCAGGGAAAAGCACAATTTTGAAATTAATTGCTAATCTAATTAATCCAAATCATGGCAAGATTTTATTTAATGGCAAAGATATTATGAAAATCGATCCGCTAATATATCGTAGAAATGTTTCGTATTGTTTTCAGCAACCATCTTTGTTTGGAGAGAAAGTATCAGATAATTTATCCTTCCCATATGAAATTAGAAATCTCAAAGTTGATCAAGAGCGTGTATATCAGTTGTTACGCGATGTAAACTTAGGAGCAGAATATTTAGATAAAGATATTAATAGCTTATCAGGTGGTGAAAAGCAGCGAATAGCCCTAATTAGAAATTTGTTGTTTTTACCGGAGGTTTTACTTTTAGATGAAGTTACTACAGGTTTAGATCAAGCTAGTAAAGAAATTGTTCATCATCTGATTGAGCAAGTTCATCGGAAAGACGTTACAATTATTCAGGTAACGCATGATCAAAGTGAAATTGAATCAGCACAACATATTGTTCGAATTGAAAAAGGCGGCATTCTTAAATGAAAAATGTAATGGTAAGCAATTGGTCGTTAGTCTTTGCCTTCGCGCTGGTCCTAGTTTCAATTGCAATTTCTGCTAAAGAGAAACTTGGTTTAACCAAAGATATTTTAATTAGCGTGATTCGTGCAATTGTCCAGCTAATAATTATTGGCTATGTTCTAAAGTTTATTTTTCATGTAAATAATTATTGGTTAACTTTTGTATCAACCTTAGTTATTATTTTTAATGCATCGTGGAATGCCAATCAGCGAGATCCTAATCCTGATAAGAAATTTTATAATTCTGTTATTGCGGAAGCTGTCGGCACATACGCAACCTTAGCAATTTTAATTTTTTCGGGTGTGATTAAACCGATACCAATGCAAGTTATTCCTATTACTGGAATGATTGCAGGTAATGAAATGGTAGCTGTCGGTCTCTGTTATAAGTCATTAAATGAAAGTTTTCATGATTTGCGTCAGTCAATACTAGAAAAAATAGCCTTAGGTAGTGATATTAAAACAGCCTCGATGCCAATTTTAAGAAGAAGCATCAAAACAGCCATGCAACCAACAATTGATTCGGCTAAGACTGTTGGCTTGGTTAACTTACCGGGAATGATGTCAGGTTTGATTTTTGCTGGCGTTAATCCGATTTATGCAATTAAGTATCAAATTATGATTACTTTTATGCTTTTAGGCGCAACAAGTTTAGGGGCTGTAATTGCAGGCTACTTAGCTTATCGAAATTATTTTAATGAGAGAATGCAATTGAAATAAATAGGCCAGACTTGAATGTCAATAGGCCTATTTTTTGTGAAAAATCCGCTTACTTGAAAGTCATTTGTTTTGTATGTATACTTGTAAATTGTAAGTAAGAATATGAAATAAATGGAAGAAGGGAATTTGTCGTGACAGAAGAAAAGTATTACGGTGCTAACGCTATCGTGGATAGTTTAATCAATCATGACGTAAAATTCGTTTTTGGAATTCCTGGAGCAAAAATTGATCGCGTATTTGAATTGCTTGAACATTCTAAGAATCCACGTACACCAAAATTTATTTTGACTCGTCATGAGCAGAACGCAGCTTTTATGGCTGCTGGAGTGGGGCGAATTACTGGAAAACCAGGTGTAGTATTGACAACTTCAGGTCCTGGAGCATCAAATTTAGCAACTGGTTTAGTGACGGCGACAGCGGAAGGAGATCCCGTCTTGGCAATTTCTGGGCAAGTTCAACGAACAGATCTTTTGCGTTTAACTCACCAGAGCATGAAAAATGCAGCTTTGTTTGAACCAATTACTAAATATAGTGCTGAAGTTCAAGAACCAGAGAATATTTCCGAAGTAATTGCAAATGCCTATCAAGAAGCAGAAGCTGCTAAGCAGGGCGCAAGTTTCGTTTCAGTTCCACAAGACGTAACTGACGGAGAAGTAAAGACCAGTGTGATTGCACCATTAGAAGCTCCAAAGCTTGGACCAGCAAGTCCGATTGAATCAACCTTGCTTTCTCAGCGTATTAAAGCCGCCAAATTACCGGTACTTTTGCTCGGAATGAGAGCTTCTGATCCTGAAACAACTAATGCAATCAGACGTTTAATTGCTGAAACTCATTTACCTGTAGTTGAAACTTTCCAGGGAGCAGGAATTATTCCACGTGAATTAGAGGATGATTTCTTTGGTCGTGTAGGACTTTTTAGAAACCAACCAGGAGATCAATTGCTTAAAAAGAGTGACCTAGTAATTGCAATTGGCTATGATCCGATTGAATATGAGCCTCGTAACTGGAATTCTGACCGCAGCGCCAATATTGTTGTTATTGATTCCATGCGTGCAGAAATTGATAAAAACTACCAACCTGAACGCGAGTTAGTTGGAGATATTTCACAGACTCTTGATTTCCTTCTACCATATATGAAGGGCTATTCAATGCCTGAAGAATCTAAAGACTACCTAGATTCTCTGCGTAAGACTTTGCAAAAGCGCGATACTCCACCTACTGTAACTAAAGACCAAATTAAAAGTCATCCCCTAAGTATCATTCAAGCTTTGCAAGATAGGGTAACTGATGATATGACAGTGACAGTAGACGTGGGTAGTTTCTATATTTGGATGGCAAGACACTTTAGAAGCTACGAACCTAGACATTTACTTTTTAGTAATGGGATGCAGACGCTAGGAGTTGCACTTCCTTGGGCAATTTCAGCTGCTTTAGTTAGACCAAATACTAAGATTGTTTCTATGTCAGGCGATGGCGGTTTTATGTTCTCTTCTCAAGATTTAGAAACAGCGGTTCGCTTAGGCTTAAATATTGTTCATATCATCTGGAATGATGGTAATTATGATATGGTAAAGTTCCAAGAAGAAATGAAGTATGGGGATTCAGCGGCTGTTAAGTTTGGACCAATTGATTTTGTTAAATATGCAGAAAGTTTTGGTGCCAAAGGATACCGCGTTGAAAAAGCAGTTGATTTAAATAAGGTTTTAGATCAAGCCTTTAAAGAACAAGGACCAACAATTGTTGATGTGCCAGTTGATTATAGTTTCAACCAAACATTAGGCAAGACGTTGTTAGATGACCAGATTCATTAACTCTGGAAAGGAAAATATCATGGAAAAATATGAAAGTAAAGTATTCCAGCATGGCACTTTAGGGATGCTGGTGCCTGGATTATTTGATGGAACAATGACAATTGAAGACCTGTTAAAGCATGGTGATTGGGGCATTGGCACAGCAAGTGGTCTTGATGGTGAAATGATTGTGCTAGACCATACACCCTATTTGGCTCAAAGTAATGGAGAAATCAGAGTTTTAAAAGCTGAAGAGAAAGTGCCTTTTGCGACAGTTCATTTTGAGCAAATAAAAGACAGTTTTGAAGCAACTAATTTAACTAAAACTGAGTTAGAAAACCGGATTTTGGCAGATTATCCCTATAAAAACGTATTCTTCGCAGTTAAAATTGTAGGAGAATTTTCAACAGTCAAAACCAGGGTAGTTGAGAAACAAACGAGACCTTATAAGACTCTACTTGAAGTAGCAAATGAGCAAGCAGTGTTTGAAGAGAATAGTGTTTCTGGTACTGTGATTGGGTATTTTGCACCAAAAGTATTTCAAGGACTAGCAGCTCCAGGATTTCATTTGCACTTTTTAGCAGATGATAAGTCGATTGGAGGCCATGTTTTAGGCTTTGATGTAAAAAATGCAACTGTCTACTTGCAACCATTTACTACAGTTGAGCAGCATTTACCGCTTGATAATCAGGAATTTTTAGATAAAGATTTAGACATTGCAGATATGCATGATCAAATTAAAAAAGCAGAAGGATAGGTAAAAAGTACATTATACTAACGTGTTTTAACAAAAGTATGATGTACTTTTTTGATTTTATAACATAATTTCGTTCCAATTTATGATATATGCGTAATTTGTTATTTAATTTTTGAAAATATAGGCATAAAAATAACCAAAATGTTAGAAATCATTCTTGATACTTCTGCGTTGTTGTGGTTTATTTCTCGTATAGAATTAATTATAAAGAAAGTCATAGAATTTCTAGGTAACTATATCTTAACTTGGTTGGGCATGTTATTATATTATTGTGATGCTGATATTTAATAAGTAGTTTAAAAATATAAGTGAAAAATAAGTGAAAGGATGATCAAAGCAAAAAAAAGTATTAAAATTTAAGCTCATTTAAGCAAATATACTACTTATAATTAGGCGAACTTAAATTTTTTTATATTGGAGGAAAATATGGTTTCAAAAAATAATATTAAGATGAAAAATGAAAAAATTAGAGACGAAAAGCAGCGCTTCTCTATTCGTAAATTTAGTGTAGGTGCTGCATCTGTTTTAATTGGATTAAGTTTTAGTTTATATTCTGGCCAACAAGCATCTGCAGATACTGTTGATAATAGTGATAAGTCGGTTGTAGCAAGTAATCAAAGTGAAAAAGACGATAGTCAGAATACTGCAAATAATGGTGAAGAGAAGTCAAGTACTAATCAAGCTCAAAGTACAGTAACTGATAATCTTGATCACAGTACTGTTGTTGCTAGTTACGAAGCTAGTGCTACAAATGATATAGCTAAAAGTGAAAATAATAATGCTGTTACTGAAAATAAGCAAGATGAAAAGTCTAATGCAGAAACTGCAAAGACCGAAAACACTACTTCTGAGCAAAAGTCAGAATCAAAACAAAATACTGCAAACAATGTAGTTACTGAGAAGACTGAATCTTCTAAAAAGACTGCTACTGTTTCTGATGCAAATAAAGCAACAGAAGATGCAAAGACTAACGTAGCTAAGACCACTACTGAAGTAAGTAATGCTGCGAAGAATACTACTACTGAAACTGCAAAAACTGCTACTAAGTCAGAAGACACTAATGAAGCTCAATCAGCAGCATTAAGCAACAAGACAGATGAAGTTGCTAAAGATAAGACTGAATCCACTGTAAAGACAGAAGCTATTTCTGATACTAATAATGCAGTAGATGTAAAAGCTAACGAAAATTCTGGTATTGAAACTAATACCCTTGAGTTAAACAATATAGTTAAAAATGCTTCTTTCTTAAGTGCAAAATCAGCTACTGAAAGTAAAGTTGCTGTTGCAACTGAGGATACTGAAGATCCTAATTCAGTAACTGTTAGTGATGCTAATGGTTTAATTGATGCTATTCAAAATGGTACTGCTACTACTATTAATATTGCTAATGATATTAATGTCGAGACTAATCCAATCACCGCAGCTAACCCTGCACCTATTAGATATGCTATTAAAAATAAACGTGATATTTTAATTCAATCTACTGCAGGCAATAAATTTAAAATTGACTTCGATAGAAGTTACTTTGATATGACAAGTAATGATTATGGGGTTGCTTTTAAAAATATAGATTTATATGGTAGAAGTTATTATGGTATTTTTAGAAGTGCACATTACTATACTTTTGATAATGTAAATTATACTGGCTCTCAACTTATATATACTGACGGTATTACTGGAACGACAGTAACTTTTAAAAATACTGTAAATTCAAATTCTGTTTTAAGCTATACTGGTCCTCTCGATGGAAAGACTAGAACGACGCAATATAACGGAGGAGCAGGTAATCAGCAAGTTCTTCAGTTCTCAACTGGAAATAATATAGTTAATTTTGATCCAAGTAGTAAGGTCAACTTTACTACTTACAATTCAAACGTTATTGAAATTGATAAAGGTTCAACAGTAATTAATGTTAGAAGTGATTCTGATGGGAGTAATGGAGCTCAAGTTGTATTAAATCCACATACTAAAAATAATCCAGAACAATATGGTATGACTATGGATTGGATTGCTCGTGGTATTGCTTCCAATGGTAATACAACTTTAAATATTGATAAGGGAGCAAATCTTGATATTAATTTAAAGGATGATTCTAATGACAAATATCATTCAGGAGCACTCTATCTAAATAGTGGCGCTATTATTAACGTTGCTGGCAACTTAAATATTGTTTCTGATGGACAACCATATTACAGATCAACTGGAATTGATGATCCAGTATATATTGGTGGAAACTCTAAAATTGATGTAAACGGTGGCTCTTTTACAGTAAATGCAACTAACATGGGTGATTATAAAGGCTCAGTTGTTACTTCAGCTGGTACTTCAACAATTTCTATTAACCACCATGGTAGTTTCCAAATTACTGGAGATGGTACAGCAGCAACAGGAGTTAGTTTAGTAGCCGGCAGTACCTTTACTTCAACACAACCAGCATTGTTTAATATCACAATGCCAGAAGGTGCAACAGCAGTTAAGAACGGTACAATTCAATTCAAAGGCGTTAAGACTTCTGAATCAGGTCAACCAATTGGAGAAATCAACATTGTTTATGCAGCTAATGGTACTCCAACAGTTACTAAGGTAACTAGCTATGACGAACAAACTACCATTGATACGCGTGAAGCTGGTAACAATGCTAAGAATGAAATTAACTTAGTTGCCTCCGGCCCAGAAGTTGATTTAACTAATGTTAGCTTTACTAAAGATGCAGATGGAAACTACATTATGAGCGGTAATGCAAATACTTCTGCTGCCGCAGGTGCCTTTGTTTACATTTCAGTAAATGGTGAAGTTCATCAAGTTGCTACTACTAATAACCAAACTCTTTGGACTATTGGTCAAACTGGAGACCCAAGTTCAGCTGATGAACCATACACCGTTGAAACTGGTACAGATGGTAAGTTCAGTGTCAACTTAGGTAAGTTGAATGACAGCGATCAAGTTTCTATTTATGCTGCTAAGGACTTTGTATCTAGTGATACTGACACTAAGACAGTTTCTGAATGGATGACTGATTCTTATCGTGATCAATTACAAAAGTTAGTTAATGAGGCTCCTACTATTGAGGCTGGCACTAACTATACTGACGCAGATGCAAATCTTAAGACAGATTACACAAATGCAATTAGTGATGGAAATACACTTCTTCAAAATACTAGTGCAACTTCACCCCAACTAGAAGCAGCTATTAAACAAATTACTGATGCTAAGACAGCTTTAAACGGCGATAGCAACATTGCTGTTGCAAAAGAAGCATTACAGAAAGCTGTTGATAAAGCTACAAATATTGAAAATTCTTATCAGTACTACAATGCACCTGAAAATCTTCAAAACGCATATAAAGCAGCCGTTGCCGCTGGTAATAATGCACTTAAGGAAACTAACCCAACTCTAGCAGATCTACAAAAAGCCTTAACTGACATTACCACTGCTGAAGGTAACTTGAATGGTAAAGAAACTAATAAGAATGCTCTTCAAGCAGCAGTTGACAATTCTACAACTGTAAAATCAAGTAACAATTATACTAACGCTGATGAATCTAAAAAGGCTGCTTACGATAATGCAGTTACTGCCGCACAAGCTATTTTAGATAAAACTAATGCAACCCAAACTGAAGTTGATCAGGCATTACAAAACCTTGAAACAGCAAATAATAACTTAAACGGTGATGCTAAGACCGAAGCTGCAAACAGAGCTGCTCTTGAAGCGGCTGTTAAAGAAGCTCCAACTGTAAGAGAGACACCTGCTTTCTACAATGGTACAGATGAATCTCAAAAAGCTTACAATGATGCGATTACAGCTGGTCAAAACGTTTTAAACAATACAAATGCTACAGCGGATCAAGTTAAGGACGCTTTAGATGCAATTAACACTGCTAAGGGTAACTTAAAGGGTGAAGCAACCAATACTGATGCTCTTCAAACAGCTTTAACTAAGGCAAATGATGCTAAGCAAACTGGTAATTATACAAATGCTGACCAAGCAAATCAAGAAGCACTTACTAACGCAATCACAGCTGGTCAAAATGTTTTAACCAAAAACAATGCAACTCAAGCTGAAGTAGATAATGCTGTAAAAACTATCAATGACGCAATTAGTGGCTTGAATGGAAACAGCAATCTTGAAGATGCTAAAAAGACTGCTACTGCAGATATTGAGAAGACCTTAAATGATAAAACTGCTGAGATTAACAAAGCAACTAACATTGATCAAGATAAAAAGACTAGTTTAATTAATGAAGCAACTCAAGCAGCAAATAATGCTAAAGAAGCAATTACAGCTGCTAAAACTACTGATGCTGTAACTACTGCCAAGGATACAGGTGTTCAAAACATCAAGAAAGTTACTGTGCCTAGTTTGGATAATGCTAAGGATCAAGCAACTAAGGCCGTAAGTGATGCACTTGCTGGTCAAACTGAGCTTATTAATCAAGCTAATAATCTGAGCGAGAATGAAAAGCAAGCGTTGATTGATAAAGCAACTGCTGAAGCTAATACTGCAAAAGAAAACATCGAAAAAGCTACAACAAACAATGGAGCAGCTCAAGCTGGTCAAGATGGTGTTGAAGCAATTCAAAAAGTTATTCCAACAAGTTTAGACGATGTAAAATCTCAATCTAATAAAGCTGTCGAAGATGCTTTAACTAAGAAATTAGATGCAATTAATTCTGCTACTAATTTGACTACTGATGAAAAGAATCAATTAAGTCAAGAAGCAAACAACGTAGCAGATAATGCTAAAAAAGCTATTGCAGAAGCAACTACTAATGATGCTGCAGTTCAAGCCGGTCAAGATGGTGTTAAGAGTATTAACAAGATTCAAGTACCAAATGAATCAACAGTCAAGACAGCTGCAAAAGAAGCAGTAGCTAAAGCGGCAGAAGCAAAGAACGAAGCCATTGATTCATCAAACCTAACTGATGAAGAAAAGGCTGCGTTGAAGCAAGAAGTGACACAAGCGCAAACAGCTGCTGATACAGCAATTGATAAAGCAACTACTAATGCTGATGTAGCCAATGCCCAAGAAATCGGTGTCAATAACATTAACAAGATTCAAGTACCAAGTGAATCAACAGTCAAAGAAGCAGCTAAGGATGCAATAGCTAAAGCGGCAGAAGCCAAAAACAAGGCAATTGATGCTTCGAACTTGACTAATGAAGAAAAAACAGCATTGAAGCAAGAAGTGACACAAGCGCAAACAGCTGCTGATACAGCAATTGATAGTGCAACCACTAATGCTGATGTAACAAATGCCCAAACAACTGGTGTAGATAATATTGATAAGATTCAAGTACCAAGTGAATCAGCAGTCAAAGAAGCAGCTAAGGATGCAATAGCTAAAGCGGCAGAGGAAAAGAACAAGGCAATTGACGCTTCGAACTTGACTAATGAAGAAAAAGCTGCGTTGAAGCAAGAAGTGACACAAGCGCAAACAGCTGCTGATACAGCAATTGATAGTGCAACTACTAATGCTGATGTAACAAATGTCCAAACAACTGGTGTAGATAATATTGATGAGATTCAAGTACCAAATGAATCAACAGTCAAGACAGCTGCAAAAGAAGCAGTAGCTAAAGCGGCAGAGGCCAAGAACCAAGCAATCGACTCATCAAACTTAACTGATGAAGAAAAAGCAGCTTTGAAAGACTAAGTAGCTAAAGCACAGAATGATGCCAATACAGCAATCGATAGTGCAGCCACAAATGCGGATGTAACTCAGGCTCAAGAAGATGGTATTAACAATATTAATAAGATTACTGTGCCAACTACTTCTGCAAACAAGGAAAAGGCAACAACTGATCTCAATAACGCAGTTGATGAAGCAAAGAAAGCGATTGATCAAGATAGCAACTTGACTGATGATCAAAAGCAAGCTGCAAAAGATCAAATTGATAGCGACGCTAAGACTGCTCAAGATGCAATTAATAACGCTAAGACTGATAATGATGTAAATACTTCTGTTGATAATGGTAAGGTAGCAATTGATAAGGATGTTGCAAATGCTGCAATTGATAATGCAGTAGCTGGTAAGCTTAAGGAAATCAAAGATCCATTAACTACTGAAGAGAAACAAACTTACACTGATTTAATTAATTCAGAAGCTAATAACGCAAAGCAAAATATTGCTAATGCTACTACTCAAGAAGAAGTAACTACTGCTCAAACAAACGGAGTAAATGAAATTAATAACACTGAGATTCCAACTACTTCTTCAGTTAAAGAAAAAGCAATTACAGCTATTAATAATGCTCTTCAAAAGAAGACTGACGAAATTAATAATGCAACTAACATTTCTTCAGAGGAAAAGTCCGATTTAATTAATCAAGCAACTAAGGCTGCCGACAGTGCTAAAAATAATATCAACAACTCAACTAATAATATAGAAGTAGCTACAGCTCAAACTAACGGTGAAAAAGCAATTTCTGATGTCGCTGTTCCAAACTTATCTGACGTTAAGAAAGAAAGCATCGATCTAATTAACAAGACCTTAGATGAGAAGAAGGCAGAAATTAATAATGCTACTAACCTTTCTCAAGATGAAAAGCAAAACTTAGTCAATGAAGCAACTAAGGCTGCTACTGATGCAATTAACAACATTAATAATGCAACCACTAATGATGACGCTAAATCAGCTGCTAATACCGGTGTTCAAAATATTGAGAATGTCACTATTCTAAGCCTAGATGATGCTAAGAAGAATGCTCTTCAAGCGATTGATGATGCTTTGAATTCTAAAGTAAATGAGATCAACAATGCATCAAACTTAAATGATACTGAAAAGAAGAACTTGGTTGATCAAGCAACAGAAGCTGCTAATAATGCTAAAAATAATGTTGAAAATGCCACAACAAATGATGATGCACAAGATGCGGCAAATAAGGGTATTGAAAATATTAAGGGAATTACCTTTACTTCATTAGATGATGCTAAGAAAGCAGCTAACTCAGCAATTGATCATGCCTTACAAGTTAAGACTGATGAGATTAACAATGCATCAAACTTAAATGATAGTGAAAAACAAGGTCTAATTGATCAAGCAACAGAAGTAGCTAAGAATGCTAAAGACAACATTAGCCAAGCAACAACAAATGATGCTGTTACTGAAGCACAAAACAAGGGTATTCAAGACATTGCTAATGTTACTGTTCCAAGTTTAGATCAGGCTAAACAAGATGCTATTAATGCAATTAAGCAAGTACAAGCAGCTAAGAATACACAAATTAGCAACGCTAATAACTTAAGTGCAGAAGAGCAACAAGAATTAACTGATAAGGTGGCTCAAATTGCTAACGATGCAATTGCTAAGATTAATGATTCTTCAACAACTACTAACGATGCAGTTGCTTCAACACGTGATGACGCAATTAAGCAAATCACTGATTTATTTATCCCAACCTTAGATGGAGCACAAAATGATGCTATTAATGCAATTGAAAGTGCTAAGAATGCAAAAATTAATGACATCAATAATGCTACTTATTTAAACGATCAAGAAAAACAAGATTTAATAGATCAAGCTACTCAAGCTGCTAATGATGCAACTAAAGCAATTAAATCAGCTCAAACTAATGATGAAGTTAAGAATGCTGAAACTACTGGCTTGAATAATATTAATAACATCACTATTCCAAGTCTTGCAGAAAAGCAACAAGACGCTATTAAGGAATTAGATCAAGCACGTGATAATAAAGCTAACGCAATTGAAAATGCTGCTGATTTAACTACTGATGAAAAGAACAGTTTGAAGGATAAAGTTCAAGCTGAATACAGCAACGCAGTTTCAAATGTTACCAGTGCAACTACTGATGATGCAGTAACAGCTGCTAAAGACGCCGGTATTACTGCAATTAACGATATTGAAATTCCAACTAAGTCAGGTGCAAAAGAAAAGGCCACAACTGACCTTAACAATGCCGTTGATGAAGCTAAGAAGGCAATTGATCAAGATAGCAACTTGACTGAGGATCAAAAGCAAGCAGCTAAGGATCAAATTGACTCTGATGCTAAAAAGGCACAAGACGCAATTGAAAATGCAAAGACGGATTCTGATGTAAATGATGCTGTTGACAATGGTAAAGTTGCAATTGATAAAGATGTTGCTAATGCAGCAATTGATAACGCAGTAGCTGGTAAGAAGAATGAAATTGCTAACTCACCATTAACTGATGAAGAAAAAGCAGCTTTGAACAATGAAGTAGATCAAAAGGCTCAAGCAGCTAAGGATGAAGTTTCTAAGGCAACAACAGATGAAGAAGTAACAAATGCACAAGAAAATGGCATAAAGAAGATTAATGATATCGCAGTTCCAACTGAATCAAAGGCTAAAGAAACAGCTAAAGATGCAGTAGCCAAAGCAGCAGAGGCTAAGAACGCAGTAATCGATTCTTCAAACTTAACTGAAGAAGAAAAGGCTGCCTTAAAGCAAGAAGTAAGTGATGCTCAAAAGGTTGCTAACACAGCAATCGACAACGCAACCACTGACGAAGCGGTATATGCTGCCCAAGAAGATGGCATTAAGAATATCGATAGCATCACTGTTCCAACTGAATCTCCAGCAAAACAAGCAGCTAAAGAAGCAGTAGCTAAGGTAGCCGAGGCTAAGAATGCAGCAATTGACGCATCAAACTTAACTGAAGAAGAAAAGGCTGCATTGAAGCAAGAGATAACTGATGCTCAAAATGCTGCCAACACAGCCATTGATAATGCAACTACTGATGGTGCTGTAACAATTGCCCAAGAAGATGGTATTAAGAATATTAATGACATCGAAATCCCATCAAAATCATCAGCTAAAGAAAAAGCAACAACTGATCTTAATAACGCAGTTGATGAAGCTAAGAAGACAATCGATCAAGATAACAACTTAACTGATGCTCAAAAACAAGCAGCTAAAGATCAAATTGACTCTGATGCTAACAAGGCACAAGACGCAATTGAAAATGCAAAGACAGATTCTGACGTAAATAGTGCTGTTGACAACGGTAAATTGGCAATTGATAAGGACGTTGCAAATGCAGCAATTGATAACGCAGTAGCAGGTAAGAAGAATGAAATTTCTAACTCACCATTAACTGATGAAGAAAAAGCAGCTTTGAACAATGAAGTAGATAAAGTTGCTCAAGTGGCTAAGGAAGCAATCAATGGAGCAACAACCACTGACGAAGTTGAAACTGCACAAGAAAATGGCATAAAGAAGATTAACAATATCAATGTGCCAGCTGAATCAACTGCAAAGCAAGTAGCTAAAGATGCAG
>NZ_JBCOVH010000001.1:473857-1058346 GCF_040919545.1 Lactobacillus sp. RTP31084st1_F9_RTP31084_210423
CAGTAGCCAAAGCAGCAGAGGCTAAGAACGAAGCAATCGATTCATCAAACTTAACTGAAGAAGAGAAAGCTGCATTGAAGCAAGAAGTAAGTGATGCTCAAAAGGTTGCTAACACAGCAATTGATAATGCAACTACTAGTAGTGCTGTAACAACTGCACAAGAAGATGGCATTAAGAAGATTAACAATATCAATGTGCCAGCTGAATCAACTGCAAAACAAGTAGCTAAAGATGCAGTAGCCAAAGCAGCAGAGGCTAAGAACGAAGCAATCGATTCATCAAACTTAACTGAAGAAGAGAAAGCTGCATTGAAACAAGAAGTAAGTGACGCTCAAAATGCTGCAAACACAGCAATTGATAATGCAACAACTAATGAAGCTGTGGCAACTGCTAAAGATGAAGGTATCGAAAAGATCAATAGCATTGAAGTTTCAACTAAATCAGCTGCTAAGGAAAAGGCCACAACTGACCTTAATAATGCAGTTGATGAAGCTAAGAAGGCAATTGATCAAGATAACAACTTAACTGATGCTCAAAAGCAAACAGCTAAGGATCAAATTGACTCAGATGCTAAGAAAGCCCAAGATGCGATCAATAACGCTAAGAGTAATACTGATGTTGATCAGGCAGTTGATAACGGTAAATTAGCAATTAATAAAGATATTGCAAATGCTGCAATTGATAACGCAGTAGCTGGTAAGCTTAAAGAAGTCCAAGATCCACTAACTACTGAAGAAAAGCAAGCATATACTGACTTGATTAACGATGCAGCAGTTAATGCTAAGCAAAAGATTGCAGATGCTACAACTTCAGAAGCAGTAACTAAGGCTCAAGAAGAAGGCATTAAGAACATTAACGATATTCATGTTCCGACAACTTCTCCAGCTAAGGACGCTGCAAATGCTGCAATTGATCAGGCTTTGAAGAAAAAAGAAGATGAAATTAACAGTGCAACTAATATCTCTTCTGAAGAAAAACAAGCTTTAATCAATCAAGCAACTGAAGCAGCTAATACTGCTAAGAGTAATATTAACAACGCAACCACTAATGCAGCTATTGAAACTGCTCAAGTTAATGGTGAAAAGGCTATTGCTGATGTGACTGTACCTGGTTTATCTGATACTAAGAAGGAAAGCATCGATCTTATCGACAAAGCATTGAATGAAAAGAAAGATGAAATCAATAATGCTGCTAACTTGAGTCAAGATGAAAAGCAAGATCTTATTGATCAAGCAACTAATGCAGCCACTGAAGCAATCGATAACATTAATCAAGCTAAGACTAATGATGAAGTTAAGCAAGCAGCTGACACTGGAGTTAAGAATATTGAAAATATTACTATTCCAAGTCTTGATGATGCTAAGAAGAATGCAAACCAAGCAATTGACGATGCATTGAATTCTAAGAAGAACGAAATCAATAATGCTACAAACTTAACTGATTCAGAAAAGACTGATTTAATTAATAAAGCAACGGATATCGTTAATACTGCTAAAGATAATATCAATAAAGCAACTACTAATACTGATGTGAAGGCAGCAGAAGATAAGGGAGTTGCTGATATCAATGATATTAACTTCACTAACTTAGATGATTCTAAGAAAGCAGCAAACCAAGCAATTGACGATGCTCTAGACTCTAAGAATAAAGAGATTAACAATGCTTCTAACTTAAGTGATTCAGAAAAAGCCGATTTAATTAACAAGGCAACTGAAATTGCGGAAAAAGCTCATGATGCAATTAATGGAGCAACTACCAATGACGCAGTTAATAAGGCTGAAAACAAGGGTATTGAAGATATTGCTAATATCAATGTTCCAAGCTTAAATGAAACCAAGCAATCAGCAGTTGATGCTATTAAGCAAGTTCAAAATGCTAAGAATAGTCAAATTGAAGCAGCTAAGAATCTAAGTGCCGATGAACAAAAGAGTTTAATTGATCAAGTTAACAAGATTGCACAAGAAGCAATTGCTAAGATCGATGACCCAGCAACAACTACAAACGATGCTGTTACTGAAACTCGTGATCAAGCAATTGATCAAATTACTAACTTATTCATTCCAACTTTAGATGGCGCACAAAAGGATGCCACTGAAGCAATCAATGCTGCTAAAGAAGCTAAGATTGAAGAAATCAATAAGGCTACTAATTTAACTCCTCAGAGTAAGCAAGATTTAATTGACGAAGTAAATAAGGTGGCTGATGATGCTACTGAGGCAATTAATGAAGCACAAACAAATAATGCAGTTAAGGAAGCAGAAACTAAGGGCTTAGAAGACATCAACAGTATTCAAGTTCCAAGTTTAGTTGAAAGTAAAGATAAGGCTATTAAAGCAATTGATGCTGCTTTGAAACAGAAGACTGAAGCAATCAATGCTGCTGATCTTGATCAAAAGCAAAAGGATGATTTAATTAGTCAAATTACTGAGATTGCTACTGATACTAAGAATAAGGTGTTTAATGCTACAACCAATGCAGATGTTGATGTAATAGCTGAAGCTGGAATCAAGGCTATTGAGGCTGTTAAGATCCCAGCTAAAACTAATACTGATAACAATGGCAATCACGAAAATAATGGTTCATCAACTGACCTAACACCAAACCATAATGATGAAGATAACAATAAACAAACTACTAACCATGTAGAAACTAATACTAAGAAGGAAAACAGTAAGCACGCTGACACTGTAATTACTACCTCAGTTCATGCTAAGAGTAATACTACGGTACGTCATAACAGTCGTGTCGTAAGTAAGAAGACTACTTTACCACAAACAGGTAAGAGGAACTCTAACTTAACTCTTGCTGGTGCAGCACTACTTGGATTAGCTGGTGTACTTTCATTATTTGGATTGGGAGACAAGAGAAAAAAGAATAACTAATCATAAATAGTTGATACGAAAAGAGCGATATTCCTGGGAAGGAGTATCGCTCTTTTCTATATATTTATTAAATAGAATAATTAAAAGCACTGATAAATCAAGCTTTAATTAAGATGATTATCAGTGCTTATTTTATATTTTTAATCCATACGCAGACATTAATTTCTTAGTTTTTGCCCACCAAATATGTAGGCAACATGCTGAAGTAAACGATAAAGTCCACGTTAAGATCCATGTACCAAAAAATGTCAAAAATGGATGATAAGTCGCATGATATGCCATATTTAAACCGCGCCAAATTAGTTGATTCCAAAAAACGTTAGCTAAATAAGCGCGGTAAGCATATGTAGCTAAGAAATGGAAATTGGTTAAACTAGTGTGTAAATTTTTTCTAACTTGGTGAAGACAAAAAGCTGAAATCAGTGAAATTACTGCCAAGCAGTAAAAGGTCATTGAAGGCTTATAGTATGGCGCATTGTTGAAGTTAATTGGATGCCCAAATCTTTGTAATTCAGTATTTGTCCAGATAAAGCAAGCAACAAAAGCAATTGAAATTAACCACCAAAACTTAGTAACGATGTGATTGTAATAATTACGGAATTGCGATGCTAAGACGCCATATACACCATAAATAAAGAATGAAATAAAGATGCGATCAAGTAAATACCAGTCGTGTTCATGAATACCGTGAAAGACATAGTAATCGTAAAAATATAACCACGCGAAATACAGAATAAAAGTAATAGCAGCTACCCAGACGCCGCGTTTGAGATTATTTTTAACATAGCGACTTATTAACCAGAAGATCGGCATCAAAATAATAAATTGTAGCATCATCGTGTTATACCAGAGATGAGGCGCTGCATTCCCGTTAATAAATTGCCAGCAAAAAGAGCCAATACTATTATAATGGTTAACTTGTTGTAGTCAAGGCATCCCTAGCAGATAGATAAGTGTCCACCAAATAGTTGGTACAAATAAATTCGACCAATTAGTCCGCATATGCTTAGCATATGAAAATGATCCTTGCTCGTCATTAATGCGAATGGTGGTATAAAGAATACCAAAAATAAATGCTGGTGCCGTATATTTGACTAAATTATAAAAGATTCCGAAAATATCCTGAACATGAGTAGGCTGATTAATACTCATCATCATTGACATAATGGGTTGCGACATCACTGCAGTACAAGCGAAAACCTTCAGATAGTCACCAATATCGGCTGTTTGATAATTATTAAATTGACACTTTTGCATTAATTTTGTCTCTTTTCTTACTGCTTATTTTGTAACTATTTTAAATCAAATTAAGATAAAAAATGTTTGATAAGTTACATTAAATTTCAATTTTAGAGCGGTTTTTCAATTTAAAAATCAAAATAAAGCCAAGTAGATTTAAGGTACAGATAGCTGCAAATGACCATTGATATCCTTGCATACTAACATCAAAAAAAGAAAGCGTTGTAAAGAAATCACAAATTATGCCTTATTTATTTTGATAGGTGCTTGGTGAAATTCTATATTTCTTTTTAAAGAATCTAAAAAAAGCTCTGATAACTTAAAAATCCACAAGATAAGGCAACGTATTCAATACTGTTATCGTTATTCTTTAACAATTCACTTGCTTTGCGCAAGCGGTAATTTGTAATAAAGCTTTGTAGGTTCGTTCTGCTATGTTTTTTAAATATTCTAAATAGGTAGGAGCGATCAATATTTAAAATTACCGGGTTTATCTAATAAAGCTGAATATTCAGTTAACGCAGGAGTAAAACTTCAAGGACAAGTGTTAACACAGTTAGGTTTACGTTTACCGTATCAATTAAATGGTTGGAACCAAAAGATGGCACAAGTCTCAGGAGATTTTCAATTCTTTATTTATGATGTGAAGAAAATCTAATTTTATACTAAAATTTTTGATTTTAAAATGAGCAAGAACATAAAATTTAGATAATAAAGTCCAAATTTTATCGCCAAGCTCACAAATTAATGAGAGAATTATAGATAAATTCTGTAGAGATTGGATTTATAAAATGATATATCAAACTTTCGCTCAATTATATGATCAATTATTTGATTCAGATATGTATAAAAATTGGGAAAAATTCACTTTGGCTAATATTAAACGAAAAGATTGTAATTTACTTGATCTAGCTGGTGGTAGTGGACGACTAGCTGTTTTATTAGCAAAAGATGGAATCAATGTCACAGTGGCAGATTTTTCCGATGAAATGCTCAGTTTGGCTAATCAACATAGCGTTGAAAACAATGTTTCCATGCAGTTAATTGAAACTGATATGCGAGATTTGAGTGGCTTTGAAAAGTATGATGTGATTACGTGTTATGCAGATTCACTATGCTATTTGGATGATGAAAATGATTTGCTTCAGGTGTTTAATGAAGTAGCACAACATTTATAGAAGGACGCTATCTTTCTTTTTGACGTAATTACTCCGCATCAGACTGATGATGTGTATCCGGGTTTTATGTATAACTATCAAGATGAAGACCATGAGAGAGCCTTTATGTGGCAAAGTTATGCAGATGATGATGTTGAGCATGGAGTAATTCACGACCTGACTTTCTTTAATAGAATAGAAGATGGAAAGTACAATCGTTTGTCTGAAATTCATTATGAAAGAGCTTATGAATTGCCAGTTATTAAATCATTGCTAATGCAAGCGGGTTTTACTTCTATTGAAGTAGGTTCTGATTTTAGCTTAGAGATGGAAGATAAAAATGCCACTCGTTGGTTTTTAAGTGTGAAAAATAATATAAAAATGTCGATAGATTCATATAAAGGTCTATCGACATTTTTGATATTTTTAGAATTCAAATTTTCTTATAAAAATAGGAGTGGTGCGATGATCAAGATAACCTGCGCTTTGTGGTGTGATTTCTAGGACTCTTAAATCTTCTTTTGCAGCTTCGATATTATCTGCATAAATTTCAAAAAGTTGAAATAGCTATTAATCAAGATAGTTTAATTAATAGAAAAGAGTTAGCAGCTGGTTTTAAGCAATATGAAACAGAATATTATCAAATTTCATATCGTTGTATTTTGACAAAAGAAGGTGAACAAAAAGTTCAGTATAATTCTTACCCAATTATGAATAGTATTCATGATAAAGAAAAAATTTATTTGGATGGCAAGTATAATAGAGAAGAACTGCATTATTTGGTTAATTATTTAATTTCATTAGGTAATAATGTGAAAATTATTTATCCTGATGAATTAAAAGAAAGCTATCTTAACCAGTTAAAAGAGATAGTGCAGCAGTATGATTAGTTGTTCATAGTATAAAAAATTTGCTAAAGCAGAATATTGCGAACATAATATATTGTGGAGGCGATGAACATGAAAAATGAATATTGTCACAATGGAATGAAATGTCAGAAAGGCTGTCCTTGCGCTGGAAAAGATGGTATTTGTCATTGCAAAATGGTGAATGACAAGGAATGTGCGTGCAAGAGCCATTGCAAGGAACAAGATAAGAACTAGAAAAAAGACACTAATAGATTTTTGCAAAAGATGAATCTATTAGTGCCTTTTTGACTACATTATTTTAGTGCGTTTGACTGGAAATAGGAATGAAATAACTGGAATGACTAGATATAATATCATTGCTAATTTAGCATTAAACAATGATAAGACAATTAATATAATATTCAAAAATAAGGTTATGAACATTTTTCTAATGAAAGATCGACTTATAATAATATTCATTATTTGCGAATATTTAGCTGTTTTTCTAGCTCCAAAGTATTGAATTAGATATTCTAAAATCTTAGCAATTAAAAATACAATTCCAAAGTTTGCTACAGCAAAAGTAGAAGTTTCTGCCATAATCCATTTTGTCATGACTGGTAAAAGTGACAAGTCAGCTAAGAAGAAGAAGTCTAAGATAGCAATCGCTCTCGAAGGCTTGAAAATATAGTATGAGAAAGACAAATGCAAGTCATACCAAAAGTCTGCTACGATAAAGAATGTAATTAAGAATACAATGATATTATTGATAAATTGTTGATAATGAACTTCATGAAGTGCAGGCTGAATTTCTAAAACAATAATTGTAATGATGATTGCCATTACACCATCATTAAAAGCTTGTAAGTGTTCACGTAGACTTTCAGGCTCTTTTTTTTGAGCTTCAATTAATTCTTTTTTAACGTTGTTTAATTTTTCTTTTTCTTGATCTGAAAATTGATCGAAATTGTGTTTTCTGGGATTTCTTGGCATGAGTTACTCCTCTAATAAATAAGCTAGCTTTAATAATTATAACAAAACTTTATCTGCATTGATTTATTAATAGACCAATCATCATTAATGGGATAATAATTACAGTAAAAGTAAAGTGCTAAGATGAAATGTTATATACAAGTTAGACATTTTCTTGCAAGATTTTTATTAAAAGCGCATATTTTAGTTATAGATTATGAATGATGGAGGGTAGTCGAATGCTAAAAAATATTGTCTTTGATTTTGGCAACGTAATTATGAATTATAATCCTGATGAGATTTTGAATCATTATGAGTTAAATCGCCAAGAGCATGACTTATTAAGAAAAACTATTTTTGAATCAAAAGAATGGTCAGAAATTGACGCTGGCAAAATTGATGAAAAACAAGCTACAAATATTTTTATTAATCGGGTTCCGGATAATTTAAAGAAAAAAGTTAAACAAATTATGGCAACTTGGCCAGAAAATGTTGATTTCTATGAACCAGTTTTTAACTACATGGAAAAATTGCGTCAAGATGGTTATAAGATCTATGGTTTGTCTAACACAGGGATGCAATTTGCTAATTTTGTCAAGAATTCTGAAATGGGGAATTATTTCGATGGTTATGTTTTCTCTGCTCAAGAGAAGTTAATGAAGCCAGATAGAAGGATTTATGAGAAATTAATTGCTCGTTATATTTTGAAACCAGAAGAAAGTTTATTTATTGATGATTTAAAGGCAAACACTAATGCAGCAAAGAAATTGGGCATGCAAGCTTTTACTTTTAAAATCGATAAGCTAGGCGAATTACAAGACTATATTGCTAGTCATTAATTTAACTATAAAGTTTTAGGTGATTGAAGAATGAAGACAAATGATCAAATTGCAAATTGGGCAATGGACTTACAAAGTTTGGCTCAAGCTGGATTAAGATATGGACATGATGTTTTTGATCGAGAACGTTACGAAGAAATTCGTCGTATTGCTGGCGAGATGATGTCAGCTAGAACTGGAATTCCGGAAGAGAAACTTAAGACTCTTTTTTTAGGTGATGAAGGTTATCAAACTCCCAAAATTGATACACGAGCTGCAATTTTTAAAGATAATAGAATATTGCTTGTTCGTGAAAAAAAGACACAGGAGTGGTCACTGCCTGGTGGCTGGAATGATTATGATCAAACTACTGCTCAAAATTGCGTTAAAGAAGCTCGTGAAGAAGCGGGAAGAATAGTAGAACCGATTAAGATTATTGCAGTGCAAGATCGGAATCATCATAATAAGCCTGTTATTGCGACTAATATTACGAAAATATTTTATTTATGTAAGGAAATTAGTGGAAAGTTTACGCCAAATGATGAAACGGATGCATGTGATTATTTTAATTTAGATAATTTACCTAAACTTTCACTTGGACGAAATACTAAAGAACAAATTGCAATGTGTTTTGATGCAAATAATGATCCTGACTGGGATACTAAATTTGAATAAGATCAATAAAATAGCTCCAAGAAATATTGCTTGGGGCGTTTTTTTATGCAAATATAATAGCCACATTTTGGTAAAGAATGAATCTCCTTATCAGAATGTGGCTTTCGTATTTTATAGTGGTTGAATAGTTTGATAATAAAGTTAGTAAAAAATAGCTTAGGTTGTTTTTTGTTGCATGTTAGGTATAATTTTTAACCACTTAGTCAAATTTCATTGAAAAGTATCTCTATGATAGTAAAATTAAATTCAAATAAGATTAATTAATGAATAATAAAAAGAGGTACATAAAATGTTTTTCAATAAAAATGGCGAAACTAAAGATAAAGTTGTTGATGAAGTTTTAAGCAGTGATAGTTTTAATAATTTGAATCTTGATTTAATTGATCTTGATCTTAAAGTTGAAACTGGTAATAAGTTTGAAGTTCACTATTATGGACCTGAAGATGAAAAGCCGAGCGTTGAGCTTAAAGATGATACACTTGAAATTGAAGAACCGAGAGTAGAGTATAAGCACGGAAAGTTTTGGAGAAAAGATTTTATTGAAGTAAATATAGTTAGTCAAAGCGATAGTGGTGCTTTAGTTGTTACAGTTCCTGATGGTCATCAATTAGGTGCGGTAAAAGTTTCCTCAGTAAGTGGTGATACAGATTTTAAGAGTCTAAATCTTGATTCTTTAGTGATCTCTGCTGTAAGCGGAGATGTAAGTCTAAGAACAGTACAAACTGACGAAGTTAAATTAACCACAACCTCTGGAGATATTGATCTCAAAGAAGTTACAGTAAAACAAGGAAAAGCCCAACTAGTAAGTGGCGATTTTACACTGAAAAATAGTTTAGTCCTTGATCAATTTAAGGCTTCAACTACTTCGGGCGATAACTTAGTTGAAGATGTAAAAGCTGCTCAATATCAACTAAGTACTTTAAGTGGAGATAATTCGTTATTCGGAAAAAATGAAACAGCTGCCGAAGGAGATAGTACAAATAATGCTGGTACTATTATTTTAAGTACTTTATCTGGTGATAATACGGTTAAGTAATTTAGTTGAAAAGAAACTGGCTGATCATTGAGGATTTAAAAAATGGTTTATTTTTAAATAATGAATATTGAATAAGCAAAAAACAAATTTATAAAAAACTGTTGACATTTATGATGTTTATATTAAAATGATTATTAACAAATTTAATTAATCTGAAAACAAAGAGAAAGAAGAGTAGCATAATCTTAATTTTCAGCGAATCTCGTTAGGTGTGAGGAGATAAATTATAAGATTAAGTGAAAATCACTTTCGAGTTCTGATTCTTAATTTTAAGTGAGAAGAAGTGGGAGCACCCATTATAGTGCCTACGTATCGTCAAGTAATTGACTGCACGTGAAAGGTATTACTAGTGATAGCAATACGAACAAAGGGTGGTACCACGCTGAAGCGTCCCTCAACTAAGTAATTTAGTTGAGGGGCTTTTTTGTATTCAGAGATATTTTTTGGAGGGAAAGAATATGATGACAGATCATACATCACGAAAATTAACATGGAAGGATTATTTAGTGGTCGCTTCCTTGCTATTCGGTTTATTCTTTGGGGCTGGTAACTTGATTTTCCCATTGCACTTGGGACAACTTGCTGGAGCAAATTGGGGTACAGCCGCAGTTGGATTTTTAATCACGGGTGTATTACTGCCTTTATTATCCGTTTTAGCTGTTGCAATTACGCATGCTGATGGCGTTTATGATATCGGAAAACCGCTAGGTGCTGGTTTTGCAGTTGTATTTATGGTTTTGATCCATGCTACAATTGGTCCTTTATTTGGTACACCGAGAACTGCAACTGTTTCATTTACAGTTGGGATTGCACCATTTGTTCCTAAAAATATGCAAGGAACAGCCTTATTAATCTTTTCTGCTTTGTTTTTCTTAGCAGCTTTTGGTTTTTCTTACCATCAAAACAACATCTTATCTAATGTTGGTAAAGTATTAAACCCACTATTTTTATCTCTACTATTCTTAGTATTCCTTGTAGCTTTTGCTCGTCCATTAGGTAACCCGCAAACCGCAGCTGTAACTGCTGCTTACAAGCATGGCGCTTTAGTGAACGGATTCTTAGAAGGATACAATACAATGGATGCTTTGGCAGGACTAGCCTTCGGTGTTACTGTTGTTACAGCAGTACGCGGAATGGGACAAAAGAATGCTAAAAGTGTTTCAAAAGTTGTTGCTAAGTCTGGTTTGTTAGCTGTACTAGCTATCGGTTTTATCTACTTATTATTGATCTTAATGGGTGCAATGTCATTAGGCCGCTTTAAAGTTTCAGACAACGGTGGTGTTGCATTTAACCAAATCGTTAATGTTTATGGCGGTGTCTTCGGTCAAGCTTTACTTGCATTTTTATTAACTGTTACTTGCTTGACCACTGCTGTTGGTTTAGTTGCTGCTTTTGCTCAAGACTTCCACAAACACTTCCCACAAGTTAGCTACCACGCTTGGCTAGCACTTAGCTGTTTAGCTTCATTCTTAGCTGCTAACTTTGGTTTAGATACAATCATTGCATGGTCAACTCCAATGCTGATGTTCTTATACCCATTATCAATGGTATTAATTTTATTGTCTGTCTGCTCACCATTGTTTAAGACTGATGGAGTTGTATATTTCTTTGTAATCGTCTTTACAGTTGTTCCGGCCTTGGGCGATATGGTTGTAGCCTTTCCAAGTGTTGTCAGTCAAAGCTCATTTGGTTTAGCAGTAGCTTCTGTAAGAAACCATTTACCCTTAGCTAACATGGGGCTTTCATGGCTTGTGCCAGCTTTAGTTGGTTTGGCAATTGGATTAGTTGTTCATTTTGTTAAAAATAAAAAATTTGCTTCAACTTTAGAAGAAGATTAATTGAAAATATCTGCTGATTAACTTCAGCAGATATTTTTTATCTAAAGCACAAAGATGATGTTGATCGAAAATTTATCTTAGATCTGATTTCAAAGGAATTAACTAACTTAGCAACTTATTTTTAGACATTTTTGGCAATTATGTAGTGTTAAATTTGCGTATTTCTTCATAAAACATTTTATGAGGTAATAATTATGTCAGAATATAAAGTTCATATAATTAATACTGGAAAAGTTAGAATTGAGCCTGAATTAGCATTTGGTGGGGATCATTGTTCAACTGCTAAGGCTGCCGGCTTTTCAATTAAAAGATCACCTAAAATTTGGTTACCAGTAAATGTATTTTTAGTTGAAACACCAGATAAATTAGTCTTGCTTGATACAGGTTGGGACCATTCAATGAGTCCGAATGGCGTTTTTGATAAAAAAGCTCAAATTAAGTCTTTAGGTTCTTCACTTTTATATAACGTTAATCAAGGAGTGGTTGCAAAAGGGATGAGAGCAGGTGAACAGTTAGCTAAGTTAGGAATTAAGCCAAGTGATATTGACTATGTCATTATTTCACATCTTGACTGTGATCATGCTAATGGATTACGTCAATTCAAAGATGCCAAAAATATTATGGTGGCACGGTCAGAATATGAGTATGCTAAGAAGCATCCCTATATTCGTTTTAAGAAAAAATGGTGGGACGATGTAGATTTGAATCTGTATGATTGGAATGATAGTCAAGGCCCATTTGGTAGATCTTATGATTTATTGGGAGACAAGAGTATTGAACTCATTAATATCCCAGGACACACTGCTGGATTAGTTGCTACCAAGATCACTAATAGCGATGGCAAATATTTCCTTTATTATGGAGATGGTGACTATGGTGAAAAATCTTGGAAGGAAATGGTAACTTCTGGTATTTCAATGGATAAAAGTGCTCAAAAGAAGTCGCTTGAGTGGCTTAGAAAATAAAGCTTAGATCCAAATTGTGTAAGATCAGTAGCTTGTCACGGGATTGAGGAAAAGCCTGAAGTATTTGAATTTTAAGTAGAAAAATCTAGTTAAACAAGTCCTTATGCACATCATTAAAATGCATCCCTTTATATATATCAGGGGTGCTATTTTTGATGGCCCAATTTGAAATTGTATTTAAAACTGGTAGCAGCGTTTTTCCCTTATTTGTTAATGAATATTCGACGCGAATCGGCATTTCATTATATTGTTTTCTTTCAATGATATCTTGTTGCTGTAATTCCTTAAGCGAATCAGCTAATGCTGCATCAGAAATATTTTCCATCTGATCTTTTATTTCACCATATCTCATAGACTTTTTGTGTCCTAAGATACACAAGAGTCTTGGTTTCCATTTTCCGCCAAAGATATCTAATGCGTAATCAACAGTACAATAGTATTCTTTTGGTAATTTTCTTTGATACATAATTGACCTCACTCAATAATTCTTTAGTAACTAAAGCTCTTTTTAATATATATAAATCCTTTCAACTTTATCTTACTATAAAAATGTAAGTTGATTAAAACAGAAAGGAAAATTGATATGGCAGTAAAAGCTTATTTAGAAGTTACGATGCAGATCCCAGCAGAAAATAGAAAGGCAGCTGCAAAGGTTTATAGTGATTACCGTAAACCATTTTTAGAAACAATTCCAGGCGCTGAAAGTAAGGCATTACTTGTTCGCGATGAAGATGTGCAGGTATTACACGGCTTTGATTCAGTAGAACATGCACAAGATTATCTAAAGAGTGAAATGTTTACTAAACATGTTTTTCCAGGCTTAAAACCTACTTGGACGGCTGAACCAGAAGTTAGAATTTTTTCAGTTGTTGGATAGAATACTAAAAATATCAAACGTTCTAGTTTGATATTTTTTATTAGGTAAAGAAAAAATGAAAATAACTAAAATCGATCTATTATATAGTGATCCAGTAGAAGATAATTGGCGGCCGTCTTTTTGTCGTATTTATACTGACAGGGGTATTTATGGCGATGGTGAAGTTGCTCTATCATATGGCGGAGCAAAAGAAGCTGCTTTTATTGAAATGAAAGAATTAGCTCCCATGTTAATCGGGATGAATCCCTTAGAGCATGAGGTCATCTGGCAGAAATTATACAGAAATAGTTTCTTTGGTAAAAATGCAGGTCCTGTAATTTTTGGCGCTATCTCAGCTTTTGATATTGCTTTATGGGATATTAAGGGAAAGTATTATCAAGCTCCACTGTGGGAATTACTTGGTGGCAAACAACGAGATCATTTAAAAGCTTATGCTAGTCAGCTCCAAATGGGATGGGGAGAGTCAAGAAAGCCTGCAGCTTCAGCTCAAGATTATGCAAATAATACAAAAATTGCCTTAGAAAAGGGATTTAAGACTGTTAAAATTAACTTTTTAACATTTGACGAGCGAGGAAAGCAGGTTCCATGGCAAAAGCAGACTGCTTTTTTATCGAATAATTATTTAAATTTAGCAGAAGAGCGAATAAAAGCAGTTCGTGATACTTTAGGAAAAGATGGCGAATTAATTTTAGAAAACCACGCTTTAACTGATAAGTTATCAGCTGTTCAGTATGGAAAAATGGCGTCGAAATATAATATTTTGTATTTTGAAGAACCAGTAAAACCTGATCCTGATCTATTAAGTTATGTTCATCAAGAAACAGGTCTAAATATTGCTTCTGGTGAACGAATGTATTCTCGTTGGGACTTTAAGCGTGCTTTTGATCAAAATAGCATTCAAGTTGCGCAGCCAGATATTTGTACGGCTGGAGGAGTAACTGAAGTTAAAAAGATATGCGATATGGCAGATACAAGTGAGCTTGGTGTACAAATCCATGTAGCCGGAAGCAACTTAGCAACTGCAGTGTCACTAAACTTAGAAGCAGCACTCCCTAACTTTGTGATTCATGAATATAACGTCAATACTGAGATGCCAAAAATGCTTAAGTTAACTAAATATGATTATGAACCTAACAATGGTGTATTCACTATTCCTAACAGGCCAGGAATTGGTAATGAAATATCTGATTATGCTTTTAAGCATAGTAGGGTAGTTACGGTTAAGTGAAATAGAAATTTCTGTACTTGATGGTGGTTTAGTTCCAACTTTATATTAAAAAATGTTTATCTAAAATTTAAAAGTAGAATTTAGGTCAAAACTGATCTGAATTCTGCTTTTTATTTGAATTTAAATAGATTAAATTAATGTTTTTTTAATTTTATATTGAGGTTTAAAGCTTAAAAATATAAAATTAATTTAAAATATAATTAAAATACAAAACACTTGGAGAAAAAGTATGAGCATTAAGCAACTATTTAAATCAAATAAAAAACAGTTTATTTTGATTTTTTTAATGGTGATTATTGGAATGGCGAGTGACTCACTATCACAATATTTAATGACGCCAGCGTATAATCATCTACGAAACATGAATTTATTGGGCTTTATTCTGTTTATGTGTTTAGCTCTAGGCTGTGATGGTGTCAGAATTATACTAATATCAAGATCAGATTATTTGTATGGCAAAGACGTACAGAATTATTTACACCAGATCCGTGCCAGAATTAGTCGCTATTTCTTTAAAAATGATATTAATCAGACTGCAAAAGTACAAAATAATATGGTTGCAAATCTTGATCAACTAACTACTAAATACTTAACTCCGATTAAAAATGGCTTTATGTATTTTTTAGCTGTAGTTTTCTCAATTGGAATTCTATTTTCTTTTAATTGGATTCTAGTTGTTGTAACTGTGATTTTAACTATTATTTCATTATTGTTACCTAAGGCCTTTGAAAAACTAACTTCTACGGCAACAGTTATTGTCACAAAGAAAAATGAAAAATTCCTCAATATTTTGGATAAATGGGTAAAAGGTCTAGATGAACTAAGAAGATATGCAAGTTTCGATATTTTTACTAGCTCGATTAATAATGGGGCAAAAGAGTATAAGAAAGCCGCAATTCATCAAGGAGCAACGATTGCAATTGCTGATATGGCTACAGCGCTTGTAAATATTGGCGGTCAAATGTTGCTTCTAGGTTTATGTGCTTACTTATATTTGCAAGGTAGAATTGCTTTTGGTGCTGTAATTACTACTGGCCAATTTAGTTCAACAATTATGAATGGTGTAGCAGCATTTGTGGCTCAATGGAATTTAGTTAAGTCAGCCAAAGGCTTAAATGAAGAAGTTCGTGAACTAGAGCAACCAGTTGAAATAGCCCAGGACCAACATGATGATCAAAAGGTTGCCAAGATAGAAATAAGAGATTTAGCTCTTCAATTTAAGAATGGTGAGAATATTTCATATCCTGATTTAACTTTCAATAAGGGTGAAAAAATTCTGGTAACTGGTGATAGTGGAAGCGGAAAGTCTACCTTGTTTAAATTAATCTTAAATAAACTTACTCCAAGTAAAGGTACCATTCATTTCATTGATCAGGATGGCAAAGAAATACATTTAAATCCAGATGAGTTTGTTTATCTGGCACAGGACAGCACACTCTTTCCAGACACGCTTGAAAATAATATCACTATGTTTAATACCAAGCTTAATAGTCAAGTACAACAAGTAACTAAAAAAGTTGATTTTGATAAAGATATTAATAAATTCCCAGATGGATTAGCTACACAAGTTGATTTTGATAAGAACAATCTATCTGGTGGTCAAAAGCAAAAATTAGTCTTAGCTAGAGCGTTAGTCCATAATTCTCCTTGGCTTTTTATTGATGAGGGAACGAGTGCAATTGACAGTGAGTCAACAAAGCATATTTTGCAAAATCTTTTAGCTACAGATGATTCTGTAATTATGATTGCACATAACTTTTCTAACGAATTAGTTTCAATGTTTGATCGGGTAGTAAAACTAGATAATGGGGGGGGCACTAATCAATGAGCTTTAAAGACTTTATAAAGACGAATTACTTCAGATTTATTTACATGAATATCTTGTCAGTAATTTCTGGTGCTGCTGTCATTGGTGCGGGATATGTACAAATGTACTTTTTAACCGATGTTAAAAACAAAGATTGGCGTGGAATTTTGGTTACTGTCCTTTTGATAGGGCTTTTGTATATTGGCACTCAGGGGATGATCTACTACATTCAATTTGAAATTCGAATTCAAGAAGAAGAATTATAATCAACAGATCCGCAATAAACTTGCCAGGCATTATTTCCTTGATCAAAGAAATCACAAAGTTGCTGATGTGCAAAATAGAATGACTAATGATCTTGAAATGGTTAGAACAAATTTCTTTGATTGGTATATTATAATTCCATTTTATGGGGCAATCTTTGTATCGGCGTTAGTAGCATTACTATCTATTAACTGGATGATCTTTTTAGCAAGTATCGTAATTGATATTATTTCTTACTTTGTTCCAAAACTAGCTCAAAAGAAGATGGAACAAGCGACAACCAATGTTTCCAAGCAAAACAAATATTATCTTGATGTTTTGGCAAAATGGTTTTCTGGCCTTGAAGAATTAAGAAGATACTTTGCTGGTGCAAAACTATTTAAAGTTGGTGAGCAGGCTTCAAATAAAGTAGAGAACGCACATATTAAACAAACAGCTGCTCAGCAAGAATTAATTGTTTTAAGTGGTTTTTGTAACTTAGTTGGACAAATGTTATTACTTTCATTAACTGCATTTTTTATTACAAAAAATGCTATTATCTTTGGTGCAATCATGTCTGTTCAAAACTTTGCAGCTAATGTTTCAATAGGTTTGCAGCAAGTAATTGAAGGTTTAAGTTTTATGAAATCTTCTAAAGAGTTGATGGGAGAAATTAGTCATGATTCTGCTGTAATTAATAAGAATAAAGTAGTGGGTGAGGAAGCTCCTCTTGCCTTTACTACAAAAAAATTGTCATTGAGTTTTCCAAATGGCGAAGAACTTGTTTTTCCAGATATTGATGTTAAACCAGGAGAAAAGATCTTGTTAAGTGGAGATTCTGGTGCTGGAAAATCTACGTTGTTTAAGTTGATTTTAGGTGATTTAAAGGCTAGTACAGGCAAAGTTGAATTTAAAAATGCAGCTGGAGATACAATAATCCCCGATATGTCGAGAATTGGTTATATCCCACAAGACCCTAATTTATTTCCTGGTACAATTAAAGAAAATATCACTATGTTTAATGATAAGTTGGATAGTCGAGTTGAAGCAACTATAAATGAAGTAAACTTCGATAAAGACGTTAAAAAATTTAAAAATGGAATTAATGAAGAACTTGATTTAGACAAAATTAATATTTCAGGTGGTCAAAGACAAAAGATTGTTTTAGCAAGAGCAAAAATTCATGATAGTGATATTATCTTGATTGACGAAGGAACTAGTGCTATTGATCAAAAAGCAACAATGAATATTTTGGGAAAACTGCTTAATAGTAAAGCAACAATTGTATTTATTGCTCGTAACTTTAATGAGCATATGCGTCAGATGTTTGATCGAGAAATTTATTTAAGTAAAGATTAAATTCTTTTAGACTGCCTACTTGGTGCAAATTTAGTATTAGAAGCAAATTTTGGTATTTGATTTTTGCATCTTGTTTTAGAAAAATTACCACTCATTTAAATGGTGAATTATTTAAGTCTTTCTTTCTGTATTCTAATAGTGAATTCAGAAAGGAAGGCTTTTTATGTTAATTGAAACTTATAATTTAACTAAAAAATATGGTAAAAAGTTGGCTTTGAATAAAGTCAATCTAAAAGTTGATCGTGGTCAACTAGTGGCTTATCTGGGAACTAACGGAGCAGGAAAATCGACAACGATTAATATTTTAACTGGATTGTTAAAACCAACCAGTGGAACGATAACTTATGCTAAGGATTTGAAAATTGGTGTCGTCTTTCAAAATAGTGTTCTGGATGATGTCTTAAGCGTAAAAGATAATCTGAATTTGAGAGCGTAGATGTATCATGATGTTTCTAAAAAATGGCTTGCGCAATTAATTGATTTAATTGGTATTCGGAGTTTCCTTCATCAAAAATATGGTACTCTTTCGGGCGGTCGAAAAAGAAGAGTAGATATTGCTAGAGCTTTAATTGATCATCCTGATATTTTGTTTTTAGATGAACCAACTACTGGTTTGGATTTACAAACGCGGATCGTAATCTGGAATTTACTGCAGAAGCTTCAGAAAGAACAGGGATTAACGATTTTTCTGACAACGCACTATTTGGAAGAAGCAGAAAATGCAGATCAAATGTATATTTTAGAAAATGGACAAGTACTAGCTAATGGATCGGCTTATGATATTAAAGATAAATATGCCCCAAGTAAATTAGTAATCACGCTAAAAGAAAAGCAACGATTAGTAACTACATATCCAGTTATTGAAAGAAATAAAGAAACTGAAATTGATGGACTTGATCCTCATGAAGTAATTACGCTGCTGCACGATAATCAATCTAAGATAAAGTCTTTTGAATATCGACAGGGTTCAATTGATGATGCCTTTATTAAGATAGCTGGAAAGGAGCTACAATAATGTTTGCTTTAATTAAAAGAAATACTAAAATTTACTTTGCTAATAAACCAGGCGTAATTATGTCATGCTTTGGAGCATTGATTTCATTTGTAATTTATATTGGATTTTTACAGCAAAATCTTGTTAGTTCTTGGCAAAATGTTAGTCACGCAAAACAATTATTGGATCTCTGGACGCTTGGGGGAATTGTATCAATTGCCGGAATTACTACATCTTTTCAAGCACTGGGTCAAATGGTTAATGATAAAGAAAGTCGAGCAATTGATGACATGAAACTAACTGCTCTAACTCCTATTAGTGAAAGCATGGCTTATGTTGTATCAGCTACTATTGTCAGCTTTCTGATGCAAATTATTACATTTGTTGTTATGGCAGTATATTTTTCAGTAGTTGATAAAGTAGATGTAGTGCACAATGCATATTTACCTTGTTTAGGCTTCATGCTTTTGGGCGCACTTGGCGCAACATTATTAAATTTAATCATTGTAATGTTTATCAATTCTTCGACTACTTTTAGCCGATTATCAGCTGTGATTGGTGCGGCAGCAGGATTTATGGTAGCAACTTATATGCCATATGGAACTTTATCAAAAACTGCTCAAAATATAGTAAAATTATTTCCAAGTAGTTATGAAGCAGCAAGTTTTAGAAGCTTGCTTTTGAATAAATTAAGTCAGCAAGATGTGCCAACTAGAATGCGAGATCAATTAATTGAATATTTAGGAATTCATTTTAAATTTGGATCTCACCAGCTAAATAACTTTGATAATGCTTTAGTAATGATCGGGATGATTGTACTGTTAGCAGTTATTATTGTTATATTGGCACTTTTGCTTAATAGAAAGAAGAAATAGTACGTGGATGTCAAATTTCATTCAAATCCTAATCTAGAAGAGGATCAAATCGAAGTTAAAGTGATTTCTGCAAGACAAACGACTAACGTAAATAATCTTTTATCGTATATAAAGAATTTTGATAAAAAAGTTGATTCTCTTTTACCTGTGAAAACTGAAGATCGAATTTTAACAATTAAAATAGAAGAAATTATCAAAGTAGAAGTCGAAAAGACAGAATTAAGCTTTTATACGACTAATTCTGTGATCAAAACAAATGGTCGTTTATATCAGATTCTGGAAAAGCTAAATAATGATTTTGTCCAAGTATCAAAGCATGGAATTATTAATTTGAATTATCTTGAATCACTTGAAGCAGGCTTTACTGGCAATATGATTGCAAAGCTTGATTTTAAGCAGAAGACGGATGTTTCAAGAAGATACTTACCTGAGTTAGAAAAAAAGTTGGGATTATAAGATGAAAATATGGAAAGAAATTTTAATTTGCTTTTTTATTGGAATTGGTTTTGGTGCGACTATTTATTTATTAATTTTAGGAGTAACTTATGAAAATATAGGGGATTTGAGGGTTCCCTTAAAGAGCGTATTCATAGTATTTTTATGTAGTGGATTAATTGGTGAATTAAGTTTTTTATTTGACACTGAATTATCGTATTTTTTAGCAATGACTTTACATCTGATTGGAACTTTTAGTTTATTTTCGATAATGATGTTGTTAAATAATTGGCCTATCAATATCTGGACGCTGCTTATTTTTATTTTTTCATATGTTGTTATTTGGATAATAATAAAAGTAACCCAAGAAAAAGACATTCGCCGGATTAATCAACAAATCAAGAAACGCAATGGGTGAGTGATAAAATATTATTAAATAATAGCTGATAGAAAGTAGGTAAACCAATGTATCCTGATAAATTTCATTTAACCCAAGAGCAGAATCGGCGTTTTGCAAAGAAAAATTTAGTAAGATTAGTTTTCACTACTTCACGTTTTGAAGGCTTAAATACTACATTACCACAGACTCAAACTATTATTGACGGGATGAGTGCAGCAGGTGTTTCAATTGACGATACTAACGTGATTGTTCAATTAAAACGTGGCTGGCAATATGTAATTAGGGAAAATAAGCCTTTGTCTTTAAATATTGAGCAAAATATTAATTTGCTAGTAGCACGCTATGATTCATTAGATCCTGGTAGTTTTCGTACTGGAAATGTAACAGTAGAATTAGGAAATAGTAATGGCGAGTGGCAACCACCAGAAATTAATTTGGACCAAGAGCGTAAATTCTTTGATGAACTTATGCAAAAGGATACGTCCATTACTGATAAAGCTATGACTTTAATGTATCACAATATGAGAAATCAGCTTTTTTGGGATGGAAATAAAAGAACTGCAACTTTAGCAGCTAATAAGTTAATGATTGACAATGGTGCTGGATTAATTAGCGTGCCATTAAATAAGTGGGACAAGTGGAATGAATTAATCAGTGAATTTTACTTAACTGGAAAAATGGATAAGTTAAAAGATTGGACTTATGAAAACGGAATTCAGGGAATTGAGTTTTCGTCTGATACTGATTTACCTAAGCCAACTATTGATCCGAAAGATTATGAATAATCTACATCCATACCCTTAACGTATAATACAATATTACAAATAAATATTTTGCATGATGTTATTTCTATTCTAAAATAAAAGCAAAGTTAGAAATGAGGTAATAACATGGCAAAAAATGAAGAAGAAGTAAAAAATAGTGTTTTTGGTTTTGGTGATTTAAATGAAGCTTTTGCCAAATTCTTTAAGGGTACAAGTTACCTCAAGGCTTTAGCAGAAAGTAAAGAAGCTAAGACCGCAGTTCATAATGTAAGTTTTGAGCCGGGATGCCGCAATAATTGGCATATGCACACAGTGCCACAAATTTTAATTGCCGTAGCTGGTGAAGGTTGGTACCAAGAAGAAGGCAAAGCTCCACAAAAGATGCTGCCAGGAGATGTGGTAATTGTTAATCCAAATACTAAGCATTGGCATGGAGCTACAAAAGATTCCTGGTTTGCTCATGTTGTTGTGATGGTAGGCGACAGTAAGAATACATGGCTTGAACCTGTTTCTGATGAAGAATATGATAAATTAGACTGATTAATCGGAAAATTCAATATGTAAATTATAATTAAACCGAAAAAATCCTCCTAAAGTTAGATAAATAGAGTTTTGTCTTCTTTAAGAGGATTTTTTTATTTTTGAAAGTATTGTTTAACTAATGAGAAATTATTACTGTTAGCTGTTATTAGATCGATAGTTGTTTGTGCTGATTTTAAATTTGCTTACAAATATAAATCTAATCATCTGGAGTCAATTGATATTAGAAAAAAGAATAAAATTAAAAACAAGTTAGAATAATATTGACTTTGTTTAATTTATTATGTAATATACTTACTAAATAAATGGTATGAATAACCACTAAGAATAGGAAATTAGCTTTACCTTAACTAGTCAGCGAACCCAAGTTAGTGTGAGTGGGTATAGGAAAGTAAAGTGAAAGTAGCCTAGGAGTGCTTGAAGTGAGAGTAATTGTAACTTTAGGAGGGTGCGCCCGTTATAGCGTCAACGTATCTAGTTTTTCTATGTACGGGGTAAGGGAATAATAGTAGTATTATTCTAAAATAAGGTGGTAACACGCGTGATAACGTCCTTATAAGCTTTATGCTTATAGGGACGTTTTTTTATACCTAGTATTAATATAATTTTTATCGAAAGGAATATTAAAATGAAGATAAAAAAAGCGAGTATTAGGCAGTCAATGATTATTGCATCACTTATTTTCGGAATGTTATTTGGAGCGGGAAATCTTATTTTTCCAGTTCATTTAGGTCAATTAGCAGGTAGCAATTGGCTCATAGCGAGTAGTGGCTTTCTTGTTTCTGGAGTTTTGCTGCCATTAATGGCACTATTGGCAATTAGTATTACTAGGTCAAATGGAATCTATGATCTTGCATTACCGAATGGTCGTTACTATGCACTTATCTTTTTAATCCTTGTTCACGCTACTTTGGGACCACTATTTGCAACTCCTCGGACAGCCACTGTTCCTTATGAAATCGGAATTGCCCCTTATTTATCTAAGTCAACTAATACTTGGGGACTATTAATCTATTCAGCGATTTTCTTTAGTTTAGTTTATATTTTCTCAAATCATGAAGGTAAGATTACTACTTTAATTGGTAAAGTATTAAATCCTTTGTTTTTATTATTGCTGTTTCTGATCTTTTTGTTAGCATTTATGCATCCATTGGGTTCTGGAAATACTGCTGCTATAACTGCTTCATATGTAAGGCATGCTTTTTCCAATGGATTTTTACAAGGTTATAATACAATGGACGGGTTAGCAGCATTAGCATTTGGAATTACTATTATTACAGCAATTAAAGAACTAGGTATTAAAAAGACAAGACAGGTTTCAATTGAAACAGCTAAAAGTGGTTTTCTAGGAATTGCAGGAGTTGCTATCATATACTTGGCGTTAATTTGGTTGGGCGCGACTAGTTTGCATCAATTTAAATTAGCAGCAAATGGTGGGATTACTCTTGCTCAGATTTCACATTATTACTTAGGAACTGCTGGAGATGCGATTTTAGCAACTTTAGCAACCATTACTTGTATGACTTCAGCAATGGGATTAGTAATTGCCTTTTCACAAGATTTCCATCGTCGTTTTCCTAAAATCTCATATCGAACATTTTTACGAATTAATTGTGGGCTTTCATTCCTATTTGCTAATTTGGGTCTTGATCAAATTATTGCATGGTCAACGCCAATTTTAATGTTTCTTTATCCACTAGCAATCACATTGATTATTTTAGGATTACTTTCACCAATATTTAAGCATGACCGACTTGTTTACCAGATTACAACTGCACTGACCCTAATTCCTGCATTCTTTGACATGTTAAATGCATTACCGGCTAACTTACATGACAGCCAATTATTGCAGACATTACTTGGGTTTGCTCAACAATATTTTCCATTTTTCAGTTTGGGCTTTGGTTGGTTAACTTTTGGTATTGCGGGCTTAATCCTTGGATTGATTTGTCATGTACTAAAAGTAAGAAAATGTTTTGGACTACTTAGCGAATAGTGTGCCTTATAATCAACTACAAAGTTTACAGTAGGTAATACAATTATTGGAGCTATTGCAGATGGTGACCTTGTGATTGATTATCTGTTTAGATCAATTTAGTGTAATTTCTTTTCATTTAAGCTTAGAATATGAAGTGAAAGTATTGCTTTGATCAAAGGAGATATCTAATATGTGTACATCAATTTTATATAGTCCTAAAGACCACTATTTTGGCAGAAATCTTGATTATGAAATTGCTTATGGTCAAAAAGTGGTTATTACACCAAGAAATTATGAATTCGAGTTTACCGATTTACCAGCTCAAAAATCACATTATGCAATGATTGGTGTAGCTGCTGTAGCAGACAATACTCCATTATATTGCGATGCAATTAATGAAAAAGGATTGGGAGTTGCTGGTTTAAGTTTTGCTGGACAGGGCAAGTATTTTCCAGAAGCAACAAATAAAAAGAATATTGCTTCATTTGAATTTATTTCATATTTATTAGCTACTTATGAAACTGTTGATCAAGTCAAAGAAAGCCTAACTAATGCAAATATTTCTAATGTGAGTTTTGCTAAAAATACCCCAGCTTCAGAACTTCACTGGCTAGTAGGAGATAAAACTGGTAAGAGTATTGTTGTTGAGTCAGATGAAAAGGGCTTGCATATTTATGACAATCCAGTAAATGCTTTGACGAACGCACCTTTATTTCCAGAGCAGTTAACTAATTTGGCAAACTATGCTTCAGTTGTTCCAGGCGAACCTGATAATAATTTTTTACCCGGTGTTAATCTTAAGTTATATAGTCGTAGCTTAGGTACGCATCACTTACCAGGCGGGATGGATTCAGAATCACGTTTTGTTAAGGTATGTTTTGCCTTGAATCACGCACCAAAAGATAGTGATGAGGTAGAAAATGTTACCAATTTCTTTCATATTTTAGAATCTGTTGAACAAGCCAAAGGAATGGATCAAGTTGGTCCTAATAGTTTTGAATATACGATGTATACTAGCTGTATGAATCTGGAAAAAGGAATTTTGTACTTTAATTGCTATGATGACAGTAGAATTAGTGCTGTTGATATGAACAAAGAAGATTTGGATTCAGCAGACTTAGTTGTATATGATTTGTTTAAGAAACAAGATATTAGTTTCATAAATTAATGAAACATTTCTTAGTTAGAAATTATTATCAAAATCAATAAAAAATCGCGCCCATAATCAAATAATCGATATCAAATGAACTAAAATGATATCGATTATTTTTAATTGAGCACGATTATTTGTAAAAACTAAAATATTAATTTAATTGTTGCCATCTCTTTTTCAAGGTAAAGGCAATATCTTTAGGTTCACGATCGCGAGTAAAAATTCCTTTATCGTTACCACCAACACGCATGATTCCTTAACTCGTCTTAAAGTCAGCAAAGTTCCAAACTAATTCGCCACAAATAAATGGATATTTCTTAAATATATCAAAATACATTTGATAATATTCATTTTGATATTCTTGGCTCCACATTTCATCTGGAAGGCGATGAGAAGAAGATAATGTATCAGCGCCAAACTCAGTAAAGACAAATGGTTTATTAAGCTTTAAGTTTTGCCAGCCGTCTAGTTCATCTTCCAGCATCTTTTTAGCATTAACGATTTCAGGACCACCAGCAACGTACCAACCATAATAACGGTTTAAGCAGACAAAGTCACAAAGTGGGTGAAGCTTATCCACTTTTGGACCGCTACCCATAACTAAAGTTCCAGTATAAGGACGATTTTGTGGATCCAATTTTCTCGCAAAGGCAAAAATATCTTTGAAATAGTCATAGGATTCTTGAGTAGTTGATTCTGGTTCATTGAATAAACTCCAGGCAATCACTGAAGGGTGACGCTGGTCGCGATCGATCATTTCTTTTATTTCTTGTTCATGGATCTTTTTTAATTCAGGCACAGTTTTCGAAGCAAAAAAGTGCGACTGATTAGAATTAGTTACATTAAGAAAGTTAGTTATTGAACGATTAAGACCAACAGCGGGAACCTCATCAATAATTAAAAAGCCATATTTATCGGCATATTGATACCATTCTTCGGCGTAAGGATAGTGACTGCTTCTAAAACAGTTAGCGCCAATCCATTTCATGCATTCGTAGTCGCGTTTGATGATGCTTTCGTTAATTGCTTTGCCTAAAACATTAAAATCTTCGTGCTTGCCAAAGCCTTTTAAATAAATTGGGTGATTATTGAGCAAGATTTTATCATTCACAATTTTAATTGTACGAATACCAATTTGTTCACTATATTCGTCAACTGTTTTTCCTTCTTCGATCATTTCAATCTTTATTTTGTATAAATAAGGATCACTTGGGCTCCAAAGGTGCGGATTCTTAATTGTTAAACTACCAGTATTTTTAGAAGTAGTACGTGCTACTTCCTTTTGATTATCGAAAAGTGTTACTTTAAATTCAGCATTAGTATTTGCTTCGATATTGTAGGTAATTGTTGCCTCATTATTTATTAATTGATAATTTAGTTTGAAATTAGTGATTTGGCTTTGAGGGAGTGCTAAGAGCCAGACATTGCGCATAATGCCGGAGTAATTGAAAAAGTCAAAATAAGGTTGAGCAAGTTTTTGACCGTTATCTAAGATTTCTTCGGTGCCGCAAGGAATAGCTTTTTCAGATAATTCGTTATTGACCAAAACAGTTACACGATGAGCTTGGTCGTAATTAATATAATTAGAAATTTTTACTTGAAATGGTAAAAAACCACCTTCATGTTGACCGACTTCATTTCCATTAATAAATACTTTCGCACGATGAGTAACCGAACCAAAACGGATATAAAGTTCTTTCTTCTTTAGAAATGAAGGAATAAAGAAGTCTTTTTGATACCAAAAGTATCCAGTATAGTATTTACGGTCTCGCTTAGTAGTTAATTCCGCAAACGTACCTGGTACAGGCATTTCTTCCGGATTAGGTAGTTGTTTGTTCCATCTCTCGTCAAGACCAACAGAATTCGGATCAGTTTCGAATTGCCAAGTGCCATTCATTAAAGTGTTAAACCGATATTTATTTTGAATTGGATATAGTGCAGATTCCATAGATGATTTTCCTTTCTAGCAAATTTTTTCTTTCATCTATATTTTACGCTTAGGGAGAGTAAATAGATTTGAAAATGGTTTAATAAAGTAAATCCCTTGACTGTAACCTTGCGTTACAGTTTATTTTATTTATAGAAAATAATTAAGAAAGGGATGTTGAAAGTGGCCAATGAAGATCGAAGAAAATGGTTATCGCTACTATAGTTATGAGCAACTCTATCAAATTGGTTTTATCTTGGGATTACGTGATTTAGGACTTTTGGTAGAAGAAATTAAAGATTATTTGGGCGATTCTAGCAGGGATGCATTAAATAAAAAATTAATACCTTTAAAAAATAAGATTGAACTTCGTATCCAAAATTTAAAGCAAATCCTAGCTATTTTGCGTCAAAAAGAAAATGACAACTTTCAACTAACTGATGTCGATTTTTATGTTGTGAAAGAATGTTTTTTACCTGATCACGACTTTTGGTGTTCGGATTTTAAGGCTGATTGTTCTGAAGTAAAAATTGCCTCTTCATATAGTCAGTTTTACCAAGAATTAGGTGCTGGTGTCATGGCTAATAAGAACTTATCTGGTTTCATTACAGACTTACCTCAGGCAAAAGTTGATACCTATGCAAATTCTGGTGCAGGAATTGAAAAAGGTTTAACTGTAATTAGAAAATATGCCAAAGAAAATAATTTTAAAATTGGCAACGACGTGTGGCAGTTCAATATTGGCTTAAATATTGAAAAACTTGGTCTAACAAAAAATGGTATTTTAGCATATAAAATTTTAAAATAAAGAAGAAATTGAAGCTTTAGATAGGAGTTTAATTTGGAATTACCAACTCAAATAGAAATTAAAGGTGCAAGAGTCCATAATTTAAGAAATATTGATGTGAATATTCCACTTCATAAATTTGTTGCTATATCAGGCTTATCCGGTTCAGGTAAGTCTTCTTTAGCGATGGGAATTTTATATGAAGAAGGCTCAAGACGATATTTGGATGCACTTTCTACATATATGCGTCGTAGAATTAAACAAGGTGCACAAGCTGACGTTACTTCGGTTAAACATATTCCGTCTGCATTAGCTTTGCGCCAGCGTCCAAGTATTCCAAATGAACGAGCAACTGTTGGGACAACAACCGAGACTTTTAATGTTTTGCGTTTGATTTTTTCAAGATTAGGTTCGCCTATTTGTCCTAACGGTCACCGCGTAGCTCCAAGTTTAGATATCGCGGAAGCTATGTCTAAGTCAGGTGAAGAAATGGGACAAATTACTTGTCCAACATGCGGTGTTAAGTTTTATGTACCAAGTGCTGAAGATTTTGCTTTTAATTCTGATGGAGCTTGTCAAGAATGCGGTGGAACTGGTAAAGTTCGACAGCTTGATGATAGTAAATTAATTGCTGATCCTAATTTATCAATTGAGGACGGAGCAGTTGCTTCATGGAGCTTACCCGGAAGAAACTTTATGCCAAGCGTAGCTCAACATGCTGGAGTAAGGATTGATATTCCTTATAAGGATTTAACGGATAAAGAAAAAGATTTTGTCTTAAATGGTCCTGAGAAAAAATATAAGATGGACTTTTTGTCTGGAACAGGTCGGGTATTTCATGATTTTAATGCTTTATATGAAAATGCCCACCAAGCAGTTTTGCGCTCAGCAAAAAGTAGTAAAAGTGAACGTGCACAAAAGAGAATTGCAGAATTTTTCACTTATTCAACTTGCCCAGTTTGTCATGGTACGCGTCTTCGTCCAGAACTTTTGAAGCAGTTAGTTAATGGTAAAAATATTTATCAAGTTCAACAAATGCAGCTAGGGGATTTGCCAGCTTGGAGTAAGGAAGTATTAGCAAAATTGCCTGAAGATATGCATAAAATGGCTAGCTCTTTGATCAATGAATTTCTTAATAATCTGCAGCCGTTGCTTGATTTAGGACTAGATTATTTAACTATGGAGCGAGCTGGAAACACTTTATCAACTGGCGAACTTCAGAGAATTCAATTAGCGAGAACACTACGTACAGAAACAACTGGCGTTTTATATGTCTTAGATGAACCGTCGATTGGCTTGCATCCAGCTAACGTTGATGGCTTAATTAAAGTTTTGCGCAAATTAGTTGATCAGGGTAATTCTTTAGTAGTTGTTGATCACAACGTTGATATTATTAAAGCTGCTGATGAGATTATTGAAATTGGTCCAGGTTCAGGTGAACAAGGTGGTCAAATTTTAGATCAAGGCAGTCCTGGGGAAATTAAGAAAGATAAGCAGGCACTAATTGCACCACATTTAAATGGAGAAGCGCATTTAATGGCTAGAAAAGTAAATGACAGGAATTGTTACTTTAGATATTCAATTCTTGCCTGATATGCAGCAAACTTGTCCAACTTGTCATGGCGATCGCTATAATCCTGGAATTCAAAAGATAAAGTGGCATGATATGTCGATTGTAGATGTCTTAAATCTTGATGTTAACGAAGCGATTCCTGTTTTTAAGCGTGTGCCAAAGATTGAACGTGATTTGCAGTTGCTTAAAGAAGTTGGTTTAGATTACCTGCACTTAGGTGAGAGTACGCCAACTTTATCTGGTGGAGAAGCACAGCGTTTAAAATTAGTGACTCACTTAAGTCATAAGCAAGACGATACTTTATTTGTCTTTGATGAACCAACAATTGGTCTGCATCCCCTGGATGTTAAAGTCCTAGTTGAAGTCATGCAAAAATTGCTTGATCAAGGTGCAACTATTATTACGATTACACATGACCTGAATTTAGTTGTTAATGCAGATTATATGCTAGATCTGGGACCACCACGAGGTGGTGAAAATGGTGGTCGTATTGTAGCGCAAGGCCGACCACTAGAATTAATTAAAGATCCGCAAAGGTTAACTGTAGAGTATTTAGCTAATTATCTAAAACAATTTAACTTAGATTAATTATTTGATGTATGGATTTAAAGTAAAAGTAAAGAATTTATAAACATGCTTGAATAATAAAGAATAATTGTTTAATCTATTAACCGTTAATTGAATAAAGAAGCAAATGAACTGTTAGGTGAGACTCCTACGTAAATATACGCTGATGCCCAGCAACATCTAGAGATGCCAACGGGTTAAACAGGAATTGTCGACTTAAGGCTTTTCCCAGTCAGCTAGTTAAAAAATTTCACGTTACGTAGTGTTAAAACTGAACGACGAGTATAAATCGCTAAGTTAAGACCAATGCAGTTTTTGTGTTGGTCTTTTTGTTTGTTTGCCGATTTTTTAGAGGGAGAGATTACTATGTTAAAATTCAACTCTAAAGATCGCGTAGTAACTAATGCGACTTTGGCTAAACAAATTGCTAGACAAGAAAAAAATGAAGTCTTAAAGCAATTGCATACAACAATTAATGGATTAAATCCTGTTCAAGCAAAACAACGCTTGGAGCAAGATGGTTTAAATGAGGTCTCGAATAAAGAACATCATCCAAAATTACATTTTTTAATCGATGCTTTTATGACACCTTTTACTGGTGTGTTGTTATTTTTAGCAGGTTTATCTTTTTTAACTAACTATGTCTTTGTGCCAGCTGATCAAAAAGATCTGAGTACCGTAATTATCATGATTATGATGGTTCTGATTTCAGGAATTACTAGTTTTATTCAAAATGTAAAAACAAGTGATGCGGTTGACTCATTGCTAAACATGGTTTCTGTAACTACAAATGTTAAACGAGCTGGTGAAGATAAGGAATTACCAACTAAAGATGTAGTAGTTGGCGATATTATTAATTTAGCTGCTGGAGATTTAGTGCCAGCAGATATGTATTTGTTAAAGAGTAAAGACTTATTTTGTTCAGCGAGCTCATTAAATGGAGAGTCAAGTCCAGTTGAAAAGATGTCAGATCAGAAGCCAAAAGAAAGTGATAATTACTTAGATTATCCAAATATCCTTTATGAAGGAACAAATATTGTTTCTGGTTCTGGAATGGGCGTCGTTTTTGCTACAGGTGATAAAACCGTTTTTGGAAATTTGGCCCGTACTCTTGCTCAGAATAAAAACAAAGAGACAACTTTTGACATTGGAATTAAAAATGTTTCTAAAATATTACTAATTATGACAGCTGTAATTGCACCACTAGTGTTTTTGATTAATGGTTTAACTAAAGGCGATTGGCTAAATGCATTAATTTTTGCTATTGCAACGGCTGTTGGTTTAACGCCAGAAATGTTGCCAGTTATTGTGACCAGCAATTTAGTTAAGGGGTCTGTTGAAATGGCTAAGCATGAAACCATTGTTAAAAGAATGAATTCAATCCAAAACTTTGGCTCAGCTGATATTCTTTGCACTGATAAGACTGGTACCTTAACACAAGATAAAGTGGTTTTAGAACGACACTATAATTTAAACTTAGAAGAAAAGCCAAAAGTATTAGAGCTTTCATACTTGAATAGTTATTATCAAACAGGGATGAAAGATTTAATTGATAAAGCAGTTATTGATGCTGCTCAAGGAGAGTTAGATACAAAGAAAATTAATCAAAACTACAGAAAGATTGATGAAATACCTTTTGATTTTAAGAGAAGACGTATGAGCGTTGTCGTTATTAACCAGCAACACGAACATATTTTGGTAACTAAAGGTGCTGCTGAAGAAATGCTTGCTTGTTCTAACAGAGTAGAAATAGATGGTGCAATAAGTCCACTTGATGAAGATCAACGTCAGAAAATTTTAACTGAAATTGATGAGATGAATCAGGATGGGTTACGTGTTGTTCTTTTAGGATATAAAAAGAATCCAGCTCCTGTTGGTGAATTTAGCATTGATGATGAGAATGAATTAATCTTAGTTGGATTTTTAGCATTTTTAGATCCACCAAAAGACAGTGCTAAGGCAGCATTGACTGCCTTAAAAGAAGATGGCATTACAGTCAAAATTTTAACTGGAGATAATGAAGCAGTTACGCGAAATGTAGGGAAGCAAGTAGGTTTAAATATTGATCGAGTTTATCAGGGAAAAGACCTTGAAAATAAGACTAATGCTGAATTAAAAGAAATGGTGCAAGCATGCGATGTTTTTGTAAAATTATCTCCACAACAAAAAGCTCAGATTATTGACTTGCTTAGACAAGATGGTCATACCGTAGCTTATATGGGAGATGGAATCAATGATGCTCCTGCAATGAAAGCGGCAGATGTTGCTATCTCAGTTGATACAGCAGTGGACATTGCCAAAAAGTCAGCAGATATAATTTTGCTCCACAAAGATTTAATGATTTTAGAAAAGGGAGTACAAATTGGCCGTCAAGTATTTGGCAATACGATGAAATATATTAAAATTACGCTTTCTTCTAATTTTGGTAATATTTTATCAATTTTAGTAGCTTCTTCATTTTTACCATTCTTACCAATGCTTCCAATTCAACTTTTAATTTTAGACTTGATGTATGGAACGAGTTGCCTATCTATTCCATTTGATACTATGAATAAGCATTATTTATCAGAGCCTAGAAAGTGGAGTACAAAGAAGCTACCGAAGTTTATGTTCTACTTTGGTCCAACGTCCTCTATTTTTGATATCATAACTTTTGCTTTACTTTTCTTTATGGTTTGTCCGCAAGTAACGGGAACTAGTTATGCAGCAGCTAGCACAACGCAAAAATTAATTTTCTCAGCCATCTTTTGTACAGGATGGTTTATTGAATCACTTTGGACCCAAGAAATGGTTATTCATGCACTTAGAGATCCCAAACTACCATTTATTAAGCAACATGCTACAGCAATTGTTACTTGGGCAACAATCGGGATGGCAGTGGTGGGAACTGTCTTACCATTTATTACACCAATAGCTAAAGCAATAAAATTTGGTCCAATTCCAATGTACTTTTTAGCAATTGTATTTCTTTTGTTAATCTTATATATTGCTTTAACTACTTTAGTAAAGAAGTGGTATTTGAAATCAGAAAAATATTTGATTTAATTAACAAGAAATATTTTCTTTAAAGAATCATGGGTTAATTCTTTGATGCAACCAATTTCTAATATGTTAATGATGATTTTGGTAATCGGTATTTTAACCTATGGTGCAATTCGTGTAATGCAAGGCAGTCTTACTATGGGTGCCCTCATTTCATTTTTAATGTACTTGTTCCAATTAATGGGACCAGTAATTATGGTTAGCCAATTCTTTAACGAATTAGCCAAGACATCAGGTTTAACTGAACGTATTCGTGAAATGCTCAATGAACCCATTGAAGAATCTGCTGATGATCAAAAAGTTGATGTTGCTGGTAAAGAATTGCAATTGCAAAATGTCAGCTTCTCTTATGAAAAAGATAAGCAAATTTTGCATAACATTAATGTAGTGGCTAAACCAAATACGGTTGTCGCTTTTGCTGGACCATCTGGTGGTGGTAAATCAACAATTTTCTCATTGATTGAACGCTTCTACAAACCAACTTCAGGTAAGATTACCATTGCTGATGAAAATATTGACAATATCGATTTAACTAATTGGCGTCAGCAAATTGGTTTAGTTGGTCAGAATTCTGCAGTAATGCCAGGAACAATTCGTGAAAATTTAGTTTGCGGCTTAGATCGTGAAGTAAGCGATGATGAATTATGGCGTTAAAATTCCAATTTTTGGCTTTGGAACTTATGAAATTAGTCCAGATCAAACAAAGCAAGCAGTATTATCGGCTTTTGAAGATGGGTATCGCTTAATTGATACGGCGCAATATTATCAAAATGAACAACAAGTTGGCGAAGCAGTGAAAGCAAGTGGTCTAAATCGCGATGAAGTCTTTATCACAACTAAAACGATGACTGATGGTTATGAAGATACTAAGGTTGGTTTAGATGAATCATTGAGAAGAAGTGGACTAGATTATTTTGACCTGGTTTTAATTCACTGGCCAATAGGGCATGATATCGATACTTGGCATGCTCTTGAGGCAGCATATAAAGCAGGAAAGACGCGTGCAATTGGAATTAGTAACTTTAATAGTCAACAAACGTTAGATTTGATCCACCAAAGTAGTGTCCGTCCAATGGTTGATCAAATTGAAACTCATTTATTTTTGCAGCAATGGAAGATGCACGAATTTTTAGAAAAAGAAAATATTGTGCACGAAAGTTATAGTCCGCTTGGTAATGGTCAGCAAAATCTAATAAGTAATCCAGTTTTAAAAGAAATTAGCGAAAAATATAGGAAATCACCAATTCAAGTAATTTTGCGTTACTTGGTTCAAAACGATGTTGTAACTATTCCGCGTTCAACTAATCCAGCTCATATTAAGTCAAATATTGATATCTTTGATTTTGAATTAGATAATGATGATCTTAAGAGATTACGCGTTTTAGACGAACGTAAGCCAATTGATAGCTGGCCTGCAGAAATGCGTGAAGATGAAGATTATTAAAAAAAAGCTGAACAAAAAGTTCAAAATAAAAGCCGCATTTTGGTAAAGGGGTGAACATTTTTACCAAAATGTGATTTTTATTCAGTTCAAGTATAATAATTTAACCCTGATTTAAATGATGGGGTTAATAAATACTCAAATGTTGGGAGCTGTACGAGCGTATTAGCTTTTCAACTAATTATTGTTGATGAGGAAGATCCATTATATGAAATTGAGCTAAAAAATAAGTTTAACCTCCCTTTATTTACTGGAGAAAGAGAAATTAGCATGCTAGCCTCTGGTTTAAAATTAAAGGCGAAAAATAATGTTTTGAGTTTAGTTAGTGATGAAGGCGTGATTGATGATACAATTAGCATTAACGATATAACTAAAGATAAACAATCATTCGTTTTAAATAAAATTTAGTTTAGTAGTTAAATACCCACTCACTAGAATTGAAAGCTTTGCTTTCAATTCTTTTTTTGTAGAAGTGCACTATAAATCATATTCATACTACCAATAATTATTTTAATTTTTAATATATTTTCTGCAGTAATATATTAATCAATGAGAAATGTCATTAAGTTAAGACATGACTACTTAGCTTTGTATTTTAAGACATTGATTCAATATTGAATCAGCGTTTTTTCCATGTTTTTGATTAACTTAGTTTTGTTAATTCTCCGTTTCGCATTTTAAAGAAAAAAGTAGCCATTTCTTTGGCTGAATAGTTGGGGTGGATAGTCCAAAAACGAATAATTCCAATTAATGCAGAAATGCTGTAATAAGAAAATAGTTCTTGTAAGTCATTATTTGCTTGTAAATGCATCAATGAATGTGACAATCCTTCCATTTCTAACAAATGGTCCATTAACTTGGTTGAGAAACTTAGGTCACCATGACTGGAAATCAGAATACGAATTGTTACTAAGTTGTCTTTGAAGACCTGTAAAAAATTAGTTAGATATTCAATACCATTATCAGATTTTAATGCTAGTTGATCGAGCATTTTCTGATGTGGTTTTTTTAATGCCGTAAAAAGCCTAGCTTCAATCTGCTCAATAATTGCCCATTTATCGTTGAAATGGCGATAAATAGTAACACGATTAATATTTGCCATGTCAGCTAATTCATTCATCGTAATTTTATTTAAATCACGTGAATCCATTAATTTTAATAGTGCAGATTCTATTATTTGATCAGTTTTTTTGCTTTTCTTATGATATTTATTCAAAATGCAACACTCCATCTCATTTTGTAGTTAAATTATAGTCCTTTTTTCTCTAAGATTGAATCAACAATTAAGAAGAGAGGTAATAACCCATGACAGAAATCTTTAAGAAACATTGGTCAGAATATAAATATAGTAAAAACATGTTGCAAGATGCATTAATCAAGCATGTGATGGATTTAATGCCATATCGCATGAGCGATGAAGGTGAAGTCTTAGAAATCATTATGAATATTAAAGAAAGTGATGAACAAAGCTGGATTAATGCCTGGAGTAATATGGCAGCAAACTTACAGAGCCGTGCGCATAAGTTTGAAAAAGCCGGCAAACTAATTAGTGCTGGTAGTAGTTATCTGCGGGCTTCTACTTATTGGCGTGTATCCCTAATGTATTTTGGTGATTGGCAGGACCCTAGAATGCAAGAATTTTCTCAAAGAAGTAAAGACTGTTATGACCGTGCTTTAGAGTTAAATGGTTATCCTGGTGAAGCAATAAGAATTCCTTATGAAAATACTTATTTACCAGGTCATTTTTACCGCTCGCCGTTTGCTAAAAATAAAAAGGCACCATTATTAATCGTAATTCCAGGACGGGATACTTGGGCAGATGATACAATTTGGGTTACTGACGCGGCAATTAAGCGCGGAATTCATGCCCTAACTTTTGATGGACCTGGACAAGGGATGGCATTAAGACTGCAAGACTTAAAGTTTAGACCAGACTTTGGAAATGTTTTAGGACCAGTTATTGATTTCGCTCAAAAACAAGAGGAAGTTGATTCAGAACAAATCGGAGCAATGGGTATGAGCTTTGGCGGCTTTTTAGTAGCGCGTGGTGCAGCTTTTGATAATCGATTAAAGTTTATTATTTCAGATCCTGGTAATATGAATTGGGGTGGCATGATTGCTAAACGGTTAGAAAAAGCACTTAAAATACCAGCGATGATTCGACCTAATATGATTGACTTTGTTTTAAAAGACTATGAATGGAAGCATGGAGCAAATAATAAAACTATAATTAAAGAATTAAAGAAATTTGATAATACAAAAATTGTACAAAATATTAAAACTAAAACTTTAGTTTTAGACGGTTCCGCAGAGGTTACTCATGGAGCAGCGAAAAAGTTTTATGATGCTTTAACCTGTCCTAAGGACTACTTACTGTTTGATGAAAATTCAACTGCTCAGCAACATACGCAAATGGGTGGCTATGCAACTGGAACTGAATATATTATGAATTGGATTGAAGACAATTTTTAGTTAATAGGAAGGAGAAGCTAATGAAACTCTTTTTAATTGGTGCTACAGGTAGAACAGGATCTGAAATAGTTAAACAAGCTTTAACACGTAATGATGAATTAGTTGCTTACGTTCGAAATCCGTCAAAGTTAAATATAAATGATCCTGAGCTAACAGTAATTAAAGGACAACTTGATGATGTTGCAAAAATGGCTTCTGAAATGAAGGGATGTAACGCTGTATTAGTAACGTTAGGTAATCCAATTTCTAACAGTAGTGGTAAATTATTTAGTTTTGCAATACCTGATATTATTAAGGCAATGGATCAAGCAAAAATCAAACGATTAATTAGTCTTTCTGCATTAGGTGTTGGTACAACTTTAGCCAATACCAGTTATCCTTACCGTATGGGAGCCAAAGGATTTTTGAAAGGTAATTTTTCTGACCATGAAGCGGGTGAAAGTCAACTTAAGAATTCTGATTTAAACTGGACTACCGTTCATCCTGGTCCGTTGTTTAATGGCAAAAAGACTGAAAATCCTTTAGTTAGGGATGCTGATTCGGGATACAAGATGCCAGGTGCACCTCGAACTTATCGTAGTGATGTAGCACAGGTGATGTTAAGAATTATCAAGGATCGTAAAACCTTTGGTAAACAGTTAATCATGTGTTCAAAGCAAGATAAATAGCCCTCTTTAATATTAATACCTATTGGTACATTTTTAATTTTAGAGGGCGAAAAATCTACTTTTGATTAAATGAAAATAAGGCTTTGCGTTAAAAACTTATTGTATATTTTTTTGTTTTATGATACTATGCTTAATAACATAGCGAAAAAAATAGTGATTAAGTTTACTACGCGTATACCTTGGAAAACTCCAAGCAGTTATGTTCTCAAATTTAACTGTAAGGAGTTTTTTTTCATGCACAAAAATATATATTATTCATGGGCTAGTAACTTTTATCGATTATTTATTGGCCAAGGGCTAGCTACTATTATTTCAGAAACTGTCAATTATAGTTTGCTTTTTTATCTTACCTCAATTTCGAAATCAGCCACTATTTTATCTATTTCTGAAATAATTTCTTTATTACCAATCGCATTATTTGCTCCCTTCGCTGGCGTAATGGCAGATAGAGTTAGTAAGAAAAAGATACTTATTTTTTCTGATACAATCAGCCTTATTGTTACTCTTTTACTATTTTTGCAGGCAATCAATAGCCACAATAATCTAACGATTGATCTAATTCTGATTTCAAATTTACTTAGATCAACTACTATTAGTATTCAGAATCCGACTATTCAATCTGCTGTACCTGAACTTGTACCTGATGATAAGCTTTTAAAAATAAATGGGCAATATAGTTCGCTTCAAGCACTTAATCAATTCTTTCCGCCGATTTTAGGTGGAATATTATATGGATTGCTGCCAGTAGACTATATTCTTTTACTATCAGGACTTGCAAACGTAATAGGTATTTGTGCCGTAATAATTACATGCTTTCCGAGGAATGAAGTTAATAATGCAAATCAACGAGGCTTTCACCTTCTGTTCGAATTAAAACAAGGTCTTCATAGTATTATTCAAGTTACTGGCCTGAATAGGGTGATTATTTACAAGGCTTTTTCCGTAGCTATTATTGTGCCATCAACTGCTTTATATCCACTTATGACTAGTGAACATTTTCATGGATCTTTAAAATTTGATGCGCCGTTAGTGGAAGTTTCAATTGCATTAGGTATGGCATTAAGTGGTCTGTGTATGGGAAATTTAAATAATTTATCACATCGACTTACACCTGCAGGTATTGGAGTGCTAGGAATCGGATTAAGTTTGTTTATTTTTGGTATACTTCCCGGCAATCATTATGGTTTTATAATCTTTATTATTATTAATTTTATTGCTGGGTTATGTATTCCTTGGATTGATGCACCTGTTCAAACATTGCTTCAAGATAAGATTGAACATAAAAACTTAGGAAAGGTAATTAGTTTTTATTTAATGATGATCGGATTGGCCGGACCTGCGGGTCTAAGTTTAAGTAGTGTGATAAGTAAATTTATGTCTACTGCTGAGATTTTTATTGGATCAGGAATACTACTTATTTTGATGCTTTTAGTTGCTTTATTTGATAGGAAGCTTAGAAGTATTTAAGCTAGTTGAATATATGAATTTAACTAACTACATAATTTATTTCTCTTCTAGATATGGAAACTTACTTACATTCATTGTCTTTTTACTTTTATTCAGAGATTAGGAGTAACCAAATAATCAAATTAGAAAAAGCGAGCAATGCATTTTAAAATTGAAAATCATTGCTCGCTTTTATAAACTAGAAACTTTTTTAGATACTTTTAGGTATAGCTATTTCTTGAAATTTTGATATCCGGCTTCGATAAATTTATTTAATAATTTTACATCATGAGACCATTTCTGATCTTTAACAAAATGATGGGCACGGTTAACTGCAAATGAACCATGAATAATATAAAGGAAAATATTGTTTTAGCTTTCTTTGTAGGTTTATTTTTAGGAGCCATTTCAATCTTTCTGGCTATTGGTGGTGGACCACTTAATGTATCTCTATTCGTAATAATTTTTCACTTCACAATGAAGCAATCGTCGGTTTATTCAATTGCAACGATCTTTTTCTCACAAATTACCAAAATCATTTCGATTGTTGCTAGTGCACAATATCAGATGTTTGATATGAAAATGATTCCTATGTTGATCATTCTTCAATTATTGGCGGTTATATTGGTACAGTTTGGAACCAGAAAATTTCATCAGCAAAATTGGAAAGTTTTTATACAGTTTTCATGATTGCTATTACAGCAATTACTGGATTTAATGTAATTCATTTTATATAAAAAAGCAGGTAATAAACCTGCTTCAATTAACTATCTATTTTTGTGGCTCTTTACAAAACGCGTAACAGTTAATTATTCAGCAAATTACGAGCTAAGGAATTAACACTACCAGCAATCCCTAAGAATTGCTGGTCAACGGAAGACATAATAACTGAATTGTTTGGCGATTGGAAGAGTCCCATTCTGACTCCGTAAAATAAGGAAGTAACTACGAAGAGCCAAAGTGGTGAATTTAAGTTAAAGGAAGTCATAAAGGTAAAAATCGCAATTGCAATTAAAGCAGCAATTCGTTTGTTTTTCATGAAATTATCTCTTTCCTACTTTTTACAAGTTACAGATGAATGGTAATATTTACGTTTACAGATGTCAACATTAATTTGATTTTTGTCCATTAGTTTTGAGCAAAATATGATGGATATTAAATAATAAGTGTTGCCATTAAAACTGTAAAGAAGAAACTATTGTGTTAGGAGGATTTTATGGATAAACGTAAAATTGTAATTGTTGGTGCTTCACATGGTGGTCATGAATCAGCAATTGAGCTGTTAGATAAATATAATGATGTAGATGTAACTGTTTATGAAGCTGGCGACTTTATTTCATTTATGTCCTGTGGGATGCAGTTGTACTTAGAAAATAAAGTTACAGCAGAAGATGACGTTAGAAACTTTGCCCCAGAAGATGTTGAAAAGAAGGGCGGTCATGTTTATGCCAACCATGAAGTAACTGCTATTCATCCTGAAAATAAGACTGTTACAGTTAAGGACTTAACTAATAATTCTGAAGAAGAAGTCCAATATGATAGGTTGATTCTTTCTTCAGGCGTAACTCCTAAAGTTTTACCTGTGCCAGGTAATGATCTCAAGAATATCTATTTGATGCGTGGACGTGACTGGGCTTCTAAGTTGATGAGTGCTGTTAACGATCCAGCAATTAAAAATGTTGCTATTGTTGGTGCTGGTTATATCGGTACCGAAGCTAGCGAAGTATTTGCTAAAGCTGGCAAGCATGTAACCTTAATGGATATGATTGATCGCCCATTAGGAACCTATCTTAATTCTGAATTACTCGATGTTTTGGAACCTACCTTTAAGAAAAATATGGACTTGAAGATGGGTGTCAAGATCGAAGGCTTTAACGGCAAGGGAAAAGTTGAAAGCGTAAAAACCGATCAAGGCGATGTACCAGCTGACCTAGTTGTCGTTTCAGCAGGTGTAATGCCTAACACTGATTGGCTAAAGGGCGTAGTTGACTTAGATCAAAGAGGCTGGATTAAGACTGATCCATACTTGAGAACTAATGTGAAGGACGTTTACGCCATTGGAGATGCAATTTTGCCACTTTCAATTCCAGCTGGTAAACCAATGCCAATTGCCTTAGCCACTACTACTAGAAGAGAAGCTCAATATGTGGTCGATCATATCTTCGAGGATAAGCCAGACCGTGCCTTCAAAGGTGTTATTGGTGCCTCAGCATTAAGTGTATTTGACTATCATTTTGCTACAGCTGGATTAAATCAATTCTCAGCAGCCAAGAATAAGCTTGATTACCAAACTAGTTTCTATGAAGATAACATGCGTCCAGCTTATGTTCCAGAAGCAGATAATCCTAAGGTATATGTCAGCTTAACCTTTAATCCATACACTCACCAAATCTTAGGTGGTGCAGTACTTTCCAAGTATGATATTACTGCTCAAGGCAATGTTTTAGCTTTAGCAATTAGTCATAAGATGCGTTTGGAAGACTTAGCTGAACAAGACTTCTTCTTCCAACCAGGATTTGATCGTCAATGGAGTTTGCTTAACTTAGCTGCACAACATGCCTTAGGTATGGCAAGATTCTAATTTAGTCATTAATAAAGATAAGTTATCAAGAAAAACTAGTCATGTTTTTACAACATGGCTAGTTTTTTTGTTGGATTTAGTTGTGTTTGGATAAAATAGTTAGTAATTACAATTGCTCATTGAGGGAGATCATTTCAAGTAAACTTTGGGCAGTAGAAGAGCCTTCGTTGCCTGCTTTTAAGCCCGCCCTTTGCAAAGCTTGTTCAATATTTTCTGTAGTTAAAATACCAAAAGTGACTGAAATTTTAGCTTGTAAATTCATCTGCATAATCGCATTAGTTACGTTTTGAATAATCATGGCATAATGATCAGTTTCACCCTTGATTACTGCACCGAGAGTCATAATTCCAGCATATTTATCAGATTTAATTAGTTTTTGAGCAGTGAAGCCTATTTCAAATGCTCCTGGTACCCAGATGACATCAATTTCATCGTCTTGGATTCCGAATTGATGAAGTGTTTCTTTAGCACCGCGAACCAAATTTTTAGTAACAATTTCATTAAATTTAGCTACGACAATCGCGATTTTTCCATGAGTATTAGTGAAGTTTCCAGTATATTCAGTCTCCTTGAGTTCTAATAAATGATGAAATCTCTTTTTCTTAGTTTGTAGGTAAAAACGATCAACATCATTAGGTGCAATTTCTAATGGAATACGTTTATTAATCTTAATACCGTAATCGTTTAATTGGTCAATTTTATCAGGATTATTAGTTAGCAAATTGATTTCTTTGATCTTCAATTCTTTGACAATCACAGCACCAACCAAAGGATTCTTCCAAGTTTGGAAGCGTCCTTTTTTAGCTTCTTGTAAAGCTAAATTCATATAATATTGGTCTTTTTCCATTTAAATCACTTCCTAACAGAACAAAAAAAGAACCTCGAAGCTAAACTTCGAGGTTCAGAAATAGTATGCAAGTTAAAAAATAATTCAAGTACGCAAATAAGCGTAGATTAAAATTATCCTTCTTCCATCTAGACTATAACTATCGGTACCATTAAGAGTTCAACCGCTTGCGCGGGTTGCGGACTTTATCGCCGGTCGGGAATTTCACCCTGCCTCGAAGAATATTTATTTAATTCTCATTCGGCATAAAGCTGCTTTTCTTTTTTGTCAAATGATATTTATAGGGCTCTTTTAAAGAATTTTCTGAAAAGTAAAGCAACGATTGTTTTTATTGCACATAACTTCAATAAAGGGATGCGTAAATTATTCGACCGTGAAATTCGTCTGGTAAAAGAATAAACAAAACATCACAAATTTCGGTGGATTGATACTGGAATTTATGATGTTTCTTTATGTATAAAATTTGAAATTAATTATTGATTTTGATTATTCTTATCAATTTAACTGCTAAAACTCAAACTTTCTCATAAAGATTGGGTGAGTTCGGTGGTCTAGGTAACTAGCGGTTTTAGGCGTGATTTCTAAAACACCTAAATCTTTTTTTGCTGCCTCAACATTGTCAACGTAAATTTCATTTAAATGAAAATTTTTGATTGCTGGTTTGTTTAGTTAAAATATCTACCATAGTATGACCTTCCTTGTCCTGAACGCCTACCAGCTTTATTATAGAATAAAAGACTGACATTTTTTGACAGGAAAGCTTGCACAACTATGAAAAAATCTGAACGACTTAATCAAGAACTACTATACTTAACCGATAAAAAGATCTTTCATTTAAAAGAACTAGAAGAAAAATTTGCAATTTCTGAACGAACAGCTTTGCGAGATATTACCGATCTAGAGCAGTTAGGCTTAGCTTTTTATAGTGAAACTGGGCGTAGTGGTGGTTATTACATTACTAATAGTAAGTTACTATTGCCCATCCGTTTTAATACGCAAGAGATCAACGCTATCTTTTTCGCTTTACAGGCAATAAAAAATCTTAGTGAAACGCCATACAGTAACGAATATCAAAAGATTCAGACTAAATTACTAAAGAATCTACCTCAAAAATTACAAAACCAAATTAGTCTTCAAAAAGAATTTGTTCACTATATTAGTCAGCCAAGCTTGAATGAAGTACCTTTTTTTACTTTGCTACTTAAAGCTTGTCTGAATAATAGCGTAATTTTAGCGCGAAATTTTCAGTTTATTAAAGAAGAACAAAAATTGCAGTTGCTTGATATATTCTACCAAGCAGGGAATTGGTTTTGTCATGCTTATAATTTGGATTTAAAACGTTGGTTTGTCTTGCGGCTTGATAAATTTGAAACAGTAAAGCTACTAAATACTAAACAATCGGTGATGAATAAAGAGCAATTACTTGATAGCTTCCGGCAATATGAACGGGAGCATTATTGCATCCCTTATCAATGTCAGTTAACCCAAATCGGTGAACAAAAAGTTGAGTATAATTCATACCCAATCATGCAAATTGACCATAAGCATGGAAAAATATATCTGAATGGTAAATATAACAAGGAAGAACTACATTATTTAGTCGACTATTTGATATCTCTGGGTTCTGAAGTAAAAGTATTAAAGCCAAAAGAATTAAAGGATAGCTATTTGGAAAAGTTAAATGAAATAATTCAGCAATATTAATTTGCTAATTCTGACATAGGTTGTCAGGATTAAGGAATAAAATAAAACTGAAAGGTTTTAGGAGGTAGAATTTATGACAAAGATAATGAACGAAGATTTTTTAGACGTTTTAGAAGATAAAGGACCAGCAACGATTATTTCCATCAATGGCAATCCAGCTAGTGTGGTTAATACTTGGTCACAATATATTAATGTGGTTGCGGATGATACTATTTTGATTCCGGCTGCTGGGATGCATTCAATTGAACAGGATTTCAAGAAAGATCCTAAGCATGAATTAACGATTACGATTGGTTCTTATAATTATCAAGGAACCGCTGGTATGGGTCGCGGGTATCATATTCACGGTAGTGGTCAATTTATTAATGAAGGCGCATATTTTGATCAAATGAAAGCACAATTTGATTGGATTCGAGCAGTATTAGTGGTTAAAATTCATGATGTTGAACAGAAAATATAGTAAAAAGTTTGGAGATTAGCTCCAAACTTTTATTTTTTACGCTTTTTCACTTAAATCTTGATTATGCAAAAGTACTATAATTGAAAGAAAAGATTTAAAGAAATAATCAATGACAATAATTGAACTGAAAAACGTTAATTATCAAGTGGGAAAACGAACTATTTTAAATAATCTATCTTTTGGGATAAAAAATGGTGACTTTTTAACTTTAATTGGTCCACGGGAGCGGGAAAAGTACAATTCTAAAATTAATTGCGAACTTAATCAGTCCCAGTTTGGGCACTATTTTTTATCATGGTAGCGATATTCAAAAATTAGACCCAATTAAGTATCGTCGACAAGTAATGTACTGCTTTCAGCAGCCGGTTCTTTTTGGCAAAACTGTTAAAGATAATTTATCTTTTCCCTATCAAATCAGAAATAAAGAAGTAGATTTAGTCAGGCTAGATTCATTATTAAAGATTGTAGATTTACCAGCTGAATTTTTAAATAAAGAAATAAATTCTTTGTCAGGCGGTGAAAAACAAAGAGTTGCTGTAATTCGAAGTATTGTCTTCTTACCCAAAGTGCTATTACTTGATGAAGTTACAACGGGATTAGATGGAAAAAGTAAAGAAATAGTTCATCGTTTGATTGAATCTGTCCATCGACAAGGGACAACTATTGTACAAGTGACTCATGATCAGAGTGAAATTCAAGTAGCTAAAAATGTTTTAGAAATTAAAAGTAGGGGCTTAGTAAATGAAAAATGTAACGGTTAGCAACTTATCCTTAGTTTTAGCTTTTGCGCTAGTATTAGTATCAATTGCAATTTCCGCAAAAGAAAATCTGGGATTAACCAAAGATATTTTAATTAGCGTAATTCGGGCAATCGTGCAATTAGTGATTATCGGTTTTGTTTTAAAATTTATTTTTCATATAGATACCCTTTGGTTAACGGCTGTTTCGATAAATAGTGTTTTTATCGTCTTCATTTGCAGTGATTTGATTGGCGAATTAAGTTTTCTATTTAAAACGGACTTATCGTATTTACTAGCATTTATTTTTCATCTTATTGGAACCCTTGCATTATTTTCAATAATGATGTTTTTAAATAATTGGTTGATTAATTGGCAAACTTTATTTATTTTTATCCTTGCTTACGCGATGATTTGGTTAGTCATTAGATTGACGCAGGGATGCGATATTAGGCGAATAAATCAAGAAGCGTAATAAACAAAAAGTTAAATTCAAATAATCTTACTAAAAGTACGAGCACTTAATTTACAATATTAAGTGCTTTTTCTTGATGGTTATCAATTTTTGTAAAACTCATTTCTCCTAAACTAAAACATGTAAAACAAAGGAGAATGTAAATGGTAAAGATTCAACAATTTTTTGTTAAACATCAAAAGATAATTTTGGCACTTAATACTGTGCTGATTTTATTTGCGGAAACAGCTAAGTGGTTATTCCATATCAATGCTGCTTATCAAGTTTTGATGCTAATAGTAGGAATTATTGGCTTAATTCCAATTTTGTTAACAGCTATTTCATCATTAAAAGTAAAATTAGTTTCTATTGATGTCTTAGTATCGTTAGCAGTAATTGGTGCTATTGTTATTGGCGAATTTAATGAAGCGGCGATTGTTACCTGGCTTTTTGCATTAGGTGATGTTCTAGAAGAACTTACTCTTAAAAAGACTCGTAAAGCTGTGTCTGATTTAACTAAAATGGCGCCAAAAACTGCGTTGGTTTTGCAAGATGACGGAGCAACGGAAGAAGAGGACATAGATTTTATTGATCTTGGTGAAAAGATTTTGATTAAAACCGGCGATCAAGTCCCAGTTGATGGAGAAATTGTCGCAGGTTCAGGCTATTTAAATGAAGCCAATGTTAATGGTGAGTCAAAACCAGCTGATAAAAAACAAGGTGATCAAGTCTATGCCGGAACAATTCTAGAAGATGGTACCTTGACGGTAGAAACTACAGCAGCTGGAAACGATACTACCTTTGGTAAAATTATCGAAATGGTAGAAGAAGCTCAAGATTCTAAGTCTCATACTGAAAAATTAATCAATCGTTTTTCTAAATACTATACTCCAGCGGTATTAGTGATTGCGATTATCGTAGGCTTAATTACTAGAGACTTCAAATTAACGATTACAGTAATGGTTCTAGGCTGTCCCGGTGCTTTGGTTATTGGCGTTCCCGTTTCAACTGTCGCTGGTATCGGTAATGGGGCTAAGAACGGCGTGATGTTTAAAGGCTCACAAGTAATGGATGCGGCTCGTAAAGTTGATGAGATTGCCTTTGATAAAACCGGTACGTTAACAGTTGGCCATCCTGAGGTAAATAAAATTGAAGTTTTGAGTGGTAATAAGGATGAAATTATTAATCTTGCTGCCAATATTGAATCTCAAAGTAATCACCCGTTAGCCAAAGCAATGGCTAAACTAAGTGAGCAGAAGATTGATCAAATCGAGACTAAGACAGTTAAGGGCAACGGGATGATAGCTGACTTGGATCGAGAAAAATATTATTTAGGGAATTTAGCTTTAATTGAGGAAAATACCTTTGCTAATTCTAAATTAACTCAAGTGGTTAATAAATTAAGTAATTTGGGAAACTCTGTTGTAGTCTTAGCTAATAGTAATCAAAGTAAATTGGCTGTTTTCGGCATTAAAGATCGTCTTCGCCCAGAAGCAGAAACTGCATTAAGGCAATTGAAGCAACTAGGTATTAAGAAGTTGATTATGCTTTCAGGTGATAATCAAGAAACTGCTCAACAAATTGCGGCTGATTTGCCAATTGATGAAATTCATGGGCAAATGTTGCCAGCAGATAAGGCACAATTTGTTAAGAAGGAACAAGAAAATGGTCATCATGTTGCCTTTATCGGTGACGGCATCAATGATAGTCCGGCGTTAGCTAATGCCGATATTGCTATTGCGATCGGTAGCGGTACGGACGTTGCAGTCGATGTTTCAGATATTGTTTTAGTTAAAAATGATTTGCGTAAAATTGCCGATGCTTTATCAATTTCTAAACGAACGGTTTTAAATATGAATGAAAATATTGGGATTGCATTGTTAACTGTGTTGTTATTGTTTATTGGATTATTTACAGGTTATGTCGAGATGGCTAATGGCATGTTTATTCATGAATTCAGTATCTTGGTCGTAATCTTAAACGGCATGCGTTTAATTAAAAATCATCGAAAAGTTGACGGCCATCAATTTTCTGATAAAGAAAAAGATTTAGCATTAAACATGTAAGGAATAAGAAAGGAAGATTTTTATGCAAAAAGTAATGATGAAGTTAGGTGGCATGACTTGCCCATCTTGTTTAACCAAGATTGAAAAGGCAGTTGAAGATGTCGATGGTACAGATCAAATCAAGGTATTATTTAATGCCGGTAAGTTAAAGTTCATGATGAATACTGATAAGGCTAATGTTGACGATGTTAAAACAGCAATCGAAAAGATGGGCTATGAAGTCAAGGGTGTAAAGGCAAAGGAGCTAGCCTAATGAAGGCTGAGGAAGCATACAAGGCAGAATTAAAGCAAAGTGATATTGATCATCATACGCCTACAGCGGGTGCAATGGTGGATCACATTATTGCTAATTTATTAATCCATACTTTGAAAATAGATCAAGCTAAGTTCTTCGCCAAGGGGTCGGCTAGTTTATTTTTAGAACAGCGTGCTGATGAGTGGATCAGATATGAACAGAATGAGTTTAACCAGTTAAATCAAATTTTAGTTAATAACGGCGAAAGTATTCCTACCACTACTGATCAATTTAAAGAATATACTATGCTTGAGGAGAATGGAGCAAGTAAGTACGAAAATGGTCAAGATCAACTTTTCGCTTTAGTAAAAGACTTTGATACACAAATTTTATTTATTACTAAAGCAATTGCCTTAACTCAAAAAGAAACTTGGCCAGAATTGAGTGCTAATTTGATTGAACTGCTAGCCTGGATTAAGGAACAAATCCGTCAATCGCAAAACTTTTTAGGTCATGAATTGCGTGAAAGATTATATACTGAAGAAGATGATGACGACGATGATTTTTAACTAAAGGAAGTTTTTAGATGGCAGAGTTATGTGTACATTTAGTTCCATTATTTAATGCATTACCAATAAATGATCAAATGCAAATAGAAGAACTAGTTCACCATCAAAATTATCAAAATGGTGAATTAGTAATGGATCCTACTTCAAGTAATAATTTAGTAATTGTTGCTCATGGTGGTGCCCGCCTTTATACTTTAGACGAAAATGGCCGTGAAAATATTACCCAGATTTTAAAGACGGGTGATTATGCGGGTGAAAACTGGTTATTTGGTGAAGCAAATACGAATACTTATGTGGAAGCTACAGAAAATAGTGATATTTGTTTACTCAACCGAAATGATTTTTTAGCTTTAATGAAAAAGAAGCCAGAATTAAGTATTCAACTCTTAGAACAAAATATTATTAAAGTACGTGCTATGCATAAGCAAATTCAATTATTAAGTTTGCCTAAGGTAGAAGATCGACTATTGAGTTATTTACAGGCTTATGCAAAACAAGTGAATAAAAATTCATTTACTTTGCCCCTAAAAATGAAAGATTTAGCCTTGTATTTAGGCACTACTCCCGAAACTTTATCGCGTAAATTTGTACTGTTAGAGAAGCAGGGGAGCTTAAAACGAAAACTACGTCATATTGATTTATTATAGTTATTAAAGATCTACGAACTAACTGGTTCGTGGATTTTTTGATTATCGGAAATTAATAAAGAGTAGTTTTTAAATTCAAAAAGGAGATGCTCCTTTAATAAAATTTTATTAAAGGAGGGAGACAATATGTCACTAATTTATATTCGTCAAGCAGCCAAAAATGACCTTGAACAAATCATGCCGATTATTGATGAGGCAAAAAAGTTTTTAAAAGAAGAGGAAAATCCGCAATGGCAAAGTGGTTATCCCAATGTTGAGACTATTACAGCCGATATTAAAGACGGGGCCGCTTGGGTCTTAATCGTTGATCAGAAAATTGCTGTTTATACTGCAATTACGGATGGACCTGATCCTAATTACAAGCAGATTGATGGTAAATGGAAGAATGATCTTGATCCTTATGTGACCATTCATCGCGTTGCAATTTCTGATAAGTATCGCGGGATGCATCTTGCTAGCTATTTAATGAGCAGTTTGATTTCAATGCACTATGCGGAAGGCATAAGGAATTATCGCGTTGATACTTTTCGAACTAACGACGTAGTTTGGCATATTGTTGAAAACGCTGGCTTTGTAAAACGTGGCAATATTAAGAATATGGATCCAATTGATCCATACCGTGTTGCTTTTGAATTAAATTTATAGTTTTAGAATGAATAGAGGGGGCTTAATTGCATCCCTCTTTTTTAGTAGCATCTAATTAAATAGATTGTTAATTAAAGGAAACAAAAATTATGAAAATTGGATTTATCGGTATCGGTGTAATGGGTACAGGGATTATTAATAACTTACGGAAAAATAATTATGATGTAACTGTCTATAATAGAACAAAAGCTCATGCGCAAAAAGTTTTGGATAATGGGGCTAAATGGGCGGACAATCCAGCTGAACTAACTAAAAAAGTTGATATTTTATTCACTATGGTTGGCTTTCCAAAAGATGTTGAAGATATTTATTTTGGTCAGGATGGTATCTTGATTGTCGCCAAAGCTGGTCAATATGTTGTCGATATGACCACGAGTAAACCTAGTCTGGCACAAAAGATTGATCAAATTGGTGAAGAAAAAGGCTTACATATCTTAGACGCTCTGGTTTCTGATGGGGATATTGGCGCCAAAAATGGAACTTTAACGGCCATGATCGGTGGCCATAAAGAAGACCTTAATCATTTGCATGATTTATTCATAACCTTTGCTAGGAAATTAAATTATTTTGGCAGTTATGGTAGTGGACAACATGCTAAGATGGCTAATCAAATTATGATTGCTGGAGAACCATGACTGGCATGACCGAAATGCTGGTATATGCTAAAGCGGCACATTTAAATTTAGAACAAATTTGTCAAACCTTGCAGTCTGGTGCAGCAGAAAATTTTAGTCTAGATTCATATGGTCCAAAAATATTGCAGGGTGATTATACACCTGTTTTTTTTGCTAAACATTTTTTAAAAGATTTGCGTATTGCCTTATAAGAAGCTGATAAGATGCAGTTAGATCTGCCTGCGACTGAAGAAGCAAGGCATTTATATGAAATCTTGGTTGACCAAAAGAAATTGGGCAATGATGGAACACAAGCTTTGATTAAGTTGTGGTGGAAGTAATGAGTTTCAGAACATCATTAGCTGATAAAATGCGGCAGCTGCTGTGGTTTCACTAATTTGTTTTGTACTCACTTTTATCTTAAAAAATAGAACTAAACCAGAATTATAGTGAGATCAATGAAAATATATGATTACATCAATAAAGTTAAAAAATTAGATATTCTTTTGTCAAAGGAGATTGCTCAAATATTATTACGACAGGGCGTTCCTTTTACTAAATCACAAATTGAAGTAGTTATGTATTTATATCATCATCAAGATCAAGTTGTGTATCAGCGTGACTTGCCAGATGTTTTGGGAATTACGCGACCAATGGCTAATGGATTAGTAAAACATCTGATTCAGAAAAATGCTGTAAAATTAATCGAAGATTCAGATGATTCAAGATTAAAGCGTATTAAATTAATGCCAGTAGTAATAGCGGATATTGATTCTCGAACTGCTGCTTTTGCTAAAGAATTTAACCAAATGGAAGGTAAGATGACCAAAGGCTCTACTCAGAAGCAGCGTGATGAGTTCGATCAATTGTTGGTAAGAGCTATTAAAAATTTAGAAGAAAAGTAGGAAAATGAGCTTCATTTTTTGGTGTAAAGCTCATTTTTCTTTTTTATGATAATTTTTGATATTAAAATGATATTTTAATTATCTAAATCACGTATCACTATTAATGGAAAGAGGTGGTAAAATGCAAAAAATTGCTTATTATAATTCTCCTGTTGGTCAAATTTTACTAGCTAGTGATGAGCAAGGCTTAACTGGCTTGTGGCTTCGTATTGATCGCTTTTATGCTGATAATTTAGCTAAAGATCATCAACTTGGTAAAAATAAATATTTAGATGATGCTATTAGATGGCTTGATCTCTATTTTGAAGGAAAGAATCCTAAGTTTTTACCTAAATTACATTTAATTGGAACAAATTTTCAAAATCAGGTCTGGTTAGCCTTACTAGAAATTCCTTACGGTGAAGTTACTACTTATAAAAAAATTGCAGAAAAAGTAGCTGGGCGAGCAGATCATTTACCCATTCGAGCAGTAGAGAGTGCAGTAGGTAGAAATCATATTGCTTTAATTGTACCTTGCCATCGTGTAATTGGTAGTAATGGCAATCTTACCGGTTATAGTGGGGGAATTGACAAAAAAATCCAACTTTTGCAGTTGGAAGGAATTGATATTAGTAAGTTTTCACTACCGGCTAACTATAAATGACGACTTTGTTTAAGCGGTAGTTACGCTAGTTTAAGAATTTTCATTCGAGTCGAGGTAAATGTAGTAAATAAAGGTAATAGATATTCATTAATTGTGTGATTTTGCTTGGAACCAAGTTGATAATCAGCTAAATGTGCACCGGTACTGACTGCAACTAGCACTTCCTTGTTATCAAGTGCGTGGCCTTTACTACCATAAGCCCAGCCATGTTCAAGAACCAAATCAAACCACTTTTTCATAAGTGGGGGGAACGCTGTACCAGTACATTGGAAACTGAAAAATGATCCGGTCACTTTTTAATAGGGCATCTTGTTCTGCTTTAATGTTGATATTTTCATCTGGGTAAAGTTCATAAATATTCTTAACTTCTGTTGTTATATCTTTAATTAGCGCTTGGTTTACACTGGACTCTTTTAAGTCGGGGTGAAATAGAAAAATTGTTATTTTCATTTTGTTATCTCTCCTAATTCAATTTTAGTCAGTATAAAGTGCAACGTTGCGTTATAGTCAAGAGAGTAATAAATAAATATTATTTTTAATGTCCAGCAGTAGTTTTAATTCCGATAATTGAAACAATTAATAAAATGACAAAAATCCATGTCATCATATTCATTTGATCATGAAATAAGAATACACCAACTAGTACTGATCCAACAGCTCCAATTCCTGTCCAAACTGGATACGCGATTCCAATTGGTAAATGTTTCGTTGCTATAATTAACCCTGCAAAACTAGCTATCATCCCAATAATTGTTACAATTGCCCAACCAATTTTAGTAAATCCTTGGCTCAATTTCATCGTCGTTGACCATGCAACTTCGAAAATTCCTGCAATTACTAAATAAATCCAAGTCATATAAATTCCTCCAAAAGAAAAGAGCAATTGTATATCTCTTCAAAGGCCTAATGAGATATATAATTACTCTAATTCTTTTGACTCAAGATCCAGGAAGTTATGATGATAATGGTGTTAAACAAATTAACGTGATTGATTGGTTGTTAAAGAGCTGATACATAAGATGTCTATATTTACATATATTTCCGTGTAAATATAGACGTTTTTTCATCTCTTGCATTTCAAAAAATCATATGCTATTATTTTTCTTACTAAAAGTAAGTAAATTTAGGAGTTGATAAAAATGAATATTGAATTAGCTATCTCATCATTTGGTGAAACTACACCATTAGAAGAAACAGGAAAAGCAATTAGTCATGACCAAAGAATCAGAGATTTATTAGAAGGAATTATTCTTGCAGATAAATTGAATATTGATGCATTTGCAATCGGTGAACATCACCGCAAAGATTTCGCTGTTTCAGCACCAGAAATTATTTTAGCGGCAGCCGCTTCGAAAACTAAGCAAATTCATCTTTCAAGTGCTACTACAAATCTACCAACAATTAATCCAATTAGAGTTTACGAACAATACGCAACAATGGATGCAATTGCACCAGGTAGAGTTGAAATTATGGCAGGAAGAGGTTCATTTACTGAGGCATTTGATCTATTCGGATATGATTTAGAAAATTACGATGAACTTTTTATTGAAAAACTCGAAATGCTGCTTAAAATGAACAAAGAGGAAATTCTTGATTGGCCAAAAGGGAAATTTACACTTAGAGTTGACCATAAAGGAATTTATCCGCGTACAAAAAAGCCAATTCCTATTTCTGTTGCTACTGGTGGAAGCATAGAATCGACTATTCGCACTGCAGAGTTAGGTTTGCCAATCGTTTATGCGATAATTGGCGGTGATCCTTTGCACTTTAAACCACTAATTAAGTTGTACAGAAGAGTTGCAGAAAAAGTTGGCAATGATTTAACGAAGATGCCGATTGCTGCCCATTCTTGGGGTTGGTTAGATCAAGATAAAGAAAAAGCCATTAAAGATTATTTCTATCCTACTAAATTGTTAGTTGATCAAATTAGTACGGAAAGACCGCAATGGAACGGAATGACGTATGAGCAATATCTTGAATCGGTCGGAGAAAATGGTGCAATTTTTGTTGGTGATAGCGAAACTGTTGCAAACAAGATTATCAAAGTAATGGAAGAGCTTGGTTTGACTCGATTCTATCTTCATTTACCGATTGCTTCAATGCCACATGAAGATGTTATGAACGCAATTAGAATTTATGGAGAAGAAGTAGTTCCTAGAGTTAAGACGTATTTTCGAGAAAAAGATGAAAAAGAACGTCTCAGATTGAAGTGGAAGAATAATAAGTAAAGCTACGCTGTAACAAGATCTCGTTTTGCTGAGCTACCAATGGTAGAATTATCATAATAAATAGAAATAATGGGCGAAAGCAAAGAGGATATAACTGTCGTGGATAAACTAGAGATTAGAGAATATCATGAAGTTGATTTTGATAGGTTATGTCAGATTCATGATCAAGCAAGAAAACAAGAATTAGAAGCTGCTAATTTAAGTGGGCTTTTAAACCTTTAAAAATTGCAGCATATGAAGAAGATCTATTTTCGTATAATATTTATGTTGGACAAAAGGATAAAAAAGTTATTGGTTTTGTAGCGTTTAGTGATGATGAATTTGCTTGGCTTTACGTAGATCCAAGTTTTCAAAAACAAGGAGTTGGGAGTAAGTTAATAGAGTTTTCATTAAATAAAATGAAACGGCCAGTTTATTTAGAAGTATTAACGGGTAATCCCGCAAAAGAATTATATTTGCACAAGGGATTTAAGTTCTGTAAACACGAATCAGGAAAGATGCCAGGAAACGAAGCTTTTAAAGTTGAAGTGAATTTATTAGTTTACAGGTAGAAAAAAAGAGTTAAAGATATTTATTAGACATAATGAGCTACAAGAGTTACTAACTTTTGTAGCTTTTTTATATTGCAGATAAAACAAGATGATGATATTTTTTAATTAAAAGATAGGAAGAAGTGAATACCATGATTATTCGTAGAGTAACGATGGATGATTTAGGAGAAGTAGTAAATCTAGAATCTGCTGCATTTAAGATGACCAAGGAACAAACCAGAAATGATATGGTTGGAAGAATTGAAAATTATCCTGATACTTTTTTGGTAGCACAAGAAGATGGCAAAGTAATTGGTCATATTTTTGGTCCTACTTTTAATAAACGCTATATTGAAGATGAATTATATTTTGAAAATCATCCTAATCAAAAAGATGATCGCTATCAAATGGTCTTGAGTTTAGCGGTCTTGCCTAAATACCGCAAACAAGGCGTAGCGACAAAATTAATTGAAGCAATGACGCAAGAGGCCAGAAAGCAAAATCGTCAAGCTATATCTTTAACTTGTTTACCGAAATTGATTAAATTTTATGAAAAACGTGGTTTTCATAATGAAGGAAAAACTAGTGATGATATTCCAGATCCAACTGGTGTTACTAGTGTAAATATGATAAGGGCTTTATAAAATGACTAAATTAACTGAAGAAATGTATGCAATTTTTGATCGTGACGAATTTTCTTTTAAAAAGCTGAAAGAGGAATATTCTGAAGAGGAGCTAGCGCAAATAAAAGCAAGTTTTAAAGATGTTTGGCAAACATGGAAAAAGGTAAATCTTAGTGTTTATCTAAAATTACCACAAAATAAATTTGCTAAAGTTCATGTCGAAAGTTGGACAAATGGTTGGAACTTGCGCGATCATTATTGGGCAGCTTATCGTTTAAATACTTTGGCTGATAAAAGCCCCTGCATCGGTGTAATGCTTGATAAAAAGCAATTGCAAGTTTATTTAATGTTTCAACATTATAAGAGTGAAAAACGTGGTGACAGTTCTGAACAATATAATAAATTATTAGCTGATATTCCAACTTGGGCAAAGAATCGCAAAATTAGTAACTGGTACTTATGGGACAAAAATGAGATGGAATTTGTAGATCATTTGTCCTTGAATGATTATTTAAAAGACACACAAAAGCAAACTACATTTAATGAAGAAGCCATCAAAACAAGTTTCTTGCTGGGCAAGTTTGCTTTTAGAAATCAAGATCAAGTTGAAAATATGGAAGAATTTATTTTGGATGGGATTAAGCAATTATTGCCGTTATATGAAAAAATAGAGCGTTAGATAAATTTGTCTAAAACCAGCAACTGTGCTAATAATTAGGGTGAGATTTAATTTACTATAAGTAAGCGAGTGAATTTTATGCCAATAAGAAAGCCATTAGCAGACTTAATCAGGCCTAAAGATTTATCACAGTTTGTAGGTCAAAAAGATTTAATTGAAGAGGGACGTCCCCTTTATCAAATTATTAAAAAACATGTGCCAATCTCACTGCTTCTCTGGGGACCACCAGGAACAGGAAAGACTAGTTTAGCTCAAATTATTGCTCGTGAATTTGACTATCCATTGGCAACTTTTAATGCTTCAATTGATAATAAGGCTAAGCTTACACAGATCATTAATACATATCCTTATCAATCTTTTGTTTTATTAATTGATGAGATTCACCGGATGACCACTACGCTGCAAGATTTTCTGCTGCCTTATTTAGAAAATGGACGTATTCTTTTAATTGGGGCAACTACTGAAAATCCTATTATGTCGATTGTGCCAGCAGTGCGATCACGGTGTCAGATTTTTGAATTCAAAACGTTAAGTGATGAAGATATTGAACAAGTTTTAGTCCGTGCTTTAAAAGAAGTCTTTCATTTTAAAGATGAAAATATTGACCGAAAAGCAGTTAAGATTATTGCAATTTCTGCCGATGGCGATTTACGAGTTGCATTAAATCTTTTAGAAACTATTCATGCAGTTAATGAAGACCTTTCAGTTGAAGAAGTAACGCAATTTGTAAAAGGACAACATTTTGCCTATGACCGAAAAGCAACTAAGCACTATGATTACTTAGCTGCTTATTCCGATTCTATGGCCGGTTCTGACACAGACGCAGCTTTATATTATTTAGCAGTTTTACTTAAAAATGGTGATTTACCTTCAGTAGTCAGGCGTCTGCGTGAGATTCCATATACTTACATTGGTTTAGCTAATCCTGAGCAAGCTACGCAGATTGTGATTGCAGCTAATCAAGCAGAAAAAATTGGGATGCCTAAGGCAAAATATCCCTTGATGTTTGCAACAATGCTGATGTGTTTATCGCCAAAGTCAGGTGTTTTTGATGAAATCTGGCAAAAATTAGACGAAGATACTGATCATCCAAGTAAGCATCCCATGCCACGAGGACTTCGTGATATGCACTATAAACATTCTGAAGAAATAACTGGTGGTGGACTAATTGACAATCCATTTGTGCAGCCCTTTCAGATCGCAAAGCAAAATTACATGCCTAAAGGGCTTGAAGGAAAAAGATATTATTTTGCCAAAGATAACGCAAGTGAGAAAAAGTTTGAACAGCAGTATTTGAAGCTGCATCGATATATTTATGGTAAGGATTATGATAAAGAAGGTAATAACTATGAAAATTGATGCGTTTGCACATATTTTAACGCCGTAATTTTATCAAGCAATGCTTGATATTGATGCGACAATTCCGCAAAAGTATCCTTTTATTAAGATAGAAACTTTAGTTAATTTAGATGAAAGAATAGCCAAGTGGCCTAATAAAAATACTAAGCAAGTTGTTTCTTTTGCAAATATTAATCCAGAAGACTTTGTTGACGGAGACGAGGCAAGTAAGATTGCCCAATATGCTAATCAAGAATTAGCTGGTATTGTTGCAAATCATCCAAAGTATTTTGAAGCTGGAGTAGGGATGCTAGCTATGAATAACATCCCTGCCTCACTTAAGATTCTAGAGAATATTGAGAAAAGTCCTTATTTAGTGGGAGCACAAATTTTCACACGTCATTTAGGAAAAAGCATTGCTGATCTGGAATTTGAACCTATTTTATTAAAAGCAGCAAAACTAAATCTTCCGTTATGGCTTCATCCTGTATTTGATAATCGTAAGCCTGATAATAATTTAGTCTTTTCTTGGGAATATGAATTATCGCAAGCAATGCTGCAGCTAGTTCAAAGTGATATTTTCAAAAAAGCACCCGACTTAAAGATTCTGGCTCATCACGCTGGCGCAATGGTGCCGTTCTTTAGTGGTAGAATTGATCATATTTTAGATCAAGAGCATGCAGAAATGTTTAAGAATTTCTATGTAGATACAGCTATCTTAGGTAATACTCCTGCCTTACAATTAGCACTTGATTATTTTGGTATTAATCATGTTTTGTTTGGAACTGATGCACCATTTGCAGTTATGCCAGCAGGTGCTGATAAGATAGTCACTGATGCAATTGAGAATCTTAATATTTCCGATTTATATGATAAGAAGATCTTTGAGACAAATTACCAACATATGATTAAATAACCTGTTCGTTTATGCAAGACTGAGTGGCTAAAGAACTGCTCAGTCTTTTTATTACAAAAATTTTATAATACATTTCTTTTTTCTTTGTTCTGACTAAGTGCTACATTTAAGATGAAGAGTAGAGATTGGAGGATGTATTATGTATAACTTTGATCAAGAACCAGAACGCCGGCACTTAGTCGATGAATCTGGCCTAAATACATTTCTAAGTAAACTATATGGTTTAATGGCTTTAGCAGTTTTAGTTTCTGCTTTAAGTTCATACTTAACAATGACTGTTTTTGCTAGACAGATGCTTAACTTAATGAATAATCATCCGTGGACAATGTGGTTTTTATTACTTTTACCAATAGCATTGACTTTAATTATTAATTTCAATGCTACTAGAAGTCCAGGAATGAGTTTTGTTTTACTAATGCTGACGGCAATTATTTATGGAGTAACTTTTGCCTTCATTGCGGGAGCTTATACTGGTGAAGATATTGCTTCAGCCTTTGTAGCTTCAGCAAGTGTCTTTATTGTAATGGCTATTCTAGGAACAGTAACAAAACGTGACTTAAGTAGAATTGGATCCTATGCATCAGCAGCCTTAATTGGCTTAATAGTAGCCATGCTCATCAACCTTTTCTTAAAAAATCCAACAATAGATTATATTTTCTCTTTTATTGCAGTTATTATTTTTACTATTTTAACTGCCTGGGATGCTCAAAGAATGAAGAATATCTATTTGCAGTTTGATGGAGAGCTTTCAACAAATGGTTTAGCAGTACTAGGAGCGCTTCAATTATATTTGGATTTTGTTAACTTGTTTCTACAGTTCCTAGATATTTTTGGTTCTAATGATAATAATTAGTCTTTAGCGTTCAAGCTTAATAACTTGAACGTTTTTTTACTTTTAATAAATGTTTTTGAAAATTAAACGATTTGTCGTTAAAATATCACTAATATTTTTCGTAAACATGCCACTGAAGGAACTTGTAAACTAATTGCTAGAGAGCATCCCGATTTATATAGCGCTTTTGAAAAAGGTGTTGAACCAACCGAAGAAGAAAAACAAGAAATGGCAAATTTAGTAAATGGTATCTTTGAAGAGAGAATGAAAAAGCATAAGATGTTGTAAAAATATCTTTCCATTCGCTAGGAAGTGAAAACTATGGAAATTGGCACGATGTTAAGAAATAAGCGAAAAATATTAGGACTAACGCAAGATCAGTTTATTCACGGAATCATTAGTAAATCTTTTTATTCTAAAGTTGAACGAGGATTAAATGAAATTAGCGCAAAGGACTTGTTTGCGATTTTAGAAGCAAATAATATTAACCTAAATGATTTCATAAATAATGCAGGTTCTACTAGTAAAAGCGATAGATTAAAAGTGGAAATTTTAGTTGCTTTTAATAATAAAAATAAACATGAGGTACAAGAATTAAATAAAAAAATACAAGTATCAAATTGTGATCAAACAATCAAACTATCTTCACTTTTGATCAACGCTATATTAAATAATCAATTAGATAAAATAAATTTAAATACTCGTAATGAAATAAAAAAGAAATTATTTGATGTAGAAAAATGGTGGAATAACGTTTACACGCTTCAGTTGTTTTGTAATTCAATGCTTATTTTTAGTTTTGACGATTTAACCTTTTATATACAGCAACTCACAAAGCAAAAGAATATAAATTCTTTGTCCTTTGATGTACAACGGTTGATTGGTTCTATCTGTATAAATTATTTCCATAACTGCTATAAAAATCATCAAACTGATTGTGCCAAATGGGGCTATCAGATAATTGATAGTTTAGCTAAACTTCCTGATTTAGCCATTTATAGGATTATTAAAAACTATTATCAAAATTTTTTTACTGGTAATCAAAAAGAAGCTGGTAAAATCATAGACTTTTTTAAAGATTATGATCTTAAAGAGATATACACGGTCTTACCTTAACTTATGCTTAAGTGTTTCAAATATGAAACATTTAAGCATTTTTTTATTTTCCATTCATACTAATACTTAAAATAAATTTTAAGAAGTGTTACAGATGAACCCAACATATCTCAAATCAAACCTATTAATTGGTTTAAAGTCTAAGAAAAATCAACTTCTCATTATACTACTCGTGCTGTTTATTATCTTTTCTTTATTTATAGTTGAAAAACAAAAGATAGGAGACGGGGCAAAAAGCTGGGAGAATTATGGTCAGTCTCTTCAAGCAAATGCAAATTATTTTGATAGCGAAATGCTAAAAAGACCGACTTATAAAAGCACATATGATAACTTAAACAAGCAGTCACAAGAGCTAGCTAGTCTACAAAATAGTCAAGTTTTTGTAGATCCTGTTCAATATCTGACTAGTTATCGCAACTTATTAAATACTATGCAAGCTGGTTATCACAACCACTACGCAGGCGCTAAAACTTTAAACGTACCATCACAATTCTTTATCAAGCAAGAATTGAATAAAACAGATTACCTAATTAAGCATAAAATTCCAATTTTTATGAATAATGAAAGTTCTGCGACATATCTAATTTATATTTTGTCGGTTTTACGAACTATTATATTTTTTTATCTTTCTTTTATTTCAAGTGATAGTTGGATTATTGATTTACGACATCAGTCTATCTTAAAAAATATTCCTTATCGTTTTAAAGATGAAGTATTTGGAAAAATTATTATTAATTCTACATTAGTTTTTTTGCCGCTTTTATTAGGGATGATACTAGCATATATATTTGCTGGCTTACGTCATGGGTTTGTTACTTTGAATTATCCAGTGATTTTTTATTCTACTAGTATATTAGCTATTCCTCTATGGCTATATTGCTTTTTATTCTTAGTATATCTTTCAGGCCTAATAATCTTTACTACTAGTTTGAGCCTATTTTTAAATCAGTTAACTAAAAATGTTTATCTAACGATTTTTATTGAAGTTATTCTTTATGCCTTATTGTTTTTACCTAAGGCTACTCTAAAATGGCTAGTATTTTTGCCTTTTCCATACCTAAATTTAACTGATTTACTAAATGGCAATTTGGCCAATAAACTAAATTTAAATAGCATTAATTTATTAACAGGATATTGCGTTTTATTAATATGGTCGATATTTTTACTTATCTTATTTAAATATTTGGCAGCAGGGAGGAAAAAGCAATGAAGAAGCAGTATTTTTTATTTCAATTAAAACGTTTTTTCACAAACCCTAAAAATATTGGCTTATTTGCTTTAACTTTTATCCTTTCTCTATATTTTAGATTAGTTAGCGTGCCCAATCGTCAATTAATTGAAAAGGTCGATCCCTATGCCATTAACGGAGAGTATCGTAGATATACATTATTCTTAAATAAAGCAACAACTAAAATAAAGGAAATGCAAGAATCTAAGAATACTCATGAAGTACCTAATGAAGGATATGTTAATGCAATCAAAACGTATCCAGATATTTTAAATTTTGATAAGCATCGAATTAATGGAATTAAGGCAAACAACTGGAAAGAATATGTAATTTACTCAAGTAAGTGGTACAAATACGTTGATCACTTGATTTTTGTAGATGAAAATCAGCAGTTCTTATATCCCGTTCAGTACTATCAGAATGATAATTACCGTGAAGATGGACACTTTGCTTATCAACGAACAGCTCATTTTTATGATGCACTAGCTAAAAGCAAACAGCCACTAACTAAAAATATTGTTGAAGAGAAAACGACTTTACAAATATTACAAAATTCTATTTCTGGTTGGACAACATTAATTCTAATTATTTTTGTAGTTCTTTTTGCAGCTGATATCGTAACTAATGATCGCAAATACTATTCAGTGTTGAAAGATATCCCATTAAGCAAAAATACTATTCTCTGGATTAAAACTGGGGTAGTTGAAATAGGTGTACTTTTCAACTACTTACTAGCTTTTATCGTGGTTACTTTGTGTACTGCACCTCGATATGGTTTTGGTTCATTTAAGCTAAGGACAACATTTTATACTGGAAGACTATATTTTATTCAGCCCTTTTAATATCCAACGCTTGGTAATTACTTTATTCAGTTTGGAACATTTGCTATTTTAATTGTTTTTCTATTTATTAGACTTACTATTTTACTTTCAATTATTTTTAAAAATGAATATGTAGCCGAATTATTAGCAAGCGTCTTTGCAATAAGTGGGAAAGTTCTATATTTCTCTTTAGGTATGGGATTTGTCTACCCAATTTTACAAAGTTTACCAATGACTTATTTTACTATTGGAGAAAGCTTGTCCGGAAATTTGTCCTATCTAATGGATTCACCAGGATGGGGATTTAATTCCGGTATAGTTCCACTAATGTTGTCAATTGTAATTATTGAAATTTTTATGTTAATTATTAGTAGGTCAAAGAGAATTAAACTGATAAGGAGATGAGATTAAATGCTTGAATTAAAAAATATTAAATTATCATTTGGGAATCATATAGTCTTAGATAATTTAAATTATAATTTTCAAAGTGGTAAGATTTATGGATTAGTTGCACCAAATGGCACAGGAAAATCCACTTTAATGAATGTCATCTTAAATAATTTGAAACCGCAGAATGGATATATTGCGTACGATAATTTGCAATACAAGAATGAGAAGACAATTGTTAGATTACACAAAAAAATTTGTGCTTTTCCTGATCAAAGTGACTTATTTCCTTTTATGACTGGTAAAGATCATTTAAAACTCTATGCTAATTTATGGAAAAATAATCCTGAAAGTATTGAAAAGATTATTTCTACTCTTAAAATGGAAAGCTACGTCAGTCGAAAAGTTGAAACTTATTCATTAGGAATGAAACAACGTTTATGCTTTGCAATGGTAGTGGCAGCCAACACTCCAGTGATGCTTTTAGATGAAGTTATGAATGGCCTTGATCAACAGAATGTCCAATTGATTTCACAAGTTTTATTGGATTTGCGGTCGCAAAACAAGCTAATAATTATGGCATCCCACTTATTGCAAAATCTCCAACAATATGCGGACCAAGTCTTATTTTTAAAAGATGGGAAGATAATTGAAGACTTTAATAACAAGGCAGAAACTGAGCAGTACTTAGAATTTAAGAGTTCAACTCTACTTACTGATATTCTGAACAATGTTGAAGTTCAAACTTTACCAAATAAAACTAGTCTTATAGCAATTGATAATATAAATCAAGAAACATTTAATCAAATAACGAATTATTTGATTAAAAATAATATTTCATTTTCAGTTACGAAAATGTCTTTAGAAAATCTATTTAATAAATTCTATGGTTAATTTATAGCTCCTTAGCTAGTGGTCGATTGGCACATCCATTTGGTACGCAAACTGTTAGAAGAAAACAAGATCTTTTTTCAGAAAAAGATAAGTATGGTAAAACTGTCAATATTGATCGCACAATTATTGATGAAGTAGAGAAAATAGCTCGAAATCGCAACACTTCAATGGCCACAATTGCTCTTGCTTGGCTCAAAACAAAGGTGACTGCTCCGATTGTTGGGGCTACAAAGGTACACCACTTAGATGCCTTAGAAGAAGCTATCAAGATTAATTTAAATAAAGAAGAAGTCCATGCGCTCGAGGCGCCATATAAAGCGCATGACCTAGAAGGCGTGATGGCTGATAACCGTAATCGTGAACATAATTGGACTCAGTATTTAATTAATGACTCTGAAAAATAGTCTTATTTATTTTATTTATTACTTTTCTAGCACTAAAATGAAGTTGTTAGAAAAAGGAGGACTATACTATGACAGAAGTTCCAACAATTACATTAAATGATGGTAATAAAATGCCTCAGTTAGGTTTAGGCGTGTTTAGAATTCCGGACCATGAAAAAGCAAGACAAACAGTAGAAATGGCTTTAGCAAATGGGTATAGAATGATTGATACTGCTGAGGCATATGACAACCAAATTGCAGTCGGTGAAGCTATTGCTGAGAGTGCTGTTAATAGAGATGACATCTTTTTAACTACTAAGATTTGGGTTTCAAATATGTCGTATGAAAAGGCTACAAAGGCAATTGATCATGACTTAAAAGAATTAGGTACTGATTACATCGATTTGGTATTACTTCACCAACCCTATGGCGATACTTTTGGTGCTTGGGATGCTTTAGCAGCCGCTAAGCGCGCAGGTAAAATTCGCTCAATTGGTTTATCAAATTTTTATCCTGATCAATATATGAACTTGGAATTAGCTCATAAAGATAAGCCAGCAATTAATCAAATTGAAATTAGTCCTTGGTTCCAGCAAACTAATGATGTTAAGTTCTTCCAAGGAAGAGACGTAGCAGTTGAGGCTTGGGCACAATTTGCAAATGGTAAGCACGACATTTTCAATAATAAAGTTTTGAAAGAAATTGCTGAGAATCATCATAAAACTGTTGGACAAGTTATCTTACGTTGGTTAACTCAAAAGAGCATCGTAGTTATTCCCAAGGCTGTTCATGATGAACATCAAAAAGAGAATATTAATATCTTTGACTTTAAACTAACACAAGATGAAATGGCAAAGATTAAGGAACTAGACAAGGGCGAAAGTCAATTCTTCGACCACCGTGATCCAGCTGCTATTGATAACATCTTTGGTGAAAGTTTGAGACAACTTCGTGATTCAGAATAATTAGGTCAATCTAATACAAAAGAGGCTAGCTTAGTACTAGTCTCTTTTACTTTGCAATTACTAAATGATAATCACCTAAAAAGGTGCTTTCAAAATCTTTTGGAAGTTTATATTGCTGGTTAAATATAACAATCATCGCATGAAAGTTCTGATAATTACGCAGTGTAAAATGATCGACATTAGCTTCAACTAAATCTTTTGCCTTTTGATAAGAAACTGGAAGTTGGTAATCTAAACAATTAAATAATCGTCTAGCATATTTATCAACGACGAACTCGCCTTTCTGAATACCATACATTAAGATTACATCTGCTGTTTCTGGACCAATTCCTTTAATGCTAAGCAGTTCAGAACGTAACTGGTCTTTAGATAATTGGCGACATTTATCTAGGTCAAAATCATATTTCTGAAAGTAGGTTGCTAATCTTTTCAGAGTAGCAGCTTTTCTAGTATAGAAGCCAGCAGAAGCAATGGCCCTTTCTAATTTATCATCGGGCGTCTTTAAGATGTTCTCTGGCCAGAAATTAGTGGCTTGGTACAGAGTTGCTAAGGCCTTATCAACATTTTTCCAATTAGTATTTTGAATCAAAATTGTTGACCAAATTACTTGCCAGTCGCTTCGCCCAGGCCACCAGCCATTAGGATCTAGGTGGTCGTACATTAAGTCATAGAGTTCATTCAAATTGATCTTTTTCATTATTATTCCTCCACTAACTAATTAATTATCATAATCTTAAGCATTCAATTTAACAAAAATATGATATTTTAGGTACTAATAGATAAAATAAAAAGATAAAGATAAGAAACTAGGTTTTGATAATGGAAGAAAATACTAAAAAAATGCTCGCCGGTTTACCATATCGTCCAGACACTGAGGAGTTAAGCAGAATTTCAACGAAAGCTCATCGTTTAAGTAGGGACTATAATCAAACCGCCGATGAAGATAAAGAAGTTAGAAAAGCAATTATTGATGAATTATTTCCAGATCATGAAACAGGAGTGTATTTACAAGGACCAATTGAGGTTGACTATGGAAAATTTACTAAACTAGGTAAGAATTTTTATGCCAATTTTAACCTAACTATTTTAGATACTTGTCCTGTAACGATTGGTGATAATGTAATGTGTGGTCCAAATACTTCATTAGTAACTCCACTTCATCCCTTATTGCCTGAGCAACGTAATGCACGTCTTCAAAAAGATGGGAAAATTGCTGATATCGAATATGGTGCTCCAATTACAATTGGCGATAACTGTTGGCTAGCAAGTAACGTGACTGTCTGTCCGGGCGTAACTATTGGTAAGAACTGTGTTATCGGAGCAGGGAGCGTAGTAACTAAAAATATTCCTGATAATTCACTTGTTTTAGGAGTTCCAGGTCGGGTAGTAAGAAAAATCACCGAAAAAGATCGCTTAGATAATTATCCTTACTAAAAATTTGCTATAGAATCGCCTTGCGAACATTTGTTTGAATGAAGTATAATAACTATGAAAAAAGACTGTTAAAGCATTAACTTTAGCAGTCTTTTGTTCTTACTATTTATTTATTTTAGATTTACTATTGAGTAATCCATGGGATTTTTTATACCAATACCATAATCCAAAAGGAACGATATTTTCTTCATGATTGATTAATCGTTTAATATTAGAACGGTGTCTTACAAACAATAAGACCATCATAATTCCAGTAATAATAGTCAGAAAGACATCATGAAACCAGAAAGAACAAATAAAAATTATCACTATTGAAACTAAACTAGATAAACTTACGTATGAAGTAATAAAGAGCACTGGTAAAAATACTACTGCACATAGTCCAAAGAATTTTAGATTGTAGCCTAGGAATACACCTGCACTAGTTGCTACCGCTTTTCCTCCCTTGAATTTTAGAAAGATTGAGAAAGTATGACCTAAAATAGCGCAGGCACCGGCAATTAATAATAAATACTTTGGTCCCTTTAAATGGAAAATTAAAGGCAAATCGGTAGCAAGTGTTCCTTTTAATACATCAATAATTAAAACCGCACTTCCAGCTATCGGTCCCATTACTCTGAATGAATTAGTTGTTCCAATGTTTCCTGATCCAAAATTTCTTATATCTTCATGAAAAAATATTTTTCCGACTAACACACCTGTAGGAAAGGACCCAATTAAGTATGCTAAAATAAAAACTAGTAAATAATTCAACGTAGACATTTAATTTTCAACCCCATTTAAAATCTAAAGCTATTTTAACAGAGATTATAATAGCTGTGGGATTGATTTTGATTGTCTGTTAAAAATGGAGGCATTTATTTGGCTAAAACAAATAAAACGACCAGTTCATATGATGATTCTTCGATCCAGATTCTTCATGGACTAGAGGCAGTAAGAAAACGTCCAGGAATGTATATCGGTTCAACTGATCGACATGGTCTAAATCAACTAGTTTACGAAATCGTTGATAACTCAGTTGATGAAGCAATGGCTGGTTATGGTAAAGAAATTAACGTAACTATTCATAAAGATAATTCGGTTACAGTTCAGGACTTTGGACGTGGAATGCCAACCGGAATGCATGCATCAGGAATTCCAACAATTGAGGTTATTCTGACTGTTTTGCACGCAGGTGGTAAGTTTACTGAGAAAAATTATCAAACCTCTGGAGGCTTGCACGGTGTCGGCTCTTCTGTCGTAAACGCATTATCTTCTTATCTAAAGGTTAGAGTCGTTAGAGACGGACAGGCTTATGAAGAAGAATTTGAAAATGGTGGACATCCGATTGGCACTCTTAAGCATTTGGGTAAAACTAAAGATAAGAATGGTACCACGATTACTTTTAAACCAGATGCGACTATCTTTTCAACTACTACCTATAATTATGAAACTATTCAAGAACGAATTCGTGAATCAGCATTTCTTTTAAAGGGTGTTAAATTTACTTTAACCGATGAACGCGAACCCGAACATCATGATGAATTTCTCTATGAAGATGGAATTAAGTCATTTGTATCTTACTTAAATGAAGATAAAGATACGATGGGAAATGTATTCTACTTTTCTGGTCAGCAAAATGGCATTGAGGTAGAATTCGCTGGTCAGTATAACGATGGGTACTCAGAAAACTTTGTTTCATTTGTAAACAATGTCCGTACTGCTGATGGTGGTAGTCATGAGGCTGGTGCAAGAAGTGGATTTACTAAAGCTTTTAATGATTATGCTAAAAAGCAGGGCTTGTTAAAAAATAAAGATAAGGGTCTAGAAGGTAGTGATTACCGTGAAGGCCTAAGTGCAGTCTTATCTGTTAAGATCCCTGAAGAATTATTAGAGTTTGAAGGACAGACCAAGGGTAAATTAGGTACTCCACAAGCAAGAAGTGTTGTTGATAGCATTGTTTACGAGCAACTTTCTTATTACTTAATGGAAAATGGAGAATTTGCTCAAAGTTTAGTTCAAAAAGCTCAAAAGGCTAGGGATGCGCGTGAAGCAGCTAAAAAGGCCAGAGATGAAAGTCGAAGCGGCAAAAAGAGACGAAAGAAAGAAATTCTTTCTGGAAAATTAACCCCTGCTCAATCACGTAATCCTAAGAAAAATGAATTATTCCTAGTCGAGGGTGACTCAGCTGGAGGATCTGCAAAACAAGGCCGAGATCGAAAATTTCAAGCAATCTTACCATTGCGTGGTAAAGTATTGAATACACAAAAAGCTAAATTGCAAGATATCTTTAAGAACGAAGAAATTAACACTATGATTCATACTATTGGAGCTGGCGTTGGTTCTGATTTTCAAATTAAAGATGCTAATTACGATAAAATCATCATCATGACAGATGCGGATACTGATGGTGCTCATATTCAAATTTTGTTGTTAACCTTCTTTTACAGATATATGCGTCCAATGGTTGAAGCAGGGCGCGTTTATATCGCACTTCCACCACTTTACAAGCTTCAAAAGGGAAACGGTGCAAAGGCTAAGATCAAATATGCCTGGACTGATGAAGAACTAAGTGAAGACTCTAAAGATATGGGTAAAGGATTTGCTTTACAGCGGTTTAAAGGTTTAGGTGAAATGAACGCTGATCAGTTATGGGAAACTACCATGAATCCTGAAACTCGTACTTTAATTAGAGTTAAGATTGATGATGCACAACTTGCTGAAAAGCGTGTGACAACCTTGATGGGAGATAAGGTTGCTCCGAGAAGAAAATGGATCGACGAAAATGTTAAATTCCGCATGGGCGAAGATGGTTCAATTCTAGAAACAAGTAGAGATTAAGAGGTTAGATTTTTAAATGGTAAAAACTACTGAAAGAATTAGGGAATTACCTCTTGAAGAAGTTATGGGAGAAAGATTTGGACGATATTCAAAATATATTATCCAAGAACGTGCTCTCCCTGACATTCGAGATGGTTTGAAACCTGTTCAACGTCGTATTCTTTATGCAATGTATAAAGATAATAATACATATGACAAACCTTATAAAAAAGCTGCTAAGGCCGTCGGAAATGTAATGGGTAACTTTCACCCTCATGGAGATAGTTCTATTTATGGTGCGCTAGTTCACTTATCTCAAGACTGGAAGATGCGTGAACCCTTGATCGAGATGCACGGTAATAATGGATCGATGGATGGGGATGGTCCAGCAGCAATGCGTTATACGGAATCTCGTTTAAGTAAAATTTCTAATTTGCTTTTACAGGATATTGATAAAGAAACAGTTCAAATGATTTTGAACTTTGATGACACAGAATATGAACCAACTGTCCTACCTGCGCATTTTCCTAATTTATTAGTTAATGGTTCAACTGGAATTTCAGCTGGATATGCGACAGAAATTCCGCCACATAACCTAGCTGAAGTTATTGACGCAGCTGTTTATCTCTTGAAACATCCCGATGCCACCACAGATGATTTAATGGAATTTGTCAAAGGGCCAGATTTTCCAACTGGTGGTATTGTACTTGGGACAAAAGGCATTAAGGAAGCTTATGAAACTGGTCGTGGAAGAATACAAGTTCGCTCTAAGACCACTATTCAAGATATTAAGGGACACCGTCAACAAATCGTAGTTACTGAAGTTCCTTTTGGCGTCAACAAGGCGATGATGGTCAAGAAAATTGATGAAATCCGTTTAAATAAGGAAATTGATGGAATTTCCGAAGTAAGAGACGAGACTGACCGTCATGGACTTTCAATCGTTATTGAATTAAAAAAGGGTGCAGACAGTCAAAATATTTTGAACTATCTTTTTAAGAACACTGATTTGCAAGTTTCATATAACTTCAATATGGTTGCAATTGACCGTATGACTCCCGTCCAAGTTGGCTTGAAACGAATTTTATCTTCATATTTGACCCATAAAAAAGAGGTTGTTACTAAAAGAACTGAATTTGATTTAAAAAAGGCAAAGCAGCGACTAGAAATCGTTGAAGGTTTGATTCATGCGCTGGATATTTTAGATCAAGTTATTAAGACAATTAGATCTTCTAAAGATAAAAAGGATGCTAAAAATAATTTAATTGCTAAATATGAATTTACTCCTAATCAAGCAGAAGCTATTGTTTCTTTGCAACTGTACCGTTTAACTAATACTGATGTTAACCAACTTAAGAAAGAACAAACAGAACTAAATAAAAAGATTGACAAATTCAATGAAATTTTAAGCGACAATAAAGTTCTAGAAAAAGTTGTAGTTAAAGAATTAAATGCGGTCAAAAAAGAATTTGGTTCTCCAAGAAGAACTGAAATCACAGCTAAAGCAGCTAAAATTGAAATTAACGAAAAAGCTTTAGTTGCCGATGAAGACGTTCGTGTATTAGTAAGTAAAGATGGCTACTTAAAACGCTCATCCATTCGTTCCTTCCAGTCGACTGACACAAGTGATAATGGATTACCTGATGGCGATAAGGTTATTTTTGAAAAGACAATGTCAACCTTAGATAACCTTTATATTTTCACCAATAAAGGAAACCTTATTTATCGACCAGTCCATGAATTAATAGAAACAAAGTGGAAAGAAACTGGTCAACACCTTTCTCAAGAAATCGGACTGGATAATGACGAAGAAATCATTCGAGTATTTGAAATTAATGACTTAAAAGCAAGTTTGAACTTTTTAATTGCCACAAACGATGGCTATATTAAACAAGTTACCTTAGCTGATTTGCAGCCAACTAGAACTTATAAATCTCGTGCGATCACTGCAATTAAGCTTAAGAGTAAAGACAGTAAAGTCGTAAGAATTGATAAAGTTAAACCAGATAGTAAGCAAGAAATTACCTTAATAACTAATCAAGCATATGCAGTCAGATTTGATATTAGCGAAATTCCTACTTCGGGTTCTAAAGCAGTAGGGGTTAAATCCGTTAACCTTAAAGACAATGATTATATCGTAAATTATGTTCTTGCCGATCCTAAATATGTTGACTTGATTCATATTGGGATTATTACTCAACGTGGGGCATTTAAGCAGCTAAAACTTAACTTAATAAACAAGGTAACTCGTGCTAAACGAGGTGTATTAGTACTACGTGAACTTAAAACTAAACCTCATCGAATCATGGCAATTAGTAGCTACGGCGAGAATCATATCTTGCATTTAACTACTTCTAGTGATCGTCATATCGAATTAAATACATCTGAATTTCCATTAGGTGATCGATATTCAAATGGTTCATTTGTTTTAGATCCAATGACAGATGGAACACCAATTTCATTAACGCTAGGTCAACCATTAGCAGACGGAAGAGATAGAACAGAAGACCTATTTTAAATGAAAGCTAAGAATAGTATTTTAAAGCTACTCTTAGCTTTTTTATTAAGGTAAATAATTATAGAAAAATAGCTTATATTTTATGTAAATATTTTCATTATCTAGATACAGGTGTTATGATAAAAAGTGTAGGATGAATAATAGGCTTTATAAAAGGCTATCAGAAAATAATTGTATGTATTTTAAATTTATATCAATTAGATGTTATTCCAGATTTATATAAGAGGCATTCAATCATGAAAACAAATACTGATGCAGTTCTATCTGCGAAATCTTTACGTTACTTTCTTCAATTAATTGATAACATGAGTTACACTCAAGCAGCTCAAATCTTAGGAATAACCCAACCTGCATTAACTCAACAAATTAAGAAATTGGAACGTGCAGTTGGATCTCCCTTATTTGGTCAAATGGGGAAAAAGCTCTATTTAACTGATGCTGGTCTAAAAATGGAGGAAACAGCCAAGGCACTATTTTCAACAGTTAATAATGCCGTTGATAGTATCCAGCAATATACAAAATCAGATACTGGGACTATTTCATTAGGTGTATTGTCCACTATTGAAGCTAGGGTTATCGATCAATTTCTAATTGAATTTAACCAGAAATATCCAGAGATAACCTTACATGTCGGCTTTTACAATAGAACAGAGCTTTGGGACAAATTAGATAATAATCAATTAGACTTAGCAGTTCTTTATATGCCAGATCACAATGCTACTGTAAAAAACATGAAGCAATATATGGCTAAACAAATTTATCCAGAATCAGTAGTATTTTTAACTCATAATCCAGAAACGAAATTTTATAAGTTAGCACAACATAAGTGGGTAACTTACCCTAAGGATTACTACTTGCCTCAAATTGTGCGTCGATTTTATGCTACTGAATTTCCAAATAATGAGTTGCTAACTCCAGTTACTTTTACTGCTCCTTATCAACTAATAAAATTTGCGGAACAAACTGATTACGACACTTATGTTTCAAAGAGCTTCTATAAGGCTCACAAGGCTCAAATCACGCTCTCCCCATTAGAGCCAAAACGTGAAACAAACTTTGAAAGTTGCTTTATTTATCGTAAAAACAAGAGTGAGATACCTCGATTAGTTAATTTCTTAAAAGAATGGGATAAATTTATTAATGAAAAAGATTATGATAGTCGATTAGAAGAGGTTAAAGTTAATATCTAGTTTTAGAAGCATTGTTTTTATAACTAAAAGCAATGCTTTTTAGTGCGGGATTGATTTGCTTAAGTTCAAATTTTAATCTAAAATATTAAGTAGATATAATTTTAAAGGAGCTCTATATAATGGCAAAAGAATTGATTTTTGGTCACCAAAATCCTGATACAGATGCAATCGGAACTGCAATTGCATACTCATACTTACAAAATAAATTAGGTTACGATACTGAAGCAGTCGCTTTGGGCGAAGCTAACGATGAAACTAAGTATGCCTTGAATAAATTCGGTTTTACTGCACCTCGTGTAATTAAAACTGCTTCAAACGAAGTTGATGCAGTTATGCTTGTTGACCACAATGAACCTCAACAAAGTGTTTCTGACATTGATAAAGTTAAAGTGACTCACGTAGTAGATCACCACCGTATCATGAACTTTAATACCGCTGATCCTTTATACTACCGTGCAGCTCCAGTTGGTTGTACAAGTACAATTATGTGGCAGATGTACAACGAAAAAGAAATTGAAATTCCACAAGATATTGCTGGAATTATGCTCTCAGCTATTATTTCAGATACTTTATTATTAAAATCACCAACTACTACAGATCAAGACAAAGAAGCTGTAGAAGCTTTAGCCAACATTGCTGGTGTTAACTACAAAGAATATGGTCTTAAAATGCTAAAAGCTGGTACCAATATTGCTGATAAGTCAGAAGAAGACTTAATCGATTTAGACGCTAAGAGCTTTGAATTAAATGGCAGCAACGTTCGTGTAGCACAAATTAATGTTGTTGACTTGCCAGAGGCTTTAGAGCGTAAAGAAGCTTTCTTAAAGGCTATGGATGAAGCTTCAAAGAGTGAAGGCTACGATATGTTCATGCTTTTGATTACTAATATTCTTGATTCAGATTCAGAAGCTTTAGTAGTAGGTAGTGATGAATCAAAAGCTAAGTTTGAAAAGGCATTTAATACTAAATTGTCAGATTCAGAAGTTAAGTTACCAGGTGTTGTTTCAAGAAAGAAGCAAGTTGTTCCTCCATTAACTAATGCTTTTGAAGCTTAAGTTATTATTTAGTTCAATTTTAGAAAAGACAGGTATGATCTTTCATACTTGTTTTTTTATTTAATTAGGAAAAATGAAATCATTACAAGTATTAAAAGATGTATTTGGCTACACAACATTTCGCCCAGGACAAGAAAAAGTTATTGATTTAGTTCTTAAAGGAGAAAATGTTCTAGCAGTAATGCCAACTGGTGCAGGAAAATCAATGTGCTATCAAATTCCCGCCTTAGTTAATTCCGGTTTGACTTTAGTAATTTCTCCCTTAATTTCGCTAATGAAAGACCAAATTGATTCCTTAAAGCAAAATGGTATTAATGCGGCAGCCCTAAATTCGGCGACTCCTCAAGAAGAAGTAAATCCAATTTTAAGACAAGCATATGAAGGCAAAATAAAGCTTCTGTATGTGACTCCTGAGCGATTAGCAATGGATTATTTTCGCTATCAGCTAAACTTCTTAGATATTTCATTAGTAGCAGTCGATGAAGCACATTGTATTTCACAGTGGGGACATGATTTTCGACCAGCGTATCGCCAAATAATGGATGGCGTCAAATCAATTAAGAGTAATCCGAATATTTTGGCCTTAACTGCAACTGCCACACCCTCAGTTCAAAAAGACATATCAGAACAATTGCAGATACCTAATAAAAATTATGTTATTACTTCATTTGCAGGGCCAAATCTAAGTTTCAAGGTAGTGGATAATCCTAAAAATACTAACTTGTATCTTTTAGACTATATTAAAAAGCACCCTAATGAATCCGGAATTATATATGCCAGTACAAGAAAACATGTTGAAGAATTAACTGACTATTTAGCTCAAAATGGTATTCTAACAGCTAGTTACCATGCTGGTCTTTCTAATGAAGAGAGATCAGATGTACAAGATGCTTTTCAATTCGATAAAGTACAAGTGATAGTTGCTACTAATGCTTTTGGAATGGGGATTGACAAAAGAAATGTGCGCTTTGTAATTCATGCTAACAGTACACCAAACTTAGAATCGTATTATCAAGAAGCTGGCAGAGCAGGTAGAGACGGTGAGCGTTGTGAGAGTATCCTAATCTATCATCCTAAAGATATCCGGCTCTATCGTTGGTTTATTGAACAATCTGATTTAGCTGATGAATATCAAAAAATACAGTATCAAAAACTAGCTATGATTACTAAATATGTTAATACCACAGAGTGTTTACAACAGTTTATCGTCAGCTATTTTGGACAAAGGTGTGAGCCCTGTGGTAAGTGCTCTAACTGTTTAGGAACCTTTATTGAAAAAGACATTACGTCAGAAAGTAAAAACATTATTGCAACTATTTATGAATTAGATGGTCGTTTTGGCAAGACTGTAGTTGCTGATGTAGTTTCAGGAGCAAATAATCAACGCATGAGAGAAATCGATGCAGCTCATTTAAGGCATTATGGCAGTTTAAAGATTGGAAAGAGTAGGGTCATAAACTTAATAAACTATCTAATTAGCCATAATTATTTACAACTGACTGATAGTCAATATCCAGTAGTTCATGTGACTAACTTAGGATGGGACGTTTTAGATAATAAAAAGATTTCTAAAAAAATAGAAAAATTAAGTCAAACCTATAATCAAATTCCGAAAGAAGAGAATGACTTATTTTTTCGCTTAAAAGAAGTTCGTTTAGATTTAGCTAAAAAACAGGGGATACCAGCTTTTTATATCTTTTCAGATAAGTCTTTAAGAGAAATGGCACTGCAAAAACCTAAGACACAAGCAGAATTTTTAAATATTTCAGGAGTAGGTCAAGCTAAGCTTAAATCCTATGGTCAAATTATGCTAGCTGCAATCAAAAATTACTTGAAAGAAGACGCAGACTAATGAAGTGTAGTTAAATAAAGTGTAAAATGAATTAGAATAGTATAAATTCAGGAGGATTAACATGGAATATCCACAATTAGACCTAGAAAATGCAAAAGGTCCAAAAGCCTTAATTCAAACAAATCATGGAGATATTAAAATTCAATTATTTGAAAAAGAAGCTCCAATGACTGTTGAAAATTTTGTCCGTTTAGCTAAAAAAGGCTATTATGATGGCACTACTTTTCACAGAGTAATTAGTGATTTCATGATCCAGGGCGGTGATCCAAAGGGTGACGGTACTGGTGGCGAAAGTATCTGGGGACATCCTTTTGAAGATGAATTTTCAAATAAATTATTCAATGTACGTGGTGCGCTTTCCATGGCTAATTCTGGGCCTAATACAAATGGCAGCCAATTCTTTATTGTTCAAAATAAAAACGTACCTAAACGCATGATTAAAGAAATGGATGCTGCAGGTTATCCTAAAGAATTAGTTAAGGCATACAAGCAAGGTGGAACACCGTGGCTTGATGGTCGCCATACTGTTTTTGGTCAAGTGATCAAAGGTATGGATGTTGTTGATGAAATTGCAAAGGTTCCACGTGACAAAGCAAATGATAAGCCAAAAGAAGATGTGATTATTAAGAGTATTCATATTGAAGATTAAACAAATTAAACATGGTCTAAATTGATCATGTTTTTAATTTGTTTTCACTATAACTTGGAGGTTAATCATGGGTATATTTTCAGATGAAAAATATCGTCCATCTGAATCGCGTATTTTAGCTACAGCATTGACTTTTTCTGCGGGATTTATTGATGCCTATACTTATATTCAACGGGGACATACTTTATCTGCTGGACAGACAGGAAACGTCATCTTCTTTGCGTCAGCATTTGCTGACCATAATATTGCAGGTATGTTAAACAGGGCAACAACGTTTATTGCTTTTACCTTAGGATTACTACTTGTTGGACTTTTTCATAAGTATGTAAAAAGTAATTATTGGCGTGTATTTTGTTTATTTCCAATTCTATTTATTTGCTTGGGCGTTGGTTTCGTTCCTAAAAACTTACCAAATTATTATGTAGTTCCGGTAATTGCGTTTGGTTTAGCGGTTCAGAATGCATCATTTAGTAAAATTGAAGGTATGGGATATAATAATGCATTCACAACTGGCAACTTAAAAAAATCTGTAGTTGCTTGGAGCGCATATTTCTTTGGTGAAGATAAGTCACAGCATAACGCAGCTGTTAACTATATGTTCTTGGTTATTGCATTTGCACTTGGTGCAATTGTATCAGCATTGCTCCAAAAGATCTTTGTTTTAAAAACTATTTGGTTTGCTGTTTTACTTTTAGGAGCAATCAATATCGTTTATACGATCTCTTTAAATAAAAGAAAGAAACTATCTTTTTCTAAAAATGAATAATTAATAGAGAAACTTTGAGAATGATAAAACTCAAAGTTTTTTTACTTATAAAAGAGAGTAGCTTAGTTCATCTTGACTATACTTCGTGTAATATATATTATGTAAAGTATAACATAAAAATATATCATATTTGTAATTAATCACAATCACCAGCCCAACCATCAATCAACTAATTATCTACTATTTATCAAAAGTTACTTTTTAAATTTACTAACATTTCAATTAGAACACATTAATCTTTTTACAGTCAGAAATTCTGCTTACCCCTTATTTCACAATTAATCAGCTGAAAATTCTAAGCTAAAGATTTTTATCAATTAATCAGATTAGATTATTAAAAAGCATTTTCTTTAGTGTTGAGATGACGATTCTACGTCTTTTAAAATGGTTCTTGATTAATAGTTGTTAAGTTGTTAGCTATAAGAACTCATAAATTACTGGATGCGAAACTTTTTTGTTCATGGCACATTTCTTTCATCTAAATCCAGTAAGCTTTTAATTAGATCATGTTAGTTCGGATATGCTAGATACTAAGTTGAATATTTCTTAAAATTATTATGAAACATTCAAAATAAAAGGTAAAAAGAGATAAAGCATAATCATAGTAAACCTGGTCATAATAATTTTTATCTATCAATTGTTATTGCGGGTATTTTAATTTATTTTCTTATTAAAATTAAAGTCTAGAATTATCAATATATACGTAATGGTCTTTCATTAAAACAATAATTTTAATGAAAGGTATAAGAGACTCTCCCGAAACATCAATGTTTTGCTGATAATTAATGCTTACAAATTACATTTAATTATTATAAAATTCTATTTTTACCTTTAAAATTACACTTGATTAGTGTCTTATCGATGTCTTCAAAATACTAAGAAAAAACCTCCTCATACATACCAAAAAGCTGTAAGTTTCAGCAAAAAATTCCCGTGAATTGATTTGATGTTTAATTAGAAATTATATCCCGGTCTCCTCTAATTAAATCCAAACATTTATACAGCCTTAACGTCTCAGTTAGTAAATATATAGCTCATAAATACTACTTTCAATCAAATTTTAAATATATAATCAACCCCTTAATTATCGTGAAATTAGCAAAATTAATTTAAAGTAACTTTTCAGTTCATCAATTATCAAATTACCTTAGAATTTTCGCATTCCAATTTTAGTTATGTTCCTCCTAGCAATCTGTAAACTAACTTCTACATTTTCAGGTTATTATTTATCTAATTTCTTCTTACTTATGGATACTCTCCCCCCTCTCCTACTTAGAAAAGATTAGGGGACAAGACTAAATTGCTTAAATAAGATATAATATATACAAACCTATGTTCGAGGAGACTATAAATTGGAAACTAACAAATATTTATCCTTAATTAAACAAGAGTTGGCGAATATGCCTGATTTTATAAAAGAATATAATCTTGGCACCACTCATTCATTAACTACAACATACCAATATTTAACAGAAATTCGTCGCTTTTTTGATTGGTTGAGACAAAATAAATTATCTACAGCTTCTTCCAACAAAGAAATTGAACTAGTGACACTAGAAGACATGCAACGAAATGATGTTATGCTTTATATTCATCATCTTAAACACACAAAAAATCAACAAGGACGATTAAACTCACCTACTACAATTAATCGATCAATTAATGCCCTGCGTTCTTTATATAAATTTTTAACAATTACCTCAGACAATAATCATGGAGAACCATACTTTGATCGTAATGTCATGTTAAAAATTAATTCGTTGAATGATACTAAGACATTGAATTACCGAGCTCATGTTCTAGAATCTCATATGTACATGGGTGATTTAAAATATCAATTTTTAGATTTTATTGAAAATGAATACGATCATAAATGTAATAAACAGTCTCTACCGTCTTTCAAAAAAAATCATGAACGTGACATAGCTATTATTGCATTGATTTTAGGTACAGGAATTAGAGTTTCAGAATGTGTTAGTGTGAATGTTCGTAACATTAACCTAAAAGATGAAATGCTTGATGTGATTAGAAAAGGTGGTCAAAAAGATAGTGTCCCGATTGCTGACTGGACTATTCCTTATTTAAAAAAATATCAAGAAATACGTGCCGATCGCTACCATGCAGATAGAGATGATATAGCCTTCTTTTTAACCAGATGGCATGGAAAAACCAGAAGAATGACTGCAAATGCTGTTGAAAAGATGGTCAATAAATATTCTGCTGCTTTTGGAAAACCTCTAACACCGCATAAATTACGCCATACTTTGGCCAGTGAGCTGTACGAAGTAACTAAAGATCAAGTTCTCGTAGCACAACAATTAGGTCAAAAAGGAACTACGGCAACTGACTTGTATACTCACGTAGATCAAAAAAAGCAAAAAGCTGCTCTCAATAAGATCAATAGACATAAGAATCAAGATTAATTTAAGTATAGTACTATTTTAATTATAATAAATATGATAGTTTATATTAAAAATGAGAGGTATCACTTATGGAGTTAAGAGTTTTAAGATACTTTCTGGCAGTTTGCGAAGAAAAAAATATATCAAAAGCTGCTAATTCTCTTCATATTAGTCAGCCATCCTTGTCAAGACAGTTAAAAAATCTAGAAGAAGAACTTGGTGTAACCTTGTTTTACCGCGGACATCAAGAAATTACGTTAACTCAGGAAGGCTATTATCTTCAAGAACATGCTGAAGAAATTATTTCTTTAGCTAATAAGACACAACAAAATTTAAAACATTCTAAAATCATTTCTGGTGAATTATATATTGGAGCTGGAGAAAGTATTGCAATTAAGCGTGTAATGGATATTGTAAATAATATTGTTAAAAATTACCCTCAAGTAAAAATTCATGTTTTTAATGGGAATTCTTCTATGATCGAAGGGAAAATTGAGCGTGGTATTTTAGACTTTGGAATTACAATGGGACAATATGACACGACTCAGAACTTTAATAGCCTTACGCTTCCTGAAAATAATGAATATGGAATAATTGTAAGTAAATATCATCCTCTTGCCAAGCAACCATATATTGTCCCTGAAGACCTTCAGAAATATCCACTTATTATTTCTAAGCATACAGCTGATTCTGATAACTTTAGAGATTGGTGTACTGATCCGCAAAAATTAAATATCGTAGCCACATTTAATTTACCTGATAATCTGCAATATCTAGTAGAAAAAGGACTATATTGCCTACTAATTTATAAAGATTTACTTTCACTTTCCCCGGAGAGCAATCTTTGTTTTATTCCACTTCAACCCAAAATAATTGATCATAATCGGTTAATTTGGAATTCACGAGTTCAACTATCAAACGTTGCGCGTTTATTTCTTAAATTATTACGTAATTCTATAAAAAATGAAAAATAAGTTTAGTCCAGTAAAAAAAGCTTTGAAATTCCAAATTGGATTTTTCAAAGCTTTTTAAATTATCTATTTCTAATGACTCTGATCTGATGCAGGCTGCTGATTATTTTGATTTTGCCCTTGTTGATTATTAGTATTTGTATTATTGTTTTGCGACTGTTGGTTAGATTCTTTATTGTCTGATGACTGGCTTGTTGCGTTACTTTGGTTTTGTGAATCTTGCTTAGCATCATTATGCTCTTCAGATTTACTACTTTGTGATGAACTAGATTGCTGACTACTTGAGCTTGAACTTGATTGACTAGATTGAGAAGAATGTGAGTTTTCTGAATCTATATTGATATCAAAACTATCATCAGCTTTTGGATGGTACACTCTGTGGCTCTTCTTGGTAGAGGACTTCGATTTTAATGCATTAGGTGTACTTACTTTAATAGCATTGATTTCTGAATACGTACCCTCTTGCGAGATATTATAACCAGCATAAGCAAAACGCAAATAAAATGAAAAACTAGTCAAAACTAGGTGTCCACTTTTTTCTTTTAAAGTATATTCAACTTTTAGTCGCTTAAGTGCACCTTCGTTATCAAGACCTGAAGCATTACCCTTAAGCTTTTTAATTAGCTTCTTGTGGGTTTTATTCCAGAAACGTAAACTACTTCCGCTATAGCTAACACGATAAACAGAGCCAGATTTTTTCAGTTTCATATCATTCTTAATTGCTTTACTTCCACTTAAGATAATAGCTGGATCAAACTGACTGACTACCTTGTTAGGCGTCATTGTAGATGAAGCCTTCCATTTTGGACTTCCGGTATTATCCCACATCTTCTGATATACCTTATCTTCATTTAGCCACATAGAAGTCTTATCTACTTTAGCTTGTGCTTTAAGCGGGTCATTTTGATATTTGCCTGACCAAGTTCTAGTAGCCTCAATTCCAGGTGAATTCTTTACTTTAAATTTGTAACTCTTAAAATCAGTATTTAATGCTTCAGCAATAATTTCTTTATCACTACTATTACTTGTAGCTGAGTTAACAGTTGCGGGAGTTGAATTTTTGATAGCGCTCGTATTCATTGCTAAAATCACTTGAAAGACTATTACTAACGTAAATCCTACCCCTGCGACTAAGCCTAAAATTTTTAAAAATTTATTTTTCATTAATTTAGTTCACTCTCACTTTAGTTTTTCTTTATTTATTAAAAAAATAGGAAAGCAACTCTAACTCTCCTATTTTTCATATGATTATTTTTTACTAAAGTCCATTTTATCAATGTCTGCCATCCAAGTAATACCAAGAGATTTCTCTCCTAAATATGTGGCAATCACAGAACTAAAATTGAACATTTTGATGGTCATATTAGGGAAAGCGGCTTGAAAATCATCTTTAACCTTAGTAGCTTGTTCTAAGTCATTTGAATTATAAACGGTTAATGCTATTTTATCTTTAATTGGTGAATTATTTATTCGTTCAATAGTGATATTTTCTGCTTTCTTTACCGCACGCTTCATTGAACGTACTTTATCAAAGCTTACAATTTGATAATCATCTTTTTTAAATGTTAACAGTGGCTTAATTTGAAGCATAGTACCAATAAAGGCGCTCGCATCACTTAATCTGCCACCACGAACTAAATTATTTAAGTCATCTACAACAAATAAAACATCGATTGTATCTCTGATTTCATCAAGCTTAGCTAAAATTTCTTTAGGTTCCCACCCATTTTTAATCATTTTGGCGGCTGCAAGTACTAAGTTTCCCATTGAACGAACTGTCATTGCTGGATCATAAGGGTAAAGATTAAATTCAGGATGATTATGTGCTAAGTTAACTAAGCTATTGTAGAAACCGGAAATACCTGACGTTAATGGAATAGCGATAATTGCTTCATAGCCTTCATCTTTTAATTTCTGACATAGTTCAAGCATAGTACCTGGACTAGGTTGCGAAGTCTTCGGAAAAGGTGCTCCATCGCGTTCTAGCTCAAAAAGTTTTTCCGCAGTAATATCTATCCCATCCATATATTGCTTATCTCCAATGATAACTGGGATTGGTACTACAGTAATATCGTTGGCCTTGGCTTCTTCTGGGCTTATATCACTAGTACTATCTGTAATGAGTGCTATCTTCACGTGTGAAAACCTACCTTAAAATTAAAATGGCAGCATTAAGTTGCATGCTGCAATACTACTTATCAAAATGAAATTATATCATAAAATCAATTGTTTTTTAAATATAATCGTTGATTTATAACTCATCTGCCATTAAGTTGTTAACAACAATTTGCATCTTACTATCAAAATCTTGAATTTTTTCTTGACTCCAAGTAGAAAAAACCTGCGCCTCAATTTGTCTTAAAACATCTTTTAGTTCCTGGGCTTTGGCTAATCCTTCAGCATTCAAATTTAAAGATTTACTAGAATCCTTCTTTGAACGTTCAACTTGAATTAAAGCAGCAGTTTTTTTCTGCTTAATTTGTCTACTTAAGGTAGAAAGCGATATACTTAGTGCTTGTGCTAATTCTCCCATCGTCAATGTTTCATTCTGATGACGGTCGAAGAAAAGTAATAAACGAGTTTGAGAAAGATTTAACCCACATTTTTTATTAATCGCCCGCTTAATACTTTCACTAACACTATTAAATATTAGGACATCCATTTTTATTTACCACCTATGCTTATATTTCCCATTTTGTCTAATCAACAATAATTCTAAGACATAATTTAAATTTTCACAAGACTTGTGAAAATTTAACAATATTTGTGAAAAAATCGCGTAATTGGTAACTAAGGAAATTTATAGTATTAAAGAGTATAATATATATACTATTTTTAAGGAGGACACTTATGGCTTTTGATGGCTTATTTATTCATAGTCTTTTACAAAATCTCTATCCTACTTTAACTGGAGGAAAGCTTACAAAAATCTATCAACCATTCGAACAAGACTTAGTTTTAAATTTTAGAAAAGATCGTACAAATCAACGTCTATTAATTTCTGCAAATGCTCAAAATCCGCGTTTTTATATTACAACAGATACAATTACAAATCCTGATGTTGCCCCCACTTTTGTCATGGTTCTACGTAAATACTTAGAAGGTTCAATTCTTAAAAAAATTGAGCAAGTCGGCGTAGAAAGAATTGTTAATTTTTATTTTTCTAATCGAAATGAGCTTGGCGACGAAATTCAACTTATCTTATCAGTTGAATTAATGGGGCGTCACAGTAATGTCATCTTATATAATGCTGATGATAATAAGATTATTGACTTGCTTAAGAGAATTAATCCTGATGAAAACCGGGCTCGTTTATTACTTCCGCATGCATCTTATGAATTACCACCGCTTTTACCAGGACTTAATGGTTTTCATTTATCTTTAGACCATTTCAACGATTTAAAGAAAAAATATCCTGAACCGATAGATTTTGTAAAGCAATTTAACGGTTTAGATGGAGATGATAAAAAAGAATTCACAGGTTATCTAGAAGATGACTTTTCCTATAGCTCCTTGCAAACATTTTTTAATCAATTTAATAGACCTAAGGGGTATGTTTTACAGACTATTAAGCATAAAGATCAAGTATATACTTATCTTCCCTATCATCTTGAGCTAAATCTGATTTACTCTAATGACGATATCAACGAAACTCTTGATAACTTTTACCGCGAGCAAGCTAATCGCGAATGGGTAAAACAAAAGTCTAAAAAAGTTGAAAATATCGTTAATAATGAACTTAAAAAGCTCAAGAAGAAAATTATTAAATTACGTAAACAATTAGATCAAGCTGAAAATTCTGAAGGCTATCGAATCAAGGGCGAATTACTTAATGCTTATCTTCATGAGGTAAAACCTGGCATGGAAAGTATTGACTTACCAAATTATTATGAAAATAATCAACCATTGAAAATAAAACTTGATCCTGCTCTCTCTCCTGCTAGAAATGCTCAGAAATACTTTACTCGTTATCAAAAATTACGTAATTCAATTAAACACGTTAACGAGCAGATAAAAGTAGCCAATGAAAATTTAGATTATTTTGATTCTATTCAGACCGCGATTGATAATGCTGATCCTCAAGATATTGATGCAATCAGGGATGAATTAATTAATCAAGGTTATTTGAAAGAACAGACTCACAACCGTCGACGCAAGAAGAAAATTAGCGAAAAGAATTTGAATACTTTCAAATTGAGTGATGGAAAGAAAGTATTAGTTGGAAAAAGCAATTATCAAAATGACTGGTTAACTTTAAAAAAGGCTGACAAACGTGATTATTGGTTCCATGTTAAGAACATGCCTGGCTCTCACGTAATATTACAAGATAGCAGTCCAAGCGATGAAGACATTAAAGAAGCAGCTGAAATTGCAGCATACTTTTCAAAAGGAAAAACTTCTGGTCATGTTCCCGTAGATTATGTTCAAGTAAAAAGAATTAAGAAACCAAATGGAGCTAAACCTGGTTTCGTTATCTATACTGGTCAAAATTCAATTGAAGTAACCCCTGATGAACACGACGTTTTAAGTAAAAAAATATAAAAAACGCTCAACTTATAGATTTCATTTTCTATAAATTGAGCGTTTTTATGCTTCCTCTAGTTTACATAATTTTAAATATTTAGTTTTATAATGGCTGTGTAGTCATTGCTAAGGTTTCAAGCACCGTTAGTACATCTTGCGCAGATTGTAAACTAGAAAAGACAGGAATATGCGTACTTAAAGCTGCATCCTTAATCATGATTGCATCATGACTAGCAGAGTCAGATAAACTAGTAACGTTAATGACTAAATTAATGCGATGTTGCTTAATTTTTTCTAATAAACTATTGCTACCCTCTTGAACCTTTCCAATAATTCCAGTTGTAATACCTTCTTCAGCTAAAACATTAGCTGTTCCCTCAGTAGCAAGCAATTTAAATCCTAACTGGTGGAATCTCGCAGCTATTTTAATTGCATTCTGTTTCTCAGAATCTTTAACAGAAATAAATACGGTCCCATATGTCGAAATCATTAAATCACTACCTTCATACCCCTTAAATAAGGCTGTTGGTAAATGCTTAGCACGTCCGATTACGCTTCCAGACGTCTTCATCTTGGAATCAAAGGTATTTTCACTTTGGTAAGATAAATAAGAAAATACAGGCATTTTAACATGAATTAGGTTATTTGATGGCCAAATGTCACTAGGTAATTCTAATTCAGACAGCTTACTTCCCAAAAGAACTTTCATGGTAATTGCAGTGATATCTCTTTTCAAAGCTTTAGTTAAAAAGGCTACATTATGGCCTGAATAACTCTTCATTTGCAATAAGTATATCTGATCATGAGCTAATAAAAAATGTAAATTAACTGGTCCTCTTAAGTGTAATTTAGTTGCAATACTAATTGCACTATCGCGTAACCTACGCTGATCATTAGTTGATAAGTTTTGGGGGCGATAAACAGCTATTGAGTCACTGGCATGTGATCCAGTTTGTTCGAAATGTTCAATAATTCCAGGAATAGTAACATTTTTACCATCAGAAATAGCAGTGACTTCGTATTTTTTGCCTTCAATGAACTTAGAAACCGTTATATGTTCTAATGAATTCTCGGCAATATATCTTTGTAAGGCAGGTAAATCAAAAACAACAGCAGACTTTTGTTTCTTGCCATTGCTGGTACCACCGATCAAAGCTGGAAAACCATTATCCTTTACAAAAGCAAAAATATTTTTCTCATTATCACATTGAAGAGCAGGAACAGGATTAACACCTGCTTGATATACCTCTTCAGCATGGTCTTCTTTTAAAATCTCTTTTAAATTAGGTTGTCCTAAAATCGTCAGCCCATGCTCTAAAAGCTGAATTCGATACTGATTAATTTGTTTACCAGAAAACTGAGTTACAACTTCAGTAATATTTTCTTTCCAAGCAACTTCTAAAATATTTTCTAAAGTAATTGGTTCAAAATAAACCCGGTCACATACATCATAAGCAGCACTAACACTTTCAGGATTATTACTAATAATTACTGGGCTAATTCCCTGCTCTTTCAATGTTTTCGCTGCATGATAGAGCATGTAATCAAATTCTCCAGTTAGAGATACCTGAAATGGTTTTAGCCCTAAAAGAAGACATTTTTTAGAATTAGCTAATGGTTTTACTTCGTCCTCAATCCCATAACTACTATAAACTGCCTTAATATTAGGATGTATTAATCCAGCTGTACCATCAATTTCAATATAACTTGGCTTAATTGACCATTTTGTACATAGATCAGCAATTGCTTTTTCTTCTCGTCCAATAATTTCAGCAATTAATCGATTAGAAAAACCGTTCTTTTTTACTTTAAGTAACAAATCAGGAGTTAATTCATCTGCTTGCAGCTTTTTTAATAAAATCAAAATATGATTAAATTTCTGCAAAAATACTAAATGAACATGTAAAAGTTTGTGTAACTTATGATAACTAATTCCTTTAGCTAAGGCAGCTAAAAGTGTTACTAAATGCATTTCATTAGGATGACTTAAATCTTGTAGTAACTGTTCTTCACTCTTAGCACATTCTTTATTAAAAGTTGTTACATTATTAGAAAAACCAGTTGTTGATTGCAAGGCTTTTAAAAATGCACTTTCAAAATTACGACCTATTCCAAGTGCTTGTCCACTTGAAGTAGTCTTATTGTTTAAAGCATAGTGATTATAGCCTGCTTCAGTAAATGACCAATAAGGTAATTTTACAAAGCAAGCGTCTTGTACTGGATCAACTGCGGCTGAAATACCAGATTGCGGATCAGTTATTTCATTTAAATTATATCCAAGTGCAATTTTTGCAGTTACATAGCCAATTGAATAAACACCACTTCTATATGAAAGTAGGCTAGTTTGTGTTAGGCGTGGCTTTATACTTAACACTTTATAGTTAAAAGATTCACCACTCTGTTTAACAGCAAAATGAATACTTAATGCACCATGCAAATTAAGGCAATTAGCAATTTTGCGACAACAATTTCGTAATCTTTGAATCTGATTGTTATTCCTGGTTAAAATGGGCGTAACTAGTAAAGAATCAGAAGAATTGATACCTACTGGTTCTAAGCTACCAGTATTACCAACAAAACAGAAATTGCCATTATTATCACGGACAATATCAAAAATCAATTCTTCCCAATTAGAGAGATCTTCACTTAATCGATAGTCTTGCCAATTAAAATGGTCGTCATTTTCTTCATCCAAAAAATACTGCTCTAATTGTGTTAAATTGCTCAATGAAATCATATTATCTGGACGATAATGCTGCTTCTTTGACAAAAGAAGTGGAAAGTGTGCATGTTCAACTATGCGTCTTAAATCTTCTTCTTTTTCTAAGATCCATTGATTAGCCACAGCAATCTTATTTGCCTTAAGGAAAGTATAAAAATTATGAGGTGTTGACAAACTTAAAGCCAAACTATTAATGGTTAATAGCTCAATGTTCATTTGAGCTAAAATTCCAGATTCTAATAACTCTTTAGTAAGTCTTAAGGCTGGCTTTCCTCCAAAAGCTGGAATAATAGCATCTGGCTTTTCCATTCGGATAATACGTTTCACAAAGGGAAGCGTCATTGGCTCAAGATAAACGTTTACATCTGGACGAGGATCAGTTGTTACTGTTGCTGGATTAGGATTAATTAGAACAACTTGAATACTACTTTCTTCAAATGCAGCTAAAGCTTGTTTAGCTAGAATGTCCAACTCTGTAACTTCTCCAACGATACTTGGCCCGGCCCCAATCACAAGAACTTTATTAATTTCATTATGTAAAGGCATAATTTACTCCATCATATTCAAAAACTGATCATAAATACTAGCTGCATCAAAGTTACCTGGTGAACCTTCTGGATTGAATGCAGTTGCCAAAACTTTATCATCTTTAATACTGAAACCAGCTAATAAATCTGACTTTAGGTCAAAATATTTACGTGAAAGATTCAATGATAAACTATCTGGAACAACTAATTGATCAATATTCATTGCCGTTTGCCAAATTCGATTATTAGTCTGTTCAATAACGGGAAAATTACTACCATTATAAGCCGGAATTAAGTCTAAAAGCTCTAAATTTAAGAAATTACTAATGGCAAGAAAGCCTAATCCAATTCCTAGAATTGGTAATTTTCCATAAAATTTATCAAAAACAGGCTTCAAAAAAGGTGCAACTTCTTCTACCCTACCTGGTCCATTAGAAATCACAATTGCGTCTGCTCGTAAATTAATAATGTCATATATTGATGCATTGTATGGTAAAACAACACTATTAATTTTGCGTAATGAAAGGGATCGTAGCAATGAATGTTTTAAACCTAAATCAATCACAGCAACAGTTTTACCAACATTTGGTGCAGCATAGGGATGCGTAGTAGAAATTTGAGCTGTTTTATTTTTAGGCAAAACAAGCGCCTTAATTTGATCAAATGCATGGGCATCATTGGTATCCATAATTGATGCCTTGATTACTTGTTTATTTTTTAATTTTTGAACTAACGCCCGTGTATCAACACCATAGATTGCCGGTATTCTTTTTTCCTTTAAAAAATCATTTAAGTCTTGAAAAGTTGGATTTGCAGAAATATGAAAGGCAATATCATTAGCAATTATTCCGCGCACGCTTGGATCGATTGATTCGTAATCGATGGCATTAATACCACTACCTCCAATCATTGGTGTTGTAAAAGCTAAGATTTTACCAAAATTAGCAGGATCTGAAATAGCTTCCTGATAGCCAAAATTACTAGTTTGAATGGCAAGTTCGCCTGTAGCAGTAATCGGTGCACCAAAACCGTGTCCCGAAAATGCTGTGCCATCTTCAAGAATTAAATATCGTTTCATAAATTAATGCTTCGTTTCTCGTCTTAAATTTTCTAGTTGTTTTTCAAAAATAGCTGGTAATGGTGCAGAAAACTCCAGCCATTTGTGTGTAGATGGTTGATAAAAACCTAAAGTTTCGGCATGCAGAAATTGACCATGGCCTGTCAATGTCTTTTTAGGTCCATATAAAGGATCTCCAGCTAAAGGATGACCAATATATTTCATGTGAACCCTAATTTGATGAGTCCTGCCTGTTTCAAGAACACATTTAACTAAACTATAGTCTTTAAATTGTTCAAGCACAGTAAAATGAGTTACTGCAGCTTTCCCTTTAGGATTAACTGCCATTTGTTTCCGATTATTAGGATTTCTACCAATCGGAGCATCAATAACCCCATTTTTTGTTTCAAAGTTACCATGAACAATTGCTAAATATTCTCTCTTATTTATTTTTTCTGCTAGTTGCTTTTCTAAACTTTCACGAGCTTTATCATTCTTAGCTACCATCAACAGCCCGGAAGTATCCTTATCAATTCGATGAACGATACCTGGTCGAAATCCTTCAGGACTATCAGCTAATTCATGTGTGTGATATAGTAAACCATTAACTAACGTATGATCAGGATGACCAGCGGAAGGATGAACTACCATCCCTTGCGGCTTATTAACTACAATCACGTCTGCGTCTTCATAAACAATATCAAGATTTAAATTTTGCGCCTCTAAAGATAATGGTTTTGCTGGAGGAACAGTAATATCAATTAAATCACCGGCTTGCACCTTATATGATACTTTCTCGGCCTTATTATTAACTAGAATATTTTTATCGTTAACTAGCTCTTTGATTTTTGTTCGGCTTAGATCTTTAATCTTTTCAGCAATCACTTTATCTAAGCGTCCTTTTTCTTTTTCAATTACTAATTGATAATTTTCGGTCATTTAACTTTCATCCTTTAATCCTTTTCACTTATAAATATCAAATAGATAAAAACAAGGACAATTCCAACTGTAATAGCACTGTCAGCAATATTGAAAATATTAAACTGAACAAAATCTAATTGCAGCATATCAATTACATATTTCAAGTGCAATCGATCAATAAAATTGCCGACAATTCCTCCCAAAACTAGGGCTAAACCAGTATCGAAAAGCCAATTTTTATATTTTGGATTAAAAAGATAATAAACTACCACCGCAATTGCAGCAATACTAATTAAGTAAAACAAGATCATTTGACCGCTAAAAATATTCCATGCAGCTCCATCATTTTGTAAATACGTAAATGAAAGAATTCCTGGAATAATAGTTTTCTCGTCACCTATTTTAAAATTAGTAACAATATAGTTTTTTAACCATTGATCGGCAACAACCACTAGTAAAGAAATTACTAAATATAAGACTTGCTTAGCTCTCTTCATTTAGAATAATCCTGAAATCTTTCCATTATTGTCTACATCGATGTCTAAAGCAGCAGGATGCTTAGGAAGTCCTGGCATGTCTAAAATTGAACCAGTTGCTACCACGATAAAGCCCGCACCATTCTTAAGAGCAAGGTCTTTAACATGAAGAGTAAAGTCCTCTGGTGCTCCAAGAATCTTCTTTTTATCGGTAAAACTATATTGCGTCTTAGCAATAATTACTGGTAATTGATCTTTGCCCATCTTCTTAATTTCTGCTAATTGCTTCTTTGCCTTATCCGAATATTCGATATCCTTTGCATGATAAATCTTATGAGCAATTTTAGCGATTTTATCTTCTACAGAATCCTCAGGCTCATAAACAGGAGTAAAGTCACTAGCTTTACCAGTTAACTCAACAACTTTTTTAGCTGCCTTGATTCCGCCTCTTGAACCTTCATCATGGTAAGAAACAACTTCGCAGTCAAAGCCATCATTTTGAACTAATTCCTTTAATTTAGACAATTCCTGATCAGTATCACTAGCGAATTTATTAATCAAGACCATTACTGGTACACCATAATGAGCCATATTTTCCATATGACGCTTCAAGTTAGCAAATCCCTTTTCTAAAGCAGGAATGTTCTCTTTATCTAAGTGATCTGTACTTTCTTCAGCTTGATATTTTAATGCTCTCACAGTTGCCACTACTACAACGGCATCTGGTCGTTTATCTAAATGATTTGATACAAAGTCCATAAACTTTTGACCACCAAGGTCTGCACCAAAACCTGCTTCAGTTAAAACATAATCACTTAAATGTAAGGCTGTGTTAGTAGCAATTACTGAGTTAGCACCATGAGCAATATTAGCAAATGGACCTCCATGAACAATAGCTGGAGTATGTTCAAGCGTTTGAACTAAGTTTGGCTTTAATGCAGTTGATAGTAAAGCAGCAATTGCTCCTTCAAACCCTAAGTCTTTAACATAAACAGGTTCATCTTTTACTGAAAAGCCAACAAGAATATTTCCAATTCTCTTCTTTAAATCATTAATATCAGTTGCTAAACATAAAATAGCCATTAGTTCGTTGGCTACAGTAATTGCAAAGCTAGCTTCATGTTCGATTCCATTAAAACGTGATCCTTGACCGATAGTGATTTTCCTTAAAGTACGATCATTAACGTCAATTCCGCGCTTCAACAAAATCCGATTTGGATCTAACTTTAAACTATTGTCTTGGTAAATATAATTATCGACCAAAGCAGCTAAAGTATCAATTGCACTAGTTAAAGCATGCATATCTCCAGTAAAATGCAAATTAATGTCTTCCATCGGAATAATTTGTGCATAGCCACCACCAGTAGCTCCACCCTTCAATCCAAAAACAGGACCCATTGAGGGCTCTCTTAAAGCAATTAAAGTGTTTTTATGGAGTTGGTTGCTAATAGCATCCCCCAAACCAATAGTAATGGTCGATTTACCTTCACCGGCAGGAGTAGGACTAATTGACGTAACTAAGATTAACTTTCCCAGTTTTTGGCTCTTCTTAATTCGGTTAATACCTCTCCAGCTAATCTTAGCTTTATCATTACCGTAAAGTTCAATTTCTTCTGGCTGAAGATCTATCTTTTGTGCAATTTCTGTAATTGGTAATTCTTTAGTATTCTGAGCGATCTCGATATCTGACTTCAAATTCATTTCTTCTTTCTCTTAAGTGCTAAAAGCAAATAAGTATTAAGTTTACCTCTTGCTTCATATATGTCGAATGCCTTCCATTGCCACTTAATTTTTAAGTCCTGAAGCTGAATTTTTTGACGATATGGTAATTTTAACCAATAAACACTTGCTTCTTTTTGAAAATAAGAATTAAGCCAGGTATAAATAACAATAATTGCGAAAATAGTTCCTAAAGCAATTGCAGGATAACTAATTGACTTGTTACTTTCATACCCAACAATAAAGGCTACAAAAATTAGTGCTAAGAGCCAGGAGTAATAAATTACACCGGCAGCTCCTAAAAAAATAAAATGTTTTTTCATAATTTAGAATTTAGGTCACACCCTATTTATTAATTATCTCTATTGTAACAAAAATAAAACAGATTTACGTTTTTGTTTAAAGTTGTGTTCTAGACTATAATATTAAGCAAGAATATGGAGGAAATTAATATTATGAAAATCGGCGTTTTAACTGACAGTTCATCTTATTTAACGAAAGAACAATGTGAGAAATATGGTATTGATGTACTACCAATTCCAATTATTTGGGACAATAAAGAATATCTTGATTTAATTGATATTGGTTTTCATGAATTTTATAAAAAATTAAATAGCTCTACAACTCTTCCTACCACTTCTCAGCCATCAATCGGAACAGTTAAAAAATATGTTGAAAAAAATATTAATGAGGGTTATACAGATCTAATTATTATTACGCTCTCAAGTGGTATTTCTAGTTTTTATAGTAATGTCTTAAGCGTAGCAAATGAAGAAACGCGTATTAATATTCATCCCTTTGACTGTAAAATCACATGTGCTGGAGAGGCAGATGCCGCAATCTTAGCTGGTCGATTAGTTAAGGCTGGAGCTGATATTAATCTAATCATGCATGACTTAAAGGATCTACGAAATACTACTGATGTTAGATTTATGGTAGATAATCTTAATCACTTAAAACGAACCGGACGTTTATCAAATGCGGCTAGCTTTGTTGGTTCTATTTTAAAAATCAAGCCTATCTTATCTATGGACGTTCAAAACGAAGGTAAGATTTCTGCAATTGCAAAAGAAAGACAGTATAAACGTGCTTATAATCATATTAAAAAAGATTTCAGTCGCCTAACTTCTAACATGCCTTATCCAATTCAGCTAACAATTTTTCATGCTGACAATGAAGAAAGAGAAGCTGCGTGGATTAATGATTATCAAACGAGTTTTCCAAAAATTAAAGTTGATCAAAGTATTATCGGTCCAGTTGTTGGAGTTCACGTTGGTCAACATACAATGGCAATGATCTGGTGCCGAGACTTAGATTCTTATTTTGATAAAAATGGTAAGCCACTTTTAAATATTAATTCTCAAGTAGTTGAAGATTAAAAAAAGACAAGTACTATAAATTTCATATAGTACTTGCCTTTTTTAGTTAATTTGCCTTTTAATACTTAATTTTCACATGTAAGTTATCATGTACAGAAGTATCATATAGAGTCTGCAAATATAATTCATATTGAAGATTTTCTGAAATTAGTCGTTGATAGATTTCAGACTTTTTTAGTTTTTGTAATTCGTCAAAATCGATATGATTCTTGCCAGTAAAGAAATGATAGTTCATTTCACCAAAAAGACGCCCCATCTGTCGAACACTCTTTAAATCATCATGATTTCGATACAAATCTTTTTGCATTAATTCTGCAGAAATAGTCCCTAACTGAATGTTTTCTAAATAATCATGAAAATGAGTTAAAGTCCAATTTTGCTTTTCTTTATCAGTTAGATAGTCTTTCATCTTAAAATGGTGACATGTGTAGCTAATTTCTTTTGGAGAAACTTTAACTACACCATACCCTTGATCATTAGAACAAAAGCATGCAGTTACAACTTCCGTTGCTGGACATGAATTTTGCGGTGACATGATATTTTGAGCGTGAATATGACCAGAAAAAACTAGTTTTACATTATATTGAGCTAATAATTTACGTAATTCTCGATAGTCATCAACCACATAGCCTTTATTTACTGCTGGATTATGTGCATAAAGATTATGATGCATACAGAAGATTACACGCAAGTTATTCTGACTAGCATATTGAAGCTGCTCTTTAATCCACTTTCTTTGTTCTTTACCTAAAAAGCCTGCTGTAGCTGGAGCAGTAGATGATTCTTCGTTTCCATAATCGTTGGAATCTGCCAAGATTAACAAATAATCTGGGTTCAACTGAACACTATAGGCTAATGAACTATTATCAACGCTAACTGCAGTTTCATAAGAAGTTCTAAAAATATTACGCCACATTCGAGGACTAATCTGCCCAGCATAATATTGCTTTTTACCATGAAATTCTCTTGCCCATCCATCATAAATATCATGATTTCCAGGAAGAACAAGAAGTTTAGTTTTAGTCAAAGGTTTAAAAATTTCCGCAAATCTCTCAGCTGAAACCCGCTCTCCATTAAAAGTTACATCCCCCGTAACAATAATTGCTGCAGGCTTCTTTTCTTCTGCCATTCTAACAAAAGCACTAAGAGCAGTTTCTTGATAATAAAGATCCTTGCCCTGACTAGTTTTTTGCATTTGAGAAAAAGCCTGACCATCATCATGTAAGCTATCTGCAATTAAATGAGTATCACTAATGACCCAAAAGCTCGTCTTTTTGTCTTGCGTTAACATTTTTATCTCTTATTTGCCCAATATTGATAATAATCAGTTCTTAAATTACCATTGTAAAATTTTCGTTTTTTAGTAGCTCTAGCACCAAAGAATTTTTCAAATTGCGGATCAGAGGTTAAATAATACTGACTAAATGAAGATAATGGACGCAAAGTTTGTCCCATTTCTTCATAAATTTTTTCAGCTGCCTCGCGGTCTTTCAATCGCTTACCATAAGGTGGATTAGCAATAATTACCCCATTTTCTAAGTCGGTCGCAAAGTCTTTTACAGCTACTTGTTTAAATTTAATATCTTGTAACACGCCAGCATTATGTGCGTTAACCTTAGCAATTTCTAAAATTGACTGATCAATATCGCTTGCTAAAATCGGAGCATGCTCTTGTTTTTCTTTAGTTTTTGCTTCTTCCACTAATTCGGGATGAATTTTTTTATCAAACCAGTCAAAATTATCAAAAGCAAACTTTCTCCAAATACCTGGAGCTATATTTTTAGCCTTCAGGGCTGCTTCGATTGCAATCGTGCCTGATCCAGTCATAGGATCGATAAAAGGATGAGAGCCATCAAATGGTGTTAATTCAATTAATCCAGCTGCAAAATTTTCCTTTAAAGGTGCTCCACCATGTTCAACTCGATATCCACGCTTAAATAAACTCTGGCCAGTTGTATCTAAGCTTAACCGTGCTACATCTTTATAAATATGAATATCTAAAGGATACTCAGCTCCACTTTCAGGTAAAAAGCCACGTCTCCGATATTGATCGGTCAGCTTATCTACAATTGCTTTTTTAACAATTGATTGCACATCAGGCTCAGAGTGTAATTTACTACGAACACTTCTTCCCTTCACAGGAAATTGTGCATCAACTGGTAATAATTCTGCCCAATCATAGCTATAAACTTCATCGTACAATTGATCAAAGCTAAATGCCTTGAATTCTTTTAATAAAATTTTGATTCGATCAGCACTTCTAAGCCATAAATTGGTCTTTACAACATCCTTTTGTGTACCTTTAAAAAATACACGTCCATTCTCGGTACTAGTCTCATAGCCGAGATTATTTAATTCTTTTGCAACAACGCTTTCAAATCCAGCGCCCATTGTCGCATATAATGTATATTCTTTCATTATTTATTCTCTATCTATACTAAATTTTTCTATAAAAAAAGGTTGAGCCAAAGCTCAACCCTAACCTACAAATCTCTATAAGCCACGTTCTGTTCCAATAAGATCTGGTTAAACCTTATCTTCAGCGACCATCTATCTTCATTAAAAATGACTTCGTCTTTAGTTCATTTACTTAGACGAAAGCGCCCCTACCAAATTTGGGTTGCCCGCTTGCAGGGTTTACCTCGTTCCACCAGCAAAGTTTCCCTTGCTGCTTCGTCACTGTGGCACTTTTCAGGATAGTCACACATGTCAAAAATAATTTAGTGCTTTTTCCGCCGTAACTTGATAAAACAAGTCCCCCAGCTTATTGGGCTGAGTACAAAAACTACAAGCATCTCAGCTTGTGCGTGCGTGGACTTTCCTCAGCTAGCATAAGCTAACCGCGATCGCTCGAAATTTGCAATAACAATTATATCATAGTTTTAATTAGCTTGGTAAGTTCTATCTTGTTGATTCATTCTTTGCTCAAGGTTGTAGACTTTACGCTCCAAAGTAGAAATACGTTGAATCATAGCTACGTTAGTAGTTAATTCAGGAGCTTCTTTTTCTTCATTTGCGCTATTTACTATAGGTTTCTGGATATTATGAGGAGTGTACGTCTTAACATCATCCTCAACTTCTTCATTTTTGAAATCTAACTTAGGAGCATCACTCTGAGTTGGTGCCTGTTTTTGTTGAGCTTTTAACTCACTAATTTGTGCCTGTAAATCTTCAATAATTGTCGCAAAAGTACTATAGTCAGAAATAATCGTATCAAGGTATGAATCTACCTCATCTGAGTCATACCCCTTCATTTTGGTCCTAAATTGCTTTTTTAAAATACTTTGTGGATTTAGTTGAATATCATTTAAACTTGCCATTTATTTCGTCAAACTCCTTAATTGCAGACTAATGTCTGTCTTTAATTTAGGCGATAAGGTGTTAACTAGTTATTAGCTCAATGGCACTCACCATATCGTATACAACTAGTATAAGTTATAAATTTTCTTCAGGCAATAATAGCCCCTGTTTCTAAAAAATTTCTTATTAAATTAGTCTTACATAAGCTACAAGCAAAAAAATTACTCTAAAATCTAATAAAAATTATTTTCTTGTCGATGATTTTCTTCATATTCTTCTGCTGATTCCTGCAAATCATAAAAGTCAATTATATCTACAGGGTAATCATGTCCCTCTTGATACTTTTGGATGGCTTCATAATCATATTTGGGCTTACCAGGATGTTCAGGATCATAAATCAGAACTGCGCGGTCGGTATGTTCCAACATGAAACTTTGATAATTTTTTAATTGTGCTGGACTCATATAGGGATAATTTGAAGTAGCAGCAGTGAAATCAACTTGTTCGGTTAAATTTTGATACTTCATCTGATTATTTTCATTCCATCTTTTAGAAAATTCTAAATAAGGCGTCATCAAGGCCGTATGAATGCTATATTCATTCTGAAGTTGAATTGCTGCTTCTAATGCCCATTGCTCAATTCCTAAGTTTGCACCACTAATTATCCAGTCAATTTTTCCCTCTTCAAGTAAGCTTTTAAAATAATTAGTTAGAGTATATTTAATTACAGTTAACTTAGGATCCTTATCACTAAAGATACCTAATTCATACGAACGATATCCAGTAACCCATAAACGCTTCATTGATGATCCTTTCTTTCTCTAAAAATGATTTAAAATCTTTGCTATAATGCTAAACAGGAGTGATGTTGATGGTAAAATATCCAACAGGCAGTCTAACACATTATACTAAAGATCAAACTGATCTTCTGCATCCAAGAAAGCAAAAACATCGTAAAGATGTTGTATTTTCTGATCGTGGAATGAACCTAGAGCAACAAATCAATGAATCTAATAAGTATTATCTTCTTGAAGATATTGCTGTAGTTCATAAAAAGCCAACTCCGGTTCAAATTGTCAAAGTAGATTATCCCAAACGTTCTCGTGCAGTCATTAAAGAAGCTTACTTTAGGCAGGCTTCTACAACTGATTATAATGGCGTTTATCAAGGTCGATATTTAGATTTTGAAGCTAAAGAAACGAGAAATAAAAGATCTTTCCCTTTGAAAAATTTCCATGAACATCAGATCATCCATCTTGAAAGATGTTTAAAGCAAAAAGGAATTTGTTTTACAATAATCCGCTTCGTAACTCTTAATCGCTATTTTGTAACTCCAGCGAGTTTTGTAATTAAAGCTTGGAAAACACCGCATAAGAGTTCGATGACACTTCAAGAGCTGATTGACAATTCAATTGAAATCAAAAGTGGATTTCGACCAACACTTCCTTACTTGGATGCAATAGATAATTTTATAGATAGGAACAAAAAGAATGGCAGATAACAATCAAAAGCCAACCAATTCTAGAATGGCTAACCTTCACCCCGAAGGTAAACCACGTAAAAGAATTTGGCTACAAATAATTAAATGGTTCTTTATTGTGGCAATGTTAATCATTGTTTCTGGGGTAGGACCATTTGCGTATTACGCTAAAGACGCTCCTAGCATTTCACAAGCTCAACTTCAAAGTGGAGGAACGAGTAGCCTTTATACTCGAGATGGGAAATTTCTTCTTTCTTTAGGTTCTGAAAAAAGAACTTACGTTAATAATGATGAAATTCCTAAAGAACTCAAAAATGCTATTGTCTCTGTCGAAGATAGGCGTTTTTATAAAGAAGGTATTGGGCTTGATCCAATTCGAATTGTTGGTTCTGCCCTAGTTAACGCTAAAAGCAAGGGCGTGGCTGCCGGTGGATCAACTATCACTCAGCAATTAGTTAAGCTTTCTGTTTTTTCAACTGCTGCTTCGCAAAGAACTCTTCGTAGAAAAGCACAAGAAGCATGGCTTTCAATGAAAGTTGAACGAGAATTTAGTAAAGAGCAAATTTTAGAGTTCTATATTAATAAGGTATATATGAATTACGGTAACTATGGAATGGGTACTGCAGCAGATTTCTACTATGGCAAGGATCTAAAGGATCTTGATTTAGCACAAACTGCTCTTCTGGCAGGCATGCCTAATGCACCAGTTACCTATGATCCATATGTTTATCCAGAAAAAGCTAAATATAGAAGAGATATTGTTTTAAGAGCAATGCTTAAAAACGACAAGATTACTAAGTCTCAATATACACAAGCTGTTAATGAGCCAATCACTCAAGGATTACAACCAAAGAAGAACAATGCAACTTCAGAATTAAGGAAGGTTGACGATCCATATATTAAAGAAGTAATCAGCGAAGTTAAGAGCAAAGGATTTAATCCTTATAATGACAACTTAAAGATTACGGTTAATATTGATCAAGATGCACAACAAAAGCTTTATGACCTAGTAAACAATGGATCAGTTCCATTTACTAACGATAAGATGCAAGTTGGTGCAACAATTATTGATCCAAGGACTGGTCACGTTATTGCTATTATTGGTGGCCGTAAGCTACCTTCTGTTCAATTAGGGTTAAATCGCGCTGTTCAAACTGGCCGTTCAACTGGATCAACTGTTAAGCCCGTATTAGATTATGGTCCAGCAATTGAATATCTTAACTGGCCAACTTCTCATATACTAGACGACTCTAAGTATGTTTACCCTGGTACTAATATTCAGCTTTATGACTGGGATAATAAATACGAAGGTAAAATGACTATGCGCCATGCTCTAGAACAATCCAGAAACGTCCCTGCAGTTAAGACCTTAAGCAAGGTTGGAGTTGCACGTGCATCGCTCTTTGCAAGAAAGCTTGGCGTTAACGTTCCTTCTGATTCTGGTTTATCAGTTGCAATCGGGGCTAATGCTTCTTCTCTTCAAATGGCAGGCGCTTTTGGTGCTTTTGCTAATAATGGTGTTTACCACAAGCCACAATTTGTTTCTAAAATTGAAACACCGGATGGTTTAACTAGAAATTACGATAGCAGTGGTACTAGAGTAATGAAGGAATCAACCGCATATATCATGACTGATATGCTTAAGGGTGTGTTAACTAAGGGTTCTGGTACACAAGCTCGAATTAAAAACTTATATGAAGCTGGTAAAACTGGTACTGTTAAATATTCAGATGAAGAATTGGTAAGATATCCTCAATACAAGAACTCGCCAAAAGATTCATGGTTTGTCGGTTATACTAAACTTTATTCAATGGGTATTTGGACTGGATACGATAACTTGAAAGATGGTACCCCATCAGGCGTTGGTTCTTCTTCAGCTCAACTTCTATATAAGCAAATGATGTCTTATCTCATGACAGATAAAGCTAATAAAGATTGGACAAAGCCAAGCACAGTTGTTAGACGCAGAATTGCTAATGGTACCCAAGATAAAGTAGTTTCTCCTACTGCAAGCAATTCAAGCTGGCAATTATTTGTCAAAGGCCATGCGCCAAAAAATCCTTATAGTGAAGTAACCGTTGATAAACGGAAAGATGAAGATGACGACGTTGATACGAGATTTGATACAGAAGATGATACATCATCTAAGGGGCAATCTCATTCTCAAAGTAGCTCTTCATCAAGTCATGCTGAACAACAATCATCGAGTCAAAAGCAGTCATCAACTTCTAATAACAATAATAATTCAAATAATCAGAATCAAAACAATAATCAGCAAACGGAAAATAAATCCGATAATCAAAATAACAATTCCCAGCAAAATACAAATAATCAAAATAACCAAAATCAACAACAACATCAGGGAAATAATTCCAGTAATAATCATTAATTATTGAAATCAAATAAAAGCTCCAGAAGCATCATATCAGAGATGCCTTCTGGAGCTTTTTTGCATTGTATTTTAATTAAAAAAAGTCATTTTAAAGGTGGTAAAAAAGAATACGGATCTTGATCTTTAGTTCTAGCCGGCATTGTATATCGACCAAATAAAATCATTGCATGATGCGTCCGAATCCATTCTTCTTTTGGGAGTAATTCTTCAAGACGTTGTTCTACCTCGTGGGGAGTAGCTTTTTCCCCCACTATCTTAAATCTTTTAGAAATACGGGATACATGAGTATCAACTGCAATTGCAGGTATTTTAAAACCTTCTGCTAAAACAACATTAGCTGTTTTCTCTCCTACGCCAGGTAATGTCATTAAAGTCTTTTTATCCTGGGGAATTTCACCATTGAACTTGTCTGTAATGATCTGTGCTGTTTCCTTTAAATGCTTAGCCTTTGTGCGATACAAACCAATGGTGCGAATATGTGCTTCGATATCTCTAATATTAGCTTGGGCTAAGCTGGCGCTGTCAGGATAGTCATTAAAAAATTTAGGTGTTGTTTTATTAACCATCTTATCAGTAGTTTGTGCACTCATTAAAACTGCACAGAGTAAATGAAACTTTGTATCCCAGTGAAGCTCTCCTTTAGCATCCGGATAAAGAGATAAAATTCTTTTTAAAACTAATCGAGCTTCTTCATCCGATAATAATTTTTCCATTTAATCACCTAGTTTCGTTGCAGGAAATTTTTAATTTGATCTGTAGTTGTCAGACCATGTCGTTGCCAATTCAATAAAATTCGATCAACATACTTAAAATTATATACCTGCGCTAAAATTGCTTCACGCAAAGCCAATTTAACTATCTCTGGATTGTAATGGTCAATATTAAGCCAAGCAGCAATTTCTTGCTTTTCAATTGGACTTAAAAGACGTCCAAACTCAATTTCAAATTGTCTCACTAACTCTTGCAATGGATTTACTGATTGTCTTTCTTCTGTTAGTTCTCCTGCACGAACTTGATCGTTAGCATTCGTCTCTCTCTCATCAATAATTGTATCTAATTTTTGATATAAAGGCTTGAGATCATAAAAATTTGTAATTCTACCTTCGCTATCTCTCTTTTGCCCTAATTCAAGTAATTCCTTATCAATTAAATCCTGAATTAGCTGCGACACTTCGACTGGCGATAAATTCATTCTTTCTGATAAATCATTATTGCTTGGAAAGAAATTATTCATTTGTTTGAATGATTCTAATTGCAATAAAAGCATTGCTTCAATTTCAGATATTTTTAAAGAGGGATAGTAACGTAATAGACTATTAGAAATGACTGTAAATCCTTCATTTTGGATAGCCGCAAAAGACGCCATACATTTTTCCTTTCAAAAAAAGCTGAACTAAAATAGTTCAACTTTTTATATTATATTAAATTATTGATTATGGTTGCATTCTGTTAATCAATCTTGGGAATGGAATAGCTTCACGAATATGATCTAACTTACAAATCCAAGCAATCGTACGCTCAAATCCCATACCAAAGCCAGAGTGAGGAACACCACCAAATTTACGCAAGTCAAGGTACCATTGGTAATCTTCTAAGTTTAGCCCTGCTTCTTCAATTTGCTTTTTCAAAATTTCGTAGTTTCCTTCACGTTCAGAACCACCAAAAATTTCACCGTATCCTTCTGGTGCAATTACATCAGCACATAAGTATTCTTTAGGATTATCAGGATTCTTCTTCATGTAGAAAGGCTTAATTGTGGTTGGGTAGTTAACGATGAAGACTGGACGATCAAATTGTTCTGAAATATATCCTTCATCTGGGGCACCAAAGTCGTCACCCCATTTAATATCACGACCAGCTTCTTGAAGCATTTTAATAGCGTCATCGTAAGGAAGACGAGTAAAGTTTCCTTCAGTAGTTGGACGCAATTTTTCAGGATCTCTACCCAAGATTCTTAATTCGTACTCATTATTTTCAAGAACTTGCTTAACCATGTATGCTAAATATCTTTCTTGAATATCTAAGGATTCATCTTGGTGCATCCAAGCCATTTCTGGTTCCATCATCCAGAATTCTGTCATGTGACGACGGCCTTTAGATTCTTCCGCTCTAAATGTTGGACCAAAAGTAAAGATCTTACCGTAAGCCATGGCACCAGCTTCACCATACAATTGACCAGACTGTGATAAGTAAGCATCATTGTTGAAGTATTCTACGTGGAATAATTGCGTAGTACCTTCTGGAGCAGAATGCATAAAAATAGGTGCATCAAATTTAATAAATCCTTCTTTTTCAAAGAAGTCAACAGTTGCTTTAAACATAGTATTTCTAATTTGCATAATAGCAAATGGACGCTTTGATCTTAGCCATAAGTGACGATTATCAAGTAAGAAGTCAACACCATGTTCCTTGTTACCGATTGGGTAGCCTTCATTATTAGAAACAATTTTTAAATCTGAAATTTGAATTTCATAACCGAAGTGAGAACGCTTATCCTCATGAACAGTACCAGTAATATAAAAACTAGCTTCTTGACGTAAAGACTTAGCTGCTTCAAAAACTTCTTCAGAAACATCGTTCTTACGAACAACGCCTTGGAAAAATGCAGTTCCGTCACGTAATTGCAAGAAGATAATCTTACCACTTGATCGTTTATCAGTTAACCAAACATGCATCTTAACTTCTTGGTCTACATGTTTAGAAGAATATTTAATTGAGATTAATTCTGTCATTACTTACCAACCTTTTTAATTAAATTTAATTTTATTATACTAAAAAATTGCTCGTTAGTTTAACAAATTTACAAATTGTCCGCATAGGCTAATTCTTTTCCGTTTTTAAAGTTGTAAAGAACATAGCCATAATTGCCGTTTTTCTTGTTATAAGTCACTTCCCAGACTGGCATTCCTTTGTACCAACCTAATTGGCATTTAAGATTATCATGTCCAGGATGAGCCTCATTAAAAATCTTTAATATTTGCTCTTCGCTTTTTCCTTTATTTGCTTGATAAAGATAAGCTTTTTTGCTTTTTGGCAAATAGATGAAGTAATACTTCTTTCCCTTCTTACTAGTCCCAGCTAAACTATTACTTTCTACACTTCGGCTCAGATGATAATTTTTGGTGATCGTAGTAATTGGTGTTTTTTCAAGTGCAATTTCATTAGTTTGTTTAACTTGATCACTTGCCCGTTTAGTTGCAAAGTAAAACACAAAACATAAACATAAATATATTACTGCAATAACTCCGACCACAATTCCAGTAATTTTAAGCCCTTTTTTTACATATTTATTCATTCTGCTTACTATTCCTTAAAACATTTAGTAGTTGTTGTTTGCTGACTTTTTTGGCACTTACAGGAAGGCCAGCTAAAAATTGCTCACCATAAGATTTATTCCAAACACGTTGGTCTAAAATTACAAAGATGCCATGATCACGCTCATTCCTAATCAAGCGACCACATCCCTGTCTAAACCGCAAAATAGCCCTTGGCAAAGTGTCAACTTCAAAAATTTTGTTAGCACCAACCTGCTTTTTTAAACATTCTGTTCGCAGTTTTACTTCTGGTTGATCAGGCGATTCAAATGGTAAGCGCGTAACAATTGCCAAGTCTACCCCATTATGCTTGAAGTCAATTCCTTCCCAGAAACTATTTGCTCCAAGTAAAACAGCTTTTTCAGCAATTCCAAAACGCTTAGCAATCTTTTCATTTGAACCAGTTAATCCCTGAGCTAAAATTTCATAATCTTTTAAATTATTATTTTCACTTAACTTACTAAAGACATCACGAATAACATCTAAATTTGTAAACAAAACCAAAATATGATTGTAATTTTTAATTTGTGTAAGCAAATTACTGATAAACTCTTCATATTCAGGATTATTTGGATCTTCAGGCGCATCATTATCAGAGAGTGCATAGATTTTTAAATGTTTTTCAACCTTAAAAGATGGCTTGGCACGATAAGTTAGTGTTTTTTCAGGATCTAAATATAGGTTCTTAATTGTATATGAAAAATCATCTTGTTGCGCTAAAGTAGCTGAAATAAACAACTTTTTGTCAAAATATTGATATAATTGTTGCACTTCTTCTTCAGGATCAAGCATTAACCAAGTCAAATTGGTTGATAAGGGATCTTCCTCGTTACTAATTTCCAAAACAAATCCTTCATGATCTAATTTTTGTGGTTCGCTTAGCTGATCTAATAAAAGGTAATTCTGTTCTGAATAATAGTCAAGATGGTCTATCTCTTCTTGTAAGTCTCTTATTAAAACATCATCACTTGTCAAAAGATTCTTTTGCTGATGATATAACAAAAATAATAATTGATTTGTTTCTTGACGAACAATTTCAATATTATCCTGCATTTGACTTAGCAAACGTTTAAACTGAGGAACACTTCTAAATAAATCCTGTCCTTGAAAGCCTAAACTAACCGCATTTTGTATTCTGTCTTCCCGACTGGTAGCAAAATTTCGATTATCATAAAGTGCTTGCTGAACTTTGTTTATCGAGTGGATTAAATCGTTGGTATTTTTTTCAAGTTTATCCAAAATTATCTTAAACTCGATATTATTGCCAAATCTAACTTTTGCACTATCTTCTGCATAAAAAAGCAAGTTGCGCAAACGGCTGCACATGCCCCAAAAGCTTTCAAACTGGAGTGAATCATTTCTTGAACTTGCAACATTTTCAACAAAACGATGAGCCTCATCTACAACTAAAAATGAGTTTTGTCCCCAAATTGAATCCATATAATGGTTTGCCAAATAGGCATGATTCGTAATTAAAATATCAGCTTGCTCTTGTCTGCTCCGAGCCAGATTCCAAAAATCATATTCTGCAAATGCAGTTCCAATTCTTGCATCCCCGGGATGTTCAATTGCAGCAAATAATGGTGCTTGATAATTAGTTAACTGTAGTTCATCTAAATCACCAGTTTCAGTTTCAGTAAGCCAAATCAAAATTCCCATTTGTAAAATTAGAGTTTGCTGAATTGGATTATCAGTTTGATATAGTGAATTATAGAAACCGTCTAAATCTAAATAGTGACTGCTTGATTTAACAATTTGAGCGTCTAAATCTAAGTGAGTTACCCTTAAAAGTTGCGGTATCTCTTGTTTTAGGATCTGTTCTTGCAAGACCTTCGTAGGCGTTGCTACAACTAATTTTCTCCCTGAATAAAGTTCATATGCATACGCCATTAAATAGCTAAAAGTTTTTCCACTTCCATTTGGTGCCTCAACCACTAACGAGTTATCTGTATCACTATAGACAAATTCATGCAGTCGATTAATTAAACTTACTTGACCACGTCTAAATCGCAAATTTTTCTTAAATAACTTCTTCTTCTCATCATCACTTTGAGGGAACTCGCCTTTACTTGCAGTTCCAATTTGCCGCGTAGATCCAATTTGATTCTTAAGAATTAAATGCTTTACTTGAATCAAATCTTTATCTAGTGGTCTCTTTGTTTGACGAGCAACTTGACCTATTTCATAAAAAATATAATCAGTATCTCGTAATAAGCCTTTAGATAAAGAAGTTAAAGTATTTAACGTCGCCTGAGGAAGATTTTCAAGTTTTTTAATAACCTTTAGCAATAACTTAGCTGTTACTAAAGCATCTGAATCAGCTCGGTGGGGATTTAAATGCTTAATTTTTAAACGAGCAGTTAAGTCGCGTAATTTATAGGATGGAAAAGTTGGAAAAGCAATTTGAGCTAATTCAACTGTGTCAATTGCCTTTCCTGTTAATGGCTCTAAGCCAGCATTTACTAACTCATAGTTCAAAAAAGGGAGATCAAAATTAACATTATGCGCAACAAAAATTGTATTCTCTAAAATTTTTCGAATTTTGGGAGCATAGTACTTAAAATCGCGTGCTTGAGCAACATCTCTATTACTAATATGAGTTAAATTTTCAACAGCTTGAGGGATTTCACGATGAGGATTGATTAAGAATGAATACGTTTTTACTACCTTACGCTTTTTGATGATTGCACAACCAAATTGAATAATGTGATCGCCTTGATTACGCTGCGTGCCTGTAGTTTCAAGATCGACGACCGCAAAAACATCATCTGTAAAGGCTTTTTTCATAATAATCTCCCTTCTATTCTGTTTCTAGTCTACTGGGACCACTTTCCTTGCGTCAAGCAAAATCAAATATTTTCCAATAACCTTTTTATCATTATTCATTTCATTTAAGGCTTGTTCGTATAGTCGCAATTGTCCCGTATATTTTTGTTTAATTTTTTCAATTGCTTGCTCTTCATTTGTTTTATCAACAAAGTCAGTTTTGTAATCAAATAAAACTAGGCCATCTTTTGCTTCAAAATATCCATCCACCGTTCCGTGAACTAAAATCTTCGCGGATGGATCAGAAAAGTCACTAAATAATTCACTAGCATTAACGAGACTTGAAAATTGGCTTTCTCTGTGCAATTTATTAGGTTGCTTCCAAAATTCTTTAGCAAAATCACTCATTACAAACCAATTTAAAGCTTCTTTAGACAAATATGGAACTATTAAAGAATTCAGCTTCCCTAATTCAACAAGCTGATCGATTTCTTGGTCTAAATTTTCTAGGTCTTTATTACCTTCATAATTATAATATTGCAAAACTAAGTGCATTGCCGTTCCTATTTCAGCCCCAGTAAATTTTTGCTCTTCTAAAAACGTTGGTGTTTCATCAATTGGCTGCAAATAACGATTACTTGAAGAAATAAGACGAGAGTTTTCAAGTTCTTTATCGATTGGATCATTAAAAGCCTTTTTAATTTCAGATACAGATTGATAAGCTGTAGTCTTAGTAGCATCTTCAAACGGATACTTAAAGTCGTACAATTCTTGGACTACCTTATTTACTTTGGAATTTACTTCTTGACTGTTCTCATTTTGACTTTTAACTTTCTCAGGCTCTAAGTCAAGATCGAATTTTAAATAATAGAGCTTATCTTGTTCTTCTAAGGCAGATGTCATATTTTGAATAGTTTGGTCAAAGTCATGTTTTTGTTCTAGTTCTGGTCCTAAAAAATCAAGCGGTGATTGAGCATTAATCTTTTTAACTAATGGAATTGTGTCTTTCTTTTGATCAAGCTCGCTTAGCCATTTCTTTTGTTTATTTTCAATTTCATTTACGCTTGCCACTAAGATCAATTTTTGCTGTGCTCTAGTTAAGCCAACATATAAAATTCTCGCTTCTTCTTCAAGCATTTGCTGTCTTTTTTGAACATCGGCTAAAGATTTAACCAGAGAATCAATACGATAATTTTTTTCTTTTATTGTTAAACCTAGTTCTTTTTGACTAATTGTAAAGTTCCCGCTTAAGTCTCTAGTTTGATACTGATGCCCTAATCCCATTACAAATACAACGGGAAATTCTAGTCCCTTAGAAGCATGAATGGTCATTAATTTCACTGCATTATCTGCTTTATCGCTTAAAAGAGGTTGAGCTAAATCTTTTTGATTTTTTCTCATTCGTTCAATAAAACTAATGAATTGATACAAACCTTTAAAACCAGCACTTTCATACGAAGCTGCCCGCTCATACAAAGATTCAAGATTAACCCTACGTTGTTGTCCGTTTGGCAGACCAGTAACAATTTCTAAAAGATGTGTTTTTTCGTAAATGCTCCAGATTAACTCAGAAATTCTGTGCGTAGCAGCAAATGAACGGAGTGTTTCAAGTTGCTTTAAAAATTCTCTGCATTTCTTCCCAAGAGCCGAGTTAACTGAAGCAAAGTTAGTAAGTGCAGTATAAAAATTGCCCGCTGGAGTTTTAACGCGAAGTTGTGCAAGTTCTGGTTCTTTGAAGTTAAATAGTGGCGATCTCATTACAGCTACTAGAGGGATATCTTGCTGAGGGTTATCAATCAACCTCAAGTAATTCATAATCATAATCAACTCAAAAGTTTGAAAATAATTTTGCGCATCAGTAACAAATAAAGGTAAATTGGCTTTTGCAAATTCCTGCATTACCTGTAAATTATCGCTTCTAGTTCGTGTAATAATTGCAATATCTGAATACTCAAGTGGTCTTTTAAGCTGCGTTCTTCGATCCCAAACTTGAAAATTTTCTGCTTTTAATTGCTTAATTCTCGCAATTACCATCTGAACTTCGCTAAAATCCATTTCATCGCCATATTGGTCCTCATAAGCTGACTGTGTTTGCTTTTTATCGGTAAAAATGTATTCGCTTGCTGTCGGTAAATCCGCTGGATAATAGCTAGCTCCAAACTGTAATTGACCTTCTTTCTTATAGTCAATGCCACCAAAATTAGTTGTTAAAACTGGATTAAATAGTTCATTAACTGTTTTAGTAACCCTTTTTGTTGATCTAAAGTTATCAGCCAAGATGATTTTTTCACTATCATTATCTTTGCCATAAGTATGATACTTACTCAAAAAGAGGTCTGGTCGTGCTTGCCTAAAGCCATAAATTGACTGCTTGACATCCCCAACCATAAAAAGCGTGTTCTGCCCCTTCTTTTTAATGGCTTTAATGATATTTTCTTGCAGCGCGTTCACATCTTGATATTCATCAATCAAAATCTCGTTAAATTTTTCTTGATAATATTCTTGTGCAATATGTGCGTTTGAAGTATCTGTTGTCAAAATACTAAAGGCAAATTGCTCCATATCGCTATAGTCAATTAAATTTTGCTCACGTTTTAACTGACCAAATTTTTGAATTAGTTTTTTCTCAGCAGCAACAATTGTTTTAACTATTTTTTCTGATTTTTGAAGGACTGCTACTTGCTCTTTTTCTTCAACTACAAAAAAGCTAGCAAAAATTTTCTTAAGTTGATCATTTAAATCTGATTTTAAGTCCTGACTTTCTTGATAGACTTCAATGCTTTCATCCGACCATTTTTTAGATTTTCGTACTGCTTTTTCAAATTTACAATTCATTAAACTAGCACGAATTTCATTATAAGGCTGGTCCTTATTTAAAGATTCAAGAAAGCTATCTAGGCGGTTAGAAAAAATGTCATAATTTTCTTTAACTTTAGCTAAATCAGAGCCATTTATTTCTGGTTCAGCAAGTAGAGCTTCTACTTCTGCTTTTAAATCAGATACTTCTTTAAGTAAAAGCGGCTTTATTTGCTGTTGCCACAAATTAGATTGAATTAAATTGTCACCTACTTCATAGCAGGTTGGCAGCTCATCGAGAAATTTTTCATAATTCGGTTGAGTCGTTACTGTATTATATAGCTGCAATAGCAAGTTGCGAGCTCCTTCTGCATCACGATCTCCTGAAAAATTATCATAAAAATCCTGAAAGTCTTGATTATCTTCTTCAAGATAATCCACCTCTATCTCTCGCAAAGCGCGTTCTTTCAAAAGCTCTCCTTGAGTCTCATCAGTTAAAACACTAAATTGCGGATCAAGGTCAATTACATAGTAAAAACGCCTAATCACATCTAAACAAAAAGAATCAATCGTAGAAATATTGGCTGTATCAATATCTAATAGTTGGTTACGTAAAAATTGGTTATCCGGTTCAACTTCAAGTTGATCACTTATTTTTTGTTTGATTCGTTCTTTCATTTCACGTGCTGCAGCTTTAGTGAAAGTAATAATCAGTAAAGAAGAAACCGGTGTGCCAGATAGAATTTTTTTTAAAACTCGCTCAACTAAAACTGTAGTCTTACCTGAACCAGCAGATGCGGAAACCAAAATGTCTTTTCCAGAATCATTAATTGCCTGATCTTGTTCTTTAGTAAACTTTGTCACCTATTCATCACCATCCAAATCCAGTTTTTCTTTAATTAAGTTCAAAAGCGTCTTTTTATCAATTGCTTTAATTTTATGGTAATTATTTTCTTTTAACATAGCATCAAAGAAGAAAATATCTTTAAAGTCAGAATAAGTTAAGGAACTCTGTTGTCCGTAAGTATATGGATCAAGTTTAATCTTACCTGATAAAATCTCACTACCAGCATTCTTAATTAAGTAGGAATTATATGCCAATAGCAATTCTAATTGATCAGGAGTAAAACTCTGATTTCGTGGCCAACTTATGTCGCCATTTACCTTTCTTTTAACGCTGCTATATATTTCTGAATTAGCTCGATCTTTCTCCATTCCTGGTTCAATCAGGTCCAGAATCTCTTCATCAGCAATTAAAATTCCGTTATACATTAGTTTCTTAGTACTTTCTTTGAGAAGATCCTTAATTTGATAGTTGCTCAGAATCATCTTATCACTACTTAAGCGTTCCAAGCTGCTAGTAATATTTTGATAAAAAGCTCCTAAAACATCTAAGTTTTTACCTTGAGCAAAAAACTTATTATTCTTTTTTAAGACTTCCAAATACGAAATCATTTGCATCGAAATTCCATTAGCAAAGAGACCTAAATCAAACTTTTTAGCAGAAGACTTATAGTCAATTACCTCTCCTAAAACTCGATCATTTACCTTAGCCAGATCAACTCGGTCCATTTTTCCTCGTAGATCAACAATCTTCTTTTTATTATTTTCATCTTTCCAACTATAGGATAGACCTGTTACTTTTTGATTTTTACCGAAACTTAATTCTGAATATTGTGGTCTAAAAGTTGTTTTATTTACATTGCTATGCCAATAATGAGCAACATTAGATGTGGTTTGGTCTAGCTTATGGAACAAATATTTATTGAATGGATCATTTAAAAGTTGACGATATCTGCCTTTTTCTTTTAACTCCTCTCGTACTTCAATTAGTAACTCTGTTAACTTACTATCAGTTAAATCAGCAAAATTTAAGTTTTTCTCTTTAATCTTTTTAACTAAATAGTCAAAAGTTTCATGATAATAATTACCTGCCTGAATTACATCAAGTTCATTTTCAAATCGCTTCTTTAAATGTAGGCCGTAATTTAAGAAATATTCAAAAGAATTCTGATAATAAGTTTCAAGTTGTGAAACTGAAGTCTCTATCCGATCTCCGTAAAGTTCCTGTGCCAATTCTGGTGAGAGATTTTCGGGAATATTCTTAAAGCTGCTTCCTTCAAGGACATTTTGAGCTACTTCGCCTATTTTCTGCTCAGTCATCTCTAAGATAGAATCTACCTTAACGGCTTGCTTGCTCTTTAAGTAAGTTAAATAGCCCAAACTAGCTTCCGGATTAGTCATAAAGGTTAAAAGATCACCAGCAGAATTAGGTAAATCATGCTGTGAAAACTCTTCTGCCTGGGTTAATCTAAGAAATTGTTTATAAAAGATAGATGGTTCTAATCGTTCATTTGCCGTATTAATTACAGGATAGGAAATATAAATCTTATCACTGGCTAAACTTAATGCATTACCAAACTGATAATTCTGATCTAGATTATTAATTTTTTGTTGATCCTCTAAATAGCCACTAGTATTATTCCCATCATTTAGCTGTTCCAAGTTCTCTGAACTAAAGAAACCTGGAATTTTCTCAATCTGCGGTAAATTACTACTTGTTGCCCCAATAATAAATACTTGCTTATAACCTTGTCCTTGAACCATTCCCATTTCAGAGATGTTAACTGCATCAAGAGTAGATGGAATTTGCGAGAAATTAGCCTCACTAAATCCACTAATTAAAAGATCAAAAAATTGTTCTAATGAAAATTCCTTGGCTACCAATAAGTAATCCTTTAGCAAATCGTTTAGGGTTGACCAAACTTGTTCAGGCTGCTGCGCTAACTGTAAGTCTCCAGCATCATTTGCTTCTTTTCGCCAAGCCTCTAGTCTTTTTGCAACTCGATTTTTAATTAAGAAGTTCCAAAAAATTGTCACTCCAGCTTGCGGATCTTTCTCTGCTTCTATTTCTTCAAAAAATTTACTTAGAATACTGATAAAGTATTGACGTAATCGCTCAAGTTCTTCCACCTCTTGCTCTGACTTATCAAGTGCAATTACTTCCGCATCCACAAAGTTTTTTAAAGGCTTGTTCCAAAGACTTCCCTTAATACCATGTGCCAACACAAAGTTTTCAAGTAAATCCACATCGTTTTGATAACGTGCTACGCTCTTATACCACTCGGGAATAAACAGCTGTGTTTTCATTAGCGCAATTACATTATCTGTTTGAAAACCACGCTTAAAAATTTGCTGGAGATTTTCTACTGCAACAACCAAGGGATGATATTTCATCTCCTTTTGCAGGTCATTGAAGAAGGGAATATTATTTTGACGCAAAATTGGCGTTAAGTAAGTTTCATATTCACTTAAATTTGGCGCTAAAACTAAAAAGTCTTGATAGCGATAGTGGTTTAAAGCAACTTGTTGGTAGATTGTCCGTGCGACAAAGTATGCTTCAGCATATCTAGAATCTGCTTTAACTGGTTGCAAAAATTTACTCAAACTTTCATCAAAGCTGCTAGTCTTAGTCCAAACACCATTTAACAGGGAGCTAGGATTAGTCTGACTGAGTGGAAATTCAGTAGTTTGATAATTTAATTGCTGATTTTGCCAAAAATGCTCTAGTTGTCCAATTGTTCTTTGAACTACATAATCATAGTCTCCAGGTTCCGCTTTACTGTCTATCTTGCCGACTTTTGTCTTAAATGCTAAAGTTGTATTTTTAGCTTTTTTTGAAATTAAACGCACTGAAGTTAATTCCTGCAAGGAAAAATGCGAAAAATCAGAAAAATAAAATTCCATGCTGCTCAAATTGTTGCTTTTAGCTAGAAACTCATTAAGCAGGAGCTGCATTTCATCTTTTGTTGCAAATTTTTCAGATAGCCGTTCGATAAAATCATCATAAATAATTCGCAAATCATGGACTTTATAGCTGGTTTCTTCATTTAATTTTTCATTATCAATATTTTCTAGTTCAATATTTCCAGCCCGAACTGATAAAATTGCTTCATACATTTGCTTTAAGGCACCAGACGTAATCTGATTCTTATTTTGAAATAGTTTTAGTTCATTCTGATGATCTTTAACAATTTGCTCAAGTAACATCACACTAGCAGCATCATCTAAAATCTGGGGCAACTTGATTGCTTCATCCTTCAAAAAATACCAGGCTAGTCGTGAAAACGATAAAATGTGCAGTTTATTAACCGCTACTTGTTTTTTATTCGTTAAAACAGAGAGCTTGCTAAGTGCGCGTACTTCTGTGGTAAACTTAATATGGTTTGGCACGATAATAAAAACATCGTGCGTTTTATCTTGGTAATATGACTTAACAGCTTGATCAATAATATCATTTTGCAAGTTGTCTACTTGTCTACCAGTAATTACATTAATCATAAGTCTCAAGTCTCCTTAGCAAATATTTTAGCATATGGAACAAACGAAATAGACTTAATGAAATTTATAATATAGGAACGATAATCGTGAATAAAAAAGTTGAAATTAAAGCACATGGAAAAGTGATTCTAATTGGTGAACATTCTGTTGTGTATGGATATAATGCACTTGCTTTACCAATTCAAGCCCTAAATATCAGCACAACTGTTGAAGAAACTGCTGGTCCTACTTGGATGGATACAAATCACTACCACGGTGCTTTTTTTGATGCACCAGATGAATATGACGGTATTAAATATATTGTTAAAACTATGTTAGCTAAAGTTGCAGATGCACCTAACGTTAAAATTACTTATAGTGGTGAAATTCCAATTGAACGCGGCTTAGGTTCAAGTGCAGTAGTAGCTCTTGGGACAACTAAGGCTTTATCACAATTCTTAAATTTGAATTTAGATCACGATGAAATCATGGAAATTACCAACCATGCGGAAATGATCAACCACGGTAAAGCTTCTGGACTTGATGCCGCTACTGTTAGCTCAGACTATCTAGTCTTCTTTAATAAACAGGATGGTCCGCAGCAACTTTCTCAAAAATTAGGTGCTACCCTCTTGATTATGGATACTGGCGAACTTGGAAATACCAAAGTGGCGGTTCAAGCAGTTAAAAAGCAAATGGATGAAAGTGATCTCAAAAAGAAACAAATTGCCCGTCTTGGGGAGCTTGCTACTGCCACTCAAGAGAATTGGCTAAAACAAAATGCTAAAGAAATTGGTAAGATCTTTAACGAAGCTCAAAGCATTTTAGCCTCATTCGACCTTTCAACTAAAAAAATTGATAATATTTGTAAAATTGCTAACGAAAATGGTGCCTTAGGTACTAAGTTATCTGGCGGTGGCCTTGGCGGAATCGTGATTGCGCTATGTCCTGATCAAGAAACGGCACAAAAAATTGCCAAAAAGGCTCAAGCAAATTTTGATAATTACTGGATTGAGGAAATCTAATGAAAAAAACTGCTCGTGCGCATACTAACATTGCGCTAATCAAATATTGGGGAAAATCTAATCAAGCTTTGAAGACCCCGCTCATGTCTAGTCTATCAATGACCTTAGATGCTTTTTATACCGATACTACTTTTGAACATGATTCTTCACTAACTGAAGATACATTTATTTTAAATGGTCAAAAGCAAACACCTGAAGAAAGTAAACGAGTTTTTAATTATATTCACCTATTACAAGAAAAATTTGGCTTTAATGATCATTTTACAATCAAGTCTACTAACCACGTTCCCACTTCGGCTGGCCTTGCTTCGTCAGCATCTGCCTTTGCGGCTTTAGCAACCAGCTTTGCTGCAAGTTATAGCTTAGATCTTTCAAGAAGAGAACTTTCGAAATTGGCACGTCTTGGATCAGGATCAGCAACAAGATCGATTTATGGCGGTTTTGTCGAATGGCAAAAAGGAATTGATGATGCAAGTTCTTATGCTGTTCCAATTGATGAAAATCCAGATCTTGACCTGTCCCTATTAGCACTTGAAGTTGATACAAAACAAAAGAAAATTTCTTCAACAAAAGGGATGAAATTAGCTCAAACATCTCCTTTCTATCAGCCTTGGCTAGCTAGAAATAAACAAGAAATTGCTGAATTAAAACAAGCAATTAAGGAAAAAGATTTTACTAAGATTGGCAAGCTCAGCGAATTAAGCGCTAATGAAATGCATGCTTGCAACCTAACAGCTAATGAGCCCTTCACATACTTTGAACCAGAGACAATTAAAGCGATTAAATTAGTAGAGAATTTAAGGCAGCAAGGCATTGAATGTTACTATACAATCGATGCTGGTCCAAATGTAAAAATTCTCTGTACCTTAAGAAATAGAAAAGAAATTATTTCAGCTGTTCAGAAATCATTGACTAATGTTAAAATAGTCGTTGCGAGTTTCGGCCCAGGCGTTACTCTGCTTTAGTAATTTGAAAATAAAAAGATTAGAGGAATATTCGTTGATTACAGAACAAGCACCAGGAAAATTGTATATTGCGGGAGAGTATGCAGTTCTTGAGCAAAACTGCCCTGCCATTTTAGTTGCAGTAAATGAATTTGTACGTGTATCTATTGCTAAGAGCACTGGCACTAGTGGTTTAATTCACTCTAAGCAGTATTCTCAAGATTCTATTCACTGGATTCGTAAAGGCAATCAAATGGTAATCGATAATCGTGATAACCCGTTTGAATACATTTTATCTGCGATTAAATTTACAGAACGTTTTTGTTTAGAACAAAAAGTTCCAATGTCTTTATATGACTTACATGTTAATTCTGATCTTGATTCAGCTGATGGTAAGAAGTATGGTCTTGGTTCATCTGCAGCTGTAACAGTTGCAACTGTAAAGGCAATTCTTAATTTTTATGGCTTACATTGTACAAAAGATCTTATCTTTAAACTTTCAGCTATCTCTCACTATAGTGTTCAAGGAAACGGATCAGCTGGTGATATTGCTGCCAGTGTCTATGGTGGATGGCTTGCTTATCAAACTTTTGACAAGGCATGGCTTAAGCAAGAATTAGCTACCAAATCTCTTAGCGATGTTTTAAACGAAGCTTGGCCTGGTCTAAAAATTCAATTATTAACTCCCCCTGAAGGATTAAATTTAGTAATTGGTTGGAGTCAAAAGCCTGCCTCAACTTCACAATTAGTTGATAAGACTAATGCTAAGAAGAAGTTTATTAAGACCCAATATGATACTTTCTTAGAACAATCTAGACAATGCGTTCTTGATATGATTAAGGGCTTTAATGAAAAGAATATTGCTTTAATTCAAAAGCAAATTCGTCTAAATCGTCAATTGCTAAAGGATTTTGCTGCACTTAATCATATTGCTATCGAAATTCCACGTCTGACTAAATTAATTAATATCGCAGAACAATTTAATGGTGCTGCTAAGACTTCTGGCGCAGGAAACGGCGATTGCGGCATTGTGATCGCTGATGAGCAAACTGATATTGAAGAAATGAAAAATATTTGGCGTGAAAATGGAATTATGCCACTGAACTTTTTAGTTCATTCAATAGCTTAATTAATTTAATACTAGGAAAAGATTATGTCACAAAGATCCCAAAGAAAAGAAGAACATCTAGCATTGGCTAAGATGTTTTTTAATAGTAATAAAAATAATGATTTCAAGCATATACATCTAATTCGCCCCGCTCTTCCTGAAAGTGCTGTTAGCAAAGAAAGTATTGCAACAGAAATGTTTGGTCAAAAAATTAGTGCCCCATTTTTTATCAATGCAATGACAGGTGGATCAGATGCTTCATATACTATTAATCGACGCTTAGCTCAAGCAGCTGCTAAAGAAAATATTCCGATGGCGTTAGGTTCTGCTAGCATTCTTGAAAAAGAAACTGATCAAATCAAAAGTTTCGAAATTGCGCGACAAGAAAATCCTGATGGCCTACTTTTCGCTAACGTTAATCCAACTACTAAACCTAAAGTGGCCCAAAAGATTGTGCAGGTATTAAATGCTAACGCCCTTCAAATTCACCTTAATAGTGTTCAAGAAGCTGTGATGCCTGAAGGAGATCGGGATTTTCATTGGCTTGATAATCTAAAAGCAATTCGTCAAGCAGTCGATGTTCCAATCATCATCAAGGAAGTGGGAATGGGAATTGACCCCGAATCTTTACGAACCCTCTTGATCAATGACTTTTCAATTATTGATTTAGGTGGAAGTGGCGGAACAAATTTTGCTCAGATTGAAAATGAAAGACGAAAAAATCAAAAATTAATGTTTTTAGAAGACATTGGTCTTTCAACAGTTAAAACTTTGCTTGCTGCACGAACTATTCCGGTTAATAAAACGATTATCGCAGCCGGTGGGATTACCAATGCTTTAGATATTTTCAAGTCCTTAGTTTTAGGGGCACAATATGTTGGTATTGCAAATTATTTCTTACAGTTTGCTAATCAAGATACCGAATCTTTGATTGTCGCAATTCAAAATCTAAAATATGAGTTACGTCTTCTAACTGCCCTATTTGGATTAAAGAATATTGCTGAAGCAGATGAAGTTAAATATTATCTTGATACCGATTTATATAATTTTACTAGACAAATTTATAACTAGTTACTTTCTTTAATGACTGCATTTTGCAGCCATTTTTTGAAGGCATCGAAAAAGGCTTTTGCATTTTTTACAAAAGCCTTTTTCTTCTAGTCTTTTACTAAGTGAATCTCTCGATCAAATAGATCATGCATTTTTTTATTAAAATTATGAGCAATAAAGATGATAGTTGCCTTACTTTTTAATAGATTATTCAAAATATCCATTGTCGCTTTTTGATCAATTGCACTTGTTCCTTCATCGATCAAAATAATATCACTATCATGAACCTTTGCACGAGCTAAAACAATCTTCTGTCTTTGTCCCCCTGAGATATTCAATTTATCCAAGTTAAGTTTCTTATCTATTCCTTCATCAAACTTCTTTAGATCTGCAGAAAGATTTACTTCTTTCACTGCCTCAGCTACTTTATTATCTAATTTGTCATTAAACATCGTAATATTATCTAAAATCGAAGCGGGAAAAACTACTGGGTCTTGTGGAAGATATCCAATTTTACGTAAGTCTGGCACGATCTGATTGCCATTTTTGTCTTCAAATATTATTTTTCCTGAACTTGGCTTTAATTCTCCAAGAATTAATTTAAATAAAGTTGACTTTCCAGCACCTGAATCGCCTGTTAATAAGATCTTTTCGCCCTCTTTAATTTGAAGATTAGGATAAGTTAAACTTTCTCCATTTGAAAACTTTAAACCTAGTGATTTTGTCTTGATTATCGCAGGAGCAATCGAACTATCTTTACTTGAAGAATGGACAGGTTCTGCAGACTTATCTATTTCCGTAACTAGTTTTTTAATACCTTTCATCTGACCACGGGCATTTGAAATTTGATTAATAGCTTGATTTAAATAAAATCTAAAATTACCTACAATTAGAAGTGCACTAATCTCTAATAAACCATTCTTAACTAAAAAACCTGACAATAAAAAGATAATCAAACCAAAAATTGCAGAGGCAATACCAGTAATAGCATTAAGCAATTTGGTATAAGTAGTTTGCTTAACGTTTGCATCTTCAAGTTTCTTACTTGCTAATTTAGAAACTGAAAACAGCTTTGCCCCAGCGGCAAATTGTCTTAATTGCTCTAAACCTGCAAGCCAATCATTCAGAGTATCTAAATAAACCTGATTGCTATCAGAAATAAGTTGATTTGCTTTTTGTAATGGTGTCTCAATTAGTTTCGGAAGGACTAAAGTAATTGCTACAATTAAGCAAATTGTTAGTAACAAGATCCAATTTAACATAATTAAATATATGATAATTGAAATGATCATGACACTACCATATAGTAAATTAAAAATAGCACCAATATAGTTTTCATTAACCATTTGTAAATCATTAGTTAGTCTATTTTGCATTTCAGGAACTTGATGTTTTTTGCCATCATAAAAGTAGTGCTTAACAATCTTATCTCTAACTGAATTATTTAAGTCTTGTGCTTGATATGTAATCAAATATTGACTGATATATATAAATACATAGCCTAGAGCAGCAACCACTAAACTTATTGCTGAAATAATTATAAAATTACGTAAATTCCGTGACAGAACAATTGTCGTTTCTAGTTGAACTAGTGCTGTATTACCAATTAATGTGATTGGTGTTAAAACAGTAATTATAACAAATAGACAAAATCTAACTGGATTAATTTTTATTAATTCCCTAAAATTCATTACTCGTGTCCTCCCTTCTTTTCTAACTTTATTTCATGATCAAACTTGGCCTTCAATTCTGGTGTAAAGTTGTGAGCAATCATTAAAACTGTTTGATCTGTCTTTAGCAATTCATCAATAATTTTTTCAGTGGCTTTTTGATCAATCGCACTAGTTACTTCATCCATCAAAACAAATGGCTGATGATGAATTTCACTCCTTGCCAAAACCACTTTTTGTCTTTGCCCACCTGATAAGTTTTCATTTTTTAAATCAACAACTGTATTGATACCAGCAGACATTTTAGCTAAATCAGTGCTTAGCTGAACTTTGTTAACTATATTAAGTACTTGTTGTTCAAGCTTTTTAGTAAACATTGTAATATTTTCTTTAATTGAAACTGGAAAAACTACAGGATCTTGAGGCAAATAACCTACTGTAGCATTTTCAAGTGGTTGATTATTTTTATCTAAGTAAGTAACAGTTCCACTTTGCGCCTTCAACTTTCCAAGTAAAACTGCAAATAATGTAGATTTACCTGTTCCTGAATCACCAGTCAGTAACACTTTATCTCCAGCTTTGATTGTAAAATCAGGATAAGAAATAGTTTCACCTTGATCATATGAAATTTTTAGATTTTTTACTGAAACACCATATGCACTTGCTTTAACCGTCCGTTTTTCATTGCGACGTAGTTCAGAAATTTCTTGACGTAATTCTTTTGTTGACTTGATTTGTGTGATTGCACTAGTAATTTCCCAAATAGCTGAGAAAACTGCAAATCCGAATGAGCCAGCAACTGCAAATTCACCAAAAGAAATTGAGCGATTTATAAACAAAATTCCAGCAAAGAAAGCCAAACCTACTTGTGCTAGGGCATTTGCCCAGCCATTGAAGAGATAAGAAATTGTATTATACTTGCAGCTCTTTTTACTTGCCTTAGTATAGTCATCACTCGCTTGATGAAGTTGTTTTCTTAATCTGCCATAAGCGCCGAAACGTCTTAATTCTTGTAAACCGCCAAGCCAATGTTCAATTACATTAAGTAACTTTTCATTCTTAGCATTAACTTCCTTAGTAGCTTGTGCGGTTTTCTTTTCCATAATCTTTGGAAGCAGAAAATTAATTCCCAATAATATTGTACTAACTAGAACCAAAGTCCAGTTCATCTTTAATAGAATTCCGACTGAAATAAATATTTCAAGAATTCCACTTAAAATTGAAACCCAAGGAGTAGCAAAATCAGTTGTTAACATTTTTAAGTTTCCTGTTAACTGATTTTGCATTTCAGAAACCTTTTCATCATTACCGGAATTATAGTAATGCTGCATAATATCTTCTCTAATATGATGTAAATAGCTCTGTGTTTGTTTAGTAAAAGCAATTGTTGCAATTGGTAATAAAATTGCTGCTCCTATTTCCATCCCTGCTTGAATAAAAGTCCAATAAATATACCCATTCAAATTTCCCTTAAGTATATTATTCAATGAATTTTTAAATAGATATTCTCCTAATGCACCTGTAATGGCATAAAGAATGTACAAAGCCATGATTAAGATTGAACGTGGAATATTACTTTTTATTAATTCTTTAAATGTCATTATTTTCCCTCCTCCGCTTTAGTTATTATTAATTTTACTAATACTTTTTTAATTTTCAATCATATTTTTTTAAGTGGTAATATTTTTCAACTAAGCGGTAATTTTAAGCTACTTTGTACTATGTTATACTAACTTTATCTTAAAAAATTGAGGTGAAACTAGGTGTTTATTCTAAATAACTTAGGATTAAGCTTAAAACTGAATTATTTTCTTTCAGTTATTAAGCTATATTTAAGAAATGTCCCCAAATTTGATGAAAGTTTGGGGTTTGTTAACTAAATATAGATAACTTTTCCCTGAACTTTCAAAATACTTTAAAAACACGTATTTAATAAGGAACGGGAAAATGCTAAAAAATTTAACTAATAAAGATAATTCTAATGTTGTTAACTTATTAATTGGAAGAATCGGAACTAATATTGCTGATTCACTGTTTTATATGGCGATACTCTGGTACTTTAAAAGCCACTTTCACTCACCAATATTACTATCGCTAATCTTTATAGCAGATTCAACGCTTGATATGTTTTCATTTACTTTAGGTCCAATAATTGATCGGTTAAATACTAAAAAATTACTTCAAGTAGTAACTATTATTCAAGCCATCCTTAGCTTGTTAATTATTCCATTATTTAACGATCCAAATTTACATCTTTTCGCAATCATATTTTTAATTATTGTTTATATTCTATCTACAATTGGTTCAACATTAATTTATCCAGCTGAAGACAAAATATTGCCAATCATTGTAAAAAAAGAAAATTTAGCTAAGGTAAACGGTATCTTTCAAATGTCATATCAAACTTTGGATTTATTTTTAGATGCCGGGGCAACAATTTTAATTACTTATTTGTCCATCAAAAATACAATTATAATTTCAGGTTTAATTTTCGCTTTTGCGCTCTTATTCTATGCTCGACTTAACTTTAATGTTCAATCAATTTCTTCAGATAAAGAAAATAGTACTTACTTAAAAGCTCTAATTAACGGATGGCAGGCTTTACAAAAAGAAAAGGATATTTTGATCCTAATCCTTCCCTTTGCTATAACCAACTTGTTCTATGGAATTTCTTCAATCGGGTTACCTTACTTTGCAACTCAATATTTAAACAGGAGTGCAATGAGTTATGGTGGTTTGGAGCTTGCTTCTTCAGTCGGTGGACTACTTGGTAGTATCGCAGTGCAACATTTCTATGTTAAAGACAACAAGTTAAGATTATTAATTGTTATTTGTTTAATTCTTTCAGGTATTTCAATTATTTTAGAGACAATTATTGCCCCAATTTTTCCTATCTTAATTTTATTATTCGCTCTGTTTAGTACCTTTTGGATCAGTATGATGAATATTAACTTTCGTGTACTCGTCCAGGAAAGTTTTCGCCCTAATCTGCTTGGACGAATTAACACAATTAATAGCAGTATTGTTAATTGCATGATTCCAATTGGATCATTTTTAGGAGGAATTATTGTTAAAAATCTTGGCGTTCTTCCCGCAATTATGCTTGAAGGAATAGCTCAAGTAATAACAGCATTCTTTTATTTAATTATCTTTATAGAAATTAAACACTAAAACCGAGGAATTATAAATGAGTAACAAGAAAAACAAAATCAATAATGCAGAAATTAAAACAAGAGTAGTATTCTATCGTCCTAGTCAATAATTAATTAAATTTAAGAAAAGAGAACATTATGACTCAAGATATAATTACTACGATTACTACAAAAGATAATTTTAAAAATGCCTTCATTAATGCTCAGATCAAGGCTACTGATAAGGTTATGGTTCATACAGCTTTAAGTAAGTTTTATTATGTTCCTGGTGGACCTGAAAGTGTGGTTCATGCTTTAGAAGAAACAATAAATCAAGGCACAATTATGATGCCATCAGAAGTCACTACGAATTGTGACCCCGCAAGCTGGGAATATCCTCCTGTTAGACAAGATTTGATTCAAATAGTCCGTGACAATATGCCACCATATAATCCTGATACTTCTCTGAGTGAAGGTTTAGGTATTACACCTGAATATTTTAGAAATTTACCCGATGTAGTACGTAGTTGCCATCCTTATCTACCCATTGCAATTTGGGGTAAAGATAAAGCTAAAATTGCTAGAAAACAACCACTTGATATGCCTTACGGCTTGCATAGTCCCTTAGACTATTTGTATCAAAATGATGGTAAAATTATTTTTCTAGGAACTGATTATGAAACTTGCACAATGTTGCACTACGCTGAATCAACAATTGATAGAAAAACGGAAACCTGTTCAGCAGCAACCGGGATAGATAAAACTGGAAAGACTATCTGGACTGATTACCAAAATATAGATATGGATTCATATGATGATTTTAATGACTTAGGACTAGCCTTTGAAAGAAACTTTCCTAAAGAGTTTAAACAAGTTAAATTAAACAATGGTTTTATTAAGGTCATTAAAGTAAAACCACTAATCGACTTTGCTAGAATATGGTTTAAGAAAAAAGATAAAAACTTATAGCATAGCAAAAAGACAGGAGTTATTTCTCCTGTCTTTTTTCAATTTAAAGTTCTAAATTATCTGAATTTTTCTTTTCTTCAATAAAATCTTTCATTACTTGAGGATTCTTAATTAATACATTAAGCAGTCTATTATTACAAACTGTCGGAATCTCACCTACTTCATATAATGCGATTGTTGAAGGACTCCAACCTAAAACTGAAGCCAATTGTCGTTGAGAGAGTTTCCATTTCTTTCTTAATTTTTTAATGTCTGCTGGACCCACAAAACCATATTTCTGACGATATATTTCCTGTGCTATTTCTACAGCTTGATCATCAAGTTCATTATCATTTATTAGTCGATCAGTATTCTTTTCGAATCGCGCAGGGGCAGTAACAGTAATTTCTTTGCCTTTGATATCGAACGTATTAGTATAGTTTTTAATATATGTATCCATTGTAAAATACCCCTTAATATAAAGCCTTATGAAAAGAATTTATCTTCTGACACTAACCTTTTTAAAATCTTCAATAAATACCTTTAAAATAAAAAGTTGTAGTTCAATATCTATATTCAATTAAACAATTACTGTCATTGTTGCAGCGCCAATAATAATAGCTAATCCAACTAGAGTAACTATCATTTCTTTCTTTGTCTTACTTTCATGTAAGAACCAAATTCCAGTTAATGTTGCCAAAACTACTGAAGTTTGCGACAAAATAAATCCTGTTGCCAAGCCGTTCATATCTGGTTGTGCTGAAATCAAGTATGTCAAAGCAGCAAAAGCAAAAAAGAAGCCAGAAATAATTTGCTTATAAGAAATTCCCTGAGCTAAAGCAATCGTTTGCTTTGGATTCTTAACTTTCAAATAAATTGCATAGAAAATTGCGACTAAGCACATTCCAATAGCTTGTGGTAAGAATGCCTTTGAGCCATCAATTTTTGCAGCTTGTGGGGCAGCTGAATAAGCCCAGTAACCAATTTCACCAATTAATAAAACGATGACTGCTTTTCTCAGCTTGGCACTGTTTTCATCAGTCTTCTTTTCAGTCCAAGTTGTCATCCAAGCTCCCAAAACAATTAAGGCTAAGGCAAGGAAGCCGACTAACTTATCACTTGTATTTGGCCAATCTCCTAGTGCAAACACACCCCATAAAGAAGTTCCTAGCAACTGAAAAGCAGTCGTGATCGGCATCGTACCTGATGAACCAATTAAAGTAAAGGAATGGAAAGTAAGTATTTGCGCACTAGCCCAACCAATTCCTGAAATAATTGACCAAATCAAGGCTGAATCTGTAGGGAGTGCAATTCCTCGCATCAAATTATAAATTACTGCAAAAATAAAAGTTCCAAAAGTTGCTCCAATAATTTGATTTACCGGTTTACCACCAATCTTTGAAGCTATTGTTGGAAATAAGCCCCATCCTATCAATGGTCCTAATCCAACTAAAAGTGCAATTCCTTGCATAGAATAATTCCTCCATTTCTAATTAATTAAAAAGTTACGCCACTTTCTAAAATCACATTAGAATATGGAGTTTTCTCTCCAGTTCTAATAAATGCCTTTGAGGACTTTAAGTCTTTCTTTAATTCTGAATGAGGAATAAATTTAATCTCAACGTTAGGAAGAGTCTTTTTAATTGCTTCTAATTGCTTAGGATTTTCAGTTTTAATTTCTTCAGCAATATACATTTTTTGAACTTCTAATTCTGTGAGAACTTCCTTTAAAACATCAATAAATGATGGCAATCCTGGTCTAACAGATAAATCAATCTTTTCAGTCCCAGCTGGCACAGGAGTTCCTGCATCCCCCACACCTAACCAATCCATATGTCCCATATCTGCAATCACTCTAGAAATATTTGAGTTCATTACTCCCGTCTTTTTCATGTTTAGTTAACTCCTTACTAAAATACGTTCTTAAATTTAGCATATGGAATTAATTTTACCATGTACCTACTATTTCTAGCTATTTTTATACAAGCGCTAATTTTTGTCGCTTATTTTATTTTTTCAAAAACTTCACAGACCATCGGTGCTTGAGAATAAAAAATTTTTCCACGCTCTTTATATTTCCGTGTAAAAAATTCATCATGAACCGTGCGCCAATAAGTATAGCTACAATCACCTTCTCCTTCATGATAAGCATGTTCTTGAGAAATTAAATTATATGGAATGATCTCAACGCATACATCTTTTATTACGCAGACTGGTTTAGCATTACCATCTAAAATAATGCCCCACTCACCTACTTTAGGTAATTTCTCATCTTTACCATACAATTCATAAGCTGACGTAGTAGCTGTCTTAATTTCTTTATCAACCAAAGAAGCTAACTCATTAGCATCTTTTTGATTTGCACCAAAGGCCCATGCTTCAACAGGTGTATTTTCATTTAAATTATGCTTTTTACAAAACTGATGCCAAAATGTTTGTATATTCTCATCCATATCTATTTGATCCTTGTTAAAATTTGGGCACCAATGCTTAAGCCAGTTCTGTGCGATTCACCGCCCCAATCACGCTCATCATAGTTATCCATATCAGCTAATGTATCTGCCGTAAACAAAAGCTGAGCAAAATCAATCTTTCTAAACTGGGCACAAGCAGCTAAAGCTGCACATTCCATTTCTACGGTTGATGCGCCTAACTGACGAAATTGGGCCACCTTTTTAGGCGTTTCTCTAAAGAATCCATCGGTTGTCCAAGTTGTTATCTCATCATAGTCCACATTTAGTTCAGTTAAAGCTTTTTCTACTTCCTTTAAAAATGAAGAATCTAATTCAACAAATTGTCCAGGTTGCATGTAGTGAAAAGACGTTCCTTCATCCCGAATAGCACGTGTGGGAAGAAGCATTGTATTTTCAGGCAAATCTACTAAAGCACCAGCTGTGCCAATAGTTAACACTTTTTCTACACCATAAGCAATTAACCACTCAAGTAATTGAGTAGCTGCTGGTGCTCCCAAGGGTGCTTGACACAAAGTGAAAAATTCATTGTCAATTTGAACTTCATAGATTTTGGGGTTAAAAGAGCATGATTCAAATTCGCCCAAAGTGCGATGAAGATGTTGATACAAAAATGCGTTAATTTCTTTTTCAGGCACAAATGCGTAAAGTAATCTTGGATGAAAATGAAAGGGTTCTTGATCGTGATTTGGTTCAAGAACAGCATGCGGATTTTTGTCAAAGTCTAAAATAAATGGTTCTTCATTCATGTTTTCCACTCCATTTTTAGTTGAAATATTATAAATTCACTAATACCTGAGATCCAATATTCAAGCCAACGCTATATGAATCATGGCCCCAGTTACGTTTATCATAGTTATCCATATCAGCTAAACTATCAGCCGTAAACAAAATTTGCGCAAAACTTATATTTCTAAATTCTGCACAAGCAGCTAAAGCTGAACACTCCATTTCGACAGTTTTTGCACCTAATTCTTTAGCTTGTAAAACTTGCTTGGGTGTTTCTCTAAAAAAGCCATCTGTTGTCCAAGTTGTTCCCTCTTCATATTGAAGACCTAATTTTTTTATTTCATTTTCAACGCTTCGTACAAACTTTTTATTTAATGTAATAATCTTACTTGGTTCTTTGTAATAAAAGGATGTACCCTCTCCGCGAATCGCTCTTTGTGGAACAAATATCGTGTTTTCAGGAAGATTAGCCAGTGCTCCTGCATTTCCAACAGATAAAACTTGTTTAACTCCATAATTGATCAACCAATCTAAAAACTTTGTTGAAGCTGGTGCTCCCACTGGAGCTTGACACAAAGTAATTAATTGATTGTTGACTTCCACTTCATATATCTTAGGTCTAAATGAAACAGTTTTAAATTTACCCAGAGTCTTATGAGAGTGTTTATCTAAAAAAGAGTTAATTTCATCATCTGGGACAAATGCAAAAAGCAATTTTTCATGAAACTTATACTGTAAATTTTCGACTCCGGGCTCTATTACAGCTTGTTTACTTAAATCAATATCTGAAATAAATGTTTCTTCATTCATGTATACCCTCTCCCTTAATTTATAAATGGATAGTCTTCATCAAAGTAATGATAAATAAAAAGTTGATGTTGCTTGTTAAAAATCTTTGGTAATTTGTTTTTAGAAAAATACTTCAGGTCAAGAGTCTCAGAGCTGACCTCTTTTGACGTTTTTTCTACCAATTCAACAACAAATTCAATGGTCACTGCCTGTGCCACATCTTGATTGGGATAACGTTGGATAAAATTAGTTGAGACACCTAACAATGACTTAGTTCTTACTTTTAAGCCAGTTTCTTCTAAGAACTCTCGAACACATGCTTCTTGTGCTGATTCTCCAAATTCTAAAGCACCACCAGGCAAACCCCATGCATCAAAATCTGATCTTTTTTGAAGTAAGATTTTATTCTGATCATTAGCCAAAATTCCACCTGCAAAATTTAAAATAATTGGTTCATGACCAACTTTTTTGCGTAAAGTTTTAATGTAGGCTTGAGTCATTGCTATTCCTCTATGCTGGCGAGCATTCGCTCACCAACTTTCTTAAAAGCTATATCTTCAATTTTCTCAGTGTAATTAAAGATTCCAACTGCTGTTGTGAAAATTAGATATTGTTTCGTCAAACCTAATAGTTGATAATCCGAGTTTTTAGTAGAATATCCCTTTAAAAATGAGTCAATTAAATCCGGATTCAATGAGAAATCTTGATAAAACAATTTGATAAAGTCTTGATATACAGGACCAAGACGTGCTTTTTCAAAATCAATTAAAGTTAACTTCCCACCGATATACTTATAATTTCTGATTCCTACATCCCCATGTAAAACAAAATATGAATTATTTTTCAGATCTTTTTGAATTTCATTTTTATGCGTCATAAATTTTTCAGCTACTTTATTTAACTGACTTTTATAGAAAGAATCTTGAAAAGTATCTATCTCTGACAAGTAGTCATCAAATTGATTTTGGACAACCTTAATCTTAGGAAAAGGCTTAATTTGCATATGAAACTCACCTAAAACTTGTCCCATTTCAAAAGCTAAATTTTGATCAATAGTTGAGGGAATATCTCGAGGTTCAACGTCTTTTAATACTAAAATATATCTGTTATCAATTGAAAAAGTCGTTATCACTCGATCATTCATTTGCCTTGTAACCGTTTCTTCTGTATAACATCCTTGCTCTTTAGCAAATTGTTTTACAAAAACTGACTGCTGATACAAATTACTATAACCTACAAAGGTTTTATTAAGCGATTCATGGTTGATTGGTTTCAAATTACTTTGTAACTTTTGATTTAATTTTTCAATCAAAATCATTATTGGTCCTCTACTTGAATATCATTCATCACAATTGAAATTTCGTCAGCTAAATTCATTTGACTGGTAAAGGCACACTCCGGAATAAAGCCAATATAATCTTCTTCATTCCACCAGGAGCGCATTTTTTCTTCACCAAAAGAATATTCATGACGAGCTTTATGTCGCCTTATTGTTTCTTCAAATGGAATATCAAAATAATAAGCATAAATTTGACTACCAAAAAGCTGCTGAGATTTCTTAAACAAATCGGTATACCATTTTGCATTCAAGATACCTTCTAAGATAGTGTAAGAGCAGTGATGATAACCATATTCAAGCAAATTTTCTAATAAAGGCAAAGCAAATGTCTTTTCTCCGTCTTTAACATTCAGCATTTTCCTTCTAACTGTATCTTGCGGAATCAATAATGTATTGCGCGGCAATCGATAATGAATTTCTTTAGATAATGTAGTTTTGCCACTGCCAGAATTTCCACGAATTATAATTAATTTTGATGTCATTATTTTTATTCACTTTCTCTTAATACTGAAAATAAGATACAATAGCAAAAAAGTTTTATAGAAAATGGTAATTAATTATGAAAAAAGATATTAAATGCTATATAAATCTTTATGATTCAACTAAAGTTAAAACAATTGTTGGAAAGGCTACTAACTTTTTAAACACACCTGAAGCATTACAGGGAAAGAAAGAAGTAGAAAACGGTAATATTAAAAAAAATTGGTTCTTTAGACGATTTAGATGAATGGATTAAAAATCTATAACCTCTTTAACTATTTCTGCCATCATTTCAGCTGAGATATCACGAATTTCTTGATATCGTTCTAAGTCAAAATTATCTTTTCCATAGGTTAAGCCAGCTTGCGCCAAACTTTGAAGTCGCTTTGCCCAATCAATAAGTCGATCTTACTTCATATTTTGCTTCTTCTCTTGTTTATCCAAAACGCTATTCCTCCATAAAAAAGAGTAAAAAGTAATAAACTAATATAAAAATTAGGTGCAATACCGCTCATCGTTACTGCTCTTCCTTTTGATACGTCAATTATTAATCGTACGCCGAAAAGATTAGAGATTTGAAGAACATTAAAATTGATGAATAAATTAATCACAAAATAGAGCATTAATAGGATAAACCATATTCCCACTCCTTTAATCATTAATTTAAATAAGCTTTTCATAAATTTATTTCTCCAAATCTAAAACTAAAACAATTTCTTCTTCAATTTTTTCACCATTAGGCACAAAACTAGCAGCCTTGTATAGCTGTTCAGCAGCAAAATTTGAAGGGACGTAAGAAAGATACAATTTATTTCCATTTCCTAAAGGCATTGTTTTTATATATTTAATAAGCACAGCTAACGCATCTACCCCTAATCCCTGATCTTGATATTTTTGATCAATCATAAAACGCCACAAGCAATAATTATTACGAGCAACTTTTGGTGCACCTTCCCAGTGGTATACATTAAAGTTAATCATTACAAAGCCAACTAAATTATCTTTTTCATAGATAGCAAAGGTCTCAACCTTTTCACCTTCATTTTTAGTTGCATATGCTTCTAGCAAACTAGTCGCATTATCTGCAACATATTCTTTTTGATCTGATTTGACTTTAAGATTTACAACATCCCAAAGATTTTGATTAGTTACCTTTTTTAATTCCATGTTTCTTTTCTCCTAATATTATTTTTTTAAGATAAATTTTTTATGATCATTATCATCAATTCCTTGATACTCAAATCTACTTCGCTTAGCTACATTCTGACTTGCAAAATTCTGAGGATGAGTTCTTAAAATTAAATATTTGAGTCCTAATTGTTCAAATGCATACTTTTTAAGAAATTCGACGGATTCAGTCATAATTCCTAAATGCTGAAAATCATTCGACAGCCAATATCCAACTTCGCCTGACTCTGAATTTAAGTCATGCAAGTCAATCATGCCAGCTGGATTTTTATCAACTAAAATAACCAAATTAAATGCCGTACCATCAACCATTTTCTGTTGGAATTGCTTAATTGAATCTACTTCTTTTTGAACAGAATCAATTTTTTTAGCCCAAACTAACCATTTAGAGAATTCAACTAGATTTTTTTGAAGTTGATCAAACAAATCTTTCGCTTGCCAAGTTTCAGGTAAAACTAACTCAACATCATGTTTACCAGTTACAAATTTATGTAAAACAAACGGATAATTATGCAATCGTCCCACCTCATTTTCATCTTTTGTTTTTTAATTAAATTAAATATTACTTAAATATAATTAATATTTCAATAGATTACTTATAAAATTTTTAACTAAAAAAATAAGCAGAGATCCTTTACAGCCTCTGCTTATGACTTATTTAACTAATGTTTAAATCAACATGAAAGGAATTTTTTCTTAGCTTGTTAATGCTATTTAAATTAAATGATTTTCTTTATACCATCGAATAAAATCTGAAAAGAAAGGCAATGTAAAACTTACGTATCCACGTTCGGGAGCATAGATTAATTGATCATCTAATAAGCGTGCTCGATATACAGAAACATAATTTTGTAGTAACCCAAGTTTAACCGAACAAAATAATGATTTTTATCTTTTTCATAATTTCTTTGAACATTTAAAAGAAAAACTGTCTTTCCACTTCCTCTAACTCCTTAAACTAATGAAGTTTGATACTTTGCATCACTTAGATTTAAATGCATATTTTATACTCATTTTATACTTTGCAATAAATAAAAAAGCAGGTTCATACCAGAATCTGCTTTAGTCTTACTAATTACTTGTCAAACTTATCCAATCTAGTTTGACTTTGTGCGAATTTTCTTTCTTTTTCAATCCTAGTTAATAAATCTATTCGCTTATCTAATTCATCTTGCTCATAATCAGCCACTAATTCAAAAAATGACCCATAATTATCCTTAATTTGTGCTTGTTTTAACGCTTCCATACAAGCATTTCGACTAATCTTATTTTCTATAGTTTGACATATTACTTTTTACTATGCTTTAAAATTGCCAGCCAAATTAGATAACTGATTAAAATGATTAATCCAAATACTCCCCAGATAATTAAAGTAATAATTCTCATTTCAGGTGTTTGTACTACACCTGCGCCGTCAATTTTTCTAACGCAAAGAAATATACTAATCACTATAAATAAGATCAATACAATACTTCCACTAATTTTCCATGCTTTCATTTAGCATTACGCATCCTTTTCAATTACCTTCTCAACAGCCGGTGCAATCAAATCTTCTTCCAATTCCATATCAACTGGCTTATACTCCATATCGATACATTCGTCCCAATATTCAACATGTTTCTTATCAATATAGCTTTCTGATTCTTCAACGGCATTTCCGCCTTCTCCTTGAACCGAATACCAGTAAAAATAGGTATATCCATCTGGATTTTCCTCTTTAAAGACGCTCTCCACGTACATCTTTTCACCAGCCATTGTTGCGACAGTATCAGCGTGATGCTCATTTAGAAAGTCCATCCATTCTTGCGCTTTAGCTTCTTTCCCTTTTTTAATTCTAAAACGAGTAAGTTCTACTTTAGTCATCACTAATTATCTTCTTTCCGTGCACATATTTTCGTTTTGCATTAATTTTCATTTTCTTAACAATATCTTCACCAAGATCACTACCAAGCATTTCGGATATTCCTAGTAAAAATATTGCTACATCAGCCAGCTCTTCATTGATATTTTCTTGGTCTTCTTTTAACCAAGCTTGAAACAGTTCATTCACTTCACCGTACAGCAAAAGAAGTTCAAACTTAACATCAGTAGTATTAAAATTATGTTTTTTCTTGTTCTCAATAACTGCTTTTTGTAATTTTTTCGTATCTATAATCATAACTTCGATCCTCAATATTCTTTATTGGTTTCTGTTATAACTTACTTCATCTCCATCGTATCCTGCGAAAATTCTATTGGATACTCATCAGACCACTTTTCAACTACAGTTTTTACTACTTTAAAACCGTATTTTTCATACAATGCTTTGGCTGCCAAGTTATCAGTAAACACATCTAGCTTTATCGGTCTTTCTAATCGCTTTAAAGCAAACTCTATTAATTTCTTCCCGACTCCATGATTTTGAAAGTTTGGATCTACATATAAAAACGATAATTCATGTGGTCGTAACCCAACGAATCCGACTATTTTTTCTTCTTTAGTAGCTACATACATTTTGCATTTTAACAAATACCGTAAATATGGAGCATCCTTCAATTGGATAAACACCTGCTCCATATTAGCTGTCTCTAATTCCTGCATTCGCGCACGATCCATCACATGACACAATTGGTCGAAATCAGAATCTTTATACTTTCTAATGAACATTAAATATTAAAAGTCACTCCTAGCAAAATAAACAGTCCAATCGCCCAAGCAAAACCTATGGCAACTCCCAAAATCCAGGCCAGCCACATTTTCAGTTTTTTACTTAATAATCTTGCAGCCAATACAAACATTGCACTTTCAGAGATAATTGCTGGATAAGTCACCCAAGATTTTAAATTAAAAATTGGAAAAAGAAAGCTAATAATTGTTGAAGCAATAACTACAATAGCAGGTATTTTTATAGAAGTATTTTCATTAAATGAAAATACAAAACCAATAATAATTGCAATAAATAAAGGTGAAATATTAACAAACGACATTACATTTTCTTGCATGTACACTTCCTCCAAATTCTTTTATTAAAATAATATCTAATACTATTTTAATTTTCAACAAAATATGCTATATTATTTTCATCAAAGAAGAAACGACTTAAATGAAGTCACTTTGATGGGGTCTAGAAAGGTATATTTATGTCACTAAAGTTTGCTAACAAAAAGAAGCTAGCACTTTATGTCTTTTTAGCCTGCATAAGTGCTTGTGGTAATGTCGTTATCGCTTATGTCACGAAGATTATGCTTAACAGCGCGCAATATCATCGTGGCTCATTAAAACAATTAATTCTTATCGCTGCATTGGGAGCAGCATTACTGATTGTTATTATGTTTCTCAATTTTGCTTATAGATATTTACGTTCTGATATTACACGTGATATCAACTTGAAGTTGAAAGAGAAAACTATCACTTATTTAATTGCTCAACAAAATGATTCACAAAAAGACGGTCTAAATTTAATGACTAATGACCTAAAACAAATCGAATCATTAAAAATTACGAATGAATTAATGATTATTTCTGAGATTGCTGCTTTTGCAATTTCAATCTTGGTCGGTCTGATCAATTCCTGGCTTCTAACTATCATTTTCGTTATTGCTACAATTATTCCTGGTTTTATTCAAAAGTTCTTCATTAAGGATATTCAAGATAAATCTGCTATCTGGGAAAAGCAAAATGCTGAATATACTCAAGCTGCAGTTGATGCAATTAATGGATCAAAAACAACCATGCTGTATGATGCACAAATACCTGTTATTTCTTATGTCGCCAAGCAGGCAAAACAAATGGAAAATGCATTAAGAGCTTTAAACTACACTCAAGGTGCGATTTCTACGCTAATTATTACTATTGCTGACATTTTCAGCTTTATTATTCCATTCTTAGTTGGAGCAATTTTAATGTTTAATGGTCAAATTGGTGCTGGTACTTTAGTGATGATCGTGCAGCTATCCAACGACTTCATTAATCCAATTACAATGATTTTTGATCAGCTCAATCAAATTCGTTCGACTAAACCGATTTGGGATAAAGTTCAAAAAGCAATCAATTTTAATAATAAAAATGAAAATGCTGCAAATCTATCGTTTAACCAGCTATCAGTTGAGAAATTAACATATACAGTTGATGATAAAGCTATCCTAAAGAACGTAAGCTTCACTGTTAATGCTAATGAAAAGGTCCTTTTAATGGCTCCAAGTGGCTTTGGAAAAACAACCTTACTCCGCCTATTAATCGGTCAATTACAGCCAACGAGTGGTGCCATTATAATTGATCAACAAAATGTAACCGGTAATTGGCAAAAATCGCATGATTACTTTGGATACATTAATCAAAAGCCATTCATGTTTGACCGCAGCTTGCATTTTAACTTAACCTTAGGTAAAAAATATTCAGAAGAAGATTTAAATGAAGCAATTAAATTAGCTGGTCTAACGGATTTAGTCAAAGAAAAGGGCCTTGATTACCAGGTGGGTCAAAACGGTAATAATCTTTCTGGTGGTCAAATTCAAAGAATTGAAATTGCCAGATCTATTTTGGCTAAACGTCCAATCTTGCTAGCCGATGAGGCAACGAGCGCTTTAGACAATGAACTATCATTGCAAATACATCAAGTTTTACTCAAAAATTCGAATTTTGCAGTAATTGAAGTTGCTCATAAGATCTCACACCAAGAAAAAGAAATGTTTGATAGAATTATTGACTTGAGCAAATAAAAAACATTGGTCCAGACTTAGGATCAATGTTTTTTACTATCTCCAATTATTTTCTCACAATCTTATAACGATTTGATCTATCTTCAGGCTTTCCATTATCAGCAGGATAGCCAATTGGCAAAAGTACTGAAGTTTCGTAACCCTCATCCATTCCCAACTCTTTTTGAACCTCAGGGAATTTATTTAGTGCAATTACTCCACCCATTACATAAACAGAAGCTAGGCCCAAATCAACAGCTTCAACCATTACATTTTCTGCTGCTACCGAAGCATCTCTTTCACCAAATTGACTATCTTTTTTAGTATTGATCATAAAAACAAGTGGTGCATTATAGCAAGAATTGTTAGTATTGTCCTCAATTTTCTTAAGAAGTTCTGGATCGGTAATTACACTTAGCTCCATAACTTCAGTTTGGTGCAGTGCACACGGTGCAGCTTGAAAAGCATCAATTAACTTTTGAATCTTTTCTTCATCTACTTTTTTACTAGTATATTCTCTAACAGCTCTTCTTTTAAAAATTGCGTTCATTTTCTACTCCTTAAATGAATATTTTTAATAAATCGCTTTCACAAATTTATTCTATTACACTAATATTTAATAAGCAATTCTTTAAATTTCAATTATTTGGTCAAAAGCAGACTTATTTTCATTATGAAGTTGATGACTAACAAAGATTACAGTTGCATCCTCTAGCCCTAAAAAAGTATTCTCCACTTTAAGCGCAGTTTTCTTATCTAAATTACTAGTACTTTCATCAAGTAAAAATAGTTTTCTCTTTCTCAATAAACCTCTAGCCAAAGCAAGCCTCTGCTTTTGTCCGCCAGAAAAGTTGTTACCATTTTCATTTATTTCTGTATTTAGTCCATCAGGTAAGTTACTTATTGTTTTCCATAGATTAGCCTTTTTTAGCGCGTCGATTATTTCATTATCTGTAAAATGTTCTCCTAAGGTTAAGTTATAACGAACAGTATCATTGAATAAATATGGAGTTTGCTCCACATAAAGTAAAATTTTCTGTAGAGCACTATACTTTAATCGATTTAGTTCTACTTTATTCAGCTGAATCTCACCGGTATAACTTCTTATTTGTCCAGAAATAATTTTCATAAAAGCAGTCTTACCACTACCCGATTTGCCATAGATTCCAACTTTTTGATTTTTTAAAATACATAGATTTATCGGATGAGCAAATACCTCTCTATCTTGATACTTCTTCTGTAAATTAATTACTTCCAAGGAATCAAACTTATTTTCAGTACAATCTTGTCCCTCTTCTTTATAATTCTTTTTCTCAGTTAAATGATACTTATCAAAAATTGGTTTTAACGCTGTCATTTCAGTCCATATCGGTGCAATTACAGCTAAAGAGTTAAAAACGTTATAAGCTAAATTTCCAGACGAACCTATTACACCAATTGAAATTATCTTTTCAAGCGCTAAATAGCCGGTCCACGCTTGAATTCCAACTTGACCTAAAATATTAGAAAAACCTGCGATATTATTAGCAATTGATTGGTACTTCGCTTGCTTAACCTTTTTATCTAATAAAAATAATGCTGCTTCAGTAACTCTAGCCTCCAATTGCTTTTCAACTCCAAAAATTGAAAAGGTATTAAATCCCCGTAAGCTATCATTAATAACATTCAATAATTTTTCATTAGCCTTAGTCGTCGAAAGACTAGCACTAGCAAGTCTTTTATGAATAAGTTGCGGTAAAAACACTGTTAAAAAAGAAACTAAAGCAATAATTGGGATAAAAGTCCATGAGAACTTAGCTAAGGCAATCATTGAAAACAAAGGATCTGTAATGATTTGTACGCTCTGCAAAATATTGTAAAAGCCATCATTTTCGATCGTAGTCACGTCATTAGTTAACCAAGACGCATAAACTCCCGTGTCTTGCTTATTAAATTCCTCAATTGATTTTCCTGATAATTGACGAATAATATCTTTTCTTAAGTCTAGACTCAAAAGCTGCACTGTCTTAGCCATTTGGATTTGCATCAATACTAAGAAAACAGACAAGACCGCAAACACTGCAATATCAATTATCACCCAATAAAAGAAGCCATGAGATTCTAACTTAATTAAGGCATTAAAAATATTTACGTTAATTAAAGCATGCGTCACTCTTAGAACCGAAGTAATAATAGTTAAAACAATTACAATTCCTACTGCCCCAGGTCTTTTTCTTAAATAATGAAATAAGTAATTCATTTTGTTCACCTCGCTGCAATTATTATTGAGCAAGGTAAATAAGAAGAGACTGCTTTGTCGTAATAGAAATTGCATTGTCGTATACGCACATTTAGTTGCTTAGATGAGGCAAAACAGAAACGAAATCTTTCCATCCTGCTTTTTCAAGAACACCACCAATAGTCTTTACTTCATCTATATTTTTATTGAAAACAGCTTGATAATAATTCTTAAGTATTTTAACTAAAAGTAATTCCGAAGCATTTGAAAGTTTTGAGATATATTGTAGTGGTTGCTTTATCAATTCAGGTGTGTTGTGTTCATAACACTTATCTAAAAAGTTAATGCAAATTCCTCCTAAGATCTCTTGCGTCTTTATAGGCAACTCGGCTGGCTGTTGATACTTAACTAAAATTGCATTTACTAAAAAAGTTAGCTCATCTATATCGTAAACACGAATCGTTTCTCTAAATAACTGCAGCGAATTTTCATTCCAATTATTATCTTGAAAAACAAATTTCTTCAAATCGTTCTTTAATTCATCTGGAATATCATCTGCTTTTGTTAAATAAACATTCAAAACCAATTCAATTTGCAGCTGATAATACTTTTTTTGCTTAGAATCTGGCAATTGATCGATATCTTTTTTTATTGCCAAAAGCGTTTGCTTATCTTTTTTCTCATAAGCATCCCCTATTTCTTTTATAAAATCTCTTTTTTTCTGAGAATTAGAACTAGAAAGATGAGCAAAGAAAGCTGCATTGTCAATATGATGTCTATTGAGAATAGCAATTAATTCATCAGCACTAATTTGATGAATATTTCGTTCTACTTTTGAATAATAAGAAGTTGAAACAATGCCGGCTGCCATCTCTGTTTGAGTTAAGCCGAGAGATTGTCTTGTTTGTTTTAGCAATTCACCAATAGTCATTATATGTCCACCTCATCTTCTACTTTCTACAATTATAATCGATTTTTATGCGCCTAAATAATTTTTATCTGAAAAATATTTTAAAAACTATTTCATTTTACTAAAAATATTGGGATAATATAAGTCAAAATTAAGAAAAGGAGTCAAAGTATTATGTTAATGCGAATTTTACTAATTGTTTTGGTGATCTTACTTTTAGTTTTACTAGCTTTAAGCTTTCATATTGTTCCGCAAAACTATGAAGGCTTAGTTGAAACATTAGGTAAGTATTCACGCACTGTAAAAGCAGGCTTTGTGATGATTTTTCCTGGAGTTCAAAGAATTAGAAAAGTTTCGCTAGCTCTTCAGCCTTTAGAAATTTCTAAATACCGAATTATTACCAAAGATAATGCTGAAATTACTACTAGCCTAACTTTAAACTATCTTGTCACTGATTCTTACAAGTACTTCTACAACAACACTGATTCTGTTGAATCGATGGTGCAATTAATTCGTGGTCACCTTCGTGATATTATTGGTCGAATGGAATTAAATGAAGCTTTGGGTTCAACTAGTCAGATTAACGCGCAACTTGCGGATGCAATTGGCGATTTGACTGATATTTACGGCATTCGCGTTGTTCGGGTCAATGTTGACGAATTGCTTCCTAGTCCAGAAATTCAAAAGGCAATGGACAAACAGTTAACAGCCGACCGTGAAAAGACTGCTGCGATTGCACGTGCTGAAGGTGAAGCAAGAAATATTGAATTAACCACTAAGGCTAAAAATGATGCTCTAGTTGCAACTGCTAAAGCAAATGCAGAAGCTATTAAAACGCAAGCAGATGCGGATGCTTACCGAATTAAGAAATTGCAAGAATCACTTGATCAGGCTGGTGAAGGCTACTTTAGAAATCAAAGTCTTGATAGCTTCAACCAACTTGCTCAGGGTCCTAACAATTTAATCGTCGTTGATAAAGACGAAATTAGCAATTTAGGAAAAATTCCAGCTGCTAAAAAAATTTGGGATCAAAGCAAAAATGAAGACTAAGAAAGCAAAGACTTCTAACCTTTTTGAGCTAGAAGCCTTTTATTTTCACTAAGAAAGGATCAAATAATGGAAATCAACCGCAAAGAATTAAGACAAACTGCTCGTAAACAGCTTAAAGGTAACTGGCTGTGGGTAATTGGATTGTTAATTATTCCTGGAATTATTAACTTATTCCTTGAATACATAACTAATTATGTCTGGACCGGTAGTTTTAATACTAATAATCTTTATCTGGTTTCATGGTGGCAAGGCTTAGGCTGGAGCATATTCACTATAATTACCGCCTTGATTGCTACTATGCTTGCCTGGGGAGTTCAATATTCAACGCTGGCTTTTAGAGATACAGGTGAAAAGCCAAATGTTTTTAAAGCAATTTTTTCTAGTTTTACTAATGGCTATTTTTCTAAAACGTTCCTTACTAGCTTACTAACTACTCTATTTACTTTTTTCTGGGGACTTTTATTAATAGTTCCAGGGATCATTAAAAGTTTTTCCTACGCAATGACGCCTTACATTATGAAGGATATGATTGATTCAAAGCACGAAATGACAGCAACAGAAGCAATCAGTGAATCACGCAAGATCATGAAAGGCAATAAAACTACTTTATTCATCATTTGGTTAACTTTCAATATTTGGTATTTTATTATTACTTTAATTGGAATAGTTATTGCTTTTCTTTACCTGAAACCATTTAATAAACCGTTAGCTGATCTCATTTTCCAAGCATTGATTGCATATTTAATTGCAATTATTCTAATCGCTATCATCAACTTTCTGCTCTCCCTTTACCTTCAACCATATTATCGTCAAACTGTTGCCAATTTTTACCGCAGTTTAGCAGGCGATAAGTATCTAAAAAAAGGGAAATAATTAAATAGACTAGCAAAAAATACGATCTAAGACTCAATGTCCTAGACCGTATTTCTTCTATAGTAATCAAACAGCTGTCCATTTTTTATTGTGAAAATGAGTAAACAAATTCTTATTTTCTCTTAAAAGTTGCACAATTCCCTGCTTATCTATTAATTCTATTTGATTTTCCTTTAAAAACTGTATAATTGTATCAAGCTTTTGATAGTCAATATTTCCTAAAGACAATGTGTATTTCTGTCCATCTTTTGTATCAAGATATAAGTTAAGATAATCTGGGTTAAAATCAACAGGACTGATTCTGATATTTTTCTTATAGATAATTTCCGTATTTTCAATATTAGCTAGTTTTATCACTTGCTCATCTTTTTTATGTAAGCCTAAAAGCTGCATCAATTTAATAGCATCATTATTGCTATAAGAAGTAATTTTCACTTTCTCATTATTAATCCTCCAATAAGAATTAAAGCATGTTGGCAAAGTAATAAAAATTCCTAGAATTAAAACAATCAGAAATACCCACCATGGTAAATAGCCAAAGCCAGTAACAAATAATGAAAGTATAACAATTGCAGCTGCTCCGATTAAAACATGGCTAATTTTTACCGGTTTACCAATAACTATTTCATTTGCATTTTTCATCTCAATCGCCTTCTTCTGTCATTATCTATATTATAAAGCGCTTTCAAAAAATGCTAATATAATAAATAATCAAGGAGATCATTATGAAAAAAGTTAGTTTAACCCAATTTACAGAAACATCATTAAAAGAAATTTGGAAACAAGGATTTTCAAGCGATCATCCTGAATGGACCAAATTTAATGCGCCATACTTCAATGATTATCAGAAATTTACTAATTCTGAATCATTCAAAGAAAGCACCATTGCTAAATATTTATTAAGTGAAGATTGTCGCTGCATTATAGTAAATAATCAACCAATCGGTATGGTTTCAAAAGATTGGATTGATAAACAAACTCGCTGGCTTGAAATCGGAATCGTAATCTATGATTCAAACAAATGGAGCGGTGGTTACGGCACAACTGCGCTACAAATTTGGATTAATCATATTTTTCAAAATATTGACAAGCTGGAGCACATTGGGTTAACAACTTGGTCTGGTAATCCTTCGATGATGCACGTTGCTGAGAAACTCGGATTTCAAAAAGAAGCTCAAATTAGGAAAGTACGATATTACAATGGTAAATATTACGATTCCATGAAATATGGAATATTAAGGGATGAATGGAAAAATGTCTGTAGAAATTAAAAAGATTAAAAATAATCAATATATTGTTTGGTGCGATGAAAAAGACATAGGCACTATTACTACTTACCATAACGAATTCCATAATAAGTATCTTTATCTAAAATTTAACCTGACTAAATATCCTACTTACTTTCCATTTAGCAAAATCAAGCAAATCGAAGGTCAATCCCTTCAAGTAATGACTGATTCAACTAATACTAATTTAATCCATTTATTACTTCAAAATGGATTTAAATGTAAACGTCAATGCTACACTCCTGAAGTAACAAAAAAAGATTTGAAAATACAGCTTAATTCTAATTATTCTATCCATCCCTTCAATGCAAATAGTAAAAATTACTCTGCGCCATGTCATTTGCTGTATCAATACTATCAAGAAGTGCATCAAGCTGTATCTCCTTTAACTGTTTCTGAAAATACTTTTGTCAAAGAAGTTCCAACCAAAACTGGCTATTACAGTACAAATAAAGATGGGAAAATTGAAAATTTCGTTTTTACTGAAAAAAATGAGATAGCTTATATCTGCTCATTTAGCGAAAAGTCATGTGATCTATTTATTCAGGCAGTTTTAAGCAAAATGTTCAATAAGTATTCCTCTATTTTCTTTGAAGCAGACGACACAGATTGGGCTGCAACTAAGTTACTTGATTGCTTTAATGTCAATAAAGAAAATAGTTTTAATACTTACCTTTACTATTAGACTTATAATTAAAATAGAATATTTTTTTAGAAAGAAGCTAATAATGAAAATTGGTCTTATTCAAGCGAGTTCTCAAAAAGAAAAAACAAAACTTTAGAACATTATTTAAATGCAGCAATTAACTCTGACGATAAATTAATCAACTTCGGCATTTATCCAGACAGTAAAATTCAACTATCCTACGTTCAAATTTCCCTAGCAATTGCATTATTGATTAATAGTAAATCTTTAAATTTCATTGTTACTGGATGCTCATCTGGCCAAGGAATGATGCTGGCTTGCAACACTTTTCCAAATATTCAATGTGGCTACATTCCTACTCCACAAGATGCTTTTTTATTCAGTCATATTAATAATGGAAACGTAGCTTCTTTTCCTCTAGGTCTAAATTGGGGTTGGAGCGGAGAAATTAATTTTGCGGAAACTATGAAATCCCTCTTTAAACAGCCTTGGGGCACTGGCTATCCGCCCTCTCAAGCATCCCGAAAAATGGAAAATACTACAGAGGCAAAAGAACTTAACCAGCTCAATAAAAAATCGATGATTTCTATTCTTCCTTCTGTTGATCCAGATCTCCTGATTCCTGTCTTAAAGTACGAACCAGTTTATGATTTTATTATTAAAAATGATACAAATCATGAACTAGTTGATTTGATTCAAAAACTAAAGCAGGACTATTTCAATTAGACATAAATAAAGACCACGTCTAAATGATATAGTCCTGCTTTAGTGGATTTTATACTACTTCTTATCTTTCTTCTTTTTACTCTTTACTTCAGGTTCCTTCTCCTCATTAATGACATTTGGAGTTTGACCACCATTCTTTTTAGGCTTATCAAGACCTTCACCTGGTCTTTTCGGCGTCTTTTTGGGATCTGGAACAGTCGCAAATTTATCAAGCATTTGTTGTAAGTTGTTAGGATTGTTAAAAGTTAGTCCCATTGTTATCATCCTTTTCTTTTTCTATGATTATAAAACGGAATTAACAAACTGACAAATGTTTAGAAATAAATTTACTTAACCTTAAGAGCCTTGCTATAGTCAACTTCTCTTAAAACCTTAGCAAAATCAGGACGCTTAGTTTCCATATCCATCACTTTATGTAAGCCAGGTGTTAAGGCTTGCTCCTTTTCTTCTGCTTCTGACATTTCAGTGATTACTTCATTTCCTTTACCAGCAACTACCTTAGCTGCAAAGTTGGCATCAATTAGCTGTGCACGACCAGCTGCTACTAAATCGGTATAATTCAAAGCATCTTCTGCATCTGCCTGACTCATTACATCCCCAACAATGATTAACTTTGTATCCTCACCAATCACTGGTCTAAATAGTTCCGCAAATGTCTTATCAGAATCTTTTGGCTTAGCCTTATAGTCAGGGAGTGATAAGTGAATATAGTCAAAGTCAAACTTATTAGTTAACTTATTAATCAATTCAGTTGACTCCTGCCAAGTGTAACCAACATTATCTGGATTAATCTCTTCAGGACTAATACGGTAGCCAATAATAAAGTTCTTAGATGCATACTTTTTAACTACTTCAAATACTTCTTTAGCAACTGCTAGAGGAAATGCTTCATAATCTCCCCACTTATCATCACGATGATTAGAGAATCGTGAGAAGAATTGCTGAATTAAGTAGTGGTTGGCTCCATGAATTTCAACACCATCAAAACCAGCATTAATTGCCCGCTTAGTTGCAGCCCCGAAATCTTTTACCACTTGATCGACTTGTTCAGTCGTGAAGGCTTGGACTCCATAAGGTAAAAATGGATAGTTTGCCGTATCAGGGGCATATACTGGTAAGCCCAAGTGAGCGCGATAATTTGCTTCTCGTCCAGTGTGGGCAATTTGAAGAAGTGCTTTATTGCCGCCTGACTTCATTGTCTTTGCCATCTTGGTTAAGCCAGGTAAAAATTTATCATCATAAACTGCTAATTGAGTTCGATCATCTGCCCAAGTAATTGCTGGGCCGCCTGCTGGACTAACATAATTATATTCTGAAATAACTAAACCTGCCGAATTTGCACGTGCTTTCCAGTAAGCAAGCGTATCATCAGTAACTGCACCTTCTAAGCCACTATTAGTCAACATTGGGGGTTGAACCATACGATTATTAATAACTGCACCATGTTTAAAAGTTACTTTATCTGATAATTTTTTCATAACAATGACACTTTCTATAATTATCTTACTTTTTGTTAGTTGATAATTATATTGTAGTACCGGTCCTTTCTTACGTAAAGTAAGTGTTTAAAAAGCGGTATTTTTTAATACCGCTTCTCTCGTCTATTCAAATTTCAAAATATCATCAACTGGATATCTAACTGACTTCAATTCTTGTACGCTTGTATCTGGTTTACCAATCGCAATACCCATCACTGGAACATATTGTTCTGGATCGAGTCCCATCACACTAGCAGCTTTTTTAGCATCATAACCGGCCATTGCATTTGTTTCATAACCGTGTGCACGAGCAACTAACATCAATTGCATGGCAGCAAGCGAAGAATCAACCATCGCATCAGCTGTAAGCATTGTCTTATCTGCATGCTCATACAATGGTAAGAAAGTGTTGTAAACCTTATCTAATTCTTCCTTAGAAATTCTCTTTTCTTCATACATATGATCCCATAAGGCACGATACTTCTTAAATGCTAAAGTATTGCCAAAAATTTGAATAATTGCACTTGAAGTATCAATTTGCGGATTATTAAATGGCATGTAAAATTCATGCAATTTCTTCTTACCTTCGTCAGTGTCTACTACGATAAACTGCCAAGCTTGCAAGTTACATGCTGATGGTGCAGTAATTGTTTCCTTGATCATTTCTCTAAGTTCTTCACGAGGAATTTTTACAGTCTTATCAAAGTGACGAACTGAATGACGATTAAGTAATACATCCCTAAAATTATTATTTTCAAATTGTGTCATCAAATTTACCTCCCATATATTAGCGCTTACATATATAATTATAGACTAAATTTTTATCTACGCACACAAAAACGGATATGACCTAAAACCATATCCGATCTACATAGTTTGATACTGAACTAACACAATTGCGTTAGTTCTAGTCTTTTATTTAATCTATTCTTCTACAAATACGCCTTGAGAACTGGCCTTTAGTTGCTCAATTCTATCATCTAAGCCAACCTCTCTTAGACTTTCAATAAATTTTTCAGTCCTACTATGTTCAATAATTGTCATCACAGTAGAACCAGCACCACTCAAATAAGTAGCAAAAGCTTCATGCTGATGAACAATTTCTCTAATTTTCACTAATTCAGGAACTAATTTTTGCCGATATGGTTCGTGAAATTCATCTGCTTCAATCATTTTCTTAGCTGTTTCATAATCTTGCAAAGCTAAGCTAGCTGTTAAAGTCCCTAAAATGCTACTTGCATGTGTCGCATTCTTAAAAGCTAGCTTTTCAGGTAAAGCATTTCTTGAAGCTTTCGTGTCTAATTCATAGCTAGGAATATAAGCAACAAAGTCAAATGGAATCAACGGTAACTCTTGAAAATAATATTGATCCTCTATCTTACTTGCAACTACCATTCCGCCTAAGATAGCAGGCATTACATTATCTGGATGTCCTTCAATCTTAGCAGCAATTCTACACTTATCTTGCTCGCTTAAATTAAGATTAGCTAGTTGATTTGCTAATTCAATTCCAGCTACAATCGCAGTTGAACTACTTCCTAAACCACGACTTAGGGGAATTTGACTCTTAACTGATAGATGATGCGGCGTTACTCTAGGAGCAAGTTCTAAAGCGGTTTTAACAATTAAATTATTTTCATCATGACTTATTTCATTCATATCGTGTTCAACAAACCATTTATCACTTGCTTCCAGTACATCAAGCTCTAAAAACATTGAGACGGCAGTTCCCAGACAATCAAATCCAGGCCCCATATTTGCTGACGTTGCAGGTACAAAAATTTTCATTTTCTATCCTTAATAAACTTCATACAAACTATAAACTTTAATATTTTTTTCTTTCAAAGAGCTAAAGAATTTAGCTTTTTGATCAGCGGTTACATTACCTGTTAAATAGTAGCCATATTGGTCATCATTCAAAAAATCAGCCTCTTCAATTTGATATCTATCCATTAAATTGGCTACTACTTTGTTTTGAGAACTATCAACTTTAAACCAATATTGTCTAGTAAAAATATCCTTAACACTCACTGAAACAGAGTTCCAATCAGTTTTAAAAGGAGCTTCTTTTTTAGCTACAGCTACTAAATCATTGATAACACTATTAGCAGTTGGAAGTTTGCCAGCACCTGGACCATAATAAAATGACTTTCCAATCGCATAGCTTTCTATTTCGATACCATTAAATTCATTCTTAGTCTGGCCCAGCATACTATTCTCAGAAACTAGCATGGGCATTACAACTGGATAATAAGTACTATTTTGAGTTTCAAGTTTGGCAATAAGCTTCAGTGTATAGCCAAATTTTTTAATTACTGCTAGTTCTTTTTTATCTATTTCTGTAATACCCATCATTTTAATTTGATCAAGCTTTAAATTAATGCCAAAGGCTAGTCGACCAAGAATAATTAACTTATATGCCGCATCCTTACCACTAACATCATTAGTTGGATCAGCTTCTGCAAAACCTAACTTTTGTGCTTCACTCAAAGCTTGCTCGTATGACCAGTTATTATCTGCCATCTGGGTCAAGATATAGTTACTGGTGCCATTAACAATACCAGAAATCTGCTTAATCTGATCTCCAACATAGTTTTGATTTAAGATTCTTAAAATTGGAATTCCACCAGCAACGCTTGCTTCGTAGAACAAGCTGCCTTGATGCTCTTTAGCAATTGACATCAATTCGGGGCCAAAACTTGCAACTAAATCCTTATTAGCAGTAATTACAGTACGCCCCTGCTTTAAAAGCTCTGATACATACTCTTTAGCCGGGTGAAGACCGCCCATCACTTCAATGACTACTTTAATATCCTGATCTTGACTAATTTGCTCAAAATTTGTAGTTAGATTTAGATCTGGGTATAAACTACGATATTTATCAATATTTCTTACCAATATTTTAGATGTCTTAAATTCTGTATTAGTAATTTGTCTTATTTTTTCTTTACTATGTTTTAAAATATCAATTACACCAGAGCCAACCGTGCCTAGTCCGAGCATTGCAACTTCAATGGTTTTCATTTTAAGGGCCTCTTTAATAATTTTTTTATTTTTGATTGTATCATAGTCACTAAACAGGTTACAATGATAAGAACAAACATGTTTTAAGAAGGAGTAATTTATGCAATATCGCAGTACACGTGCTAACTTAAATTATCAATTAGATGCTCCCGCAGCTATTATCCAAGGATTATCACCAGAAGGTGGACTTTTTGTTCCAACTACTTTTCCTAAGCCAATTTTTGACTTAGAACAATTTAAAAATATGTCCTATCAAGAAATGACTAAAAAAGTTTTAGCAACCTTTTTTGATGATTTTTCAGATGACCAACTTTCTCAAATTGTAGATGAAGCTTATGGTAATCAATGGGATGACAAAGAAATTGTCAAAATTGCTAAACATGCAAACAATTATTATCTGGAACTCTTTCATGGTCCAACGCTTGCCTTTAAAGACATCGCCTTACAAATACTTCCACGCTTAATGCATACAGCTATCAAAATTAAGCAAAATGATTCTGACATCATTATTCTAACTGCTACTTCAGGAGATACTGGTGGTGCAGCAATGAGTGGCTTTAAAGGTCAAGAACATACTCATGTTATTGTCTTCTACCCGTACGGCGGTGTAAGTCCTGTACAACTAAGACAAATGCTGGGACTTAAAGGCGATAACTTAACTGCGATTGCCATTAAAGGTAACTTTGATGATGCGCAAACTAACGTGAAGAAAATTTTTAATAATCAAGCTTTAGTTGAAAAATTAAAACTGAACAAATTGCAATTTTCTTCCGCTAATTCAATGAATATTGGCCGTTTAGTTCCACAAATTGTCTATTATTTTTATAGTTATGTTCAACTAGTTAAAAATGGTGAAATTACAACCGGACAAAAAATTAACTTTTCGGTGCCAACTGGGAACTTTGGCGATATTCTTGCCGGCTACTATGCTAAAAAATTGGGCTTACCAATTCATAAACTTATTTGTGCTTCTGATCAAAACAATGTTTTGACTGATTTCTTTAAAACTGGTACTTATGATCGTCAACGTAAGTTTTATTTAACTAACTCTCCTGCCATGGATATCTTAGTTTCAAGTAATTTAGAGCGCCTTCTATTTGACCTCTACGGTGAAGATTCTAATGAGTTAGCTCACTTAATGAATGAACTAAATACTAAAGGAAAATACACGGTTAGCCCTATTGTTAAGGAAAAATTAGATCAATTATTTGCTGCTGGTTTTGTTACGGAAGACGAAGTTGAAGATGAAATTAACCGTATTTTTATAGCAGACCAGTATACGCTTGATCCTCATACAGCTGTCGCTTCTTTTGTAACCAAGAAATATCAAGAAACAAGCCTTGATCAAACGTCAACGGTGATAGTTTCAACTGCTAGCCCATATAAATTCCCTGAAACAGTCTTTCATGCTCTTACTGGAAAAGAAGTAAAAGAAAAAGGCGTTCCAGCCATTAAAGAACTGAATAGTTTTCTACAAGAAGACTTAAGCGGGAATGTACATAATCTAATTCAAACTGGTAATTATCAAGAGCAAATAATTAAAGCCGGTGAAATGGAAAATACTTTACTTAATATTTTGGATATCTAAAAAAGGAATGAGTTAAAAACTCATTCCTTTTTTATAACCAATCATTAGCAACTAGTTTTTCAGCAATTTGAACAGTATTTCCAGCTGCGCCTTTTAATAAATTATCAGCTACAACCCACATATTAAAGGCTCCGGGTGTTTCTAAATCTGGCCTAATTCGACCAACAAAAGTATCGTTAGATCCAACTGCATTTAATGGTTGAGGATATTCTTGTTTTCTAAAATCATTCTGTACTTGAACTCCTGGGAAGTCTTTTAAAACCTTCTCTAGATCAGATACAGTAGCATTTTTATCTGCCAATTCAAAATAAACACTTTCGCCATGAGCAATTTCAACTGGAACACGAACACAAGTAGCTGTCACTTTAATATCAGCTGCATTCATATCGTTTAAGAGAATCTTCTTAGTTTCGTGAATCATCTTCCATTCTTCATGACTATAGCCATCGTCTTCAAAAACATCAATTTGTGGCAATAAGTTAAATGCTAAAGGATAATGCTTTTTATCTCCTGCAGTTGGCAAAACTTCAGCTTCATCTCTAATATTTTTACCTGCCATATAATCTTTAGCTTCTTTGAACAACTCTTCTAAAGCTGCATGACCAGCACCAGAAGCTGCTTGATAAGTTGATACAATTACTCGCTTCAAACCAAATTTATCCATCATTGGCTTTAAGGCCATTACCATTTGAATTGTAGAACAATTTGGATTAGCAATAATACCATGATGATTTTTAATTTCCTCGCCATTAACTTCAGGAACAACTAATGGAACATCAGGATCCATCCTAAATGCACTAGTATTATCAATGCAGACACTGCCTCTCTTAACAGCCTCAGGCAAAAACTTTTTAGAAACTGCACCACCAGCAGAAGATAAAACTATGTCAACACCGGAAAATGATTCTGGTTTAGTTTCTTCAACTTCTACTTCTTGATCACGAAATTTTAGCTTCTTGCCAGCAGATCTTTTAGAAGCTAAAAATTTAACTTTTTTAACTGGAATAGTGGATTGCTCAAGTTGTTTGATCATTCGCTGTCCCACTAAGCCAGTTGCACCTAAGATAGCAACCGTAAATTCTTTTTTCATAATATGTCCTCATTTCTTTTATTTGTAGGTTATAATGATGCATAATATAAGTCAACTAGAATTTTTCGAGGAAGGATAACTAATCCGTATGAAAGTAGCTAAATTCGGTGGCAGCTCCGTAGCTTCAGGCGCAAAAATTGCTCAAGTAATTAATATTTTAAATAACGATAATAAACGCCAAGTCGTAGTTGTTTCCGCTCCGGGAAAAAGAAATAAGACAGATACCAAGGTTACTGATCTTTTAATTAAGTATGCAAATCTTACCCTTCGTAAACAAAACTGTGAAAAAATTCAAGCCCAAATTTATGCTCGTTATGCTGAAATTGGAGAATATTTTGACTTGAGTATGCAGGGACTTAACGAGATCAAAGCTTTAATTAATGATCTTCCTACTCATACTTTTCCTAATCGTGATTATTTGATGGCAGCATTTAAAGCTCACGGCGAATTTTTAAATGCTAAACTCTTAACAATGATTATGAAAAAACAAGGATTTAAGGTGCGACTTCTAACACCAAGACAAGCTGGTTTAGTTGTAACCGGCAGTCCAAATGATGCTTCTGTCAACCCTGAAACTTATGTTAATCTCCGCAATCTTGAACTCGACCCCACTGAAAAAATTATCTTTCCTGGATTCTATGGAATTTCACCTTCTGGAAATATTGCCACTTTTTCACGTGGTGGCTCAGACATTACCGGCGCTATTTTAGCACGCGGTTTTAATGCAGAATTATATGAGAATTTTACTGATGTAGATGCCATTTTTTCAGCTAATCCTGCTATTGTTTCTCATCCCGAGCCAATTAGCAAAATGACCTACCGTGAAATGCGGGAACTTTCTTATGCTGGGTTTTCTGTCTTTCATGATGAAGCTTTAATTCCTGCTATTCAAGCACAGATTCCAGTTAATGTAAAAAATACCCAGCATCCCGAAAGACCAGGAACAATGATCGTGCCAGAGACCAACTTTAAAGCTCAACATACAATCACTGGTATTGCGGGCGGTAAAAACTTTGCTGCCCTCTATTTACACAAGTACTTGTTAAATAAGGGGGCTGGTTTTACATTAAAGATCTTACAAATTCTTGATCAACATAAAGTTGCTTATGAACATATGCCTTCTGGAATTGACGATATTACAATTATTTTCAAAAAAGAAGATCTTAATGCGGAACTAATTGATCAAATTTGTAATGAAATTCAAGTTTCGCTTAATCCAGATCAAATGCAGTGGATCGATGATTACGCAATTACTATGGTTGTTGGTGAAGGAATGCGCGACAAGCTAAGCCTGTGTGCAAGTATTCTCTATCCCTTAGGTCAAAAGAACATTTCAATTCAAATGATTAATCAAGGCGCATCACAGATTTCAATCATGATTGGAACTAGAAGAGGCGATGCCGAAGAAGTTATTCGAACTATTTATCAAACATTTTTTAATTAAAAATAATATCAAAAAGAGCGGTGAATCAATTCATCGCTCTTTTCATTAGGTTTCTCATTACCAAATAGTTATTCTATTTTCTGGATCAAGCCACATACCATCTTCTGGAGTTACATTGTATGCCTCATAGAATTCTTCTTGGTTTTGGGCTGGAATATTAACTCTGGTTGGCTGCGGTGCATGTACATCAGATTGTACTTCAGCCTTAATTGATTCCGGACGTTGTTTTTGCATCCAGCTCTTAGCATAAGTTTCAAAGAGATCTTTCATCTCTCCGCCCTCTGTCTTATTAGCTGCAATTGCACAAGAAAGTCCACTTAAGTCAGCAATATTTTCAGAAACTACTTGCTTACCATTTAACTTAACTGGACCATATTGTAAGCCATCGAAAATATCAGCAACTGCCTTGGTACGCTTGTTAAATTCTGCAAAGTCTTCCTTAGTCCACCAATTTTTCATGTTGCCCTTTTCATCAAATTGGGCACCGTTATTGTCAAAAGCATGAGAAACTTCATGACCAATTGTTGCACCAATTCCGCCATAGTTAGCAGCACGAGATTGTTTTGCATCATAAAATGGAGCCTGCAAGATTCCTGCTGGGAAGGTTAAGTCATTCTTATAAGGATCGTAGCAAGCGTTGTTCAAGTTACCCGGCATTTCCCAAATACTTTTATCAGGCTTTTTATTTAATCTTTGAAGAATATCTTTAATTCTTTCTTGATTAATCAAAACATGGTTTTCGTATAAAGTCTTGTTTGGATCTACAACTAAATTATCAAAAAGAGCTCTATTCTTTTCAGGATAGCCAACCTTTAACTTTAAAGCCTTTAATTTGATAATAGCTTGTTTTTTAGTAGGCTCTGAAAGCCAGGTATTTTCTTGAATTCTTTGTTCATAAACCTTAAGCATCTTTTTAATCATACTAATTACGTCAGCCTTGGCTTTGTCTCCGAGATAGGTCTTACCATAGTAAATGCCAATCACTTCATCAAAAGCCTCATTAGCTAGCCGATATGCATGCTTATCTTGAGATGGTAATTCTGGGACACCATAAACTGCTTGTCTGAATGGAAAGGCAGCTTCTCTAAAATCTTGAGATAAGTAGGTTGCACTTTTATTGATAAATTTAATAATCATCCAGTTCTTAAATTCTTCGAATTCGCTCTCACTCAAGAAATCATTAATATGGTTAAAGTAACGTGGTTCTGCTACAATTACCTTTTCAGGCATTTCAGGCAAAAGTTGCTTTAAGAATGAATTGATATCGAACTGATCAAATTTTGCTTCAAAGTCAGACAAACTAGCTGGATTATACATTGCCACTTCATCAGCCCATTCTTCTGTTGACTTTAAAATCTTAGAAAGTTTTTTATCAAATTCAATTCCACTCTTAGCCCAAGTTCTAGCTTGTTCTTCACTTATTCCAGCCATAGTAAGCAATTTTACAGTTTGCTTCTCTAAGACAGAAAGTAACTTTTTAGCATCCGGAACTTGATAAGCGGTAGTATCTGGCAAGAAAAGCTGTGGTCCAGTTGCATATAAGGCATTATGATCTGTATCCTTCATATCCTCAGATACATAGATATCAAACGGTAGTTCATAGCCACTTGATATTAATTGAGCCGCTTCTTGATTAAATTCTTCAAAATTTTTCAAAGAAGTTAGTCTGCTTAAGTCTTTCTTAATTGGTTCTGCTTGATCCTTATTTCTCTTATCAAAATCAGCTGCCAATTTGTAGTAGTTAATTGCCTTTTCAAAGTTTGCTACATCAGGAAGCGGCTTCTTACCATTGGCAAAATCTTCAAAATCCTTCATAAGCTTGTCTTCAATTCGCATGTCTAAAATCAAATTAATTCCAGTTGAAGTTCTGTCGGCTGGAATTTTTGCTTTTGAAAGCCATTCAGAGTTAACTGCTAAGTATAAATTATCTTGCGGTCTAGTATTAACATCAGGCTTAGTTAAGTCACCTGCGCCCCCACGAACGCTGAAGTATCTTCTCATAATTCCTTACCTCATTTCTTTAATTAGGTAAATGATATCATTATTAAAGATATTAAGCTAATTTTTATTTTCTTGTTCCACCAATAATTGAGTAGTAGAAACTAAACGATGATATTTTTGTTCGTTATGATATAAATCAACAAAATCTTCTGGTCCATCTTCGATAAAAGAATCATTAGAGTATGCCAAATAATTGTATGTTCTTGAATGGATAAAATTGTATTCTGCATTTTCTAATGGAATTTATTCTTCTTTCGCCAAAATCTTGCTGACTTCTTGAGTAATAGCTTCAATATAAAGTGATCTTTCGTTATCTAGATTTTCCATATTTAACACCTTCAAGTTGTCATCGATATTATTCATTTTCTAATTCTAAACCACAAAAGAACCGTATGCATCTTCAACATGCACACGGTTCTTTTTTAATCTACTGACTTCAAAGCTTCAAGCATATTAACTTCCTTAATATCACGATTTACAAAAATTGCCATAATCGCTGTGATCAACATTGGAATTATTGCTGAAAAAAGATAGTTACTCATCAAAATTCCAGGTCTAAACATCGCATTCATCGGAGCCAAATTGTCAATAATAAAACTATGAAGCCAATTTCCAATTAAAAAGCCAAATAGAATACCAAAGATTGAAAGAATAATCGTCTCACGATAAATATATAGACTAGCTTCTTTATTATAGAAACCTAAAACTTTCAAAGTAGAAATTTCTCTCATTCGCTCTTCTAGATTTGTCGTAGTTAAGGTAAAAATTACAACAATTGCTAAAAGTGCTGCTAAGCCAATTAATAAGAACATTACCTTATCCATACTTTGAATTAGACTATCAATTATTTGCTTATTGCTAGTATTTAAATTAATTGCATTAACCGCTTCAGTTTTCATCAATGAATTAGCAAAATCATCAGTTTTAACGCCTGACTTTAATTCAATTAACTGGGCATTGGTATTCATTTTCTGATCAAAATATCTCTCATAGATATCCGAATTCATCAAGACATAATGTCCCATATACATTTCACAAATCCGACTAATTGGCAATTTAACTTTTTTACCATTATTAGTATTTAAAGTTAACTTATCGCCAGGCTTTAAATTCAAGAGATTAGCCAGCTTTTCAGAAATAACCACGCCATGATTATTCAAGTTGATTTTTTGACCTGACTGTCTATTTCTTAGATTAATGTAGTTGTTAATATTTTTATCTTCTTTTGGCACAATTATTGAAATATCTTGATTTGTCCCGTCGATCTTTTTAGTAATATTTTCAAAATGTACTGGCAAATACTTATTTACTTGCTTTGAATTAAGTTTTTGTTCTAATTTTCTGCTCTGATTTCCAGACAAATCCTTTTTATCGACCGCAATTAGATCATATTTAATCAGCTCACCATATTGCTTTTGACCAATACCAGCTAAAGAATCACGAATGCCGAATCCCATCATCAATAAACCAGTGCATCCTGCAATCCCCAGAATTGTCATGATCATTTTTACTTTATAACGAAAAATATTCCTTAACGTAACTTTATAGTTAAAACTTAAACGTTGCCAAAGTGGTTTGATTCTTTCTAAGAAAATTCGCGAGCCATTCTTCGGCGGTTTTGGTAACAATAATTCACTTGTTTTTGCTCTTAAAACAAAAAATAGTTGAATTAAAGCAGCTCCTGTCGTACATAAAACTGCAATGAAGATAGTTAAGAATAGATACTTCCATGAAAATAAAGTCTGAAAATTCGTCAGTGTCAGATTAGCAGTATAAGAATTAAATATTATCTGCGGTAATAGCCAGTAGCCTCCAATTGCACCAATTAAGACGCCTGTTAAAGCAGCTGTTAAGCTATAAACAATGAATTTTAGACTAGTATCAGACTTGCTATATCCTAAAGCTCTTAAAACACCAATATTTTGTCTTTCTTCATCAATGAAGCGTGTCATAGTTGAAAAACTGACTAAAGCTGCCACTGCAAATAGAAAAACTGGGAAAATGTCAGTAATTAATTCAATTTTTTCTGAATTTGACTGGTAAGTATCATAACCAGGATCATTTTTACGATCATTAACATAATAAGAAATATTACCCAATTGCTTAATTTGCCACTTTTGCTTACTTAATTTACTTTCCTGTCTTTCCAATTGAGCTTTTTGCTCAGTTACGTTTAAGCCATTGCCTTCAGCTAATTGGACTTGCTGCTTAGCTTGATTAATCTGCTTTTGAGCTAATACTAAATTTTTATCAAGTTCTGTTTTCTTGGTTTTACCATTTTTATCTAGGGCTTTAGTGAGCTTTTTCTTTTTATCATCAATGATCCTTTGATAAGCACTAGAATATGGGTCTAAATTTTTTGTCTGATAAAAGCGAATTCGAGCAATACTATAATTTGAAGAACTAAAAGCACTCTTTTTTACTGCTGCAATCCCTGAAAGCTGACCAGTCCCGACAGTAGTTTGACCAATATTGCTTTTATCCGTATATTCGCTTGGTCGAATAAAACCAACAATCTTAAAACGATTAGTTTTCAAATTATTATGATTATCTAACTTAATCCATTCCCCTAAACGATATTTATCTTTAAGTAAATAACTAATCGCAATTTGGCTATTCTTGTTTGGCAACTTTCCACTAACTATTTTATTAGTGGAAACACTTTTAGTTTCTGATAAAACACGCAGGCTGATCTTGGAATTATTAACGGTTGTATCCTGCAAATATCCTAAATCTAATGTTGCATTTTTAGCGTGATTCCTAAGCGTCTGAAGATCTCTGTTATCAAGACCATAATTTGAACTGACTGTTAAATCTGCTAAATTTATATTTCGATAATACCTTTGGACGGTATATCTCATATCAGGACCGGCCATCTTTAAGCCAATAAAGGCAAAAGCACTAACTGCCATTAGTAACATAATCCCAATAAAGCGTCCCCAAGAATTAGTGAGTGAATTTACAGCATCTTTCCATAAAACTTTTTTACTCATGTCACTCACCTACCATTCAATTTTTTCAATATCTTGCGGATGAGCGTTATTTTCAATTTGCTTTATTTTTCCATCTTGGATCCTGATAACCTTGTCAGCTATTGGAGCTAAAGCTGCATTATGCGTCACAATGATAACTGTTGAATTTTTCTTTAAACTACGATCTTGTAGAATCTTAAGGACTTTTTTACCAGTCTGATAGTCTAAAGCTCCTGTTGGTTCATCACATAACAGTAAAGCTGGATTCTTAGCAATTGCACGTGCAATCGCAACTCGTTGCTGCTCTCCACCAGAGAGTTGGGATGGGAAGTTATTGATCCTATTTTCAAGCCCCACTTCTTTGAGGGCAACTTCTGCATCAAGCGGATTAGCTACTAACTCATTTGCCAGTTCTACATTTTCTTTAGCGGTTAAATTAGGTATTAAGTTATAAAACTGAAAAACAAAACCAATTTTGTTTCTCCGATATTTGGTTAATTCCTTGGCAGAATAGTTTGCAATGTTATTTCCATTAACAATAACTTCTCCCTTAGTAACATTCTCCATACCGCCTAAAATATTCAATAAAGTAGACTTGCCGGCACCAGATGATCCTAAAATAATTACCAATTCACCCTGCTCAATATCAAAGCTAAGATCTTTATTTGCCCAAACGGTAGTTGCGCCCGTGCCATACTTCTTTGAACAGTTTCTTAATTCAATAAAAGCCAATTTATTCATCCCCTATTTCTAGTATCCCTATAGATATATTGTATGAAAAATTGACTAATTATATGAGTAAAAAGCATTAGTATAACAGACTTTTTGGTAGTTCAATTATTTCTTATTAAAAATAAACTTTACTGCAATAAAAATAAGTATCAAAACACCAAAAATCAAATTCTCTATTATATTTCCCTGCTTAACAGCTAAAATTAAAAAGCCACACAAAACAAAAAAAGTAATAAGCTTGCTTAAATTACCTCTAGACTTCATGATAAATACTTACTTCCCTCTTTAATCGAAAGAGATGCCATCTCAGCATGATGCTTGCTAATAAAATCTTTTACCCAGTCTGGGTTAGTTTTAGAATAATCGCGTAACGCCCAACCAATTGCCTTATTAATAAAGAATTCTGAACTGCCTAAATTATTTTCTAAAATCGTATTTAGTAATTCAATGTTCATTTTATCCTTTCGCAAAAGCTGATGCTCGATCGCTACTCTTCTGATCCAAAAGTCATCATCCTGTGACCAAGCCAACATTAAATCGTTTACTCGGTCATCCCTTAATCCTATTTTTCCAATTGGTTTAATTAAACTATCAATTGTATCCCACCATTGTTTAGACTTTACATAATTAAAAATATGGTCAATGTCTTCAAACGTGAGATATTTTTCCAATGCAATTAGATAATCACAAACAAAGTATTGAGCCTCACGATGTTCATCTACCCATGCTTGATCTAAAAAATCCCAATCAATTTTTTTATTTGCTTTTTCTAACTTAATAAGGTCATGATAACTCTCTCTACGTTCTGGAGACTTCAAACCAAAAAACTTAAACTTATTTCTCAAATAGCTTTCCATTTGACTAGCTATTTCTGGATTGCTATTTTCGATTAACCTTTGTCTTAATTGTTGATACTTGCTTATTTCTTTCACGTCAGTTTCCTTACTTGTTAAAATAAATCTAGTATTAGAGAGGATGATAATCATGAAAATTTTAATTGTCATCGATGATTATTTCAATAAAAGCAATGGCATGTCAATTTCTACACAACGCTTTGTTAAACAATTTCAAAAAATGGGGCACGAAGTGCGTGTCCTAGCTTCGATCGCTGGTGGAGAGCCTGACTATCCACTTCCAATAATGACGATTCCAATTTTTAAAAATATAATTGCTAAAGAAGGCTTTCATTTTGCTAAACCTGAAAAGAAAACCATTGAAAAAGCTGTTAAATGGGCCGATCTAGTACACTTGAAAGACCCCTTCCCAGTTTGCGCTTGTGCAGGTAAAATTGCTAAACGATTCAAGAAGCCAATTACTGGTACTTTTCACCTTTATCCTGAAAATTTAACTGCTTCTGTTCCTATCTTAGATCATCCTAGCATCAACTCCACTTTTATGAAGCTTTTTCGTGATACTACCTTTAATTATTGCAATTACTTGCAGTGTCCAACAGCTAAAGTCAAACAAAGATTACAAAAATATCATTTCAAATCTAAATTAATAACTATTTCAAACGGCATTAGCGATTATTACTTACAAGATAATCAGCGAGAACTTAAAAATGACTCCTTCACGATTCTTTCGATTGGACGCTTTTCTAATGAAAAAGATCAAAAGACCCTTATTAAAGCTATTTCACTCAGCAAACATAAAAACAAAATCTGTCTCATCTTAGCAGGTAAAGGGCCATTAAAGTCTGAATATATTGAACTTTGCCGCAAATTAAAAATTAATGCCCAGCTTGCTTTTTATAGCAGAGATGAACTAAAACAGGTAATGAAACAATCAAATATTGTTGTTCATTGCGCTAATGTCGAAGTAGAAGGAATGGCTTGTATGGAAGCCTTTGCAACTGGCTGTGTTCCAGTAATTGCAGAAAGTCCACTTTCTTCGACTAGCGCCTATGCTTTAAGTCCTCAAAATCGTTTTCCAGCTGGCAATAAGCAAATTTTAGCGCAGAAAATTGATTACTGGATTACTCACCCTCAAGACTTAAAAATAATGAGTTCAAATTATCAAAATTATGCTAAATCACTTTCGATTGAAAACTCGGCTACCAAGGTTTTAGCAATGTTTGAAAAAGCTCAAAAAAATTATGTTTCAAACTAATATTCAAACATACAAATCTGTGATATCCTTATGTTAAATCTTTCACAAAAAGGAGGAAACTTTTTAATGTCCATCAAGAAGTTAGAAAACAGTAGTGACCACGCAATGGTTGCTGAAGAGGTTAAGATTTTGACCAACTTGCTTAATGAAAGTACGCGTCAATTGAGCGGCGACGTTGTTTTTAATAAGATCCAAGACTTGATCAAGATTTCTGCTCAAAAAGACTACGATGCTCTTGAAAAGCAAATTGCTAGTTTAACTAATCAAGAGATGATGGTGGTTGCTCGCTACTTTGCAACCCTACCCTTATTAGTTAATATTTCTGAAGATGTGGAATTAGCAAGTGAAGTTAACTTGCTCAATAATACTGATCAAGATTATCTTGGCAAACTTGAAGATACAATTGATTTAGTTGCACAAAAAGAGAACGCTCGTGAAATCTTAAAGCATGTTAATGTTGTACCAGTTTTAACGGCTCATCCTACTCAAGTTCAAAGAAAAACCGTTCTTGAATTAACCGATCAGATTCACGGCTTATTACGTAGCTATCGTGAAGTTAAGAATGGAACTATCAATCAGGCTGAATGGACTGAAAAGCTTCGTGCCTATATTGAAATTTTAATGCAAACAGATATTATTCGTAGTCACAAGTTGCAAGTATCTAACGAAATTACTAATGTTTTAGCTTACTATCCTAAGGCGTTAATTCCAGCAATTACCAAGTTTACGGCTCGCTATCAAGAATTAGCTAAAAAACATAATTTAGATCTTAAAGGCGCAACTCCAATTACGATGGGAATGTGGATTGGCGGCGACCGGGACGGTAACCCTTATGTAACAGCTGATACATTAAAGCTAAGTGCAGGTTTACAAAGCCAAGTTATTTTTGAATATTACATCAAAAAACTAAATAAACTTTACCGCACTATTTCAATGTCTACGTCTTATATGAAAACTTCCTCAGCTGTTGAAAAACTTTCAGAGCTCTCAAACGACGACTCACCATTTAGAACCAATGAACCTTATCGCCGTGCCTTTTACTATATTGAGAGTCGCTTGCTTCATACTGAATACCAACTTTTGGGTACAGCTGATAAAAATAGTTTTGTTAAAAAGCGTGACTTAGAAAACTTAGATAAGATTCCTGTTTATAAGAATCCTCAAGATTTCAAAGCGGATTTAATTACAATCAAAGAATCACTTGAACAAGATCATGACCAGGCAGTCATTAAAAGTTTCTTTACTGAGCTTTTAGAAGCAATTGATATTTTCGGCTTTCACTTGGCAACAATTGATATGCGGCAAGATTCTAGCGTAAACGAAGCATGTGTGGCTGAGTTACTCAAGAGTGCTGGAATTTGTGATAATTACAGTGATTTACCAGAAAAAGAAAAAGTTCAAGTCCTACTTAAAGAACTAAATGACGATCCACGTAATCTACATGCTAATAACAAGCCTAAGTCTGACCTACTTCAAAAAGAATTAAAAATTTACAAGACTGCACGTCAACTTAAAGATCGCATCGGCGAAGACGTAATTAAGCAGCATATTATTTCTCATACGGAAAGCGTTTCTGACCTATTAGAGCAAGCAATTATGCTCAAAGAATACGATCTTTTAGACAATCAAGGTGCCCGCATCCAAGTAGTTCCATTATTTGAAACAGTTGAAGATTTAGAGAACTCCCGCGAAATCATGAAAGAGTTTTTGAACTTAGATATTGTTAAAAAATGGCTTGCTTCTCAAAACAATTACCAAGAAATTATGCTCGGCTATTCTGATTCAAACAAAGACGGTGGCTACTTAGCTTCTTGCTGGAATCTCTATAAGGCTCAAAAAGATTTAACTGCAATGGGCAAGAAATTAGGCGTTAATATTACCTTTATGCATGGACGTGGCGGAACTGTTGGCCGTGGTGGTGGTCCTTCATATGAAGCCATTACTGCTCAACCTTTTGGTTCAATTAATGATCGGATTCGAATGACTGAACAAGGTGAAATCATTCAAAATAAATATGGTAATCAAGATACTGCCTATTACAACTTAGAAATGCTTGCTTCAGCAACGATTGACCGAATTGTTTCTAAGCAAATCGTAAGCGAAGATGATATTGGTGGCTTCCGTGATTCAATGGATAAGATTGTACTTGATAGTAATAAAGTTTACCGTAAATTAGTTTTCGAAACGCCTGCCTTTCTTGACTACTTCTTACAAGCTACTCCAATTAAACAAATTTCCAACTTAAATATTGGCTCTCGCCCAGCTGCAAGAAAGAAAATCACTGACTTCTCTGGTTTAAGAGCTATTCCATGGGTATTCTCCTGGTCACAGAGTAGAATTATGTTTCCAGGTTGGTATGGGGTTGGATCTGCCTTTAAGCACTTTATTGATTCCGATTCTCACAACTTAGAAACTTTACAAAAGATGTATCAGGGCTGGCCATTCTTCCACTCTCTACTTTCTAACGTCGATATGGTTTTATCAAAATCTAACATGGATATCGCCAAGCAATATGCGGACCTATGTGAAGATGAAGATACTAAGAATGTCTTTGACACTATCTACCAAGAATGGAAACTTACCAAAGAAGTTATTCTTCAAATTGAAGGTAATAAGGAGCTACTAGCTGATAATCCAAGCCTTCAAATGAGTTTAAATTACCGGATGCCATACTTTAATATTCTTAACTACATTCAGATTGAGATGATTAAACGGGATCGTGTTGATGACATTGCTGGTGTTTACGAAAGCATCTTACCAATTACTATCAATGGTGTAACTTCTGGCTTACGTAATTCGGGATAGTTTTAAGAATTTTATTTTGAGGAAAGCAACATGACAAAAGCACTATTAATTATTGATTATACTAATGATTTTATTGCAGATAATGGTTCTCTTACCTGCGGCAAACCTGCCCAAGATTTGGAAGATTATTTAATTGAGCTTGCAGATAAATTTTATGAAAACGGTGATTACGTTATTTTCCCAACTGACGGTCATACCGGAGATAAATTTAGCCCTGAATACAAGCTTTTCCCGCCACATAATATTGTCGGCACCCCGGGACAAGAACTTTATGGCAAATTAAAAGATTGGTACGAAAGTCATAAGTCTAGCGAACGTATTTATAAGTTTAATAAAAATCGCTACTCTTCTTTCCAAAATACCAATCTTGATAATTACCTACGTGAACGTAAAATCGATGATCTTTGGCTAACCGGTGTATGTACTGATATTTGTGTACTTCATACCGCAGTGAGTGCCTATAATTTAAATTATGGCATCACCATTCCAACTAAAGGCGTTACAACATTTACCGAGCATGGACAAGAATGGGCATTAGACCACTTCAAGAATTCACTTGGTGCAAAAGTAATATAATGTTATGAACGAAAAATATTACTATGAGATAATGTCACAAAATTAAATAAAAAGAATAAGCTGTATTACCTGTTCTAGAAGATAATACAGCTTATTTTCTTTGATTAAAATTTCTATTTTAAATTGATTAATTCAATACTATCAACACCGTCAATTTCACTGACATTAACGGACACTTGTTCATTAAGAGAGGTTGGAATATTTTTACCAACAAAATCAGCTTTGATCGGTAATTCTCGATGTCCTCGATCTACTAAAACAGCTACAGAAATCGATTTGGGTCGTCCATTTGCTATCAAGGCATCCATCGCTGCCCTAATTGTGCGACCGGTATAAAGAACGTCGTCTACTAAGACAACATTTTTGTTAGTAATATCTAAGTCCATCGGCTCTAAATCAGGTATTTTTTCCTGACTAAAATCATTTTTCCGATCATCCCGATAAGGTGTAATATCCAATTCACCTACTGGAACGTCGACTTTTTCGACCTCTTTAAGTCGATCACGCATTCTGCGAGCCAAATACACTCCACGCGTCTTAATACCGACTAAAACTAGATCTTCTACTCCCTTATTTCTTTCAATAATTTCATACGTAATTCTGACAAGAGCTCGCTTCATTGCAAGCTTATCCCAAATTTCTTTTGCCATTGTATCTCTTCCCTAATCAAGAATTTCTTATTTTAAGGCGTCTGTCGCAAATGATCTATTTTCAAGAGAAGTTAAAAGCGCGTCAGCTGTGTCAAGAGCAGTTAACAAGGGAACATTTTGTTGAATAGCCATCTGTCTAATAATAAATCCATCTGAGTTCTTTTCAATATCATGTCCCATAGTATTAATCACTAAGTCGATCTTCCCATCCCTCAGTTCATTCAAGATATTATCATCTGCATTTTCGTTTTCATGAACTTTGGTTACTAGATCAACATGCAAGCCATTATTCTTTAAAAAGTCAGCTGTCCCTTTTGTCGCAAAAATTCGATAACCAATTCTAGCAAAACGCTTAGCAATTGGTAAAATCTTATCTTTATCTCTATCTTCAATTGTCAATAAAACATTTCCGTTTTCAGGTAGCTGCATCTTTGCTCCTGCAAAGGCCTTATAAAGTGCTTTGGCAAAGGTATGGTCGCTTCCCATTACTTCACCAGTGGACTTCATTTCAGGTCCAAGATATGAATCCACATCTGCCAACTTACTAAAGCTAAACACAGGAGCCTTAACGCTAATCATTTCTGGCTCTGGAGCAAGACCATCGCTGTAGCCTTGCTCTGCTAAGCTTTCACCCATAATTACTCTAGTTGCAACTTGCGCCATTTCAATTCCAGTTATTTTACTCAAAAACGGCACTGTTCTACTTGCCCGAGGGTTTACTTCGATTACGTAAACTTCACCATTTCTAACAATAAACTGAATGTTCATAATTCCAACACAATTAAGAGTAAGCGCTAATTTCCGAGTAACGTCCATAATCTTCTCTTTGACGTCATCAGTAAATGTTTGTGGTGGATAAACAGCCATTGAGTCACCTGAGTGAACACCTGCATGTTCAATATGTTCCATAATTCCAGGCAATAGTACATCTTTACCATCACAAATTGCATCAACGTCGCATTCACGACCATCTAAGTAATCATCAACTAAAATTGGGTGATCAGCTGCAATATCTACGTGATCATGTAAGTATTCTTCTAGTTCGCTCTTATTATAAACAATTTCCATTGCTTTTCCACCCAGCACATAACTTGGACGAACTAAGACTGGGTATCCTAACTCTTCAGCTGCTTTAATTACGCCATCATGCGTTGTAGCAGTTAAGCCTTTCGGTTGATTAAGTTGAAGCTTTTTAATAATTTGGTCAAATAGTTCACGATCTTCTGCACGGTTAAGATCTTTAACTGTCGTTCCAAGGATCTTAACTCCATGTTTTTCTAAACCAGCTGCTAAATTAATAGAAGTTTGACCACCGAATTGAACAATGACACCTTCCGGCTTCTTTAAGTCGCAAACATTCAAGACATCTTCTAATGTTAAAGGTTCAAAATACAGTTTATCCGAAATTGAAAAGTCAGTTGAAACAGTTTCCGGGTTTGAATTAATTACAATTGCTTCATAACCCATTTTTTGTAGTGCTTTAACACAGTGAACTGTGGCATAATCAAACTCAACTCCCTGTCCAATTCTAATTGGGCCAGAACCAATAACAATAACTGATTTCTTTCCAGACTTATGTGATTCATTTTCACCATCATAAGTTGAATAGAAATAAGGTGTTTTGGATTCAAATTCAGCTGCACAGGTGTCAACCATCTTATAAACTGGAATGATATTTTGCTTTTTACGTAAGTCTCTAACTTGATCAGCCTTTTCATCCCATAAAGCAGCTATAGTTGGATCGCTAAAGCCATATTTTTTAGCTAAACGTAAAGTCTCAAGATTATCCTTACTTTCTTTAATGGTCTTCTCCATTTCAACCATATGACTCACAATATCTAAGAAATAAAAGTTAATCTTCGTTAATTCGTGTACATCTTCAAGACTGTACCCTCTTCTAAATGCCTCAGCTAAGTAAAAGAGACGATCATCTTGTGCTCTAACTAGCTTTTGTTCAATTTCTTCATCACTTGCCCGATGAGCTTTTTCTGAATATAAATCTTTTTCATCAATTTCAAGTGACCTTACTGCTTTCTGCATTGCTTCTTCAGCAGTTCGACCAATTGCCATTACTTCACCGGTTGCTTTCATTTGTGTACCCAAAGTACGATCAGCTTTAGAGAATTTATCAAATGGCCAGCGTGGAATTTTGCAGACAACATAGTCTAATGCTGGTTCAAATTCTGCATAAGTTGTTCCAGTTACTGGGTTCTTAATTTCATCTAAAGTCATTCCGATTGCAATTTTAGCTGCCATCTTGGCAATTGGATAACCGGTTGCTTTTGAAGCAAGAGCACTCGATCTTGACACTCTTGGATTAACTTCAATCACGTCATAATCAAAACTATTTGGGTCTAAAGCTAGCTGCACATTACAACCACCTTCAATTTTAAGAGCACGAATTAAACGTAAAGAGCAATCTCTAAGCATTTGGTATTCTTTATCGCTTAAAGTTTGACTAGGTGAAAAGACAATTGAATCTCCTGTATGAATACCAACTGGATCAAAATTTTCCATGCAGCAAACGATCATTGCATTATCGTCATGGTCACGCATTACCTCAAACTCAATTTCTTTATAGCCAGCGATGGATTTTTCAATTAAACATTCAGTCACTGGAGAAAGCTCTAAACCATTCTTAGCAATTTCAGCTAATTCTTCATGACTATGGCAGATTCCGCCACCAGTTCCACCCATCGTAAATGCTGGTCTAACAATGATTGGATATCCAATTTCATCACCAAATGCAAGAGCATCTTCTACTGTATTAACAGTTCTTGAAGGAGGAACAGGTTCGCCTAATTTTTTACATAATTCTTTGAATTTTTCTCTATCTTCTGCTTGTTCAATTGAAGATAATTTTGTTCCTAATAACTCAATATTTAATTCATCTAAAATTCCAGTTTTAGCCAAGGCTAACGCCATGTTCAATCCAACTTGGCCGCCAAGAGTTGGCAGAATTGCATCAGGATATTCCTGTCTAATTATTCTAGAAATTGATTCTACTGTTAGTGGTTCAATGTAAACCTTATCAGCAATGGTTGTATCAGTCATAATTGTCGCTGGATTTGAGTTGACCAAAACCACTTCGTAACCTTCTTCACGAAGAGCTAAGCAAGCTTGAGTACCTGAATAATCAAACTCAGCAGCTTGACCAATAATAATTGGACCAGAACCAATCACCATAATTTTATGAATATCTGTTCTTTTAGGCATGACGCTCTTCTTCCTTTCTTTGGTCAATCATTGACATGAAATCATCAAATAATGAATCTTCATCATGAGGTCCTGGTGTTGCATCAGGGTGGAATTGCACTGAAAATGCTGGATACTTTTTATGGCGTAAACCTTCAACAGTCCCGTCATTTACTTCAACATGCGTAATCATCAGATTTTCTTTATCAATTGAAGCAGAATCAACTGCATAACCATGATTTTGCGAAGTAAAACCAATATTTCCAGTTGCAATTTCTCGTACTGGATGGTTAAAACCACGGTGTCCAAATTTCATCTTGTAGGTTTTAGCACCATTAGCAAGTGCAAAAACTTGGTGCCCCATACAAATTCCAAACAAAGGAACATGTTTTTCAACTTCTTGAACCATCTTTGCAGCTTCAACCATTTCTTCTGGATCTCCAGGTCCATTAGATAGGAGCACGCCATCTGGATTAAGACTTAAAATTTCATCAGCGCTTGCAGTGTAAGGTAAAACAATGCAATTACAATCTCTTTCAGCTAACTCTCGTAAAATACTATGCTTAATTCCAAAATCAACTACAACAATGTTACGTTTAGAGCCTGGAACTGGATAAGAGTTCTTAGTTGAAACACGGCTAATTACACCTTGAGTAATATTTTGCTCTTTTAATTCTTGAGCAATCTTAGTGGCGTCTTCTTTAGAATCAGTGATCTTTCCTTTTAAGGTACCGTGAATTCGAAGTTTCTTAACCAATTCACGCGTATCAATTCCTTGTAAGCCAGGAATATTTAGTCTTTCTAAAAATTTTGGCAAAGTTGTTTGCATTCTCCAATTATCTGGATGACGAGCAACTTGATGACATACTACACCCTTAATTTGCGGTTCAAGTGATTCATAGTCTGCTAAGGTAATCCCATAATTACCAATTAAGGGATTAGTAAAAACCAAAATCTGGTCAGCATAACTTTGATCAGTAATTGCCTCTTGATAACCAGTCATACCCGTTGTAAAAACAACTTCACCGCTGCTTTCGCAGTCAGCCCCAAAGGCTTCTCCTTCATAAATACTCCCATCTTCTAAAATTAAATAGCGCTTCATTTTGTTCCCCTTTGATATACAACTTCACCGTCAACAAGCGTCATCACTGTTTCACCATATACTTTTTGACCAGTAAATGGTGTATTTACACCTTTTGATTTAAAATCTGCTTCCTTAATTTTGGTTTTATGCTCAATATCAAAAATTGCAATATCTGCATTTTTACCAGGTTCAAGAACACCTGCATTCTTAATTCCAAACACTTTAGCTGGTTTGTCACTGAGAAGTGCTAATAATTGTTCAAGCCTTAAAACTTTTTCTTCTTTTACAAATTTAGTATAGAGTGTGCTAAAAGCCGTTTCGCTTCCAGTAATTCCAAAAGCAGCGTCTTTCATGCCGCCCTGCTTTTCTTTTTTTGCATGTGGTGCATGATCAGTAGCAATCAAGTCAATTGTTCCATCTAGCAAACCAACTAGAAGAGCTGCTTGATCTTCTTTATTTCTTAGTGGCGGATTCATTTTGAAGTAACCATTGTCTTTAGGAATATCGTTATCAGTCAATAAAATGTGGTGCGGGGCAACTTCACAAGTTACGTTAATTCCACGTGCTTTAGCTAGGCGCACCAGTTCAACGCTTGTCTTAGTTGAGACATGGCAAATGTGATAGTGAACTCCAGTCTTTTGTGCTAAAAGTAGGTCACGCGCAATTTGAGTAGTTTCCGCAAGCTCAGTAACGGGTGGTAAATCAAGTCTTTCTGCTGTTATACCTTCGTTCACAATTCCTTTGTTAAAAAGCGAATCGTCCTGGGCATGAGTTGCAATGATTAAGTTGTTTTCTTTAGCTTTTTGCATTGCTAAATACATTGTTTGCGCAGTTTGTACGCCGTGGCCATCATTACTCAAGGCAAAGGCACCGGCTTTTTTCAATGCTGCATAATCAGGAATAATATCAGTTGTTTCATCGTTAGTTATTGGGCCATATTGAAAAATATGAACTACACCTTTACTCTGGTTTTCCTCCACCATCTTCTTCATTAATTCAGGTGTATTAGGAACCGGAGTAACATTTGGCATTGCACCGACGGTTGTAAAACCACCACGTGCTGCAGCTTGACTACCAGTTTTAATATCTTCTTTATAAGTTTGACCAGGATCACGGTAGTGAACATGAACATCGACTAATCCCGGACTAACAAGCATTCCTTGGGCATCAATGACATTTTCTGCATCTAAATCTATTCCAATCGCCTTTATTTTTTTACCTTCAATTAAGACATCAGCTTTAATTAAGCGACCATTTTGGTAAACTATTCCATTTTTTATTACAGTTGCCATTACTTAAGTCCTCCCAATTTTCTTCCACGCAAAACTGCTTCTATCATCGCCATTCTCATAAACACACCATTTTGCATTTGACGCGTAAACATACACTTATCGCTTTCAACTAAGTCTCCACTTAATTCAACGTCGTGATTAATTGGACCTGGGTGCATAATAATTGTGTCAGGCTTTAGTTCTTGGTAGCGTTTATGATTAATTCCATATTCTTCATGATATGCTTTGGCATCAAAGCTCTTTTCATTCGGATCACCGCTGTGTCTTTCATGTTGAACTCTCAAGAGCATCATGATATCCATTTCAGGAACTAGCTTGTCTAATTTCTCATATTTTCCATACTTATCATATTCACTTGAATACCAGTACTCAGGACCTGAGAAGTAAACCTCTGCACCTAATCTTGTCAACAATTCCATATTGCTTTTGGCCACGCGTGAATTAGTAATGTCTCCAACAATAGCCACTTTCAAGCCTTTAAAATGACCAAAGCGTTCATGAATTGTCATCATATCTAATAAGCATTGACTAGGATGTTGCCCACTGCCATCACCTGCATTAATTACGCCAATATTTAAGTGTTGATGCTTCTTTGGATGAATGAGATCTTGATAGTATTCATTTTGTGAGTGACGAATCACCTCAATATTTACTCCAACGGCATCCATAATCAGAGAGGTGTCATATAAAGTTTCACCTTTATTAACTGAAGAATGTGCTGGATCAAAAGGAATTACTGTTAAGCCTAATTTTCTTTCAGCCATTTCAAAACTAGTATGCGTCCTGCTTGAATCTTCAAAAAACATATTTGAAATATAAACTGGCTGAGTTAAACGCGGTGTTGCTCCACCATTTTTAAAGTACTCTGCTCGCTTAATTAAAGCTTCAACTTCTTCAACACTTAAATTTTCTACACTAACAAAATGTGGTAAACTGACAAGATTTATTTTTTCCATTTTTTATTCCTTCTAAAACAAAAGGCCTGAAGCATTTAATTGCTCCAGGCCTATTCTTCGTATTCTGGTACACGAAAAATATAGCAACCCTTCTGGCCCTCTCTGGAGTCAATTAAATGGTTGACTATTAAATTAATATTTCTAAACTATTTTGGTAAAGACTTCAATTCAACCGAATCCTTACCGTCTTTTTCTACCATGTTAACAGCAACTTGTTCGTCAGTTGCTGTTGGAATATTTTTGCCAACAAAATCAGCGCGAATCGGCAATTCCCGGTGGCCACGATCTACTAAAACCGCAACTTTAATTGAACTAGGACGTCCATCGTCCATTAAAGCGTCCATTGCTGCTCGAATTGTACGACCAGTATAGATTACGTCATCAATTAAGATAACCTTCTTATCGTTAATATCAACGCTTATTTTATTTGAATTAATTACTGGATCTTGCTTCAAGGACGCATCATGACGATCATCACGGTAAAGTGTGATGTCTAGTTCATCAACTGGCACATCAACGTCTTCTAACTTTTGAATACGATCATGAATTCTCTTAGCTAAGTAAACACCACGCGTTTTGATACCGATCAAAACCAGACTATCTGTTCCTTTATTTTGTTCAATAATTTCATAAGTAATTCGAGTTAGTGCACGCTTCATTGCTAATGCATCCCAAATTTCCTTTGCCATCTTTTACCCTCCTGATCTTGCCCATGAAAAAAGCTCCTAGTATCAGAGACTAGGAGCTTAGAGTAAAGTCAATACTTATTTAAGCCTGCCTTGCTAGCCTCACGGGACTAATTTTAAAGGACATTCATTGCTTTAAAATTACTGTAAATTATCTTCTTTGTCAAGCAATTTAATTAAATTCAACTTGATTAACAAGATCATTAATATTGTCAATACCTAGTTTTTCTAATTCATTAGGCAATTCATCAGCAATATGTTTTGATGCAATACTGTCTTTAAAATGAGCTGTTCCAACCGCAACAGCATTAGCACCAGCAAGCATAAATTTGATTACGTCTTGAGCTGAACTAATTCCACCCATTCCAATAATTGGCAAACTTGTACTTTGACGAACTTGGTGAACCATTCTAAGCGCAACTGGCTTAACTGCTTCTCCAGAAAGACCACCAACATTGTGACCTAAAACAGGTTTTCTTGTTTTAATATCAATATCCATCCCTAAAAGAGTATTAATTAGGGACAAACCATCTGCACCGCCCTTTTCAGCAGCTTTAGCAATTTGTATGATATCAGTAACATTTGGAGTTAGTTTCACATAAATAGGAACATTAGTAACTGCCTTAATTTTCTTTGTTAAAGATTCAACTACATCTGGATGAACACCAAAACTCATACCGCCTTGGTTTACGTTAGGACAAGAAACATTAATCTCTAAAGCATTAACTAAACCTGAATCAGATAATTTTTGGGCTACTTCAACATAACCTGTTTCATCTTCCCCACCAACACTAGCCATGATTGGTAAAGCAGGATAACTTTGACGTAAAGGCGCTAACTTATCTTTAATTACCGCATCAACTCCAGGATTCGTTAATCCAACTGAATTTAAAACTCCAGTATCTAAAACAGCTATTTGTGGCTGAGGATTGCCTGTTGTTGCATGAGGAGTAGTAGTCTTAATGACCATTGCTCCTAAATCATTTAAATCAAACTTCTTAGCTGCTGGAACATCTCCAAAGCCAAAAGTTCCACTTGCTGGCATAACTGGATTCTTTAAATCTAATCCTGGTAATTTTACATGCGTATTAATCATATTTTCCTCCAAAATGAATGCTCACGGTCATTCGATTATTTTTCAAGAACTGATTGTACACGCTTTTTTGTTTTTTTCAAAGTTAAAAATTTTATTTGTAATTCTTGACCGAAGGTGCTAAACTTCATTTTGATTAAACTTTAAACGGTACAGAGAGACCGCAAGTTAAAAATTATTGGCTTAAATTATCTGGGAAAGTCTATACCTAGTGTCTCTCTGCGCTCGGTGTAGACTTTTTTTATGGAGGAAAAATGACAAGACCAGTTATCGTTGCCTTAGATTTAGACAATGAAAAGAAATTAAATGCACTCTTACCTAAGTTAGGCAAACCAGAAAATGTTTTTATTAAAATTGGAATGGAACTCTTTTTCAATGAAGGTCCTGCAATTGTTAGAAATTTATCTGAGCAAGGCTATCAAATTTTCTTAGATTTAAAAATGAGTGATATACCTAATACTGTTTACAATGGGGCTAAAGCCCTAGCTCAATTAGGAATCACTTATACTACAGTTCATGCTCTTGGCGGCAGTCAAATGATTAAAGCAGCAAAAGAAGGTTTAATTGCTGGCACACCTGTCGGTAAAAACATCCCTAAATTATTAGCTGTTACAGAATTAACTTCAATTTCTGATGATATTTTGCACGAAGAACAAAATTGTAATTTATCAATGAAGCAGCAGGTTTTAAGTCTAGCTGAAACTGCTAAAAAGGCTGGCGCTGATGGAGTAATTTGTTCACCGCTAGAAGTTAAGAATTTGCGTCAAAATGTTGGTGACGACTTTTTATACGTAACTCCTGGCATTCGCCCAGCAGGAAATGCCAAAGATGATCAGTCTAGAGTAGCTACGCCAGCCCAGGCAAAAGAATGGGGTTCAACCGCGATTGTAGTGGGACGTCCGATTACCCTAGCAACTAATCCAGAAGCAGCATATGAAGCAATTAAGAAGGAGTTCAACTAAAATGCATAAAGATCAAATTATCAGCCAATTAATCCAAGAAAAAATTATTACTATTTCACCTGATAAACCATTTACATACGCAAGCGGGATGCTTTCACCAATCTATACCGATTTACGCTTAACTGTTTCCTATCCCGAATTGCGTGACATGATCGCTAGCGACTTAGCCAATTTAATTGCAAAAGAATTTCCTGAATCAACAATTGTCGGAGGTGTTGCAACAGCAGGAATTCCACATGCTGCTTTAGTTGCTGAAAAATTGCACCTACCAATGATTTACGTTAGACCCAAGCCAAAAGATCATGGAAAAGGTCGTCAAATTGAAGGCCGCTTCTCAGAAAATGATAAGATCGTTTTGATTGATGATTTAATTACTACTGGTGGCTCAGTCCTTAATGCAGTTAAAGCCACAGAAAAAGATGGTGGTCATGTTGCTGGTGTTTCTTCAATTTTCACTTATTACTTACCAGATGCCAAAGAAAACTTTAAAAAGGCAAATGTAAAATATGCACCACTTCTTTCCTACCCTGAATTGCTGAAGAAAGAAAACGAGTCTGGTCATATTACTAGTGAACAATATGATATTTTGAAGACTTGGCATAAAGATCCATGGGCTTGGGGTAAAAAGTTCAATAATTAATACAAATATTTGAAAAAGCAGAGATGATAGACAACGATTACATCCCTGCTTTTTTTGTTTATTAAGCGTTTTTTACAAATTCACTTGCATGCTCGCCAGCAATTCTTCCCGAATTCCAAGCAAAGGCATTACTTAATCCTTCAATAGTAGGATATGAAGAGTCAAACAAACCCGAGGCATTATTTCCAACTGCATAAATACCAGGAATCACTTTTCTTTTAATATTTAAAGCCTCAAAATTCTCAGTTACAAATCCTCCACCAACAGTTCCCAAAGTAGTCGAATTGGCTCTTACTGCATAAAATGGACCATCTTGAACTTTTACATTCATGAATTTACTGTTTTTGTAAAAATCAGCATCTTTACCATTTTCTACTAGTTGATTATATCGGTTTATCTCAAGTGTTAACGTATTAGGATCAACATCTATTTTTTCAGCAAGTTCTTTAAAAGTTCCTGCTTTAAAAGCCGCTCCTTCAGAAATTGCTTCTTGCAAATCTTCTTCAATACTAGTAAATGGCCCAACTTTATGAGTCATTGGTTTTCCATCTAACAACCTAAAAGTACGTTCAAATGAATTAGTCCAGTTAAGTGACTCTTTCTTTAAATAATCAACTAGCTTTTGATCTATTAAGAAATAATAATAGCCACCATTCGCATAAACAGTATCACCCCAAAGAGCAAAGTCATATACTATATCCTCATTCGTAAATCTTTTACCCTCATTATTAATCCATAAAAATGGAAGATTGGTTAAGGTAAATATGGTATCGTTATGCCATTTTATATTATTCTTTGAAAAAACTGTAGTGGCATGATTTTCAAAAATACGCTTATAATCATTCACACCGCCCACTTCTTTCAGCATGCGTAATCCATCACCAGTTGCTTTTCTTTCACCCATAGAATATAAATTATCTGGATCAATTGCCAAGCTTTTACTGATCTCTTCCTTATTACCGACAAAACCACCATCGGCTAAAATGACAGCTTTAGTTGCTAAAGTCATGCTCCTTCCTTTGCTAATAACTTCAATTCCAGTTACTTTATTATTTTCATTTCTAATAATTTTATTACCCGTAGTTTCCGTCATTAAGACCCCGCCGGCTTTAATAAAATTATTCATTACTCTCTTAAAGCCATTAAATTTATCAATAAATTGATGGTAAGTTCTTGGATGATTTTGATGTACTTCTTGCGTATTAGTTACTAATTCAGTCTCTAGTCCATTATTTTTCATCCATTGAATAGTTGACGCGGACTTCTCTAAAATCAGCTTAGTCATTTTAGCGTTTGAAGAATGATGCGTATAATTAATGATCTCTTCATAAGCATCTTGGATACTATATTTTTCTCCACTTGCCTTTTGTGCAGCACTTTCAACTGCAAACAATCCTTGTGCACCGAACATACCGGCACCACCAAATTTATCTCCCTTTTCAAGTAAAGCAACTTTTGCACCACTTTGAGCAGCAGCTAGGGCAGCACTTATACCCGAAGCACCAGCACCTACAACAACAATATCGTATTTTTCCATATCCGACACCTCATTTCTATTCTTATTATATGAGTTTCTTAAACTTTAGCTTTCTATATTGTACTGACGCAGAGTAAAGGTTAGACTTAACTCTGAAAGGGCTTAAAAAACATGTATACTCAAGAATTAAATACATTCATTACTGTAGCAGAACTGGGAAGTTTTTCTGCAGCATCGAGAAAATTATATATTTCAAAATCAGCTATTATGCAGCAAATTAATTTACTAGAAAAAAAGATAGATTGCATTCTTTTTGATCGAAATTCGCATGGCGTGTATTTAACTGAAGCCGGGAAAATCTTTTTAATTCAAGCTCGAAAAATACAGCATCTTTTTATAGAAACTAATAAAATTATGCAAAATTATAAAAATACAATTATCGTTGGAACGGGTTATCTTAGTACAACTAATTTTCTTGAAGATTACTGGAATAAGTTTTCTAAAAATCAATCATTCAAGCTTCAATTTAAAGAAATTCAAGATTATGAAAATATTTCTAGTGATATCGATTTAATTGAAACTATTTATGCCAGCCAGCCTATACCTAAACAAAATTTCCTGTTCAAGAAAGTTTCAACTTCTCCTCTCTTAATAGGAGTTCCTCCCAGAAACAGATTAGCCACTAAAGAAAACATAAGTATGCCTGATTTAAATAATCAAACTATCTTACTCATTAAGAAAAATATCTTTAGCAAAACTTCAGAAATCGAAACTTATTTGACAAAACATTGCAAAAATATCAAGATTCAAACTTATGCCATCTATAACAGGGCAACTGTTAATGAAGCTTTAATAAATAATAAATTAATATTGGTGCCAAAATCTCTTTCTGACTTTTGTAGACCTTTTATTTTGAAAACAGTTAAATGGAATTTTAATGTAGATGTTGGCTTTTTCTATCGTACTAATGCTAATAAATTGACACACGATTTTATCGATTATATTTCTTGATAAAATCCATACTTCAAAGTTAATTAATCGCTTTATTTTGCTTGTGTTAGACTTAAGAAGAGTAAGTCATTTTCTTTTTTATTAGCATTTTGTTAATAAAAAATACAACATTTTTATTTATAATAATTGTAACTAGCAGAAAGGATGGATGAAATATGGATACAAATAATATTTTGTCTTACATAAAATGGCGTGGCGATATTTCCCTTTCTGCACGACCATTTGACGAAGTAGATGCATTAGTAATTGCCACATTTTCTTATATTCATCTCGATGGTATCGTCCCTGACTCTAATAAAGAAGTTTCAATTAAAGACGTTGCCCAAAAATATTTTAATTCATCAAATCAAAACTTAGATCACTACAAGTATCAAGATTTACTGAAATTAATGGCTAACTCAGTTCGGTTTGGGGATGCCAAATTATCTTATTTTGCTGATGTTCTAACTGACCGCATTCAATTTTCTGCGATAAAAATTAGTTTAGATAATGATACTAATTTTATTTCTTTTCGTGGTACTGACGATACATTAGTTGGCTGGAAAGAAGATTTTGAAATTAGTTTTAGAACTACTGGAGCTCAAAAATATGCATTGAAATACCTCACAAATATTCTTAAAACTACCAATCAAGTATATAGTCTCGCAGGACATTCTAAAGGTGGTAATCTAGCTGAATATGCGGCAGTTAACTTACCAGATGATCTAAAAGAAAATATTGACACTATTTATACTTTTGATAGTCCCGGACTTAGTACACAAGTTGATGGCGTAACCGATAAATTAAAACGCTATGTTCCAGAATTCAGTATTATTGGACGATTGTTTGAGCCAGAAAATATTACCCCAACCATTTTAGTCAGTGATCGGTCCAAACTTGCTCAGCATGATCCAATGAGTTGGGAAGTTTCAGGCTCTCATTTTATTACTAGAAACCATAGAAACCCTACTTCTAAAATATATAATCAAATTATCAATCAATGGATTGGCGAAGCAAATCTACAGGAGCGAGAAGCCTTAACTAATGATTTATTCAGCGCGTTTGCTGCAAGTGGCGCAACCAAAATTACTGAGCTTAATAAAAATGGTTTTGGCGGTTTTGGCGCAATACTTTTTTCACTTACAGATTCTTCAAGAAGAACTAGATTCGTGTTAGGTAGTTTATGGGAAACCATTTGGCGTAGTATTAAAGCAACGCATCTCGAAAAACTTTTTATTAATACTAATTCAATTATCGGTTGGGTTTTAATTCTTCTTGGTATTGTTGATCTCACAATTCCTGATTACGCTTATCGCGCGTTTGGTGGCTTAGTTGCCCTCTTTTGCGTAGGTTGGAGTGGTTATCACATTGTTGAGACCGCAAATTCTCATCTTTTGCCTAAACCCAAAAGATTCTTCATTATTTCCTACCTAATAGTTTTTGGCCTTGCAATTGCAATTATTTCAAATAATCGCTTGCTTAACTTCTTAGCTCATTACGTTTTAGGTATCTTCTTAATTGGTTTTGCATACGTAAGATTACGTAGCGTAATTGTTAAAAATAAGAAAAATGGAATCTTTAGAAATATTATTGATGTCCTAGAAAGTTTGATCGCTTTTGCTGCAGGAATTATTGTGATTATAAATCCAAATTACTTTAGTCGGCAGGCAGTAATTAGCTTAGGAATTTTATTAATTATTTATGGCTTTTTCCAACTAGTAATGGAATTATTCAAGCAAAGAAAACTACGTATGCCATCTAAACATCGCTAAAGATACAAAAAGCTTTCGGAAAATCTATTCCGAAAGCCTTTTATTTTTCTTGCAAAACTTTTTCAATCGCTGCAGCAGCCCCATCATGATCACAATCTTTTGTAACCATTTGAGCATTATCTTTTACAGACGTTACCGCGTTTCCCATAGCTACACCAATTCCAGCATATTTAATCATACTTAAATCGTTCTCTTCATCCCCAATAGCCATTATATTTTCACTAGTTAAATTCAATTTTTGACACAGAATTTTCAATGCATTTCCTTTTGAAACACCCTTGGGGTTAGCTTCATAGTAAAATGGGGCAGTTTTTGTAAATGTAATTTTATCGTCTAAATGCGCAAATGGCGTATGATCTGCAATTTTTTTATCCAAGTATTTTTGTTCATCAACGTACATGCACTTAATAATTGGCACATCTTTCATCTCAGCAGGAGTCCGATAAGAAATGCCTAAATTAACCAAATTAGCTTCGTATAGCGTAAAGTCTCCGATATCTCGATCGGCTGTATAAATACGATCTGGAGCAGAAGCATGAAAATGCAGCCCTAATTTTAAAGCTATTGTTTCTAAATCAAGGTAATTGTCATAGGTCAATTTCTTTTCAAATAAAACACTGCCAGAAGTTGTTTCAACTACGCCGCCTCCAAAGCAAACGACATATTCGTCATTTTGATTAGCCAAGTCTAATTCATGCAAAATTTGCCTTACACCGCTTAATGGCCTTCCAGTTGCAATCACAATCTTAATTCCAGCTTTTCTCGCCATTAAAATTGCATTCTTCACTCCCCTGGTCAGCTGTTTTTGAGAATTCAACAAAGTTCCATCAACATCAATTGCAATTACCTTAATTTCATTCATTCTCTTACCTCAACAAAGCTCCTAACAAAACAACTAAGCCAATACAACCAACCACACTCAACTGTAAACGCCAAGTAATCGTTAAATAAGCAATAAACTCCCGCACAAATGCATTTAGAGTAAAATACCATTTGGTTTTAGCTCCATAGCCAATGCAATCTAGCCCCATTCTCTTAGCTAAAACTAATGCGCGATACACATGATAAGAATTTGTGACAATTGCAAAATGTGAATCAGCTTTCATTAACTTATGTGAAAAAGCTAAATTTTGTCTAGTTGTCTTTGACTTATCTTCAACAATAATATCTTGTTTAGAGATTCCCTTTTCTTCGGCATATTTTGCCATTGCAGCTGCTTCAGGAATTTCTTCTCTTGGTCCCTGTCCACCTGACATAATAATTTTTGAACCTGGATTATTACGGTAAATCTCAATTCCACGGTTAATTCTAGCTGCAAGCAGCGGTGTCACTTTTTTTCCAATTAAACCAGCACCTAAAACTACGATATAATTTAATTTTTTTATCTTAAAATTAATCAGATTAATCCATGAAGTCAAAGTATACATCATCATAATAAAAATTAAATAAATGATGGTCAAATTAACAAATAAATACAAGTAGGTACCAAAATTATTGCGCGTTAATCGTCCAACTACAGGGAATAAGAATAAGTAAGCAATAATTCCAATTCCCATTGCTAATGATAAAAAGTTAGTCCAGCGATTACCTTCCCGAATTAAAATTTTAATTCCATTATAAATAAACATCACTATTAAAACTGCAATAAAGGCAAAGACCAAAACCATCAATGCAATTAAAATCACTGCAAAAACAAGTAGAACAAATTGGTGTGTAATTGGAAAAACCTCTGCTGCAATCATTAAGCTAACTACTGTGAGTAAACCGAAAGTTATTATTGTCCAAACTAACGTCATCCCTGACCACAGACTTCGTCTTTCATGGGTCAATACCCAAACAAAGGTTGCTAAAGCCAGCAAAAACAAAATTAATACAATTGAAAATGATAAGATCACTTATCATTTCACCACCTTAATGTAACGTAAATATCTCTAGATGTCCCCTTTTCTTAATTATACAAAATAAATTGTACTGATACGTTTGCTTCAGTATAATTAAGAAAATATTTTTAGGGAGGAATCAATATGACAGATCAACTTTTAGTAACAACCACTGAAAACATTCCCAACCAAAAATACGAAATTATTGGTGAAGTTTTCGGTGTAACTACTCAATCAAAGAATGCTATTCGCGATTTTGGTGCTGGATTGAAAAGTATTGTTGGTGGTGAAATCAAAGCCTACACATCCATGCTAACTGAATCAAGAGATCAAGCAATTAATCGTCTTCGCCAAAATGCAGCAGATTTAGGGGCAGATGCTGTAGTAATGATGCGGTTTGACTCAGGATCTATTGCAGGCGATATGCAATCAGTAGTTGCTTACGGAACTGCTGTTAAATTTATTGATTAGCTAAAAAGACTGACATTAGTCAGTCTTTTTTATTTTCTTAAGCCTTTAGGGTAGAAATTCTTCAAAATTTGATCATTGCCGATTTTTCCAAAACTAAAGATGTGATTTTGATATGCGACTAAAACAAAACCTCGCAATTCACTATTTACCTTAATAGTTTCACCATGTAGATAATGTTCATAATCAGTTTCATTTTTCAAATTGAGCAATTGCTTTTGCTCTTTTTGACCTAAAACTTCAGCTAACTGATGACTAGGTTCAAAGCGTTTTTTCTTAAGTAGGCCTAATTCAACACCATTATTTAAAATGTGTAATTCATTTAATAATTCTGGATCAACAGCTGGGACAAAAACATGACCATTACTTTGTAAAACTGTTTTCTGCCAATTTTCTAAACTATCTGGCAATACAAAATTATCTAAAACTTTTGCTACTGTTGTAATTTCACCCTTAGTTAAACGCGTAATAGAGCTCTTTTTCTGATGTTTTTTCTTTCTCTTCTTAACTTTACCTGAAGCATCTTCAACTGCTTCAGTACTTCTTAAATGGGCTATAAATTGACCTTCACCAACTCCATTCTGAAACCAAAGTCTAACTGTATCTTTTAATTCAGGCAAATTAGACTTTGACCAATCTGATTTACCCATTGACATTCCTGGATATAACTTTAAAGGTTCGATTTTTAAATGGTAGTTTTCAACTAACCAAGCAACTATTTCTTCATCTTCTTCTGGAGAATAGGTACAAGTAGAATAAACCAATTCACCGCCTGCCTTTAACATTTTCATTGCTTGTGTCAGAATTTCTTTCTGTCTTGCCTGACAAGTTAAGACATATTCTGGAGACCAGTACTGCATTGCTGCAGGATCTTTTCTAAACATTCCTTCACCAGAACAAGGTGCATCAACCAGAATCTTATCAAAAAAATTGGGTAACTTTTTTGATAAACGTTCAGGACTCTCATTTGTAACTACAACATTTGTAGCTCCCCACCGCTCCAAATTTTCACGTAAATCTTTAGCTCGACTCTTTGAAATTTCATTAGCCACTAAAAGTCCTTTATTTTCTAAAAAACTTGCTAGTGCAGTTGATTTACCACCGGGTGCAGCACATAAATCAAGTACCTTTTCTCCAGGTTTTACATTAAGGGCAACGGCTGGATACATCGCTGATGGGTCTTGAGAATAAACATAACCGCTAGTCCACTCACTGTCACGTCCCGAAATTCCACCATAATAACCATCACTAGTAAATTCAATGGGGTCTGCAAGACTATATTGGACATCGTGATAATTATTCTTTAAAGGATTTAATCGAAATCCCTTCTTACTAGAACTATCAATTGCTGCAAAAAATTTATTGCTCTCTTCTTCTCCAAGCAAATTTTGATATTTCTTAATAAATTCAAACGGTAATGACATTATTTTTCCTTCTTAATTTTTATCGCAAGTAGCATCAACACGTATGTAATAATCTGCATAGCAAATACAACTAAAAATAAAATATAAAGTTGACTATGATTAGAATAAAACTTCCAAGTCTGTAATCCTAAACTAGTTAACAAAACTACAATTCCGTTTGCCAAGAAAAAACGTAGTCCAGAATCAGCCAATAAGTGAGCCCAGATTTTTCCAGGTACAAATTTTAGGTTTACCGGATTTTCAGCTAAAACAGCAGCTATAGCTGCAACTACAAGAGCAATTACCACACACAAGATAGCTGCAATTAGTTTCTTAGTAGGACTAATTCCATGCTGTCTATTGTAAGTTTTACTGAAATCTTTAGTCTGCATGTTTCCTTTTAAATACGCATGCATAGAATTAGCTTCGTTTTTGTTTAAACCATCTACTACGATCTTATAATTAGTAATTGACTCTTTGGCAGTGGGCTGATTAATCCCTGTTGAAAGATAATAAACTGCTTGTCCATTTTGACTTTCGTTATTTCTCTTTAATTCACCAATAATGGTTACATAATCATTATTTTCTTTTAGATAATGATTATTTTGTAAAGTTACAACTTTACTTTTGGTATCCGCTGAAATAACTGCAAAAGGAATTGATCCATCAAAGTCGCTTTTAGTAAAGTAACGCGAGCTTCCTTTGGCCAATGGTTGACTCTTTAAATTATAATTAGCCCAAATTAATACTCGATCTGGAATATAATCTGATTCAAAATGAATCTGCACTTTATCATGAGCAAAATTTTTATTTACATAGTTTAATAACTGCTTAATATTATGCTTTTTCTTAGATTTAAAAACATAATATGTACTCGACAAACCATTATTATTCAAAACTTGGTCAGCTCTTTGAGATTGCTGGCGAGATAAAATCATCCCTAATCCCAAAAAGGCTACAAAAGAAATTATTAAAAGAATAAGTCGTTTTAGTTTCATTATTTTATTTCAAAAACCTTTTCGTTAATAAAATCAAAGCTTTGAAAGCTGCGATTAATTTTCGTATTAGTCCTACATTTTGCTTTCTGCCAAAAATAAGTAGAATTTGTAGCACCATTTTTTTCGCCAATAAACAATAACACTGGTTGATGATCAAGACTACGATATAAATCAAGAATCTTTAAATCATCTTCGCCAAAATTAGGCGCCCAGGAGCAAATGATCAGATCAACTTCAGGATGCTTTTTAATTGCACTTAAGGCATCCAGATTCTCTGTTGCAAAAATCGGAGCTTCTCCGGTTGTTGAACTTTTAGCCCAAGAAAAAGAATCACTTGCTGTTGCCTTTATCCCCACCTGACTTAAAGCCTTCGACCAATATGCATTTCCTGCCATAATTTCTAAGCTTGATTTAACATGATACTCTTGCTTAATTAACCTAGCTGTTTCTAAGTTTGGCAAAGACCAAACTCCATATTCTCTTGAAAGAAAACTTCGAAAATTATTAAGTAAATTATTTGCTTCTTGGGCTTTATCTTTATTTCCAATTTTATCTATCATTATATCTAAGCTATCAGGTAAAAATCCAAGTGAATTAGGTGATTTTGGTAAAATCTTTTTTTGCTGAATATTGGCAATTATATTATTAATTATGTCAACTTGTCTATGAAGAGGTAAATAATTCAGTTCTCTGTCTAATTGATTGAGTTTAATTTGATACTGTTTCATTTGATACATTCCCTATGAAATGATTTTACCATTCAAAATTAATAAAAACAGGTATAATAAAAGTGATGTAAGCATTAAGGAGCAAAAATTATGTCAAAACATAAAACTGAATCGGCTGAATCGCTTGGTCATTGGCTCCTGCAGGTATTCATTCTAGCAATTGTAATTTTTGGTTTATATATTTTTATGTTCCACGTATTACTTGCTAATGAAACTATCACTGGACCATCAATGCAGCCAACCTTTGAGAATAATGATCGAATCATTGCAGTAAGACATTCTAAGCTCTCACGTGGTGATATTGTGATTTTACGAGCGCCAGATCAACCAGACGCACTTTATATTAAGAGAATTATCGGAGTGCCTGGAGACAGCATTAAATCAAAAAATGATGTAATGTATATTAATGGAAAGCCAATCAAAGAGCCGTACTTAACAGAATACAAGAAAAAGCTTGCTAAGGGTCAACTATACACCAATAATTTCAGCCTGCAGCAGCTTTATCATGTAAAGCGAGTACCAAAAGACTGTTATTTCGTAATGGGCGATCACCGGAATGTTTCAAAAGATTCACGGATGTTTGGCTTTATCAAGAAAAAAGATATTGTTGGTGAGGTCAAATTACGATATTTCCCATTTGATCAAATACAATGGTTTAAATAGATTTTTTTAGAAAGTGTGAATTATAAAATGAGTCCTGAAGAATTATCCGATGCAATTATTGAGTTTGAAGTTAAAAATAATGTCAACGATACAGCGCTTGCTTTCTCAAGTCACCTATCTGTAGAAAAATTGCATGCGATGAAGACTGGCGAAGCTAAGTACACAATGGAAGAAGCTGAACAAGTTTTAGATTATATTCAAGCTAATTCTTAATTTAAAATTACTGGCAGCAAAAAAAGGAATAGGGTTTTGAAAACAAATTTTCAAAATCTTATTCCTTTTTCTTATATCTTCGCTTCATGATACTTACGCAGAAGTACGACATTAATTGCAATCAGAATTATATCAACTGCTAAAACAACTGCCATGGTCAGATAATTACCAGTTAGATCAGACCTAACGTCAATAGCATCTTTACCTAAAGTTGTTAAAAACATTCCATTTTGTAAAAATCCTGTCACTGAATCCATGACGAACCAATAAACATTAATTAAGAATATTAATCCGATGCAAGTTAGCGAAACAACTACAAGGAAGTAAACTAGTTTACTTATCTTTTCTGGCAAGAAATCGCTAACTATTTTTCCAGTAAAGTTAATTAAACTAACCGCAAGATAAATAAAAATTCCAATTAAAATCAGCAAAACAATAACTGAAATCAAATCTGTTATATGGATATCTTGCCATAACTTTCCTTCACCAATTGAGCCGAAATTTTTAAATGTCGTTTTCCAAAACTCGTTTGTGCCAATTATTGGTAAACCTGCAATTAATATCATTGCTAATTGAATAACTACTAAATATAAGCCATCAACAATTGCAGAAAACAAATTTGCAAGTAGCAAGGTACTTTCCTTGATTGGTGCTAAACGCCAAGTCTGAGAGGCATAAACTTGTTCATTTTTTTCTACTTGATAGAAATAAGTAAGCTACATCAAACAAAGGTGTAATAGTAATAAACGAAATTAGGAAATATGCCTTACTTTCACCTTCAAAAGCAGAATAAAATAGTGCCCAAAAACCAAGCAGAATACCAACTACTATTTGTAAAAATACAAGACGCCGAACTAGTCGTACCTTATTTTTAGTTAATTCTTTAAATATTGATGAAAAAGACGTCATTTGGCATCCCTACTTTCCCTCATGGAAGTCCTTCAAAAGCCAGATATTAATTGAACCTAAGATAATATCAATTAAGGCCATCATTAAATTACCTTCAGCAAATGCAACTAGCCCATTACTTGTTTCGCCCCAACGTAATTGATTTAGTAAACTGCCTAAATTGTTTGTTAATACAATAAAGATAAAAATCAAAACGATCATAATCACGAAACGAATTAACTTACTATGCTTATCAGGAAGAAAATCAGTGATTGTTCTACTTGAAAGATTAAGTGTTGTTACAATGCTATAAACTAAAATTGCAAATAATAAAAATGCTAATAATGCACTTAGCATTTCTCCGATTGGAAATGAATCAGAGAGCTTTTTCCAAAAGTCACCTGCCTGGCTTGACTTAGAGATAGCTTGATTAATTTCCCAGATATTGGTTCTTACATCATTACTTATTAACGCTGGTAAAAATGTAACAACGCCCATTCCAATTTGGATTAAAACTAAGTAAAGTCCGTTAACAATAGCTGATAATATATTAGCTAAGTAAAACTTACTTGATGAGATTGGAACTAAGCGCCAAGTTTGTGAGCTATATTCTTTCTCATTTTGCCAAGCAGAGAGCACTACATAAGCCATATCTGCCAAAGGGGCAAAAGTGAAGACCATTACAAACCAGGCTATTGGTTTATCTTGATTAGAAAATGCACCGCCATTTGAAAATAATGCCCAGAGTGCGAAAACGGAGGCTGCTACCAATTGCAAGAGAGCCAGTAAATAAACGCTGCGACGTTTCTTTTTACCCATTTGATTAAATAATGCTTTAAAAGTAGTCATGTTTATTCAGCTCCTTCATCTGCATATAAGCTTTCATAGTATTCCTCAATACTATGTCCCTTTGCTCTAATATCATCTGCTGAGAGATGACTAGCGATTTTCTTATCTTTTACAATTACAACTTCATCTAAAATCGTCGTAATTTCATTTACGAAGTGATCAGAAATAACAATAGTGCTATCTGGGCTCTTCCAAAGTAAGATTGAATTAATAATTCTTTTTCTAGCCATTGGATCAATTCCAGAAAACGGTTCATCAAGTAAGTATAATTTTGCTTCTCGACTCAAAGTTAGCGCAATTTCAAGTTTTTCGCGCATACCACGTGATAATTGTCCTAACTTCATATCGTTGTTGAGTTTCATAAATGAACGTAGCTGTTCAAATTTACTACTATCAAAATCAACAAATAATTTTTGATAAAATTCTTCTACCTCGCCAACCTTAGTAGAATCGCTTAAACCTTTTAGGTTATCTGTCATAGCAATGTTAGCCTTGCGGTAAACTTCACTGCCATCGCCATTAAGAAGTACTTCTCCTTGATAATGTTTGGCAATTCCTACAATCACTCTCATCAAAGTAGTCTTACCGGCACCATTTTCACCCAAAAGCGCAATAATCTTACCAGAATCAACGTCTAAATTTACATCTTCAAGAATAGTTTTTAAATTTTTGCGATATGTTAATCCTTTTACCTCAAGTAGTTTACTCATTTTAATCTCCCTTCTTCTCTTCTATGAACTTTTTAAGCTCCTCAAGCGTCTTTTCTGGAGTTAGGCCCAATTGTGCTGTGCTTTCTAGAAATTCGCTCATTGTGTCCTTAATTAGCTCTCTACGCTTTTGTAAAATCAGCTCTGTATCCGTTGTAACGAATGATCCCAGTCCTCTTCGAACTTCAAGAATACCTTCAGTATTCATTTGGTTAAGTGCTCGTTGAACAGTATTTACATTTACAGTTAGATCAACGGCTAATTGGCGAACTGAAGGAACTTTCTCTCCTGGCTTTATTTTGCCCAGAGCGATTTGTCGGTAAAGATACTTTTCAATTTGAACATAAATTGGAATATTATCTTGGAATTGCAATCTTTACACCTTCTTCACTAGTGTATGGTTTATCTATTACACTAATATAATACCAACATCTATTTTTAAATACAAGTTATATTTTTGTTTCACAGTTTTAAAATTATATTTTTTAATAAAAAAATAGCAGACAAAATGCTTATATTTCAAGCTTTTTATCTGCTATTTAGCAGGTTAATAGTATCAGTGTAAAACTATTTTTAATTTTTAATTAATTTATAAATGTTGATATTTGTACAACTAAGCAAGTTCAAGAAAAATAAAAAGTAATGAATTTAATCAAAAATAGTTAAAAATTGTTTCACTTACTATTTATTTCTTATTTCTCTCAACATTCAATTGATTGATCTTACGTAAAACATCCACAGCTTTCCACATACTTTCGAGAACAGTATATTCATATCTACCATGCATGTTTTCTTCACCAGCAAAAAGATTTGGACAAGGCAAGCCCATATAAGTTAATTGTGAACCATCAGTACCGCCACGAACTGGATCTTCATTGACAGTAAGACCTTCAGCCTTATAAGCATCTCTAGCTAAATCAACAATCTCCATATGCTTTTCTAATTCATCAGCCATATTGTAATATTGATCCCACATCTTAAGCTTAATTCTCTCACTGCCAAATTCGTCATTCATCTTCTTAACGATGTCTTTAACCAGATTTTTTCTTCTTTCAAGTCCATCGCGTTCAAAATCACGAATAATATAATCCATATGTGCTGAATCAACAGTTCCATCAAAATTCATTAAGTGGAAAAATCCTTCTCGACCATCAGTGTGTTCTGGACGATCATGTTCAGGTAATTGATTATGGAAATCAATCCCAACCTGAATTGCGTTGATCATTTGTCCCTTTGCTACTGCTGGGTGAACATTTACTCCTTGAATATCTAAGCCAAATTGAGCTGCTGAAAACGTACCCCAGTCAAGTTTTCCTGGTGCTTCACCATCAACTGTATAAGCAAAATCTGCTCCAAATTCTTCAACATCAAAATGTTCTGCTCCGGTTCCAATTTCTTCATCTGGAGTAAAAGCTAATTTAATTTCACCGTGTTTTTCTTCGGGATGTTCCATCAAGTATTCCGCAAAAGTCATAAGTTCTGAAATACCACACTTGTCATCCCCACCAAGTAAAGTATCGCCAGAAGCTGAAATAATAGTTTGACCCTTATAATTTTTTAAATGCGGAAAGACTTCAGGATCTAAGTAAAACTCACTATTACCTAGTTGAATCTTGGATTTACCGTCATAATTTTCAGTAATTTGTGGTTTCACATCAACTGAATTAAAATCAGCTGTATCACAGTGTGCTAACAAGCCAAATGTTGGCACCTTATAGTCAATATTTGACGGAATAGTAGCAATTACACAGCCACTTTTTTGATTATAATGAACATCTTTAAGGCCTAATTCCTCTAGGTCCTTCATAATTACATTCTTTTGAAAGTTTTCTTCTCTTTCAGTTGATGGAAAACGGTCTGAATGCTCATCAGATCGTGAGTTTACTTTAACGTATTTTAAAAATCTTGGTAGTAAAGTTGGATATTCTGTCATTTTAATCTCCCCTAAAATAAATCTTGAAATGGATTAGTAGATACTTCTGATATTACTACAGGCACATTCCAATTATAGTCCTTATTCCACTTTTCAAGACGCTCGCCTACTTTATATTTAAAGAGCTTCTCAGTATAGTGACCTGGATCAACTACTGTTAAACCTGCAGATATCATATCATGCCCAACGTGATAATATACATCACCAGTAATAAATGCATCGACACCATCTACCAATGCCTGGCGCCAAAATTTGCCACCATCACCACAAATAAATGCTACAGTAGAAATTATTTTATCATTATCAGCAGTGATTAATCTTGCCATTGGAATTTGCATTTTATCTTTCACGTAGTAAGCAAATTCTTTAGCGGTCATTGATTTAGGTAATTTTCCTTTTCGACCAATTGCGATTCCATCAGCATCTAAAGCAAAGGGTTCAACATCTCTTAACTCTAATTCTTCTGCTTGCCAATCAGCTGAGCCATTTTGAGCTTTATCAGAATTAGTATGAATTGAATATACAGTAATACCGTTAGCAATTAATTTGCCATACATTGCATTTTGAGGATCAGAAAAGTCCAAATTCTTTGCTGGTCTGAACATTACCGGATGATGACTAATGATCAAATCAACGCCCTTTTCAATTGCTTCATCTACTACCTGAGGACGAACATCCAAAGTAGTCATTACCTTAGTAACTTCAGCATCTATCGATCCGATTTGCATTCCAACTGGATCACCTTCAGAAGCAATTTCTTCTGGAAAATCTTCTCTTAACCGTTTTACAATATCTGCTACTTTTGTCATTTCAACACTTCCTCAATCATTTTAATTAAGTCATTTATTTTGTTGATCTTATCCTCATCTTTATTCTTAGCCTTATTCAAATTAGCCTTTAAATTTTGATAGTATTTAAGTTGATTAGTCCACTTTTTAATAAAAACAAGATTCTTTTCTTTTAATAAAAATGGACCAAATGCCAATTCCTGCTCAGATAAATCATGCTTGTTTGTCTTAATTTCTGCCTTAATTATTTCATAAATATGGCCAGCCACTTCAATAATTTGCTCAGCAACAATTTCATATTGATGATCCATCAACCACTTTCTTACTAATGGTTCACCAATATTAGCTTCCAAAATTAAGGTTGGATACTTTTTACCTTCTTGATAAGCCGTTTCTAAAAGATTAGTCATCAGCTTTCCGCCCATTCCCGCGATTACCACGGTATCAATTCGATCTTCAGCCTTTAAAGTCTCTAAGCCTGATCCTAATCTTGTTTCAATTTTATTTTCTAAACCTGCTTGTTCAATATCTTGTTTTGCATTATTTAAAGGACCTGCAGCAACGTCGCTTGCAATCGCAAAATCTATTTTTCCTTCTTTTACTAATGCAATTGGCAAATACGCATGGTCGGTACCAATATCAGCCAATCGGCTTTCAGGATCTACCATTTTACCAATTTGAGCTAGTCTTTCTTCTAACACACTCTCACCTCTTACTAAAAATTTTAGCATAGATGGCTTAAAACTTACTTGAAAATATTTTATAAGAAACAAGCCTTGTAGCAATTTTACGATTACTACAAGGCTTGTCATCATATAAATATCTTAATCTAAGAAATCTTTCAATTGATTTGAACGACTTGGGTGACGTAACTTACGCAAAGCTTTAGCTTCAATCTGTCTGATACGTTCACGAGTTACTCCAAATACCTTACCAACTTCTTCAAGAGTACGAGTACGTCCATCATCTAGACCGAAACGTAAACGCAACACATTTTCTTCACGGTCAGTTAAGGTATCAAGAACTTCCTCAAGTTGTTCCTTCAATAGTTCATAAGAAGCATGTTGTTCTGGACTTGTGGCATCCTTATCCTCAATAAAGTCACCTAAGTGAGAATCATCTTCTTCACCAATTGGAGTTTCAAGAGAAACAGGTTCTTGTGCGATCTTCAAGATTTCACGAACCTTATCAGTTGGCATGTCCATTTCAGCACCAATTTCTTCTGGAGTTGGTTCTCTACCTAAATCTTGCAAAAGTTGTCTTTGAATTCTAATCAACTTGTTGATTGTTTCAACCATGTGAACTGGAATACGAATAGTTCTAGCTTGGTCAGCGATTGCACGAGTAATTGCCTGTCTAATCCACCAAGTTGCATAAGTTGAGAACTTGAATCCTAAACGATAGTCAAACTTGTCAACAGCTTTCATTAAGCCCATGTTACCTTCTTGAATTAAGTCTAAGAAGGACATTCCACGACCAACATAACGCTTGGCAATAGAAACAACCAAACGTAAGTTAGCTTCAGCAAGTTCTTGCTTCGCTTCTTCGTCGCCAGCTTCAATTCGCTTAGCTAAGGCAATTTCTTGGTCCGCATTCAACAACGAAACACGTCCAATTTCTTTCAAATACATCCGCACTGGATCGTTCATTCTTACACTTGAAGGTGCAGACATATCCTTTAATTCAGCTTTTTCAACATCTTTTTGTTTCTTTAAAGCTAATTTAGAAGGTTCGCCTTTTTCATCAACGATACTAATTCCATTGTCTTCAAATTCTTGAACAAGTTGATCTACCGCTTTTCCTTGAAGATTATATGGCTTAATTAGTTGAGCAGTAAATTCTTTTTCAGTGATTTGTTTATCTTTTTTAACTTCCTTAACAACTTCCTTGACTTTCTTATCAAGTGTCATTGTTGCTTCTTTTTTGGTAGTCTTACTCTCTGCCATGTAAAAAAGCCCCCTCTAAAACTTCTTTCTTCTTAACGCAATTACTTTTTGCGCTATTTCAAGCTCCAAACTATTATCTTGTTTTCTTTGAGCTTCCTTTAATTGACTAAGCAAGTCGTTTAATTGCTCATCAATCTTGCTCTTTTCCAATGCCCTTAATTGATCATCTAACTCACGCTTAGAATAATCAGGAGGCATCGGAATCATTTCCATATTAATAATTATACCTTGAAGTTCCTCAGGAATAAAATCAATAAAACCCTTCACTTCTGCTTCATCATGGGTTTGATGATATTTTAGCCAAAATTCTGCTAATTTTGCATAACGCTCCTCCGGGAATAAAAACTGCTGACTTAAAAGGTAATCTCTTGCTTCATCACTATGTATAAATAGGTACAGTAAGCGATCTAAAGCTGGATTTCTAGTTTCACTATCAGTTCCTGCTTGAGCCTCTTTAGGCTCTGCTGATTCACTTACATTCTCCATTAATGTAGATGCTTGATAAGCTTGCTGGTGATTTCTAGCTCTTTGTAATTTTCGTCTCTCACGTACAAAAGTCACTTTAAGAGATTCACGAGTTACGCCAGTTTGACGTGCCAATTTATCAAGATACAAATCAGCAGCTACAGGATCATTTAATCCTGCAATCATTTGGACAGCTGCTGTTATATAAGCTAGTTTTTCTCGATCATTATGCAAATTATACTGATTTGCTAATCTTTCAAGTAAAAAATCTGTTGAACTAAGAGCACCTGCAACTTCTGCACGGTATTTTTCTTTTCCATATTTTTTTACATATTCATCTGGATCAAGATTTTCTGGTAAAACAATTATTCCTAAATTAAAGCCTTGAACTTGCCCAAATAATTTTGTTGCACGTTCAGCAGCATGAATACCGGGTGGATCTCCATCATAGTTAACCAAAATATTAGGTGTAATTCGCCTTAGCATATAAACTTGCTCGGTCGTTAAGCTGGTTCCCATTGAAGCTACACCAGACTGAATGCCAGCTTTATAAGCAGCAATAACATCCATGTAGCCTTCATAAAGAATCAAATGTTTTTCACTTCTAGCTGCTTTTTTTGCTTCAGCAAAATGAAATAACAGTTTAGATTTATTAAAAATCTTAGTTTCTGGACTATTCATATATTTAGCAATAGTTTTATCATTGCTAATTCTTCGACCAGAAAAACCAACTGTATAGCCTGATTCATCCCCTAAAGGAAACATCAAACGATCACGAAAGCGGTCAAACAATTGACCATCTTGCGATTCAACAAATAACCCACTTTCTCTTAGATCATCATCAGTGTAATCTTTCTGTTTTAGATAAGTAAGGAGAATATTATCACTATCTGGTGCATACCCTACCTTAAAATGCTTTAGCAAGTCATCGGTTAATTCACGCTTTCTGGCATAATTAAGCGCTCTTTCGCCAACTTTGGTAGTTAGCAGAATATGTTGGTAAAATTCCGTTGCCTGCCGATACATCTTCTTTAATGGACTAAGTGACTTGGCTGCTTCTCCGTAACCTTCTGGCATCTGAAGATGCGCCAATTCAGCCACTTTTTTAACACTTTCAGGAAAAGTAAGATGATCCTGATACATTAAAAACTTAAATACATTTCCGCCTTTGCCGCATCCAAAGCACTTAAAAAACTGCTTACCTTCACTAACAGTAAAAGATGGCGTTTTTTCTTGGTGGAAGGGACAAAGTCCTAGATAGTCTTTACCCTTTTTTTCTAAAGAAACATATTGACTTATTACATCAACAATATCGACAGAATTGCGAACTTCATCGATAAATTGTTCAGGAATACGTCCTGCCATCAATGGATCATCCCAATCAACTATTATTTAATTACTAATTTACTTAAGTCACCCATTCGATCAGCCAAGTTATTAACCTTTAATAATTGTGCCAAACGATTATTCTTTACTTTTTCGTCCTTATCAAGAATCATATTACTTTCAAAGTAATTGTTAATTACAGGTTGTAATTCAACAAAACCTTTGTATAGATCGGCAATACTCAAATCAGTATTTTCTTCTAGTGCATTTACACCAGCGTTTAGTTCTTCTTCACTTACATCTTGGAAAAGACTTTCATCAACTTTAGCAGCATTTCTATATTTTGCCTTCTTCAAAATGTTAGTAATTCTAGTCAAACTTTCAACTACTGGCTTAAAGTCAGCATCATCGTGGTGCATTTGTAAAGTCTTAGCTGCTGCTAAAATTTGAATTGGATCTTGTTGGCTAGATGCAAGTACCGCATCGATAACATCGTAATCATACTCTTCAACTTGCAATTGTTGCTTTACACGGTCACGGATAAAGTCAGCAATTTCATTCTCAGCTTCAGCATCCTTAGGTAATTTAGCTGCAGTTTTACCAGACAATAATTGAATTAATTCTGGTAAAACATCTTTGACAGGAAGTGACCAACCTTCGTTCAACAAAATTCTTACAATTCCGTAAGCGTTTCTTCTTAAAGCATATGGGTCATTAGATGATGAAGGGATCATACCTGCACCGAAGAATGAAATAATTGTATCTAATTTATCAGCAATTGAAAGAAGAGAACCCACAGTTGTACTTGGCAAATCTCCTTCAGCACTTGTTGGCATGTAGCTTTCTTTAATTGCTACACTAACATTTTCATCTTCACCCGTTAAACGAGCATAATGCATTCCCATTACACCTTGTAATTCGGCAAATTCACCAACCATTGAGGTAACAAGGTCAAATTTGTAAATATCACTAACTCGATCAAAATCCTTCATTTCAGTTTCTGAAATATTGAATTTCTTACCAAGGTAGTCACCAATAATTTGGACACGTGCCATATGTTCAGCAACAGAACCAATCTTGTCGTGGAAAGAAACATTCTTAAGCTTGTCAACAAAGTGAGCTAATGGGTATTTCTTATCTTCATCATAGAAGAATTGAGCATCATCTAAACGTGCAACAAGAACTTTTTCATTACCGGCAATTACGTTATCTAAGTATTCACTGTTACCATTTCTAACAGCAATAAAGTGATTAATCAACTTGCCATTTTCATCATAAACTTCAAAGTATCTTTGATTATCTTTCATTGAAGTAATTAAAACTTCATCTGGGATATTCAAGTACTTTTCATCAAAAGAACCAGCAAAAACAGTTGGATATTCAACTAAGTTGGTAACTTCTTCAAGTAATCCCTTATCAATGTTTACTTTCCAGTTATGTTGAGCAACTAATTCTTGAATTTGATTAAGAATCATGCCCTTACGTTCATCAGCATCGGCAATCACATATTGGCTCTTCAATGCTTCTTCATAGTCATCTGCATTTGCAAGTACAACGCTATCACCTAAAAAGCGGTGGCCTTGAGTTTTGCGACCAGCAACTACATCAAGTAATTTAACTGGTACAACTTCACTACCAAGTAAAGAAACCATCCAATGAATTGGACGTACAAACTCAAAATCATTGCTGTCCCAACGCATTTTAGTTGGGAAAGTCATGGCTTTAATGATATCGCTCATGCCCATTAAAATGTCAGAAGCTTTTTTACCTTCTTTTTGAACATGAACATAAGCATATTCAGTTCCTTTAAGCTCTTCAAAGTAAATATCGTCAGTCGTCATCCCTTGACCACGAGCAAAACCTTGAGCAGCTTTCGTCCAATTGCCATCTTTATCTTGAGCAATTTTCTTAGCAGGACCTTTTTTTACTTCATCAATATCATCTTGCTTTTCAGCCAAGTCTTCAACCAAAATAGTCAAGCGACGTGGAGTTGAATAAGTCTTAATGTCTTTAAAAGAAAGGCCATTTTCCTTAAGATACTTTTTAGTACGATCAGCTAATTGCTTAACACTTCTAGAAACAACGTGAGCTGGCATTTCTTCAGTACCAATTTCAAATAAATAATCTTTAGTCATTGTTTTGCCCCGCTTTCTTAGTTTCTTCTTGGTGTTTCAATAATGGGAAGCCACGCTTTTCACGTTCTTCAACAAATCCCTTCGCAGCAAGGTGAGCCAAGTTTCTAATTCTTGATAAGTAACCTGCTCTCTCAGTAACTGAAACAGCACCACGTGCATCAAGTAAATTAAATGTATGGCTACACTTCAAGATGTAATCGTAAGCTGGGTGAATCAAGTTTTGACTCAACAAACGTTTAGCGGTTGCTTCATAAATATCAAAGAACTTAAGCAACTGGTCTTGATCGCTTTCTTCAAAGGCATACTTAGAATGTTCATATTCTGGTTGCTTGAAAATATCACGATACTTGACGCCATCTCCCCATTCAAGGTCAAAGACTGAATTGACATCTTGAATATAAGAAGCAAGACGCTCAACACCATATGTAATCTCACTCATTGTTGGTTTTACATCAAGTTCGCCAACAACTTGGAAGTAAGTAAATTGAGAAACTTCCATTCCATCAAGCCATACTTCCCAACCAACACCGGCACAACCCATAGATGGATTTGCCCAGTTATCTTCAACGAATCTGATATCATGCTCAAGAGGTTCGATTCCTAAAACTCTTAAACTATCTAAGTAATATTGTTGAATGTCTTTTGGTGCAGGCTTAATAACAACTTGGAATTGATGGTGTTGGTATAAACGGTTAGGGTTATCACCATATCGACCATCAGCAGGTCTTCTTGAAGGCTCAACATAGCAAGCTGCCCAAGGTTCTGGCCCAACAGCACGTAAAAATGTATATGGACTCATTGTCCCGGCACCTTTTTGCTCATCATATGAAGGCATAATCATACAACCTTTAGAGGCCCAGAACTGTTCCAATTTAAAAATCATATTCTGGATATTCAGTTTTTCTGACATCTATACTCTCTCCTCACAACATAGGCATAAAAAAAGCCTATGCAAAAATTGCATAGGGACGATTTACTTCGCGGTTCCACCCTAATTCAGGAAAATATTCTTCCTGCCCTTAATTAACAACTTTGACTAAAAGGTGCCTTTTCCCAAATGCACTTCCACCATTCTGCACTCGCTGTCTTGGTACTTTTCTATTCCTTTATAGTTGTCAAAATACGTTTATATTTTATCATCTTTTATAAAAAAAGACTAGTAAGAAACCTCACTAGTCTTTAAACGAATATAAAAAGTCAACAGCTAAAAAAGCGCCAATTCATCAAGAAACTTCTTAGTTTTCAAGTTAAGATCTAAATAGTTAGCATACATCCGATCAATAACCTTGCCAGAATTCTTTTTTAATTGCGGATTAATTTTTACTTTTCCTAAACGATCAATATCAACTAAAGCTAGAGTCCGTATCAAAGCAACTACTTTAGGATCTAGATGCATCCTTTGACTGACACTATTAAAGTGATCACTACAAATAATTCCACCTAATTCCAACGAATAGTCAAACGTGCCTTGCACCTTCCCGCAAATTAAACATCGATCTAACTGCGGTGCTACTCCATATGCATTAAGCAACTTCAATTGCACCATTTGGGTAATGACTGCCGCATCTTCTCCAGAATTTATCTTCAGCAACACTTTCATAATCAAATCATAAAAGCTCCCAATATCCTTATATTCAACAAAAGCATGGTCAAGCAAGTCTAAAACATAACTCGAATACGCATTCTTAGTTAAATCTAAATATAATTGGTCTAACTGCTTTACATCCTTAAAAGTTCGCAGCGTACTGATTCCCTTCCAATTTGTATTTACAATATATTTTCCATAAGAGAAGTTAAGGGTTGCAGCTCCTAATCTGGACTTTGGTCTCAGTGCTCCTCTAACATCTATTGTAAAAATACCATGATCTTTCGTCATGATCTTGGCTAGAACATCAGCTTCTTTATATTTTTTTCTTTTAAAAATTAATCCTTGAACCTCACAAAGTTCACGTACCATCTATCTTAATTCCTTGGCATTATATCCAATAGATTTAAGGAAGGCAGGATCAGAACGCCAATTCTTTTGAACCTTAACCCATAGACGTAAATTAACTTTTTCGCCTAATAAAGCTTCAATTTCTTGACGTGCAGCAATTCCAATCTGCTTCAGCATTTGACCCTTTTTACCAATTATAATGCCTTTTTGACCTGGACGTTCAACATAAATTGTAGCCTCAATTTGAAGCTTACCACCTTCATGATCCCGCATTCGGTCAACTACCACGGCCGTTGCATGTGGGACTTCTTCATGAGTGAGCTTCAAAACTTGCTCGCGAATTAATTCAGCCACAATAAAATATTCTGGACGATCAGTCAATTGGTCTGCATCATAAAATTGCGGACCTTCTGGCAGATACTTGGCAATTGTTTTAATCAATTCGGAAACATTATTTCCTTGAGAAGCAGAAATTGGAACAATTTCAGCAAAATCGCCTAGATTCTTATACGAATCTATAATAGATAATAACTTATCTGGGTGGACTTTATCAATCTTATTTATCACTAAAAATACAGGTTTTTTAATTTTCTTAAGAAGTTCAGCAATATATTGGTCTCCCTTACCTGCTGGTTCAGGTTCAACCATAAATAAAACAACGTCTACTTCATCTAAAGCCGAGTAACTCGACTTATCCATAAAGTCATCTAACTTGTTTTTAGGCTTATGAATCCCAGGAGTATCGATAAACACAATTTGCTCTTGATCATCAGTATAAATACCAGATATTTTGTTTCTAGTTGTTTGTGGCTGTGGTGACATAATCGCTACTTTTTGACCTACCAAAAAGTTTAAAAGTATCGACTTACCAACATTGGGTCTACCAATTAAAGCTACAAAGCCTGATTTATAATCTTTTTTTTCATCCATCATTGTTACATCCTTTTATTTAAGTCTTAGTGAATTTGCTTTCCGTGATTTTCCTGATCTGGATGAAGCGGAAGCCCATATTCACGTAAAACTTTGCCTTGGATACCAAACATTACTTTAGCTTCATCATCTTCAATATGATCAAAACCATTTAAATGCAAGTATCCATGAACTAGTGTATATCCAAACTCACGATTAAATCCAGTTTCATACTCGACACTATGTCTTTTTATTACTTCTGGACAAAGAAATAGATCTCCAATATCTTCAACAAAATCAGGATCATCATTAAAAGCAGACATAAAGTCTTCGTCTAATCCATCTTCAATTGCAAAAGAAATCACATCGGTTGGTCGATCTTTTCCACGATATTTTTTATTGATTTCGTGAATTTTTTCGGAAGAAACAAAATTAATACTCATTTCTTGAGCATTTTCCTTATTAATTTCTTTTTTGGCCGACAAAAGCAGATTGGTAATCCAAGGAATCCAATCTTTATCGTCATTATCTAAGAAATTAACTTCATCATTGAAAGAAATATCTAAGTTATTCAAATTTTAGTGTCCTTCTTTTTCATAAGCTCTAACAATTTTAGCTACTACTGGGTGACGAACAACATCATTGAAGGTAAAGTTAATGAATTTTACTTGTTCAATATTTGCAAGTATATGTTCAGCTTGCAATAACCCACTCTTTGCTTTTCCTGGTAAGTCAATTTGAGTTTGGTCACCATTAACAACCATCTTAGAATTAAAACCTAATCTAGTTAAAAACATCTTCATTTGAGCTTGAGTAGTGTTTTGTGCTTCATCAAGAATTACAAAAGCATCATCTAAAGTTCTACCACGCATATAAGCAAGAGGTGCAACTTCAATCACTCCTCGCTCCATCAACCGATTAGTCGTTTCAACTCCTAAAATTGCATATAAAGAATCATAAATTGGTCTTAAATATGGGTCAACTTTTTCCTTCAAATCTCCAGGTAGAAATCCCAGTGATTCTCCTGCTTCAACAGCTGGTCTGGTTAGAATTATGCGTGATACCTCACCTTTCTTAAAGGCCGCAATTGCCATAACTACTGCTAAAAAAGTTTTCCCTGTACCAGCCGGTCCAATTCCAAAAACAACGTCATATTTTTGAATAGCTTCGATATAGCGCTTTTGCCCCATGTTCTTAACTCGAACCGGGCGTCCCTTAGCATCCCTAATTAAAATCTTATTGTATAACTCACCAAAGAACTCCAAAGTTCCTTTGTCGGCCATTTTAATTGCGCTTACGACATCAGTTGCAGTAATAGTAACTCCTCGGGTAACAACCTTATCTAAAGCAGTAAAAATTTGCATAATTTTCTTAACAAGGCTTTCTTCCCCAGTTACTTCAATCTCACTACCAGTATCAGTAACTTGTACATCGTAAGATTCTTCAATTAAACGCAAATTTGCATCGTTAATCCCAACTAAGTTCATAATTGTTTCAGGTTTAGTTGGTGTAAATGTTGCTTCTATAGTTTGTCCCACTTAAAATTGAACCTCCATTATATCAAGTGATTAGTTAAGCTTCTTACCAACAATTGAAGAAGCGGCCTTGCCATCAGCCTTACCTTTGATTTTTGGCATTAAAGCTTGCATAACTTTACCGAAGTCTTTCTTAGAACTTGCACCGACTTCTTTAATTGTCTCCTCAACTGTTTGTTCAAGCTCTTCTTTAGACATTTGTTTTGGCATATATTTTTCAATTAGTTGCATTTCTTTTTTAGTTTGAGCAATTAAATCGTCTCTACCTGCCTTAGTAAATTCTTCTAAAGATTCTTTACGTTGCTTAAGTGCACTAGACAAAACTGTTAATTCATCATCGCTAGTTAGGTCATGTCCCACTTTAATCTTATAATTCATTACTGCAGCCTTAAGTGAGCGAATAGTTGTTAAAGCATCCTTATCTTTAGCCTTCATAGCTGCTTTCATATCTTGCATTAAAGTATCATTTAGTGACATTTATTTTTCTCCTCTTTAATCAAAACTTACAAAGTCTATTTTAAACTTTTTATACAAAAAAAGCTCTTGATAGAGCGAATTTCTATCAAGAGCTTTCTTTATATTAATAATGTCTACGCTTACGAGCAGCTTCGGATTTTAACTTTCTCTTAACGCTTGGTTTTTCGTAGAATTCACGCTTGCGGTATTCTTGCAAGGTACCACTTCTAGAAACGGAACGTTTGAAACGACGAAGAGCATCATCAATAGACTCGTTTTCGTGAACGATTGTCTTAGCCATGTGAGATCCCTCCTTCCATTTCTTGGCACACAAATATGTGCCACAACAATATAGTTAAATTATAGCTAAACGAGAAAAGTCGGTCAATAGTCGATTAACATTTTTCTAACTTATTTTGGTATAATTTAGGTAAACAATGAGGTGAAGATATATGACTGAAGAAAAGAAAGAAAATCAAAAAATCGTTAACTTAATTATTATCTCTGACTCTGTTGGAGATACTGCGTTTAACATGGTGCAAGCTGGTGCTGTTCAGTATCCAGATGTGAAGTTTAATTACCGTCGCTATCCATTTATTACTAATCGTGAAAAACTAGAAAAAGTTTTCGACGAAATCACAGAATTTGAAAACGTATTAATTGCGTTTACATTAATTCACGAAGATGAACAATTAGCCGCAATCAAATTCGCACGTGAACATAATATGAAGTATGTAGACTTACTTTCAGGTGTAATTGAAAACATTCACTCCTTAACCGGTGAAGAACCAAAACACGAAATCGGTGCTGTCCACCACATGGGACAAAACTATTTCGACAGAATTTCTGCAATGGAATTTGCCGTAATGTATGATGATGGAAAAGATCCTAAAGGATTCTTAGAAGCAGACGTTGTTTTGCTTGGAGTTTCAAGAACTTCGAAGACCCCTCTCTCATTATTCTTAGCAAACAAGAATTTGAAAGTAGCTAACTTACCTCTTGTCCCTCAAACCCATATTCCAGATGAAATTTATAAAGTTGATCCTAAAAAGATTATTGGCTTAACTAATGACCCATCTGTCTTAAATGAAATTAGACGCCAAAGAATGATTGCTTACGGCTTAAATCCTGATACAACTTACTCAAATATGGATTCTATCAATGCCGAACTTGACGCTGCTAATAAGCTTTATAAGAAACTTGGTTGTTACGTAATTAATGTTGCACACCGTTCAATTGAAGAGACAGCTGCTTTAATTATGGAACATCTCGGCATCGATGACTATGCGAAATAATTAGTTTTATGAATGTATTTCAAAAGGCTTAACCTACAACTTATGTAGATTAAGCCTTTTTTACTTACCTATTAAACTGGTTTCTGCTCCTTGAAGCGTCCATATACTTTATCAACTTCGCTTACACTCATAAATGCATAAGGATCAGATTGAATAACAATATTATAAATATCAAACATATCGTAACGATCAATGATTGTCATTAAAACAGTTTTTTCCGTATGACTATATGCACCTTCAACGTCATGAAAGATTGTAATACCGCGGTGCATCTTGCGTTGAATTCCTTCAATAATATGTTTCGGGTGTTCGGTAACGATAAAGACTTGCATTTTTTGATGTTGCGTATAAACAGCGTCAATCACTCTACCATTAACAAAAATGTTCAAAGCCGTATATAAAGCTCTCGTCCAGCCAAAAACAAAACCAGCACAGATAACAATGATCAGATTAAAGAAAATGTTAATTTGACCGAAACTTTTACCAGTCTTTTTTCTTAAAATAATGCCTAAAACGTCTAAACCACCTGTAGAAATTCCTGATTTCAAGGCGATTCCTGTCCCAACTCCATTAATTACGCCACCAAATAAAGCACAAATGATTGGATCATAAGTAATCTTGATTGGAGCAATTACTCGCATCATAATCGATCCAAGTAACACGGCAATAATGGTAAAAATTGTAAAGCGATGTCCTATTTTACACCATCCCAAGATAAAAAGCGGAATGTTTAAAACAAAGTACATCACTGAGGTCGATAAGGTAAATGGCATGAATCGTTCTGACACTGATTGAATAATCTGCGCAAATCCCGTAATACCAGAGGCGTAAATCTTACCAGGTCCCCAGAAGAAGTTCAGGGCAACCGCAACCGCCAAAGCATAAAGAAAGGCAGCAGATAATTTCGAAATTAGATAGTGTCTACGAGACAGCTTTTCTAATTGACTCATCTTGATTTTCCTTTTTATATCAAATAATATTTTGCACTATCTATTCTAACAATCATTATTAAAAAATAAAGCTAATTCTAGTGCCTATTTAGCTATTATTTTTTCCAGTGCTTTTCAATAAATTGTGATCTGCCACCAGCTTCTTCAATTTGATAGCGCAAAGGGTCTTTTTTATAAAAATCTTGATGATATTCTTCTGCAGGATAAAAAGGCTCAGCAGGTTCAATTTCTGTCACAATTTGCTGATCAAACTTGTGCGAATCCTCAAGTTGTTTTTTAGATTCTTCGGCAATTTTCTTTTGCTGCGGAGAATTATAAAAAATTATCGGTTGATATTGACTACCACGATCTTGAAACTGTCCCATAGCATCTGTTGGGTCAGTCACTTGCCAATAAATATTAACTAGTTTTTGATAAGAAATAATTTTAGGATCAAAGGTTATTTTTACAGCTTCAACGTGTCCTGTTGTTCCAGTACAAACTTCTTCATAACTTGGATTCTTAACATGACCACCAGTATAGCCAGAAACAACACTAATGATGCCTGGGTAAGTGTCAAAAGGTTCAACCATGCACCAGAAACATCCACCAGCAAAGATAGCCGTATCATAGTGCGATTCTTTAGTGTTATCAAGGTTTTTAGCTACTTTCATTTTATTAGCACTTCTTTCTAAATTTGAATAATTCTGGATTATTTTCACTATTTTTTCGTTATAGATTTATATATAAAAATAGCGGATTAATTATTTAGTTCATAATCAATTCACTATTTAGCTTAAAGTATTTACTTGATTTTTACTATTTTTTTATCTTTAATAGCTCTTCTTCAATTACCGGCAACCAGCTTAACTTATATCCTGCACGCGTTGGGTGGATCGGATCAAGCATATAAAGTTCTCTATCTTTTTCATTGTAGTTAAAAGAATCATCATCCCACAAATTAAGAAAATCAAAATTCCACTTATTTTGTAATTCCTTAACTCTTTCAACCATTTGACCATAGAATTCTGAATCAAATTTTGGATTACTAAAAATCAAAACAGGACAATTCCAGTTCTTCTTTACATAATTTAAAATATATTCAATTGCACCCGTTACTGTCTGTGTATCAAAATTATCATCTGTAGCGATTTCGCCTAGATCTTCTTTTCCTTTAATTGCATCGTTAGTTGAAAGTTGCAAGACAAATGCTGTTAATTTTTCTAAAACTGGCAATCTTCCGATTCTACCAATGTATGAATTAGAGTCATTATCAACTAGCGTTGTTCCCGAAACAGCATCCTTAAAAGCACAAATATTATCTTTTTTACTTAAATAGTCAACAAATGATTCACCTAAAGCACCAGCACCATATGTTACTGAACTTCCTAGAAACGCAATTTGGTTATTAATCAGATCACTTGGTTCCATCTTAGTTTGGGCAACACTATATTTTTTAGCGTTTCCTTCTGCTTTAATTACCTTAGTTAAAAATTCAGGATTATCCTTGCCGAATTTCAATAATTCAGGAATATGTTCTTCAGGTACATCTAAGTTATAAAGTTCTTCTTCAAAATTCATTTTCTATCGTCCTTTGAATAACTTCTGATAATTTTTATAACCTTCCTCCTCTAGCTTATCATAAGGAATGAACTTTAACGCAGCAGAATTAATACAATATCTCAAGCCTCCTTGATCAACAGGCCCATCTGTAAACACGTGCCCTAAATGTGAGTCAGCTATTGGACTTTTTACTTCGGTTCGTTCCATTCCATGCGATTGATCTCGATGATAAACAAGTTTTTCAATTGGTTTAGTAAAACTTGGCCAACCACAACCAGCATCGTATTTGTCTTCACTAGAAAATAATGGCTCACCAGATACCACATCAACATAAATTCCTTTTTGGTTAAAATTATCATACTTTCCAGTAAAAGGATATTCAGTCGCAGCATGCTGAGTAACTTCATATTGCTCTGAGTTTAATTTCTTCAGTGCTTCTTCTTTATTAAACATTTTCTCACCTTCTTGTTTAAACATATCAAATTTTAATAGAAAATTGTTGTTTCATGATTTTTGTTTCTATACAATAATCTATAATACTAACGGAGGGATTTATATTATGCCAAAATTATCAAATGACTTATCACTTACAAAAAATACACGACTAAATTCTTTAGGACCTTCAAAAATAAGAGCTTTTGATGCAAAGGCCTCTCAAATTCCTGGAATTATTAAATTAACAATTGGCGAGCCAGATTTAAATACACCAGATCATGTTAAAGAAGCAGCAATTGCTGATATTAAAGCAAATGACTCTCATTATGCTCCACAAGCTGGTAAACCAGAATTGCAAGATGCAATTAGCAAATACCTTAACCGTAGCCTTAATGTAAAATACGATCCAGCAACAGAAATTTGTGTAACTGTTGGTGCGACAGGCGCTTTAAATGATGTATTTATGTCAATTTTAAATCCAGGAGACAAAATTTTAGTCCCTACTCCTGTTTGGGCACTTTACTTCCAATTGATTAAATTAACTGGTGCTATCCCAGTTCAAATGGATACTTCAAAAGATGGTTTTATTCTTACTCCTGAACACCTCGAAACAGTTTTACAAAATGAAGGTAAAGGTGCCAAGGCAATTATCTTAACTGATCCATCAAACCCTACCGGGCGAGTATATCCAGAAAAAACTTTAAAGGCACTAGCAGAAATTATTACTAAATATCATTTATTTTCTGTAACTGACGAAATTTATGGAGAATTAGTTTATGACAATAATGTTCATCATTCTCTATCACAATATATTCCTGAAAGAAACATTTTAATTTCTGGCTTGTCAAAAGCCTATGCAATGACGGGATGGAGATTAGGATATATTGCTGCTCCCGCAGATATTATGAAAACAATTCAAAAGGTGAATGCTTTCTTAGTCACTTCAGTTACCGATAATGTACAAGCAGCAGCAATTGAAGCCCTAAACAATGGTCAAGCTGATCCGCTTGAATCCAGAAAAATTTACGAAGATCGACTCAAATTCATGAAAGCTGGATTAGAAAAATTAGGTTTTGAAATGTCTACCCCACAAGGAGCTTTCTACATTTTTGCTAAAATTCCAGATGCCTTTGGTACTGATGATGAAGCATTTGCAAATGAACTAGCTACCAAGGCCAAAGTTGGCGTAACTCCTGGTCGCTACTTCGGGGATGGCGGTCAAGGATACGTTAGAATGTCTTATGCTTCCTCAACTGAGCAATTAAAAGAAGCATTAAAACGAATTGCAGAATTTGTTGAAAATATTTAACTTATCCAAAATAAAGCACTGATAGCTTGAATTGAGCTTATCAGTGCTTTTTTATACATTATGATTTTCCAATATTCAACAATCTTCAAGTTTAATATTATCTAGTTTCAGCCAATAAAAAAAGAGTAAAGACTATCTCTCAAAAATAATCCTTACTCTTATTTATTAAGCTAATTTTTTATTCATCCCAAGTTGAATTCTTATCAGCGTCTTCTTGAGCTTCCTTTTCAAGACGTGCTTCAATTTCCTTCACGCTGTCTTCATACTTGTCTTCTACCTTAATACCAATGTCATCTAATTGTTGATCAGCAACAGGTGCTGGAGCATGCATCATTGGCTCTGAAGCAGAAGCATTCTTTGGAAAGGCAGTTACGTCACGAATGTTGTCTTTTTGAGCTAACATCATTGCAAATCTGTCTAATCCAATTGCAAGACCTGCATGTGGTGGGAATCCCATGTCCAATGCATCAAGTAAGTAGCCAAATTGTTCATAAGCACGCTTCTTAGTAAAGCCAAGGGCCTTGAACATCTTTTCTTGAATTGAACGTTTGTGGATACGAATTGATCCACCACCCATTTCGTCACCATTCATAACAATATCGTATGAACGAGCATGAGCCTTATGTGGATCAGTATCAAGTAACTTAATTCCTTCATCATCTGGCATAGTAAATGGGTGGTGAGCAGCAATCCAGCGACCCAAACCTTCGTCATATTCAAATAGTGGCCAATCAACAACCCAAACAAAGTCGTAAACATTTTCTGGAATAATTCCAGTTTCTTTAGCGAATTCACGACGTAAATGGTCAAGAGAATCAGTTACAACCTTCCACTTATCAGCAACGAATACTACTAATTCGCCACCTTCAAGGTCAAATTCTTTCTTCAAAGCTTCTTTATTTTCATCAGTTAAGAAGCGAGAAACAGGACCTGAGAATTCGCCATCTTCATATTTAACCCATGCCAATCCTTTAGCGTGGTAGCGTTTGATGTAATCTTGTTTTTCTTCAATCTTCTTACGTGAATATTGCTTAGCACCATTCTTAACAGCAATCCCCTTCACGTAGCCACCATCAGCAATTGCACCAGAGAAGACCTTGAAGTCAGAATCTTTGAAAATTGGACTTAAGTCATGAATAAACATTTCGTAACGAGTATCAGGCTTATCAGAGCCATACTTATTCATTGCTTCATTCCAAGTAATACGCTTGATTGGTGTCTTCAAGTCAATTCCCATTACATCTTTCATGATCTTCTTCAAAAGACCTTCAGTATAGTCTTGAACTTGTTTTTCATCAGTAAATGATGTTTCCATATCAATTTGGGTAAATTCAGGTTGACGATCACCACGCAAATCTTCGTCACGGAAACAGCGTGCTAATTGGTAATATTTATCAAAACCTGCACCCATTAACAATTGCTTGAACAATTGTGGTGATTGAGGAAGTGCATAAAAGCTACCTGGGTAAATTCTTGACGGAACAAGGTAGTCACGAGCACCTTCTGGAGAAGACTTACCTAAAATTGGAGTTTCAATATCAATAAAACCATGTTCATCAAAATATTCGTGAGTTGCTTTTAAAATCTTTGAACGAAGCATAATTGCCTTTTGCAAAGTTGGACGACGAAGATCAAGGTAGCGGTACTTCAATCTAGTTTGTTCGGCTGCATTAATATCATCTTTGATTTCAAAAGGTGGTACCTTTGACTTATTTAAAATATCAATTTCAGTTGCATCAACTTCAACTTCACCAGTCTTCATATCTGGGTTTACGCTAGAGCGTTTAACAACCTTACCTTTAACTTCAATTACGTCTTCGTTGTTAAGAGAATCCGCAATATCCATTAATTCTTTACCAGAATCTTTGTTAACAACAACTTGAACAATACCTTCGCGGTCACGAAGGTCAATAAATACCAAGTTACCTAAGTTACGAACGCGTTGTACCCAACCATAAAGGGTTACTTCTTGTCCTTCGTATTTGCTAGTTATATTGCCAGCATAGTCCGTTCTTTTTTCCATATTCATCATAATTTTTAATCCTCTATCTTTTCCATTACAGATTTCATATCATTTAGATCTTCTAAGCTTAAGTCTAAAGTCTTACCATCAGCTAAACGTTTAATGTTAAGTACGCCATTTTCAAGCTCTTTAGCACCCAACGTAATTACAAATTTGGCATGCACACGATCTGCTTTTCTAAATTGTTGTTTTAATTTCTTTTGATCAACATCATATTGAGCTTTAAAGCCTTGCTTACGAAGGGAACGCGCAATTTCAACAGCCTTCATTTCTGTTCCTTCGCCAATATTAGTGATGAAGAAATCAATACCTTCATCTTTAAATAAAGCTGGATTTTGTTCCTTAAGAACAAGCATTAATCTCTCTTCGCCAATACCAAAACCAACGGCTGGAGTTTCTGGACCGTCAAATTCTTCTACCAAGTGGTTGTAGCGTCCACCACCCAAAATTGTGGTTGCTGATTCCCATAAGTTCTTATCTTCAACCATAAATTCAAAGATTACACCAGTATAGTAATCAAGTCCACGTACTAAATCATCATCTAATACATAATTAATGCCTAATTGTTCAAGCATATCAGTAATAGTTTCAAAATTCTTCTTAGAGTCTTCATCTAAGTAATCAACGATTCTTGGAGCGTCAGGTAAAAATTGCTTATCTTCATCAGCCTTTGAATCAAGAATACGAAGTGGGTTCATAGACAAACGTCTTTGTGAATCCTCTGAAAGTTGCTCTTTAAGAGGCGTGAAGTAATTTACTAAAGCATCATGATAATCTTTACGTACTTGCGCATTACCTAAAGTATTAATGTGCAATTCATAATTCTTAACGCCTAACTCAGCTAATAAATCGTGCCCCATCATGATAGTTTCAACATCAGCTAGAGGACTATTTGAGCCAAAGCTTTCAACACCAATTTGGTGAAATTCACGTTGACGACCTGCTTGAGGTCTTTCATATCTAAAAGTATTGTCAATATAGTAAACATTAAATGGCTTTACTACATCAGGACCATATAATTTATTTTCAACATATGCCCTAACCACACCAGCTGTTCCTTCAGGACGAAGTGCAATATGACGACCACCTTTATCGTTAAAGTCATACATTTCCTTTTCTACAACATCTGAACTTTCACCAGATGAACGAGAAAAGACTTCATAATTTTCAAAACTTGGTGTCCGAATTTCACGATAATTTGCACGTTTGAAGAAATTTCTTGCAATTGTTTCAACTTTTTCCCATGAACCAGAATCTGCTGGCAAAATATCGACTGTACCTTTTGGTCTTTGAACTTTCATTTAATCATCCTTTAATATATTAATAAAAAAACGCCCTTGAACTTAATCAAGGGCGCAATAAATTAGCACGGTACCACCTTTTGCTTGCTGCGATTAACGCTCGCGAAACGAACTATTATCTGTTAAAGGTGTCACAGATCGCAACCTATCCGCTCTCTCACCAAACGAGCGGTCTCTGAGATAGATCATGCTAATCTACATTCTTTGTCATCGATAATTCCTTTTTAGCTTATATTTTTCAGCCAGTAAAGTCAACCTTTGTAAGCCTTTACTTAAAGAATTAAATATCTAGCACAATTGTAAATGGGCCATCATTCTCAAGACTAACCTGCATATCAGCTCCAAATTCGCCGGTTTCAACATGAAAGCCTCTATTTTCTAATTCTTGATTAAAATCTTCCCAAAGATCTTTTGACTTAGGAGGTCGCATTGCCTCTACAAAACTTGGACGATTACCTTTTTTAGTATTAGCTAACAGGGTGAATTGACTAACGCTTAAAATTTCTCCATTAACATCTTTTAAAGACAAGTTAGTTTTTCCATCTTCATCTTCAAAAATACGCATTTTAGCAATTTTATCAGCAGCCTTTTTTACCTGATCTAGCTCATCGCCTTCACGTAACCCAACTAACAGAAGAAAGCCACGTTTAATTTTACCCACAACTTCATTATCAATGGTAACTTGGGCTTTATTCACTCTTTGAACAACAACACGCATTAATTAATTGACCTCTTTGCTTCATAAACATTTGGCACATCACGCATCCGGCTCAGGATATCTTCTAGGTGTGCTGCATCTCTAACTGACACAGTAGCATAAATATGTGCCATGTTGTTACTATCTACTTTTCCAGAAATATTAACAATATTCTTTGTCTTTGAATTTAAAGCATTGATTACATCACTTAAAAGACGGGAACGATTGAAACCATAAATCTCAATATCTGCATTATAGTTTTCTTTATCTTTATCTTTAGCAATGTTTTCCCAAGCCACATCGATTAATCGCCCTTGTTTCTTAGCTTCTTCAGTAATATTAGGACAATCAGCACGGTGAATTGTTACCCCGCGTCCCTTAGTTACGTAGCCAATAATCGGATCTCCTGGAACTGGATTACAGCATTTAGCTAAGTGAAGCATTAAGTCAGAAACACCTTGGACCATTACGCCATTATTATGCTTAACACGCATAATATCAGCTGGTGCATCAGAACTATCATCTTCTTCAGTTGAACTTTGCTGGCCAGCATTCATAATCTTTTCTTCAAGTTGCCGCTGCTTTTCATCTTCAGCCTTCTTACGTAGGTCTTCAGTTAATCGATTAGCAACAGTAGCTGCAGAAATTTCTCCATACCCAACGGCTGCAAACATTTCTTCTTCATTATGATAATTAAAATGACCAATTACCTTTTGAATGTGTTCTTTATCCATGAACTCTTTTGGAGCTAAATCACGGTTAAGTAATTCTTGTTCAATAAAGTTCTGACCTTTTTCAATATTTTCCTCGCGATCTTCAGCCTTGAAGAAACGCTTAATCTTATTTCTTGCTCTTGAAGTCTTGACTAAGTTAACCCAATCACGGGATGGACGAGCTGAAGTCTGAGTGAGCATTTCAACTACGTCACCATTTTTAAGTTTATAGTCCAATGGAACAATCTTGCCATTAATTCTAGCACCAACTGAATGAGCACCAACTTCTGAGTGAACCATATATGCAAAATCTAATGGTACTGAGCCTTTTGGAAGTTCATAAACGTCACCTTTAGGAGTAAAGACATAAACACGATCTGAAAAGATATCAGTCTTAACACTCTTCATAAATTCATGCGAGTCTTTTGTTTCATTTTGAAGTTCAAGAATTTCTTGGAACATGTTAAGCTTCTTATTTGCATCAGTTTGCTCAACTTCGCCCTTAACGCCTTCTTTATATGCCCAGTGTGCAGCAACACCGTATTCAGCAACCTGGTGCATCGCTTCAGTTCTAATCTGAATTTCAAGTGGCTTGCCGCCAGGTCCAATAATTGTTGTATGTAACGATTGGTATCCGTTAACTTTTGGAACAGCAATATAGTCTTTAAAACGGCCAGGCATTGGCTTCCATTTAGTATGAACAGCACCTAAAACGGCGTAACAATCACGAACAGACTTCACAATTACACGAACTGCTAGTAAATCATAAATTTCGCTAAAGTCTTTGTGCTTATTAACCATCTTCTTGTAGATAGAATAAATATGCTTAGGGCGTCCATAAATCTCATACTCAATTCCTAAGCTATCAAGCGTTTGCTTTAAAGTTTTAATTGCATCAGCAATGTATCCTTCCCGCTCACTTCGCTTAGACTGCATTAAGTTAACAATTCGGTAGTATTGCTGAGGATTCAAATAGTGCAAACTCATGTCTTCGAGTTCCCACTTAATAGTTCCGATACCTAACCGGTCTGCAAGTGGTGCATAAATGTCTAGCGTTTCATCGGCAATCCTTCTCTGCTTGTCAGGACGTAAATGGTCCAAAGTGTGCATATTGTGCAAGCGGTCAGCAAGCTTAACCATGATTACTCGTAAATCTTTAGCCATTGCGATTAGCATCTTACGGTGATTATCTGCTAGATATTCTTCGTGACTCTTCGACTTATATTGAATCTTGCTTAACTTTGTTACACCGTCAACAATAAAAGCGACATCTTTTCCAAACTTTTCCTTAATATCATCATTAGTTACCGGCGTATCCTCTACAGTATCATGAAGATAACCAGCTGCTACCGTATCGGGATCTAAACGTAAAGTAGCTAAAGTTCCCGCAACTTGAGTTGGGTGAATTATATAGGGTTGTCCAGAAACTCGAAACTGACCTTCATGAGCATTCTTAGCAAATTTATATGCCGATTCAACAAAAGCTAAGTGTTCATCATTCATATATTTCTTGCATTCTGCAAGAACTTCTTCATGAGTCATCTCACGATATTTTGACATAAAGCATCACCTATTCTTTATTTCTTTTCTTTGTAAAAATCATCATGCCAGAGTCCAAACAACTCAAAACTTAAATATACTAAGCAAAGTAGAAAATTATATTTTGCAAAATGAATTAAAACAGCGATTGCAAACACTACTGGGAATAAAAGCAACCACCAATAGCTCAATTTTCTAATTTGCATAATGCGGCCAATTTGGTAACTTAAATAACTATTAAAAATAAAGAATACTAATCCAATTCGCCAAACACGGCTTAAATGGACTAATGGACAAATAATCCAGACAATTACTCCTAACAAAGTTAACCAAACTAGTGGCATAAATGATTTTTCATTTATTTTACCCCACCAAGCCTTAAAATTAAAATTTTTCTTTTCTTCACTATTTTTCTTCATTTTTTGCTTACCTTTTCTTTTAATATATTTTTAGTCTGGTTTTCTAGCGATTAATAGACCAATCCAGCGTCCTTCTTGCATTTTCATTTTAATCTCAAAGTTATTTTCTGCAAGAGCTTTTTCAATTTTTGGCAATTGCAAATAATCAATTCCTGAGAAGATAACCTTTCCTTCTTCATTTAAATGACTATCTAAGTCTGGAATTAATTCTAACAAAATATCTGCTAAAATATTGGCCACAATTAAATCATATTTATCATCAATATCTTTTAATAAGTTTGCCTTGCGTACATCAATATTATCGACATCATTTAACGCAATATTTTCTTTTGCGGCAGTTACTGCTTCATCAGAAATATCAGTTCCTAAAACATGGCTTGCCCCTAATTTACTAGCTGCAATGGCTAAAATGCCTGATCCAGTTCCAACATCCAAAACCGACATTGGTTTGACTATGGCTCGCTCCATTGCAAGCAAAACAAGTTGAGTTGTAGTATGACCACCCGTTCCAAAAGCTAGACCTGGATCTAGACGGATCAATTTTTGATCAGTAAAAGCTGGATGGTAATCTTCCCATTCAGGAACAATAGCCAGATAACGAGAAAAATCAATTACGTGATAATATTTCTGCCAAGCTGTATTCCAATCTTCATCTGCCACTTCTTTAGTGCTAATTGAAACTTCGCCAGTATCTAAGCCATAGCTCTTCATCTCCGCAATTTTATCCATAATCTTTTTAATTAGATCTTTTTTATCAGCACTTTCATAATCAAAATATGCTGTTAACTCTAAATCCTTTGGTAAATTTTCAATATCATCAAGTTCAACCAAGCTACTATCATGTTTTTGACCTTCAGCAATAAAATCGCTTCGCTTACGACTTTCAATTCCTTGTGCATCTAGTTCATCTTGCATGAAAAAGCTTAATCCATCTTCCAACTCATGACCACATTCAACTTTTACTGCTAATAATTTCACTAATCTTGTCCCCTTTTGACATGTTAATTTCCCACGTTTATGATATTAACAGGTGAGAAAAATGTCGAAAAAAAATAAAAAGAAAAAACTTAATAAGACGTTAGTCGAAAAAATGCTCAACCAGCAAAAAATTCCATATAAACAACTATCATTTAACACCATACAAAAGGGTGATGTTAAACAAATGGATACTTCCATTTTAGACGATGAAGAGGCTTTGGTCTACAAAACCTTAGTATGCGAAGGAAATAAAAATAGCCCAGTAGTTGGCGTAGTACCAGTCACTGAGCATTTGAGTATGAAAAAACTCGCTAAAGCTTCTGACAATAAAAAGTGCGAATTGCTTCCTCTTAAGAAGCTAGTTGCAACAACTGGTTATGTTCACGGTGCAAATACACCAATTGGAATTTATCAAAAACATCATTTTCCAATTTATCTCGACAGCAGTATGAAAGAACATGATCAAATTGCTGTTTCAAGCGGTGAAGTTGGACGCAGTATTATGATTAATCCAGATGATTTACAAAAAATCACCGAAGCCACTTTTGTTGATTTATTAGAGTAATTAAAAAACTTCCTCAGACTAGAATTTCTAGTTTAAGGAAGTTTTTTTGCATTATTTTTTAACTATTTTAACTAATCTAAACACGCCATAAATCAACATTACTACCCAACCAAGAATTGAAATATAAAGTAGAATTGTAAACCATGTTGGTGTCTTAAATGAAAGAATTGCAGTATTTCGACCTTGTTTTGATTTAACAATTGGCATTCCGATCTTATTGAGTTTTGGATTTACCTTTTTGCCATTTACTGTTAGTTCAGACTGATGGTAAATAAAAACTGGAAGCGTAGTTGACTTAGCGGTTTTCCCATTCCACTTAATTTCAAGTCGTCCCCCTGATAAAACTTTTTTACTAAAGTTTTTTCTTTGTGGTGCCATGTTCATTAGCATTCCTGTAACATCAGCAGATTTAATTTTTTTCTGGACGGGAAGATAATCAGGAGTATTAATATCAATTTTATTAATATATGCTTCTAGCCCCTTCTCTTGCATCTCTCTTGAACTATTAGTGATTCCCTTATTATAAGAAATATTATTATTAATTTCATTAAAATCAGCTCTGACATTAAATAGAACTATTACTATAGCCAAACCACTAGCTAGCAAGCCAAGCTTTTTGCCGTGTTTTTTAATTAGTTCTGTAATTGTTAAACCTACCCCAACAAACAATAAAGGATAAGCTACAACAGTAAATCGATTTGGAAATTGTAAATATCCAGTTACAGCTGGAAAATTGTCTTTAACAAACTGCCACGGGAATAAATTAGAACTTAAATAAAAGAATACTAATCCTTCGAGAGTAACAAAAGTATTGATTCTTGAAGACTTAAAGTTAAATGCTACATAAATTATTTGTACAATAAATAGCAATAATGTGACTTCTGTAATCGACGTCCACATAGTACTTGTACCAGCAAGTGAAAGATTGACAGAAGTAAGAACGGGTGAAAAATCAATTGGAGATGCCATTTGGTTTGTCGGATAAAGAAGCAAAAATGCTCCCCACACATTTGCTGTTAAAACAACAAATAACACCACAGCCTTAAAGACATCAAACCACATCTGACGTTTGTTTTCACTTAGAATTAACCCATAAATAAAGAAAGGAATTAAGGCTAAGATAGAAAAGAATGTGCTCAATAAGTGAACCTGTGCCACGATTGCCATCACGACGCCTAAACTGATCCAGCTAAATCTCTTCTTATAATTATTTAAAAGATTAATTCCTTGAATTAAAACAAAGGGTATTAAAACTGCACCCCAAGAATTAAAAGCGTTGGACCGTAACCAGTAAGCAATATAACCTGTTGTCAAAAATAAAGCAGTAATTACTGAGGAAACAGTCCTTGTCATCTTTACCTTTCGACTTAAATGATATACTCCTAAACCACCAACTAGAAAAATCAGATAAGTTATTACAACTTGAAAGCGAAGCCAAGAACTACAAAATAGCAATAAAAATCCCATTATGTAGGCAAAAAATGGACCATAAAGTGCATTAACTATTCGACCACTTTCACCCATTCCATAGTTCATCTGAAAATAAGAAAAATTATGGTTTTTAATTTGCTGATTTGTATCATAAAAACGATGAAAATGAAAAGCAGTATCATCTAAAGTAAGACCTGATCGAGTGCTCAATATCGTCCAAATCAAGATAGTTGCAATTACTAAACTTAAAATTATCGGGATAAGATAATCTATTACTTTACTCTTATATTTTTTTATATCACTATTTTTCATTTTTAACCTCTGATAACCTAGTTATTTGACTTTTTAATTGTATCATTCAACTAGCTAAAAGATTATACTTATTTTAAATTTCATTTTCCTATCGGCATATTTACCAAGTTTCTTCCCTTACGATATGCCTGCTTGATGTCATTTAAAGTTAAATCTTTTCCTTTTTGGTCATAAACAACTAAGACTTCCCTTACTCCGTCCGCAAATTTACTTAAGAATCTGAAAATCGTAATTTCTGCAAAGAACAACACTAGCAGTAAGAATACCGCTGTTGCTGAAATACGAGAAAGAGCAAACAAATTATGGAAGAAAATAACTGCCAAGACTAAAGCTAAAAAGGAACCACCTAACACAGTCCATCTAAATTTATTCAAAGGTCTTGAAATATGGTACAGAACCATCATCCCCACAGCCACTAAAAGCATCGTAGCAGTTGTTGCCACTTCTTGTCGTCCTAAAGCTAAAACCATATCAGCAACTACCAAGATCGACACAGCGAGCATATCCGTAATTCCACCTGGAATTGCACGGGATAAAACATTCGGGATAAATTTCCCGCGAATACGGTTGTAGTTGTTTTCAAGAGCAAGTAAAAATGAAGGAAGCCCAATCGTAAACGCCGAGATTAAGGCAATCTGTGCTGGTCTTAATGGATACGACATTGTAAAAACGAGAGAGAAAATAGCCATCAAGAATGAAAAAATATTTTTAACTAAGAATAAACTAGCTGATCTTTCAATATTGTTAACGACTTTTCTACCTTCATCGACAACCTTAGGCATTCTAGCAAAGTCAGAATCAAGTAATACTACTTGAGATGCTTGCACAGCAGCGCTATTTCCTGATGCCATCGCAATTGAGCAATCTGCACTCTTCATCGCCAAAATATCGTTAACACCGTCACCTGTCATTGCGACTGTATTACCATTTTTTTGAAGTGCTTTGATCAACTTCTTCTTTTGATCTGGTTTTACCCGACCAAAAACATTGTATTTTCTGACAACTTCTTCGTAGTCACCTTCACCAATTTCAGTAGCATCAATTAGTTTATCAGCATCTTTAATTCCAGCTTGCTTAGCTACTCTAGCTACTGTTAAAGGATTATCTCCTGAAATAACTTTGACATTTACTCCTTGACGTTCAAAGTACTTAAAGGTATTTCTAGCTTCTTTTCGAATGGGATTAGAAATCAAAATATAACCGAGTAAATCAACTTCTTTAGAGAGTTTCTGCTTTTCATCTTCTAAAGCTTCCGGATATTTTGCAAAAGCTAAAACACGGTAGCCTTGACTAGTATACTTATTGATTTCTTTTTCATAATCTTTAAATTGACCACGCAATACAAACTCCGGTGCACCCATAAGTAACGTGCTTTCACCAACAACGGCTCCACTATACTTATTTACTGATGTGAAGGGAATGATTTTTTTTACTTGAATATTAGCCTTTTGGTTAAAAGCGTTTGCTACCGCCTTAATCGTGGCATTATCATGTGGCATATTTTGAGCAAAAACAGAAATATTTTTTGCTAAATCATCTTTATTTGTATTAACCGGGATAATTTTTTCAACTTCCATTTTTGGTTCAGTAATTGTCCCAGTTTTATCAACGCATAAAACATTAACTCTGGCTAAAGTTTCTACACTTTTCATATCATGAAGCATTACTTGCGAACGAGCCAAACGCATAGCAGCTAAAGCTAATGCAATCGTTGTTAATAGATATAATCCTTCTGGAATCATCCCAATTACTGCCGCTTCCATTGATACCACACTATCAGCTAAATTCAAGTGGTTTACATATCTAGCTACAATAAACAGCGCAATTCCACATGGAATAATAATGATCCCAACCCATTTAATTAATCGATTAATCGAACGGACCATTTCTGATCCTTCTTTGGAATTCATTGCCTTAGCTTCTAAAGTTAACTTAGAAACATATGAATTCTTCCCAACTTTTTCAAGGCGCGCGTATGCTTTTCCAGATACTACGAAACTTCCAGACATTAATTCTGTACCAACGTCTTTTTCTATTTCATCTGCTTCACCAGTTAACAAGGCTTCATTTACACGTAATGTTCCAGAAATCACCTGACCATCAGCCGGGATTTGATCACCAGTCTGAAGAACAATTACATCTCCTAAAACTAAATGTTCAATAGGAATAACTTCTTCTTTTCCATCGCGAATTACGGCAATCTTTGTTGTATTCATTACGTTTAACTTATCTAAAACTCTTTTTGCCCGTAATTCTTGAACAATTCCAATAATCATATTCGCAATAATTACTGGTAAGAAAGTTAAGTCTTTATATTCACCAACAATTACTAGTAAGATAGACAACACTAGAAAAATTAAGTTGAAATACGTAAAAGTGTTTTCTTTAATGATTTGCCATGCTGTTTTAGCTTGATCATTAACAGCGCGGTTTACTTTACCTTCTTTAGTTCTTTGGTCAACCTCTACACTCGTTAACCCAATTGGTTGCTTAAAATTATCTTTCATTTATTTTCCTAAATTTAATCCACACGAAGTGTATCGTCTTTTTCTATTGTTACTTCACCAACTACATCCGTATTAAAAAATTCAGCAATTTGATGTACATCCCATCCTTGACCTAAGCCCCACATTAACTTAGTAATGGCACTTTCTGATGTCATATCACGCGCACTAATTGCGCCTTCAAGAAGGGCTTCTCTCCCTACTTCGTACTTGGTAAGGTCGCTTCGTTCATATAAACATTGACTACTTGCAATCACTGGTATCCCATAGCGAATTAATTCACCCACTGCTCCTACCATATTTCTTCTAATATAATTCATTCCGCCTAAGCCATACGCTTCAATGACGATTCCTTTACATCCACTCTCAACCATCGCAAATAGCAACTTAGGATCAAAGCCAGGGAATAATTTTACTAGTGAAACATGGGGATTAATTTCCGTATTTAAAGTACATTCTTTAGTATTTTTAGGTAAATTTTGCTCAGAAAAAACCAGACCATCGGATGTAACCTTAGCAACAGGTGGCACGTTTACGCTCTCAAAAGCATCAAAGTTTATTGTCCTAACCTTTACACTACGACATCCCAGCATTACTTTTCGATCAAAAGCTAAGTAAATATTTGGATGACAACTAGCTGCAGCAGCAAAAGCTAATTTTAAATTATCCGGTGCATCACTTAAGACAACATTAATTGGTACCTGACTTCCAGTTAGAACAACTGGAATATTAATATTTTGTAGCATAAAAGTTAGCATTGAGGCAGTGTAAGCCATGGTATCTGTTCCGTGAGAAACTACAATTCCATCATACTTATTTCGATTCTCAAAAATTTTTTCTGCAATAAGTTTCCATTCCTCTGGTTGAATATTTGAAGAATCCAACTGTAATATATCTTCGACCGTAATATCATACGGTAACTCACCCAACATATTGATTAATTGTTCTCCAGATTCCTTAGGAACTAAACCTGCATCTGACACAACAGAAGCAATTGTGCCTCCAGTAGAAAGCAATAAGATTTTCTTTTGCATAATCGTCACTCATTCTTTATTTTCTATCGTTCTATTAATTATACGAAAAAAGCTGCCATAGTTTAAATTCTATGACAACTTTTTGTGAAAAAATTATCCTGCATGCCGCCAGTCTTTGTCCATTAAAATACGTGCTGCAATCAGTCCTAATGGTAAACAAATAACAATCATCAAGGCTTGCACCATCCATAATGCACCAGCATTCAATGACGTTAATCCCAAATTAAACATTGCTCGATACATATACAAACCTGGAACCATGATTACTATTGAGGGCACAGTGATTGCAATTCTTGGAAAACCAATTTTACGTCTAATAATTGACGCAAGCATCCCTGCTACGAAAGCTCCAATAAAAGCAGCAACTGCTGGAGGTACGTTTGACCAATTAACTAAGCTTAAGCGTAAGGTATTGGCAACAGCTCCTGAAAGACCAGCTACAGTTGCCATTGAGATCTTAGAATTAAACATAATTGAGAAACCAAAGACCCCGCAAAAACTAGCTATTAACCTTAAAAGAGTCAAAACTAGTGGAGCTAAATTTAACTTTTCAAAATTCTGTGGATGCAAGTTTAAAATTAAAGCCATTATCCAACCAACCGCTGTGGCAACAACAATAATCATAATTGCATAAGCCATTCTTTCTAAACCTGATCGCATATCCAGCTTAGAAAGGTCAAGCCCTGATGTAATAAACGGAAATCCTGGAATTACAAATAACATTGCTCCAATATAGCCATCTAAATGATGTAAACTTACTGGATAAAATAATCTGATTAAATAAAAACTTCCTACATAAACTGCGCAGGCAACCGCTACGGCAACAGTAATATTAGCCAAAATAGTGAGATGACGGTCTGCCATTTTACGGCGAACATAATTTCCGCAGCTAGCCCCAAAAAAGGCACAAATAACTTCGAAAATTCCACCACCAAGTAAGAAGATAAATCCTCCACAGGCTAAACCAGCTGCTAACCCAACTTGCCAAGGTGAATACCGTGACTTCATAGTTGAAATTTTTTCTAAACGATTATGAATTTGACCAATAGTCCAGTTTCCATCATCTTCTTTAAACTGATTAACAAAATTTTCCATTCGGTCTAATTTTGTAGTATTAACGCCAGTTGTTGGTAAGCTCAAGGCCTGAGTATAGCTCTTCCCATCGGCATCAACACAAGTATATTCAATTGATACTAAACCAATATCAGTACTACAAGTCATGTCTAAGCAACGAGCAATTGTATTCATCGCAGATCTTACTCGCCAAGCTCCTGTCCCATATGACAAAAGCATCATTCCAATATGACCTACAATCACAGAACGCTCAGCCAAAGTAGCATTTTTAGCAGGTGTAATATTATCACTCGTAAAAAATTCTTGCCAACGAATTCGCATATGATGGTGATGCGACAAAGTATGCTTATGGTGTAATTGATTTACACGCTCAATTTTGTTTTCCTTGTTTTTCACTTTTCATAGTCCCCAAACTTTGATTAAATATCATACCTTTAAAATTTTATCACAGAAAAAAGGCCTTGCACTCTTAATTTAAGTAAGGGCAAAACCTTTTTCTATTTAGAATCTATTGTTTATAGCTCAATTCCATCAACAACTTCTTTCATTTTTGTTGCTGAATAAGTCATTTTCTTTTTCTCATCTTCTGATAAGTGAAGCTCGATCACATCACTAATTCCGTTCGCAGTAACAACCGCTGGACTTCCAAGATAAAGATCATGAATACCATATTCTCCAGTCATTGGAGCTGATAACGGCATAACGCGAGCATTATTTTCTAAAATTGCCTTACAAATTTGAGTTAAGCACATTGCAACGCCGTAGAATGTTGCACCCTTGTTAGCAATAATCTTGCCACCTTTTTTGCGTACATCAGTTTCCAATTCAACTAATGTTTGTTCATCTAATTCTTTGTAAGAACGAAGTGGTTTTTGGTCGATAATAGCTTCATCGAAGTTTTCAAAAGAAGTATCTCCATGTTCACCTAAAACATAAGCATCAATGTGATCAACATTCACACCAGTCTTGTGTGATAATGCTACACGCAAACGTGCTGTATCAAGAGATGTCCCTGTTCCAATAACCTTATTCTTAGGAAAACCAGATAGTTTTTGTGTTAAAGTAGTTAAAATATCTACTGGATTTGCAGAAACAACGAAAATACCATTAAAGCCAGAATCGCCAATTGGCTTTACAATGGATTCTAGGATTTTAACATTAGTATTTACTAAATCTAATCTAGTCATTCCCGGTTTTCTTGCAGCACCAGCAGTAATTACGGCAATATCTGCATCTTTAGCATCATTGTAATCTCCGCTCTTTACTGTACATTGACCAACAAATGGGGCTAGATCTTCTAAGTCTAACGCATCCCCTTCAGTAATTTTCCTAACTACATCGCAAATTACCAATTCATCAATTTTTACATTTTGTAATAAATCATTTGCAAAAGTTGAGCCAACACGACCGTCACCGACTAAAAATACTTTTCTACGACTCATTTTTATATATAACTCCTTTGAATGAAAACTTAATTTTTACACTTTAAGTATACACAAATAAGCTATTTATTGAAACCGCTTTATTTAATTAACTTTGCCATGGTTTTCCCTGCTTCACGTCCAAAAATAATCGTTTCAGCAATTGAATTACCGCCAATTCTATTATTTCCATGCAAACCACCACTAACTTCACCAGCAGCATATAGTCCTGCAATAAAATTGCCATTTGTATCATAAACTCTGGTATCAGGCGCAATATGAATTCCGCCCATTGTATAGTGAATAGCAGGTGCAATATGAATCGCATAATATGGTGCATGATCTAAGCTAGCCATACCAGTTGTTCGTCCAAATTCTGTGTCACTATTCTTTTTAACTGCTTCATTCCAACTTTGAAGAGTTTTTTTCAGATTTGCAGCCGGAACTTTAATATTTTCAGCTAATTCTTCAATTGTACTTCCATGAACAACCAAGTTAATTGAGTCATAGAATTCGATTGCTTTAACTCTATCTCTAACTCCTTGATCAAAAATTAAATACGCAGAATGTTCAGGCGTTTCAGTAATCGCATTAGAGACAATCTTACGAGTACTTAATTCATTAATAAACCGCTCACCATCGCGGTCGACCAAAATTGCTCCCTCGCCGCGCACTGCTTCACCAATCAAATATGCGTGATCGGTATCTTGCTGCACAGTTGGATGAACCTGAACTAACTCCAACTGTTCTAATTGTGCCCCAACTTTATCAGCTAACTTCAAACCGTCTCCAGTAGCACCTGCTTGATTGGTTGTTTTATAATCACGCAAATCAGGACGATATTTAGCAATTAAATCTTTAGCAGCACCAAAACCACCAGTAGCAAGTAAAACTGCTTTAGCTCTTACTTGATGTTCCTTATTAACTTCTACACCAGTAATTTTCTTATCTTTATCTTGTAACAGGCTAGTAACCTTTGAATCGATAAAAATTGGAATGTGACGCTCATCTGCTAGCTTAAGTAAATTATTAACTAAAAAGGCACCGATTGGAGCCATTGAAGATGGACGGTGAGTTCTCTTTTTAGACATACCACCTGTAATAGTTAAATCATCTACCTTAATGCCTAAATCTTCAAGCCAAGCAATAGCTAGCGGTGCATGCTCAACAAAATAATGAAGCATTTCACGGTCATTCATATAACCGCCGCCTTTTAGCGTTTCATCATAAAATTTTTGCATACTATCGTTTATTCCTAGACGAGCTTGAACGATACTTTCAGCTGCATTCATCCCTGAACTGGCTCTCATAGTATTTCCACCTAAAAAGCTATTCTTTTCTAAAATAGCAACATTTAGGCCATATTGATGCGCCTGAATTGCAGCTGCTAACCCAGTACCGCCACTACCAACGATAATTGCATCATATTCTTCCTTTAAGTTATCTACTGTTTGTGTTGGAAATTTATATGCCATGCTTTTCCCTTCTTTTAATCATCAATTGGTTTCGTGTTCATCGCATTGGTCATTGTGATTGGCTTCATCCATTTATCATATTGCTCTTTAGTGACTAATCCACTCTTTAAGGCTGCTGTTCGTAAAGTTGTATTTTCTTTAGCTGCAGTTTGTGCAATTGTAGCTGCTTCATGATAGCCAATATGAGGTGAAAGCGCAGTAACAGTCATTAAGGAATCAGTGACATCTTTTGCCATTCTTTCCTTGTTTACAGTCAAACCATGAATCATCTTATTAGCAAAGCTTGAAATAGTTCCTGATAAAACATTTGCGGATTCTAAGAAGGCTGCAATCATGACAGGTTTGAAGACATTCATTTCAAAGTTTCCTTGAGAAGCTGCCATTGTGATTGTCGTGTCATTTCCAAATACTCTCAAGCATGCCATAGTAACCGCTTCTGCTTGAGTAGGGTTGACTTTACCTGGCATAATTGAGGAACCAGGTTCATTTGCTGGCAAATTTAACTCTCCTAATCCAGCTCTGGGTCCAGAACCTAGGAAGCGAATATCTTGAGCGATCTTAAACATATCGGCAGCTAAGGCTTTTAGAGCACCATGAACAACATTCAAGCCTGAGTGATTTGCTAAACCGAAAAATTTATTAGTTTTTACATCAAATTGGTGACCATATTTTCTTGATAAACGCTCAGCAATATCTTCAGCCATACCCGGAGCTGCGTTAAGTCCAGTACCAACAGCAGTTCCTCCAATTGGCAATTCATATAAAGTTTCTTCCAATTCATTAATATAAGCTAAATCATGATTTAGAGCAGCAATATAGCCTGATAGTTCTTGTCCAAAAGTCAATGGAACAGCATCTTGTAAGTGAGTTCTACCTACTTTAACTGTAGTCCAATATTCATCTTGCTTAACCTTCAATTCTTTAATTAAGTGTTTGACAGATGGTTTTAAATCATCTAAAGCTTGCGTAGCCACTAAATTCATTGCAGTCGGGAAAGTATCGTTTGAAGATTGTCCCATATTCACGTCATCATTAGGTAAAACATTCAACCCAGGATGATTCTGATTAGCTAAATTAGCTACGACCTCATTAACGTTCATATTAGTCTGAGTACCAGATCCAGTTTGGTAAACATGAAGTGGAAAGTATGGTTGCAATTCTTCATTATTTAGATCGAGCAATTGATGAATTGCTTCAATAATTGCGCGTCCCTTTTCTTCCGTTTCAGTACCAGCTTCAATATTAGCTTGAGCAGCAGCTAGTTTTATTTGAAGAAGTGCCCGAATAATACCAATTGGCATTAATGCTCCAGTGTGGAAATTGTCTTTACTTCTTTGAGTTTGTGGGCCCCATAATGCTTTTTCAGGAATTTCCACCGGACCTAATGTATCACTTTCAACACGATAACCTTTTTTTACCATATTTTTTGTCCTCCGTTTTCATTATCTTCATTATAAGCTACATTTAAATGAAAGGGCATACAAAAAGCGGAGAATATAATTCTTCGCTAATATAATTGTATTAAATTATACTAAAAATACTTATTCAATGCCATCTGATTAACGTTCTTGGTGATTCAATTTCTTTGCTACTAAATCTCCAACTACTTGTACAATTAGCACTAACAATAAGACCAATAATGTTGCTACTAGAGTAACGTCATTATTAAATCGATTATAACCATAAGAAATAGCTGTATTACCTAAACCGCCAGCTCCAACAGCACCAGCCATTGCTGTTAAGCCGATTAAACTAATCAAAGTTACTGTCGAAACTCTAGCTAATTCGGATCTACTTTCTCTTAAATAAACATCAAAAATAATATCTTTGGTTGATGCACCTAAAGCTTCAGCTGCTTCAATCTTTCCATTATCGACACTTTCAAGTGCAACTTGAACCTGTCTAGCAAAAAATGGAAAAACACCTAAAGTTAATGGTACTAAAGCAGCTTTCATCCCAATTTGAGTGCCGACAATTTTTTGAGTAACTGGAGCAACAAAAGCCAGTAAAATAATAAATGGAACGGCTCTAAAAATAGATACTAGTTTATCAACGATCCAGTAAACAACTTTATTGGCTAAAATTCCTTTTGGTTTTGTCAAAACGAGCAGTAAACCAAAAACTAAACCAAGAATTCCTCCAAAAATAGCTGACCAAAAAGTCATAAATAAGGTTTGGAAAATAGCTGTTCCCCAACCAGCATCTCCGCCCCACCCTAGGGCCACAACATTAGGAAAGTTTTTAGTCAAAAAACTAATCATTAGTCAGCACTCCTTTATCTAATTTTGTTACTACAACATTTTTACTTTCTAAAAATTTAATTGCTTCTTTTTGTTTTTGCTCATCAAGGTTCAATAAAATGGCAAGTGTTCCAATTGGTTCACCACTTAAGACTTCTACATTTCCATACAAAATACTTGCTTTAGTATTTAATGAAACATCTAAATCAGCAACTACTGACTTAGTAACATCATTAATGCTATAAACTAACTGATATAATTCTGCATTATCTGCTAGCTTATCAAAGTTGTACGTATTTAAAATATGTTGAGCCTGCAAAGCTCCACCCACAAATTGACGTGTAAGCTGTTTTTGAGGATGTAAAAATACTTCTCGTAAGTCACCTTTTTCAATTATTTTTCCCGTTTCCATTACAGCAATCTTATTTGCTACTCGCTTTACTGCATCCATTTCATGAGTAATCAATACAATTGTTAAACCTAATTTTTTATTTAAATCATAAAGCAAATCTAAAATTTGATTAGTTGTTTTGGGATCAAGTGCACTAGTTGCTTCATCAGAAATCAAAATATCAGGATCATTAGCTAGGGCACGGGCAATTGCTACACGCTGTCTTTGACCTCCAGATAATTGTGCTGGATAAAAGTCAGATTTATCCTTCAAACCTACTAATTCTAATAAATGAAGTGATTTTTCTTCTAATTCCTTGTCAGATAAATGCGTATGCTGCAATGCAAAAGCGACATTTTCAATCACAGTTTCTTCATTTAAAAGATTAAAATTCTGAAAAATCATTCCAATTTTTCGTCTTTTTTCCTGAAGTTGCTTTTTAGAAACTTGAAGTTTACCTTCTTTAAACAAAATGGTTCCATTAACTTCTACAGAACCAGCAGAAGGATATTGCAGTAAATTAATTGTCCTAACCAAGGTAGATTTCCCTGCACCAGAGAAGCCAATCACACCATAAATATCGCCCTTGTTTATTTCTAAATTTACATTATTAACTGCCTTATTTTCTCCAAATTTAACAGTAATATCTTTTAAATTAATTTGTGCTGTCATTCGACTTTCTCCTCTCTTACTTCAACTTCAATCCCCAAGCTGCAATTTCGGTCTTACCGTAGAGCTTTTCAGATAACTTCTTAGTCTTTTCAGTCTGATATGCCTTAACTAGATCTTTGTAGATCTTGTTATTCTTATCCTTTTTGTTAGCAACAATAATATTAATCCATTGTTCTGAATCTTTATTTAATGGCTCAATATAAATTGTCTGCTTATCACCTAATTTAGCTGGAACAGCGTAAGTGTTATTAACAATACTTGCATCAACATCATCAATTACTCTAGCTGTTTGCTCAGCACTAACTTCTTTAATTTTTAATCCTTTAGGGTTTGAAGTAATATCAGCAACTGTAGCTAATTTAACGCCTTTTCTTAATTTAATTAATCCTGCATTCTTTAATACATATAAAGCTCTTGATTCATTAGAAGCATCATTTGGAACTGCAATTGTAGCTCCTTGTGGCAACTCATTAATATTCTTATATTTCTTTGAATATAATCTGATTGGAGCAATATAAGTATTTCCAATTGCAACCAATGAACCATGATTTGCCTTATTCCAAGCGTTTAAAAATGTATAGTGCTGAAAGGCATTTAGATCAATATCACCATTTTGAAGAGCCTTATTTGGCTGGTTATAATCAGTAAAATTCTTAATTTTAATTTTTATACCATAATCTTCTTTAGCAGTTTCTGCGACGCTTTTCCAAATCTCTGCGTCTTGCTTGGTTTGACCAACTACCCCAACAACTACTTCTTTTTGATCTTTTGTATTAGTACTCGTGGGGCTAAAACTAAACCACCCAGCAATGACGATTAAAACTGCTACCACTGACCAAATTATCCGATTTCTAATTCTTTTCTTATGCATCGTGCTTTCCTCCTAAAACAAAAAAGCACTCATCCCAAAAAGGACGAGTGCTCGCGTTACCACCTTTAATTTGCTATTTACTCACGTAAATAACCTTAGTAAGTAGCTCTTAAACTTAATTAAGAATTACCTTGCGTTGTTAACGATCGCAACTCCGTTGGTAACTTATTATTAAAATTCATTACCACCATTTTAATTTCTAGTCCATCTTCAATTAGCTGTCCTATCTATTTCCACCACACATAGACTCTCTAAAAGAACATCCCTAATTTACTCAACTAGCAAAATGTTTAAGTTAATTGTTAAAAATATATTATAATCTTAATCAATTTTCGTCAAGTCTTTTTTTAATTTTTTATTTTCTTATCGAAACCATTATATTATCCTGATACATGAGGATATTTATGAATGGAGAAAGTAAGATGAAAAATAAAGTTGTCAAAATAATTATGTGGATCCTCTTTTGGTTCTACCTAATTCCATATTATCTTGTTAAAAAGTTTTTATTCAAAAAAGCCGCTCATCCAATTTTTTGGGCTAACTGTGTCACAATTGGCTTATTCTTCGTATTAGGATTGGTCACCTCTCCTAGTTCGCACAATACAAGCCAACAGTCTACTCAAAAAACTACTTTAACTAAAAGTAAAAAAGTAGCCCACAAAACTATTACTAAGACAATTACTAAAAAAGTAGGAACGACGGAACTTAATAAAGAAAAAGCTAGAGCTAAAGTTCTTACGCAGGAAGAAAAAAACAAGCAAGCTGAATATGATAAATTAAAAAAGCAACTTGATGACTATCAAGTAAAAGAAGAAAAGCAAAAACAAGAAGCTGAACGGGAGAGAAAGGCTGCTGAAGCTCAAGCTCAAAAAGAAGCTGCTGCTAAAAAGAAAGAAATTGAAGAAGCACAGAAAAAAGCTAAGCAAAATCAAGAAATAAACAATAATGGCTCATCTAGTCAAAGTCAAGGTGATCTATATACTGCAAATCAGGGTACAATTGTCGGCAATCGCAATTCAAAGATCTACCACGTTCCCGGACAAGCAGGCTACCACATGCATTCAGCCAATGCAGTCTATTTTAATAGTGAGCAAGATGCTATTAATGCTGGTTATAGAAAGGCGAAAAGATAATGATAAATAAAAAAATTACTCAATTTTTAGCCGCTGCCCTCTTGTTTTCATTAGGAGCCGGTCAAACATATACCTCTCAGATAAGTTCAGCTAGTGCTATTAAGATTGTTAAAAAATACAAGTATGACTATAGTAATCAAAAAGAAGCTAGTCGTTTAAAAAATAAAAATCATAAAGTTGAAAAGAAAATTAGTTCTCTAGATAAAAAAATAGCTGATCTTCAAAAACAATTAAAGCATTACACAAATCCCAATGCTGTTGAGTCTTTAAGTAAACAAAAATTGTCTACTCTCAATTACGAAGGTAAAAGCGTTGTTAATGTTAATAACAATAATCCTGATTTTTCAAAGGAAGACTTGGATACCAGCCAGGGCGCTTGGCAAAAATATGGTGATCTTGATTCTCAAAATCGAGTAACAGCAGCCAATGCACTTTTAAACAAATCATTAATGCCCAAGACTAAAAGAGAAGCGCTTCATGTTAACCCAACTGGCTGGCATAATAAAAAGATAAATCATCATTGGCTCTTTAATCGTTCACACTTAATTGGCTACCAATTAACTGGCCAAAACAATAATTGGAAAAACTTAATGACAGGAACTAGACACTTAAATGATCCTGACATGCTAATGTATGAAAATGAAGTAGCCACTTACTTAAAATCTTCGCCGACCAATTATGTCCGCTACCGAGTAACACCAATTTTTAGAAATAATGAATTACTCGCTCGCGGAGTTGAAATGGAAGGACAATCTATTAATTCAAATGACGTTCATTTTCATGTTTATATTTTTAATGTACAAGATGGAGTAACCCTGGATTATAATACTGGAAACAGCAAAATTTCTTAAAATTTAATAAAATAACTACATTAAAATTTTGATATTTGTTATACTGCTTTTCGCCTCTCTCAAATTTCCTAAGTTTAAATTAATTTTAATAGCTCATAACACCAATATGGTTAGCGTTTGTCCAGCAGGTTTTGGTGTATGAATATACTAAATGAAGGAAGATAATATTATAAATTCTTCATTTAATTACAGTTTAACTTTATTCTAAAAAGCGCAGGCAGAAATCTGTGTGAAAGGAATTGTGATTGAAGTGATAGACAACTTAGGAGCTGCGATCAAAAAAAGACGCAGGAGTTTGAGAATGACTCAAGAGGACCTTGCGGAATTCAGTAGTCTATCAGTAAATTTCATCTCTAAGATTGAAAGAACAGGTAACCAAAATATCAGTATTCAAAAATTAGATGCGATTGCAAAAGCACTACAAACATCCGTAATTACTTTAATTGATGAATCCTCAAAAACTCCCAAATCACAGACATTTGTAAACAAGTTAAGTAATGACCGTGTTTTTCTTGACAAACTTACAAATGACATGAAAAAGCTTCCTGTCGCTCAGGAAGAAGCTTTAGCTAAGAGTTTTATTACTATAATTAATACTTTTGCTAAAGAAGATAAATAAAAAACTTTGACATTTAGAATTACAATTGTATTCTATCTGTCAAAGTTTTTTCTTTTTAAAATTTAATTTTGATAGTTAATATGTTGCTTTTCAAGCAATTCATAATCAATTAACTTGTCACTATCTAAATTTTCATTGCTTAATTTAATAGCATTAATTTGATTATTTTCATAGTTGGTATAGTAGAAAGTTCCAGTCTCCAAATTAGTTCCATCAGAGTAAATAGTATATTCATATGAATTTGGACCTACTTCATCTGTTCCTTTTGGTTGTTCGACAGAATGAAGAATATGGAAATAATTTGTTATACTACTTGCCTCATCCTTGCCTTCAGGTGCATGAGCTCGAACAAAGGCAACTTTAACAAATCGACTGGCGGAATCCATTCCACCTGGTAAGTGATGTGTGCCTAATCCCCTACTATAAAGATTAATATTTGCATCAGGAATCAAAGTGTTTTCAGGTTGTGCTGGAGAAACATTAATATAATTTGCTAAATTAGCAAATTGTTCTGGAAATTCAGGATTATTGGTTAAAACACTTACTGGATTGTCATAGACATGTAAACCACTTACAGTCGATTCTACCACAATTGATTTGCCTGTCTTATCAGCTATTAACCAGTGTAGTGGTGATACTTGTAATTTTTCAGAAAAATTAATATCTACCAAATTAATATTTTTCAAGGCATTTTTTACTTCTTCAACTGAAGTATATTGACTCAATAAATATGGAATCAATTCAAACGGGGCTACATTGTCTTTTTCTGCTGATTCAGAGAAATAGTGACACGGCCCATCAAAATTAAGTCCAGCAATTCCTAGCCCTTTTTCATTCGCTGCATCAAAATATAAAGGATAGTTATCTTTAACGATTGCCATCCCAATCATAGCATAGGTTGCCTTTCTATTAGGTAAATTCCGATATTTGAACACATAATTTCTCGGTGTAATTACTGGGTGTTCACCAAAAGAAATTTCTAAATCTAAATTACGCCCAAAATAATGTTGGCCGTTTGAATCATAAATAATTGAGGTACACATTTTACAAATCCTCCTTAAAAAAGCTCACAAGTTTTATAGTACTCTTTTTTGACAAAATAAAAAGGAATTTTCACAATAAAATTCCTTTTTTCTTATATTTTAATAAATATTTTCTACTTGCTCCTGAATTGTTGGACTGTTTAGAAATTCATCATAACTCGTATCAGCTCGACTAACAATTCCTTTAGGTCCAACTTCTACAATATGATCAGCAATCGTTTGAATAAATTCATGATCATGGGAAGTAAACAGAATTGATCCTTGATAATCTTTCAATGCATCATTAAGAGAAGTAATTGACTCTAAGTCCAAGTGATTTGTTGGATCATCCATTACCAATACATTAGCTGGTTCTAACATCATCCTAGACAGTTGGCAACGCACCTTTTCTCCACCGGAGAGCACCTTAATTTTCTTCTCAATTTCTTCTCCAGAAAAGAGCATTCGACCTAAGAAGCCGCGTAGGAAAGTATTATCATCCTGTTCTTTAGTAGCATATTGACGTAGCCAATCTAAAATCGTTAGTTCATCATTGTTAAAGTTAGCGTTCAAATCACGAGACATATAGTTAAAAGCAGTTGTTTGTCCCCATGTCACAGTGCCAGTTTCTGGTTTTATTTTACCAGCAATAATATCCATTAAAGCAGTAGTTGCTAAAGTATTGCGTGATAAAAAGGCGACTTTATCGCCAGGGCGAACGATAAATGAAACATGATCTAAAATCTTTTCACCATCAACACTATAGGATACATCTTCTACTTTCAATAAGTCATTTCCTAAATCACGATGCATTTCAAACTTGACATAAGGATATTTTCGAGAAGATGGCTTAATATCATCAAGCGTAATTTTCTCTAACTGTTTCTTTCTTGAAGTAGCTTGTTTAGATTTAGATGCATTGGCTGAAAAACGTGCAATAAATTCTTGCAACTCTTTGATTTTTTCTTCTTTCTTAGCATTTTGGTTAGCTGCCAATTCAGATGCAAGTTTGCTTGATTCATACCAGAAATCATAATTGCCCATATATAGCTGAATTTTGCCATAATCTACATCACACATTTTCGTACAAACCTGATTTAAAAAGTGGCGATCGTGAGATACTACAATGACAATATTTGGATAGTCAGCTAAAAAATCTTCAAGCCAGTTAACAGTATGAACATCTAAACCGTTAGTCGGCTCATCAAGCAAAAGAATATCAGGATTACCAAACAAGGCTTGCGCTAATAAAACTTTAACTTTATCTGCTTCTGGTAACTCGCTCATTTTACTTTGATGCAAGTCTTCAGGAATACCTAAAGATTGCAACAATTTAGAAGCATCAGCTTCCGCATTCCAACCATCAAGTTCCGCAAACTTTGATTCTAGTTCAGCTGCCTTTACACCATCTTCATCACAAAAATCAGGTTTAGAATAAAGCTCATCCTTATCTTTCATTACTTGATAAAGTTCTTTATGCCCCTGAATCACTGTATCTAAAACAGTACAATCTTCAAACGCAAAGTGATCTTGATTTAAGCTAGACATTCTTTCATTAGCGTCAATAGAAATATTTCCTGTTGTAGGTTCAATTTTACCTTCTAAAAGTTTTAAAAAAGTAGACTTACCCGCACCATTAGCGCCAATTACTCCATAACAATTACCGGGAGTAAATTTTAAGTTAACATCTTCGTATAAAGTACGACCAGATAAATTTAAACTCAAATCTGAGACAGTAATCAAATTATTTTCCCCTCTTACATCTATTTTTTATAGAAAACGATCGACTGAAAAATTAGTGCAAACTAGTAACAAATGTAGCTAATCCAAATAAGATTCCTGGAAAGTTAGCTACAAATAACGGCCAATCTTTTTTCTCTCTTAACAAGGCATATAAAACCCAAATAAGGCAGTTAATAGCCGCAACCAATGGCTGAATTGGATTACCATAATTTCCCTACAAATTATTCATAATTTGAGGAATATAAGAAACATACATCAAAACAGACAAGACAGATCCAATTCGTCCAATTGTTAACACAGTTTTATTATCAAAAGATTTAATTTTCTTTTTCAACTAATCTTCCTTTCTATCTATAGTATCTAGTTTACTTACTTTCCATAACTAACTCAAGCATAAAAAAAGAGATTGATCAAAAATCAATCTCTTTTTAAAGAAATATTAACTTAAATTAGTCTAAGTCAACGTTGTCTGGGAAGAATGCTAAACGTTCACCCTTACCAAGTTCTTCTTCAATTTCAAGTAAACGGTTGTACTTTTCAACACGTTCTGAACGAGCTGGGGCACCACTCTTCAATTGACCACCGTTAACAGCAACTGCGAAGTCAGCGATGAAGGTATCACCAGTTTCACCTGAACGGTGAGAAATCATAGTGTTGTAACCATTCTTACGTGAAAGACGAATAGTTTCAAGAGTTTCAGTAACAGTACCGATTTGGTTCAACTTGATTAATGAAGCGTTACCAGCACCTTCGTGAATAGCCTTGTTCAAAAGCTTAGGGTTAGTACAAATGAAGTCGTCAAGAACAATTTGGATACGGTCCTTGTGGCTTTCAGTGAACTTAACCATACCTTCAACATCGTTTTCATCGTATGGGTCTTCCATAGAAATTAATTCTGGGAATTCGTCAAGTAACTTGTCGTAGTAATCTGCCAATTCTTCGTCAGTAAGAACTTTACCTTCAAGGTGGTACTTGCCGTCTTCTTTGTTGTAGAAGTATGAAGCAGCACAGTCACATGCAATAGCAATATCTTCACCTGGCTTGTAACCAGCCTTAATAATTGATTCATGTAATGCCTTTAAAGCTTCTTCTGAGTTCTTCATGTTAGGAGCGAAACCACCTTCGTCACCTAAGCCAGTTTCGTAACCCATGTCTTCAAGAACTTTCTTCAAAGTGTGGTATACGTTAACAATCTTTTCAAAACCATCACGGAATGAAGTCTTAGCAACTGGAGTAATCATGAATTCTTGAATATCGATACCGTTGTCTGCGTGTTCACCACCATTAATAACGTTGTGGAAAGTTTGAGGCATTTCAAGGTCAGTACCACCAAGGTAACGGTACAATGGTTGGTGGTTATCCTTAGCAGCTGCACAAGCAGTAGCCATAGATACACCCAAGATAGCGTTAGCACCAAGACGACCCTTGTTTGGAGTACCGTCTAAAGCGATCATAGTTGCGTCAATGTTTGGTTGATCGTGTGGATCTAATCCCTTTAAAGCATCGTTGATTTCAGTGTTAACGTTGTTAACAGCGTTCATAACACCTTTACCACCAAGACGTGAACCACCATCACGTAATTCAACAGCTTCGTTTTCACCAGTTGAAGCACCAGATGGAACTTCGGCCTTACCTACGACACCGTTTGAAAGGGTAACGAAAACTTCAACAGTTGGGTTACCACGTGAATCAAAGATTTCAAGTGCATGTACATTCTCAATAACTGATTTGAGCATTAAAAAAATCCTCCTTAAATTTGTGGCGAAAAATACAAACTAACCGAATTGGCGCTAGTCAGTGTCTTTCGTCGCTTTTAGGCATAGCCCTTTTGACTACAGATTTATTTTAAAGCAACTTTGTGAGTATGTAAACTAAAGAAGGCAATTATTTTTTTGCAAAAAAAGATTGACCTTTTAAAAGGCCAATCCCAAAAGTTGTTGTGCAATTGTAAAACAAAATAGAGCTAAACTAGTCGCTCCTAAAACATCAGATGGATAATGTGCTCGCATGTTTAAGCGTGATATAACTACTAATCCCCAAGCAGTTATCAAAATGATTAACAACCAAATACCCATAGTATGTCCAAAAATTTGCCAGAGCATTAATGACATTATTGTTGCACTTAAAACATGACCGCTTGGAAAGCTATATCCATCTCGATATGTTTTCATCGATAGAGGTCTTTGTCTTTTTACTGAATGCTTCAAAAAAATTCCAACTGCATCGGTTACTGCTAAAGTGCCAAGTGACCAAACTGCCAGCCAAGGATGATTAAGCAAAACTAAAAGTCCAGCTAGCAAAAAATCCCAAACTACAATCACCTTAGGCTCATTTAAAATCGTAATAATCTTCCAAATCTTGCTATCTCTATTTCTAACAAGCTTATGGTGCAATAAATGATCATAGAAATTAAAGAGACGTGAATTTCTAATATTAAATATTAATCCTAACAGAATTATCGCTGAAATCATTAATTGAATTAAACAATGTAACTTCACTTTTATCTAACCTCAATCAAATGTGCTAATGCTCATTGTAACAGCAAATAAATAAAAGACATATGTTTTTAAAATTTATTTAACAAATTAAGATAAAAATAGCGGTATATCAATATTAAATAATACTAATATACCGCTAGGCTATATGAAGTTAAGGAGAGTACAGGATTTGAACCTGCGCGCCGGTATAAGCCGGTTCGCCGGATTTCGAGTCCGGTGCATTACCACTCTGCCAACTCTCCAATTGCAACGTTTTTATTATAGCAATTAAGAAATAAATGGTAAATAAAAAAATCCCAATTCTAAAATTTGTCTTCAAAAAGTCACTATTCTTTCATATTTTTCATGTATCTTAAAAATATACTGATTGACAATGAAAGGACTCATATTATGGCAAAGATAATTATTTACAAGCCCCGCAAAATAAAATTAATGCGCCAGGCTATTGAGCGTTACCTAAACCATAAAATTATTAAAAGCAATTAAATTTCTAGCCAACCGTTTCGGTTGGCTTTTTTGGTTAAAACATTTCAATAATTTTTTCCATTAACGGTGTAACTTGTCTATCCTTACGCCATACAATATTTAAATGAGTAACCCAGTGCGCATGTTTAATTGAAACAATACTACTTTTTGCGTATGTCTGCGCTATTGATTGGGGAACTAAAGCAATTCCTAAGCCTTCATCAGCCCAGTGAATTGCCGTTCGGGCATCATCGCAAGTTACTGCATAGAAAGGTCGAATCCCTTGATGACGAAAACTCCGATTGAATATTTCCTGAAAACGACGATATAAAATAATTGGCTTACCTTTTAATTGACTTAAATGTTCAATCTTTCCTCTATCAAAGTCATTATTATTTGTAACTGCAACCATCGGCTCTTGATGAAAATCTTTAAAATTCAATCCTTCAAGGTTAAACGGACTTCTTACAATTCCTAAATCAATAATTCCATCTTGCAATTGTTCAATAATTCCAAAGGTATTTGCTTCATGTATTTCAAAAGATACATTGGGGTAATATTCAATTAATTTCTTAAATTGCTTATTCGGAACAACTCCTCCGCAAGAAGAAATAACTCCAATTCGAATTTTACCTAATTCACCTGTTTTAATTTGCCTTATCTGACTTGTCGCAGTTAAGCTAAGGTCAACAATTTTTTCAGCATACTTTTGAAAAGCCTTCCCCTCTTCAGTTAATTCCATCCCATGAGCATTTCTAATAAAAAGTTGTGCCCCAATTTCTTTTTCTAATTGTTTCAATTGATAACTCAATGGTGGTTGAGCAATAAATAATTTTTTAGCAGCCGATGTAATCTGTCTTTCTTCAGCTACCACTAAAAAATATTTTAATTGTTTTAGATTCATTATCGTTCATCTTCTTAATTGATATCTATTTTTTTAATATCTTATATCTTAATTTGATATTTTCTTAATAGCAAGAACTGCGCTAAAATACTTTAGGAAATAAAGATTTAATGGAGGATTTTCATGGAAAATAAAGACTTAAATGGACTGACTGACGCCCAAGCAAAAGAGCGTCTAAAAAAAGACGGTCTCAATGAAGTACCTGAACCTGAATTTAATTTCTTTAAAGAATTCATGTCAAAATTATGGAACTTATCTGCTTGGATCTTAGAAGCCGCCCTAATCTTAGAATGCATTTTGGGCAAGTGGATTCAGTCCCTATTTGTTTTACTGATGCTTTTGTTTGCTGCTTTTAATGGTGCAACTCAAAAGAAAAAATCTCGTCGAGTTTTAAATACAATTTCTCACGAATTAACTCCTACTGTTTCAGTAAAACGAAATGGGAAATGGAAGCAGATTAATTCAAAGTTTTTAGCTGCGGGAGACTTAATTAGTTTAAAACGCGGAGATGTTTTGGCCGCTGATGTAAAAATTGTCCAAGGTCAAATTACAGTTGATGAAAGCTCTATCACAGGCGAGTCAAAAGCTATAAAAAAATCTGTTGGCAAAACTGCCTATGCTGGAACTACTGTAGTTGATGGTGATGCGCTTGCGACAGTAATTGCAACTGGAAGTAATTCTCGCTCAGGTAAAACTATTAACTTAATTAATAATTCTGCAGCTCCAGGTCACTTGCAACAACTTCTTACAAGAATTATTTACTACCTTTGTTTATTAGATGGAGTTTTAACCTTAATTTTAGTAATTGCTGCTTTAATTAGGGGACAAAATGTCATTGAAATGTTGCCATTCTTGGCCATGATGTTCATCGCTTCTATCCCGGTTGCAATGCCATCTACTTTTGCCTTATCTAACTCCTTTGAAGCTACGCGCCTTAGCAAAGAAGGTGTTCTAACTTCAGACTTAACAGGAATTCAAGACGCTGCTAACTTAAACTTGCTTTTACTTGATAAAACTGGAACTATCACCGAAAATAAAACCGCTGTTTCTCAATGGGATAATTTAAGCAAACTTCAAAATAAAGAGGTTTTAGCTTTAGTTGGAGCTGCAATAGATAAGCGTAGCCCAAGCATTATCGATACAGCTATTAACGACTATCTGACAGAAAAAGGAATTACTCCTGATATACCTAACTCTTTTACGCCTTTTACTTCCAATACTGGCTATTCGATGGCTGAAGTTAAAAACTACAATATTAAATTAGGTTCTTTTAAGCAGCTATCTTTAATTGATAAAAATGCTGATCAAGAGGCAAAAAACATTGATTTCACAGCGGGACGCTCAGTTGCTGTTTTAATTAACGATAAACTCTCCGGTGTATTTATTTTACGCGACAAAGTCAGATCAGATTCAAAGAAGGCTTTAGAAGAGCTTAAGAAGCGTGGGATCAAGCCAATTATGCTGACTGGAGATAATCGCAGAACTGCTGAAGCAGTTGCAAAAGAAGTTGGCTTAACCGGAAAAGTAATTTCAATTCACGATTTTAATGATAAAACTGATGTTAATGATTTAGCAGGAATCGCTGATGTGCTACCTGAAGATAAATTAAAAATGGTTAAACTTTTCCAGGAAGATGGTTATATTGTTGGAATGACTGGGGACGGTGTTAATGATGCACCAGCCTTAAAACAAGCTGAAGTTGGAATCGCCGTTTCAAATGCCGCTGACGTTGCAAAACGCAGTGGTAAGATGGTGCTTCTAGAAGATGGTCTTACTCCAATTGTTAAAATCTTAGATGCTGGACATCGCGTTTATCAAAGAATGACGACTTGGTCTTTAACCAAATTATCTCGTACAGCAGAATTAACTATGCTTCTAACATTTGGCTACTTATGTTTCAACTACATCCCAATGGCCTTAAATGCAATGGTTATTTACACTATCATGAATAATATGGTAACGATGATGATTGGTACCGATAACACGCATATCACTTATAAGCCGGAAAGCTGGAATATGCTTAAATTAGCCAAAATTGCTTTCTCCCTGGCAGCTGGTTGGACTGTGATCGGTTTTGATTTTGTTTGGTATCTGGTTTCTCACAATTATGCTCAAGGAACAGTATCAACAATGGTTTATGTTTACCTCGTTTTAAGTGCAATGTTAATTGTCTTAATCACTAGGACTAGAAAATTTTTCTGGCAATCAGCTCCATCAAAATCAGTTGCAATTGTTCAAATTATTGATGTTTTATTAACTTTTACACTCGCACTATTAGGCTTAGCGATGACAATCAACTTTACCAATCTTGGATTAACAATAATTGTAGCTTTAATCGCCGCTATCGTAATTGATTTGTTCTATCAACCAATTATGAAAAATAAATAATTAAAAGAAGCAGACTACTATTTTGAAAGTAGTCTGCTTCTTTTTGTTCGCTAAGATGGAATTTTTAATGAATATTATTAAATAAATTAATTTCGATACGTTTCCTTAATAAATAAAACAGAAATTGCCGCTAAAATCCCGGAAATTCCTGCCGTTAGCATCATTGCAGGCATTGAACATTTTAAGAGTGGAAATAAGATGAAACTCAACAATGAAGCAATAATTTGCGGTAAACAAATTGAACAGTTAAATAGACCCAAGTATGTCCCCATATGTTTGCCAGATAAGGCATTTGAAACCAGCGTCAAAGGATAAGTATTCATTGCTGCCCAAGAAATTCCAATTAAAATAAATGACAAGATAAGTAAATTTTGAGATTTAATAAAAAAGATCGAGCCATATCCCACAGCTCCAAATAATAAACTAATTCCATACCCCAACTTATGATGATTATTTGGTACTTTTGCCAAAATATATGACCAAATTACTGCAGCAATTGATTGCACAGCAGTCAAAACGCCAAACCAGTTGCCTGCAAGCTGATAACCAGCAGAGGCTGGGGTCAAATGCCTTCCATACATTAGCTGCGATTGCACCTGTAGCATAAGTTGATAAATATTGAAATGAGAACCAGCAAAATAATTGGACTAATGAAACTTCCCAGAAGACTTTCGGTGCTTTTTTTAATAAGACAAACCAATTTCCATCTTTTTTATTATCTTCTTCATTAATACCATGATAACGTGCATAAGTTCTAGGATCATATTCATGCACCTTTGTTACTGTTAACAAGCTAGTAATAACAAGGATTACGTCACCTACATAAAAAGAAATTACAACTGATTGTGGTACTACACCCTTTTTAGCAGTATTAGCAACTCCAAGAATAGTCAATAGAAATGGAAAAAATGCTGCGATTACTGCACCAGAATTCGAAAGCATACTTTGAATGCCATATGCATATGATTTTTGTTCGTCATTAACCATATCACCAATCATCATTTTGAAGGGTTGCATAGCCATATTTGCAGATACATCTAAAATAGCAATTGCAATAGCACCAAATACCAAGGCTTCAACCGATCCATAACCTAAACCAAAACTTCCGATATTTGGTAGCAGTAGCATCATAATTACCGCAAAAATCATTCCAATTAATAAATACGGTAATCTTCTTCCGCCAAGCTTAGGTGCCCAAGTTTTATCAGAAAGTGATCCAATGGCTGGTTGAACAACTAAACCAGCCAAAGGCGGTAAAATGAAAAACCAACCTAACTTCGTAGGATCCGCACCCAAAGTTTGAAAAATACGACTCATTTGTGATGTTTCAAGTGTAAAAGCAATTTGGATACCTAAATACCCAAAATTAATCATCCAAATCACACTTTTAGCAAGTTCTGGTAAACCAGCTACTTTATCATTTTCATTCATAGTTTTCTCCCTCGCTATTTAACGCACAAGCGCTTTCAATATTTTATACTAAGTGAGGTTGAAAATGCTTTCAACGGAAAATGAAGTGTTACCGGTAACTAAATGTATCAAAAAAGCTAACAATTATTACAACTAAATAATGATTGTTAGCTTTTTATAAAGTTTATTATTTTTCTATTCTTTTATATTCTAAAAAATCGTATGCAAATTTATTTTTCTCATCTGCTTGATGAATTTCAGAATTAACTGATTTAAAATCTCCATAATTTATCTCTGGCATCAGAGTATCCCCCTTAAAAACATGGTGAATCTTAGTCTTTTCTAAAATATCAACCTCGTCCATAAATTCTTCAAAGACTCTTCTTCCGCCAATAATATCAATTGTTTGGTTGCTATGATGCTTTATCCAGTTCTTTAATTCTTCAAGTTGAGAAAAAATTTGGACGTGTACATTATCTTGGTATTTACGCTGTAAAGTTGGACTAGTCGAGAGAATAATATGCTGTCTTTTAGGTAATAATCCAGGGAAACTTTCAAAGGTCCGTCTTCCCATAACAATTACATGATTAGAAGTTAAATCCTTAAAATGCCTTAGATCAGCTGGCAAATGCCAGGGCAAGGTGCCTTGATAACCAATATGTCCGTCTTCATCCTCTGCCCATATAAATCTTATCATTCTCAACTCTCCCTTATAAATTGTATAAACTAAACAGCGACAGGTGCTTTAATAGTGCCATGATGCTTATAATTAACAAGTTTGATATCTGACATTTCAAAATCTTCAATCTTTTTCTTATCAGGATTTAACCAAAGCTTTGGTGAATCATAAGGTTTTCTAGTTAATAATTCCTTTACTTGATCAAAATGGTTCCGATAAATATGTGCATCCCCTAAAGTATGAATAAATTCACCAGGTTTAAGACCAGTTTCTTGAGCTATTAAATTAACTAGTAAAGAATAGCTAGCAATATTAAAAGGAACTCCTAAAAACATATCTCCAGATCTCTGATAAAGCTGAACACTTAAACGACCATCATTAACATAAAATTGAAATAAAACATGACAAGGTGGCAGCGCTGAATTTGGGACATCTTCTGGATTCCAAGCACTAACAATTAATCTTCTTGAGTATGGCGTCTTTTTAATTTGATCAATCACATTTTGAATTTGATCAATAAAACCTCCCTCTCGCTTTTGCCAGTGACGCCATTGAGCGCCATAAACATCTCCAAGATTACCAAATTTGGCTGCGAAGTCTTGATCAGCTAAGATTCGTTCACCAAACCTCTTCATTTCTTCTTGATAAACTTTCTTAAATTTGGCATCCTCTTGACTTCTGAGCCCAAAATTAGTCATATCAGGGCCATGATATTCATCACTTTCAACCCAGTTCTTAAATGCCCATTCATCCCAAATATGATTATTATGCTCTAACAAAAATCGAATATTAGTGTCTCCTCTTAAAAACCACAATAATTCACTTTTAATAAGACCAAAAGGAACTCTTTTAGTAGTTAAAATAGGAAAACCATCACTTAAATCAAACCGCATTTGAGCCCCAAATAAACTTCTTGTCCCCGTTCCAGTTCTATCTTCCTTATCATGACCCTCAGTCATAATTTTATTTAATAAATCCAAGTATGGTTGCTCTAAAGTTGCCATTGTCTTTCTTCTTTCTATTGCGCACGTTATAACTTAAATTATCATAGATTTAGTGCTTTGGTAAATACAAATACTATATTTTGTATATTTCGAGATATGGTAGAATTAATTATCTATACAATTGGAGGGATTTTAATGATTTTAACCTGGGATATCATCAGACGCATTATTGAAATACTTTGGTTAATTAATGTTGGCTTAGCTATCTGGACAGTTTTTCGCAGCCATCGTGATATCGCCTCAACCTGGGCTTGGCTTTTAATTCTATCGATCTTACCATATGTTGGTTTCATTCTATATTTATTTACTGGTCGCCAACTATCTCATGATGATATTTTTTCAATTAAAGCTGAACAGCAAAAATTCCGAGACCAGTTTTTAAATGAGCAAAATAAATTATTAAAGTTACATGATCTATTACCTAATAAAGATCAAAATCCCCGGGCACGAAGACTGGTTGAATTAAATTTAAACAATGACGATGCTCTCCTTACCTTTAACAATGAGGTAGAAACTTTTATTGATGGAAAAGTTTTATTTCAAAATCTCATTAAAAATATCGAACAAGCAAAAAGTAGCATCAATATTGAATTCTATACTTTTTATGATGATCAATTAGGTAACCAAGTTCTAAAAGCATTAGAAAAAGCTGCTAATCGCGGTGTTAAAGTTCGAGTTCTTTACGATGCTAGTGGTTCCCGCGGTACAAAGCCCTCCTTTTTCAATAAGCTTCGACAACTAGGTGGAAAAGCCCAACCATTTATTTCAACAGCTGGTAATCGTTTCTTTACTACCCCGCGTGCTAATTATCATTTACACCGAAAACTAGTTATCATCGATAATCAAATTAGTTATATTGGTGGTTTTAATATTGGGGATCAGTATGTTGATCGAAGCAAAAAATTCGGTCATTGGCGCGATACGCATTTGCGAGTTACAGGACAGGCAGCCCTCCTGATGGAAATTCGTTTTGCAATGGATTGGAATACAAGTTGTCGTAAATCTCATCTTTCTACATATAGTGTTGATAATTTAATTGAAAACTTCAGATTAAATGTTGTTCAAGCTAAGAACTTAGTTCCAATGCAAATTGTTTCTTCAGGTCCTGATAACAGTAATTTTGGTATTCGTCGTGCCTATGAAGAAATAATTGCGCAAGCCCAAAACTACATCTACATTCAAACGCCATATTTAATTCCAGGTGACTCAATCTTAGAAGCCTTAATTATTGCTGCAAAAAGTGGCGTAGACGTTCGAATTATGATTCCATCTATGCCAGATCATCCCTTCGTTTATCGAGCAACTGAATATTACGCCAAGTACCTGGTTAATAACGGCGTAAAAGTTTATAAGTATGATAATGGTTTTATACATGCTAAAACCATTGTAAGTGGTTCTAATATTGCTTCCGTTGGCTCGGCTAATCAAGATTTTCGGAGTTACCAGCTTAATTTTGAGGTAAATGCTTTTACATACAATCCTGCTCTTACAACTGAATTAAAAGGAATATTTGAAAAAGATCTAAAAGAATCAACATTATTAACTAAAAAATACTTTAATGATCAATCTCACTGGCGCAAATTCAAACAGTATTTCTCAAGATTGCTATCACCTATTTTATAAAACTGGTAAAAATAAAAGAAGCCTCCTAGTTTTCTAAACTATAGAAGCTTCTTTTATTTTTTCGTTATTCTTCTCCATCAACTACAGTAACGCTTTTTCTTTCTTGATATGAATAATATATCCAAGCAATAATTCCAAAGGCTACTGGTCCAATAGCAGTCCAGAAGGATGTTGCATAATCTCCAGTAAAGAGCGGCTCAACACAAGTAAAGATAATACCAATTGCAACCACAAGCCAAACCACAAGTGTTACTGTCCAGACACGCTTTTTTCCCTCAATAAATACAAATGGACGATCAATTCCCTGCTTCATCTTAAAGAAAGGATAAGCTCCAATCAAAAATAAGTAAGGAGCTGACGATGAAACATTCATCATATCCATCAAAATAGTATAAAACTGACCCGCTGCATTACCACCAAAAGAGATAAATAAGATAATAACACTAACAATCACTGCCTGAACCCACATTGAACGTTCTGGCATGCCATGTTTATTCAATTTAACCAAGTTTTTAGGTAGAAGTTTAGGGTCACAGCCTTCAATAAAAGACTTAACAGGTGAATAAACCATTAAAAATGCTGCTGAAATTCCAGCCAATACATCAGCTAACCCAGCAAACCGAGAAAATGTTGCACCAAGTGTCAATGAAACCGAATGAGAAAGTCCGAAAGCCTTTTCTGTTTCAACCCCCAAATTGTTAATCAAAACATATTCCACATTGGCCAAATCAACATTTTTGCCACTTAATTCGCTACTCCAATTTGCAGCAACTCCACACATTAAAATGTTTAAGACATATAAAGCTGTCATCCAGATCATAGCTGTGATCAAGGCTTTAGGAAAAGTCTTTTCAGGTTTATCAACAGAATCAATTACTCCTGCTGAGGTCTCTAAACCACCATAAGCAAATAATGCATAAACAATGAATGACACCACAGCAATTAGAGATTGAAAAGCTGGATTAGGAGAATGAACTAGTGATTGCGTAGTCAACGGTTCTGCTAAATGTCCATGATTCAAAAAGAAAACCAAAATAGATACTAAAGTAAAGCCAATGGTAATAGCTAAAGTAAAAAAGCCACCAACATTACTTACAGCCGCAATTTTATCGACACCTTTAGCTGCAAAAAAAGTCACTACTACTAAAAATATTACTTCTAAAATTCCCAATAATTGTGTTGATGACAAACTTAAAAAATGCCAACTTTGCGTTGTATCATGACCTGAAATTGCAGTCGACACTGACACCAAGAAAAATTGAGTCGACGACACCAGCCAAACAACCCAAGCAGCTAGCCAAATAAAAGTACCAATAAATGCGGTTTTTTCACTAACTGATCCTTTAAGCCAAGAAAAAATTCCACCTTTACCCCCCTTAAAAGCAGCTCCATATTCTGCAAAAATTAATGCAGAAGGCAAAAAGAATAAAATTGCGGTTATAATGTACCAAACAATACTTGCATACCCCATTTGATAATAGGCAGTTAATGAATTGCTAAAGCCAAAAATGGCTGAAAAGATCATCAAAACTAGACTTTTTAATCCAATTTTGACGGATTTGTCTTTTTTCATAAAAAACTAAAACACTCCCTCTTTCAAACAAACATTAACTATTATGCGCTTTTTATTAAATTAATACAAAACTGATTGAAATTGAGCAAAATAAAAAAGGCCTTAATTTGGCCTTCTCAATAACTCTTATGCACCGTGGTACTTAACAAGAGAATAAATATCTAAATCAGGGAATTGTTCTCTTCCCTTCAAGTCAGTTAATTCAATATAAAATGCTGCACCAACTACTTCTCCGCCCAAGTTTTCAATTAATTCCTTAGTTGCGTGCAAGGTGCCTGCGGTAGCCATCAAATCATCGCAAATAACAACTTTTTGCCCTGGCTTAATTGCATCTTTATGCATTTCTAAGACATTTGAACCGTATTCTAAATCATAAGAAGCACTTTCTACTTCGCGTGGCAACTTATGAGGCTTACGAGCCGGTACAAAACCAATTCCTAATTCTGTTGCAACAGGACAGCCGACAATAAATCCACGAGCTTCAGGACCAACAATTACTTCTGCTCCACGACTCTTAGCGTATTCAGCTAATTCATGAGTAGCAGCTCGATATAGCTTCCCATCTTGCAAAATTGGGGTAATATCGCGAAAGATAATTCCCTTATTTGGGAAATCTTTTACACTTGCAATGTGTTCTTTAAAATCAATTGCCATTTAAAGAGAAACCTCCATTTTAGACTTTCATTGAAAAATCAGACCTAACGGCCTTTGACCTGTATATTTTACCAAATTTTTAGATTAAAATCAGTTTTATACCGAACTTTTTATTAATTTATAACTAGTAATGATCACTTTAAATATTGCTTAACGTAACTAATTAGTTGATCACTAGGCATTGTCTTTAGCTGATTTTTAAATTTAATCTGTGATGCTACACTGGTAAAATACTTTGAAGCAGTTAGTTTTTTACTTTCAGGACGTTTATTGCCAATAATTTTTCCATCAATAAATGAAACAAAGCGCAATTCAAAGAACACTCTTAAAATAAACAAAACAGCTTGATAATCTAAGCCGAGATAAACAGATACTACCTGATAATCTTCAACAGTTAGATTGGGGTGAGCATAAATATATTTCAATGTTTTGCCAAAAGCATCCCTACTAGGCAAATTAGTAATTGGCAATCTATCAAATAAAAAACGCAGATAGAGCTGATGATATTTATTTTCTAAAGCGGTATTTAATTCAACCTGATTACGCGGAGTATCTAATAAAGCTACAACCTCAGAATTTCCATGATAATCTCTAGCAAGACTAATCTTTTCTTCTGGGATTCCTAAACCATTTCTAGCCCAAGAAATAGTATTTTTATCAAAAATCAAATACTTATCCGCAAATCCCATCACATAATCTTCTTGCCTCATGTCTATCACTTGATCAAAAACAGCTAGTTTGGGTGCTCCATATTCAATACCAGCTAGCATTCCTTGAACAGACGAAACATTCTTCCAGCTATTGAGCGCTAAAGTTACATATAATTCTTTGATAAAAGGAAGCAAGTTCTGATTCAAAAATCCTTTATTAAAGCCAACAATTGTTAGCTTGCCATTATTTTTTTCTGCAGTAAACTTAACATGGTTCTTATCTTTTCCCATCTTAAATAGGCTCTTGATGTGCGGTTCGCTGATACTAAATATGGGCTCAGGATTTCCAGTTCCAAAGGGACCAACCAAATTAATTTCTGTTAATGTATCTGGTGTAACTTCTCTCAAATTTAATTCAAAATCAAAATCTTTTACTTCAAGATCCGTACTTGGCTTAAAACTTTTTTCAAAACGTGAACGCAACTCTTCAAGTTTATCAACCTTTAAAGATAAGCCACAGGCAAAATCATGTCCGCCAAATTTATCTAAAAAATCATCTTTCATTGGTTCTAAAGCATCAAATAAATTAAAGCCTTCGCTTGACCGACCTGAGCCTTTTAATTCACCATTTTCATCCTTGGTAAGAACAAGCGTGGGTTTATGAAGCTTCTCAACAACTTTATTGGCTACTAAGCCTAACACGCCCTCATGAAAGTCAGGATCATATAATACTAATGTATTTCGATGCTGCCACCCTTTTTCTTCAACTTGAGCCAAACATTTTTCATAAACTTCAGCTGTAAGCTCTTTTCTTTCATTATTTAATTCTTCTATTTTCGCTGCTATTTCTTCAGCCTGTTCTTCATCATCACTCAAAAGCAGTTCAACCGCTAAACTCGCGTCTGCCAGACGACCCACAGCATTTAATCTAGGAGCGATATTAAAGCCAACATCAGTGGCTGTAATCTGTCCCATGGTTAAACCAGCTTGCTTAATTAAAGCTCGTAATCCTGGACGCTCTGTTTGGTTCAGAATATCTAAGCCACGCTTAACGATAATATGTCCTTCACCTGTTACTTTAACCATATCGCCTATAGTTCCAATCATGGCTAAATCTAATAGTTCTGGCATTGTATCCTGCATTAGTGCTCGGCACATTGTATAAGCAACACCGGCTCCGCAATAATCATCAAATGGATATTTTTGACCAGGATAGTTACAGTGAACTGTACTAAAAGCAGCTGGTTTTTGATCCTGAAATGTATGGTGGTCAGTTAATATTACGTCAACGCCATGTTCCTGGGCATATTTAACTTCTTCAACACCGGTTACCCCATTATCAACCGTAATGATTAATTTAGTCCCATCCTCTACTATCTCTTGGTAACGGTTCATACTTGGACCGTATCCATCTTTAAAACGATCCGGAATAAAAAAGTGAACATCGGCACCTAAAATTTCTAAGGTATCCATCATGATGCTAGTTGCCGTGATCCCATCAGCATCATAATCACCATAGATAGTTATTTTTTCACCATTATCAATTGCCTGATTGATGCGGTTAATAGACTTTTCCATATCGTGCATTAAAAACGGATCGGCCAAATCATTTTCATCTGCATTTAGCCAAAAATCCAACTTCTCCGCGGTATTAATACCTCTTAATGCGAAAAGCTTAGCTTGAATATCTGTTAATCCATAATCTTCAATTAATTCCTGATCTAAACTACTTGCTTGTCTTTGTTGCCATTTCATTATTTTTAGTTCACCTAAATCATTTATAACATCTAAGTTTCTATTATAGCAAAAGTTAAAGAGGATTTACTTCTTCAACAAAAGCAAATCCTCTTTATTTAAGTTTGAAAACTTGTAAATTCTTATCTGTAGCTGGCTTTTCAGCAATTAATTTTCCCCTAATCGCCCAGCGATTAACACCACCATCAGCACATGTAATTAAAGTAACAATATTTTGCTTAGTATTATCGACTAACCAAACAGCAGTTGGGTCTACAACCTTTTTCATATAAATTCGATAAATATAAATTTTATCAAGATTAGTTAAGTATACTTTTTCGCCCAATTTAGTGTCTTCAAGTGGTGAAAATAAAACACCCTTGGCTGTCATATAGTGACCTGCTAAAGGATAGTTTCCCTTGCCCATAACTTGGTCTGGACGCATTGTTCCACCACCAGTCGACATGGCATCATTACTTAACCCCTTCATAATTGGAAGATACATTTTTACACTTGGAATTGCGATTGCGCCAATTGCATCAGCAGTATTATTAACCCTTGATTTAGTCACCTTTCCAAAATCAATTTCTTCAACTTTTGAGAAATCGAACATTCCTTTTTTTGCTTGATTTTTTTTAACAGTATCTTTGTTTAATTTCTTCAAAGCAGTAGTCTGATTTTGTCGAACCATGAAATCTCGGATTTGACTATTAAAAATCATCCCTAAACCGATGATTAATAAAATAATCGCAGCAATTCTAACTATCCAAGCTTTTTTAGAAGTATTTCTTGTTTTTTTTGCCATACGTTTTTTATCCTCAATTTTATTAATGCTGTTATAAATTCTAACACATTTTTCAAAAAAGATACTAAATCAAGTTAGCTATAACTTGATGAAAGACTATTATATATTTTTAAAAATCAAAAAAGACGTACCAAAAAGCTTAGTACGTCTAGAAAGTTACAATTATTTACCTTTAATATCGTCATCATTCATTTTTAGAACAGCCATAAATGCGTCTTGAGGTACTTCTACCTTTCCGACTGCCTTCATTCTCTTCTTACCACGACGCTGCTTTTCAAGTAATTTAGCACGTCTATCTGGGTCACCAGTATGAATTTTCCAAGTAACATCCTTACGATATGGTTTAATTGTCGCACGAGAAATAATTTTAGCACCAATTGCACCTTGAATATCAACTTCAAAGTTTTGACGTGGAATTAACTTCTTAAGCATTGTTGTCATTTGACGAGCACGATTTTGAGCCTCTTCACGGTGTGCAATGAAACTAAGAGCATCAATTGGCTCTTTATTAAGCAACATATCAATCTTAACTAAGTCTGTTGCACGATAACCTGTTATTTCGTAATCAAGAGAAGCATAACCTTTAGTTGAAGACTTTAGTTCGTCAAAGAAATCATAGATAATTTCAGCTAGGGGCATATTGTAAATAACATTAACACGGTATTTGTCTAAATAATCCATAGTTACAAATTCTCCGCGTTTTCGCTGACATAGCTCCATTACTGGACCTACAAAGTCATTTGGCACCATCACTTCTGCCTTAACATAAGGTTCTTGAACTTCTTTATATTCACCAGCATCTGGTAAATCAGCAGGATTATCAATTAATTTAGTTGAACCATCATTCATAATTGCATGGTAGTCTACACTTGGTGCAGTCATAATTAAATCCATACCAAATTCTTGCTCAAGTCTTTCTTGTACCACATCCATATGAAGCAATCCCAAAAAGCCACAACGGAAGCCAAAACCTAATGCTTGAGAAGTTTCAGGTTCAAACTCTAAGGCAGCATCATTTAACTGCAATTTTTGCAGTGCTTCTTTTAAATCATCATATTTTTGATTATCAACTGGATACATACCAGAGTAAACCATTGGTGGAATTTGGCGATAACCGGGAAGTGGTTTCTCAGTTGGATTTTCAGCGCTAGTAATCGTATCACCTACACGAGTTTCACGAACAGACTTGATATTCGCAGTCAAGTATCCTACGTCCCCTGCAATAAGCATATCTTTTTTAACAGGATGAGGACTTGAAACACCAACCTCTGTCACTTCAAATTCTTTCCCAGTATTCATAATTCGAATCTTATCACCAGGTTTTACAGTTCCTTCTTCAATTCGAACCGATAAAACGACCCCGCGATAATCATCATATTTTGAATCAAAAATTAAGGCCTTCAAAGGAGCATTCAAATCACCAGTTGGTGCTGGTACCTTTTTAACAATTTCCTCAAGTAGTTCGGGAATTCCTTGACCTGTCTTACCGGACACTTCAACAGCATCAGAGGCATCGAGTCCAATCATCTCTTCAATTTCGTTTTTGCACATTTCAGGATCAGCTGAAGGCAAATCAATCTTATTAATGACTGGCAAAATTTCCAAATCATCGTCAATTGCTAGATAAGTATTAGCTAAAGTTTGCGCTTGAACACCTTGGGTTGCATCTACTACTAAAAGTGCTCCTTCACAGGCTGCCAAAGAACGCGAAACTTCATAAGAAAAGTCTACATGTCCCGGAGTATCAATTAAGTGAAAAATATATGTTTCTCCATCTTTAGCATGATATTTTACTTCTACCGAATTAAGTTTAATGGTAATGCCGCGTTGACGCTCTAATGGCATATCATCAAGTAATTGATTTTTCATTTGACGTTCAGATACAGTATCGGTTAATTCTAAAATACGATCTGCAATCGTTGACTTACCATGATCAATATGAGCAACGATCGAAAAATTCCGAATATGTTTTTGATAGTCTTGTAATTTTTTAATATCCATGTTCTCACCTTTTTCGCTCTATTAATTATATCAAAGGCTGATACTTAGATAAAATTCTTAATGTAATATTTTCAAAGATAATTTTTACTAAAAATAAAGCGTATATCTCATTCTTCATAGAGATATACGCTTTTAACTTTTATTCTCCGTTTAATTTATCTTTTAAACGTTCAAAAAAGTTCTTTTCTTGAGGTGAAATATTTCCTCCACCAGCTTTAACATAATCAACTAAAGCTTCTTTTTGTTTATCGTTAATTTTCTTTGGAATAACAACCTTAACCGTTACTTCTTGATCTCCATTGCCAGTACCGTTAATCTTAGGAACGCCTTGACCACGTAACTTGAAGTTAGTGTTAGGTTGAGTCCCGGCTGGAATAGTCAAATCAACTGGTCCATGAACAGTGTTTACGCGAATTTTATCACCTAGAGCTGCTTGAGCAAAAGAAATCGGTGCTTCACTATAAATAGTTGTACCATTTCTTCTAAACTCTTTACTTGGTTTAACTCTAAAGACAATGTATAAATCTCCGTAAGGGCCACCATTCTTACCTGCTTCGCCTTGACCACTTAAGCGAATTTGTTGACCATTGTCAATACCAGCTGGGACTTTAACTTCAAGTGTTTGCTTTTTATCAACAGTTCCTTTACCATGGCAAGTTTGACATGGATGTTTAATGATCGTACCACGTCCACCACATTTATCACATGTAGTTTGCTGCTGGATAACTCCAAGTGGCGTTTGACGAGTTACAGTCATGACACCAGTTCCGTGACACTTGTCACAGGTAATTGGGTGAGTTCCCTTTTCAGCACCTGAACCATCACAAGTTGGGCAAACTTCACTTCTTGTGTAAGTAATATCTGTCTTCTTGCCTTTGATCGCATCCATGAAGTCAATTGTCATTGTATAATCCAAGTCTTGACCCTTTTGAGGAGCAGTTGGATCTACTCGACTTCGTCCACCACCAAAAGCTGAACCAAAGATATCACCAAAAATATCACCAAAATCACCAAAGCCTTGAGATGAATAACCACCTTGGCCACCAAAGCCACCATAACCTTGACCGCCAAAACCAGCTTGACCGTTTACACCGGCTTGACCAAATTGATCATATTGAGCCCTTTTTTGCTTATCATGCAGAACCTCGTATGCTTCATTTACTTCTTTGTATTTTTCTTCAGCGCCAGGTTCATGGTTTAAGTCTGGGTGATATTTTTTTGCCAGCCTGCGGTAAGCCTTGTTAATGTCGCTTTCACTAGCATTCTTATCAACACCCAGCACATCATAATAATCACGTTGTGCCATCTGAAAACTCCTTCATTCATAAAAGAAAAGAACTACAATCACGCAGTTCTTTTCTTGTTTGATTTAATTATAAATCTTTTTACTTGTCAGGGTCTACCTTGTGAAAGTCTCCATCAACAGTTGAACCACCTTGACCGTTGCTTGAGACATTATCATTATTTGGTTGACCACCTTGCGCTCCTTGAGGTCCAGCTTGACCAGCAGCACCTTGAGCACCACCGTTTTGTTGGTAAAGTTTAACAGCTAAATCTTGAGCAGCCTTTGATAAAGCTTCCTTCTTTTCTTTCATTTCATCCAAGTTGTTATCTTTTTGAGCTTTCTTCAAAGCATCCAAAGCATCTTGAACATTCTTGGTTTCAGTTTCAGGAACTTTACCCTTAGTTTCTTTCAAAGTCTTTTCAGTAGTAAAGATTAATTGATCTACTTCATTACGTAAATCAACTTCTTCCTTACTCTTCTTATCTTCTTCAGCATGCTCTTCAGCATCTTTTTGCATCTTCTTAATTTCTTCGTCTGATAGACCAGAAGAACTCTTAATGGTAATCTTTTGTTCCTTACCAGTACCCATATCCTTAGCAGAAACATTTACAATACCATTCTTGTCGATATCGAAAGTAACTTGAATTTGTGGAACACCACGTGGTGCTGGTGGAATATCAGTTAATTCAAAACGTCCTAAAGTCTTATCATCTGCTGCCATTGGACGTTCACCTTGAAGAACGTGAACATCAACAGCTGGTTGATTATCTGCTGCAGTTGAGAAGATTTGGCTCTTTGAAGTTGGGATAGTAGTGTTTCTATCAATTAACTTAGTGAAGACACCACCCATAGTTTCAATACCAAGTGATAATGGAGTGACATCAAGTAAAACGATATCCTTAACATCACCAGAAATAACACCACCTTGAATTGCTGCACCTAAAGCAACAGCTTCATCAGGGTTAATTGAGTGATCAGGTTCTTTTCCAGCCCATTCCTTAACAGCTTTTTGAACTGCAGGAATACGAGTTGAACCACCATTCAAAATAACTTTGTCAATATCACTTACGCTCAAGCCAGCATCACTTAATGCATTGTCAAAAGCAATCTTAGTCTTTTGAACTAAGTCATCAGTTAATTCATCAAACTTAGCACGAGTTAAATCAGCTTCAAGGTGAAGAGGACCAGCTTCTCCAGCAGAAATGAATGGAAGTGAAATGTGAGTTGATGAAACGCCAGATAAGTCTTTCTTAGCCTTTTCAGCAGCATCCTTTAAACGTTGTAATGCCATCTTATCATTAGATAAGTCAACACCATTTTCTTCCTTAAAGTTTTGGATTAACCAATCCATAATTCTCTTATCGAAGTCATCACCACCAAGGTGAGTATCACCATTAGTTGATAATACTTGGAAGACACCATCACCTAGTTGCAAGATGGAAACATCAAAAGTCCCACCACCAAGGTCATATACTAAAACTTTTTCATCATTTTCATCTTTATCAAGACCATATGCTAAAGCAGAAGCTGTTGGTTCGTTGATAATTCTTTGAACATTTAAACCAGCAATCTTTCCGGCATCTTTAGTAGCTTGACGTTGTGCGTCATTGAAATAAGCAGGAACAGTGATAACTGCATCAGTTACCTTTTCACCTAAGTAATCTTCAGAAAACTTTTTAATGTATTGCAAAATAAAGGCTGAAATTTCTTGTGGAGTATATTCCTTGTCGCCAACCTTAACCTTGTAACCTTCTTCACCCATATGGCTCTTAATTGAAACAATAGTGTTAGGGTTAGTAATAGCTTGACGCTTAGCAACTTCCCCAACTTGAATTTCACCATTCTTAAAGGCAACTACAGAAGGAGTCGTACGGTTACCTTCTGGGTTAGTAATAATCTTAGGTTCTTTTCCTTCAAGTACGGCAACAGCTGAGTTAGTCGTACCTAAGTCAATACCAATAACTTTTGACATATATGTAACTTCCTTTCTTATTGAGCCACTACAACCATTGCTGGTCTTAATGTTCTATCTTTATATTGATATCCTTTTTGTAAAACTTTAACTACGTGATCCTTTTGATCATCATTTTCTGCTGCAACAGTTTGAACAGCTTGATGTAGTGCAGGGTCAAAAGTTTCACCTTCGGCTTTGATTTCAGTGATTCCTTGATCTTTCATTGATTTAACTAATGAGTCAAGTGTCATCTGAACACCCTTTTGGAGTTGCTTAGCTGCCTCATCATCTGCTTTAACAGCTAACGCGCGTTCTAAGTTATCCATTGCTGGCAAAACTTCTTTAGCGAGGCTTTGAGATTCATATTTAATCAATTGCGCACGCTCTTTTGCATAACGTGCTTGCATATTCTGAATCTCAGCTTCACTACGTAGATATTTATCTTCAAGATCCTTATTCTTAGCTCTCAATTCAGCGATTTCTTTTTCATAATCTTTTGCTGGATTTTCCTTAACTTCCTCTTTCGGAGTTGCTTTTGGATCTTTCTTTGGTGCCTTATCTGGGGTCACCTCGTCTTTTAAATCTTTTTCATGCGGAAACTCTTCTTTACTCACAGCTAACCTCCTTACTTAAATCTACCATAATAATCTAACAATTTCTTTGCTAGTTCATTCCTAAAATACTCGAGTAATCCGATCATCTGCGAGTATGGCATGTTAGTTGGTCCAAGTAATGCTATTGTTCCTTTACCATATTTACCAACGCTATATTGTGCAGTCAACAAACTATAATCTTCAAGTAGATCTGATTGTAATTCAGAACCTAACTTAACTTGAACTTTCGACTTTGAATCATTCTTAATTTCATCTTTAGGATTAAAACCAATCAAGCTTGAAATAGCATCATTTTGATCAATTAATTTGTAGAGAGATTTAACTTTAGCTAAATCGTCACTTTCATAATTACTCAAAAGATTAATCTGACCATCCACATACATTTGCTCACTAGCAGCATCCTTAATAACATCTTGAAGCAAATCCAAAATTTCAGGTGCTGATCCACCAGCAACTAGATGGTCTGCAATTCTCTTAAGTAACACTTCATTAACTGAACTAAGTGGCTTTCCAACTAATTGATCATTAATTAGTCGAACTGCTTTTTCAATCTCTTCCCCATTTGTATGATGAGGTAACGTGTAGATTTGATTCTTTACATTACCGTCATCCGTAACTAATATTGCCATCACTTGATGGCTTGAAAGGGGAACGATCCTAAAACCAGTTACTTTAACCGAGCGAGTTTCAGGACCCGCTGCAAAAGCAGTGTAGTTAGTTAAATCAGACAGAATTTTTGCAGCTTCTTGTACGATTTCATTAACTTGTTGAAAGGGTTGGTCTAATTGATAAATAATTCGATTATAGACGGATGCTGGTATTTTTACGGGATTAATCAAATGATCTAAGTAATATCGATAACCAGCAGTTGAAGGAATTCTACCACTTGAAGAATGAGTCTTCTCAAGTAGTCCCTTTTCCTCTAGTGCCGCCATTTCATTTCGAACTGTAGCACTTGAAACCTTGACAGGCAGTTGATTCATCACGGTCTTAGAACCTACTGGCTCATGAGACTGAGTAAAGTCCATAATAATAGTCTTTAAAATAAGTTCTTGCCGTTCAGTCAACATTTTCTCGCCCCCATCATTAGCACTCTTCTTCCTCTTGTGCTAACAATTAATATGATACCATAACTTAGCAATTGTGCAAGCAGAGTGCTAATTAAATTTGTTTTTTATAAAAAAAGGTAAGCAACAAGTGCTTACCTTAATCATTTAATTGGTAGTCTAATTACAGTTTTACGCCTTTCAGTCTTAGTTCTCCTTGGATCACTTAAATATATTTCATGATGATAGCGTGGATTTTGAATATCTATCTGATAATTTTCTTTTTTTACAAATCGATGTATCTCTTCAATTGTCGCTGGCTCATCATCATAACTACCAATGTGCATTACCTGAGCGCAAAGTCCTTCATCATAAGTAAAGAATTTAACTTGAGAAAAATCTTGCTTTTTCTTCTCAGTAGCTGTCTTAACTGCCCAATTAAATTCTTTTTCTGTAACAAAATCAGGCAGTCGAATCATCGATATCCAGGCGAAGTTCTCCTTGTGAGCATAATCAATTTTTTGCTTATCTTTTGACCACCATAGTCCTTCAAGTGGTGGCACTACATAATCAAAATATCCTGGAATTTTATGCTCACTTTTTTTGCTCATCTTGATAGTATAGGCAAGCCCATAAAGTAATTCTAACGCCTTGTGATAAGTCCCATCTTCCTGATTAGGATCTCCACTTCCTGAAACTGCGATGTAATTCATTTTAGGAACCTTAATAATTTCAGGTTGCTTTTTTGGATGATACAAATTTTTATATTCTTTTTTATAATCAAATGCCATTTTTATTCTTTCTATACAATCTGCTAGTCATCTACCTTTAATTTTATCCGTTTACTTGCTACTTGACTAATAAAATACTCATCATGCTCAACTAAAAGCATCGCTGGTTTAACCTTCTTTAAAACATCAATTAATTGATCTTGGTTAAACACATCTAGGTAATTTGCTGGCTCATCCCACAGATAAAGGTCAGCCTCTTCAACTAATGACTTAGCAATGGCCACTCTTTTTTGCTGCCCCATACTCATTTCTTCAATTCTCGTCTCAAAACTTGTTCTAGGAAAACCCATTTTTCTAAGCATATTAAGCATTTTCTCATAAGACAAATGTTCCTTTTGAACAAATTCTGCCAAAGTGCCTGAATATTCTACAAAATTTTGTGGTAAATAGGAAATTTTTAAACCATTAGTTAAACTTAAAATTCCTTGATAAGTTACATCTATATTTTTATTTAAAACACTTTTCAAAAAAGTAGATTTTCCCGATCCATTTTTTCCCTCAAGGGAAACAATTCCTCGTTTTTTAACAATTAAATTTAGGTCTTTAAATAACTTTTTATCTTGAACTTTCAAATCTAAATGCCGAGTTTCTAATAAAGTCGAGTGATAGTTTGGTTGAAAATTCATCTCTAATTCTGGCACAGATTCAACATTCCTTATTAAACCTTTTCTATCTTGGATATCTTTATTCATCCTTCTTTCAATATTTTTTGATCTTTTCATTATCTTAGCAGCCTTATGACCAAAAAATCCCTTATTAATATCTGCATGAATTTCATTCTTATGTGCACTAGCTTTTTTATTATTTTCTGATTGAAGTGAATATCCTTTAATACGCTGTCTACTTGCATTTAAAGTTTTAATTTGACCACGGAGTTTTTCATTTTTCTCCCGGTTAAACTTATCACGCTTCTCTTTAGTATCTTCATAGCTTGCATAATTTCCCTGATATAAATGAATCTCTGTATTTTCAATTGCAAGAACATGATTAGTTACCTGATTTAAAAAATCTCGATCATGACTCACAACAATATAACCTTGCGAATGTTTTTGCAAATATCTAACCACTTGTTTTCGCGACTCTTCGTCTAAATGATTCGTTGGTTCGTCAATTAATGGAAAAGCATCCTTATTAATAAAAGATAGAGCTAATAATATCTTAGTTTGCTCCCCTCCACTTAAAGTATTAAAAGGTTGCCAAATAAGATTAGCGTCTACTTGCATTAAATTCAATTCACGTTCAAGTTCCCACCGGTCAAATTGAACTTGTTCTTCTAAAGCAGAGAGAGTTAATTGTTCTTCATTTTCTACATAAAGAGGAAAGTAATTAAATTCAAGGTTAGCTTTGATGGCTCCTGTTCCTTGCAATTTTCCACGTAACAGATTCAAGAATGTTGTCTTTCCTCTACCATTTCTGCCTACAAGTCCTAATTTCCAACTACTATCCAAATCTAAATTTAAATTATTAAAAATATTTTCACTACTGTCGGAATATTTAAAAGAAAGGTTTGAAATCTTAATATTGCTCATATAATCACCTCACGAAAAAAGCCTACACTTTTGACAAGTGCAGACTTTCTCCTTATTAAGCAAAAAAGAAGATATTCCATCTACGTTCAATCTTGTCAAAAGTGCACAGTTGTCCCCTATAAAAGAAAAAATAATTATTAAAATTCAACTATGCTATTTTGCAAGATTAAAAACGCAATGGCGTAACCTTCTTTCAATATTAGATTTCAATTGATAAAGACATTTTATCACATTAATTATAAAAAGATAGATCCAAATAATTATTTTTCTAAATCATAGAAATATTGCTTTATATTTCGTTTATCTTGGTCTAGTTGACGTGATAATTCTTCAATTCCAGAAAATTTTTTATTTGAACGTATAAACTTGTACCACGCTAAAGTTAATGGTTCACCATATGCTTCCTCATCGAAATTAAAAATATTCGTTTCAATTGTTAAACCGTGGTTTGTTTTAAAAGTTTCGTTGTAACCAACACTAGTCATAGCATCATGCCATTTTCCATTTATTTTAGCCCTGGTTGCATAAACTCCCTCAGCTGGTAAAACTTTAGCATCAGAAATATCAAGATTAGCAGTCGGGAAGCCTATTTTATGTCCCCTTCTAAACCCATGAACAATAATACCTGAAGTTTCATATGGTTGGCCTAGTAAGGCAGCCGCTAATTCAACATTTCCACCTTGGATTGCCTTTCTAATGTAGGTGGAACCAACTTTAATTTTATCAATAGATTGTTTAGGCTCCACTACAATTTGAAATCTACCTCGCGCAAACTTGGGAAGATTTTCTACATTAGCAATATCTTTTGGACCATAAGTATAATCAAAACCTACCACAACTGTATCTGCTTTAAGTTTCATAATTACTTGATCTACAAAATCCTGCGGTTTAAGCTGACTAAATTCTTTAGTAAATTTAATAATCACTAAATAATCTACTCCCAGCTTTTCCATTTTTTGTTCTTTTTCATGGGCCGTTTCTAAATAAACAAATTTATGATCATTTTTGTATATCTCTTTAGGATGCTTATCAAAAGTCATCACCATTAATGGCAACTTCTTCTCCTCGGCTATTAATTTTGCATCTTTAATAAGTTTCTGATGACCAATATGCACCCCATCAAAAAAACCTAACGTTAAGATTACCTTTTGATTTGTAATAGGTGCAGAGATCGGATAATCTAAGGTTATTACTTTCATTTTTTACTCTCGCTATTCATTTTTTAAAAGCATCATCTCAGGGCGATAGATTTTTCCTTGTCGCTGATAAATAGCTTTTATATGACCATTATAAACCAAAGCGACCTTAGCATAACTGGTATTTAAATTGATACTTGCACCGTTTGAGACGCGCTTAAATTGATCCGGCGAAAGTTGAAATTGAGGTAATTCAGCAAAAAAACTATCAATTGGCTGAAGCCATTTTTCAGGAGTATCTACTTCTGCTTCAATTGTTTCTAAATCTACAGCTTGATTTAAGTCATAGCCTGAACTACTAGTTCGGGTAAGACTAGTCATTACAGCAGGAACACCTAATTTTTCACCCAGATCATTTACTAATGACCTGACATAGGTTCCTTTAGAGCAACGAATTGCAAAATCAAAGCTTTCCGTTTTTTCCAGTGGATCGTACTCAGGATCTTTTGTTAATTCATAACTATAAACATTGACTTTTCTCTTGGGACGTTCAACTGGAATATTTTCTTGAGCATATTCATAAAGTCTCTTACCATTTACTCTTACAGCTGAATAAATTGGAGGGACCTGTTCAAGCTTTCCTGTTAACTGCTTCATTCCAGCAATAATCTCACTTTTTGTAAATGGTGTAATTATTTTTTCTTCAGCAGTAGTTTTACCATCTAAATCATAGCTATCAGTTGACCGTCCAAACATTCCACTTCCAATATAAGATTTGGGCTTTTCATGCATCAATTCGATCAATTTCGTGGCTTGTCCAATAGCAATTGGTAATACGCCATTTACTTCAGGATCAAGCGTGCCAGCATGTCCAATTTTTCTAATTTGAAGTATCTTTCTTAACTTATAAACACAATCACTGCTTGTTACCCCACGTGGCTTATTTACTACTACAATTCCATTCAGCATATCTTAATCTCCAAAATAAAAGACGCCTTTCGGCGCCTTTTTACTTATTCTTATTTTCACGTTCTTGATCTTGCTTCTTTACTTGGTTAATTAAATTATCAATTTTTGAACCATAAGCAACAGAAGTATCACGTTTAAAAATCAACTCAGGAACTTTATAAACAGTCAAGGTTTGACCAAGCAAGTGACGCATCATTCCTTTTGCTTTATCAAGTCCTTCAGCTACTTCTTTTTCCTTTGCCGGGTCTTCTGTTAACAAGCTGTAGTAAATAGTTGCATATGACAAATCATTTGTGCATTCTACAGCTGTAATAGTAATATCACTTAAACGTGGGTCACGAATATCTTTACGTAAAATTTTTGTTAGTTCACGTAGGATCTCGCCTTCTACACGACCAATTCTATGTTTCATAATTAAGCTCCTTTTTGTGAAAAAAGATGCCTATTTTACAGGTACCTCTTGCATTTCGTAGGCTTCAAGTTGATCGTCAACCTTAATATCGTTAAAGTTTTCAATTGTGATACCACAATCGAATCCTTGCTTAACTTCCTTGACATCATCCTTGAAACGCTTAAGAGATGCAACTTTTCCATCGTATTTCACAATACCGTCACGAATTACACGAATACCGGAATCTCTAGTAACATATCCATTATCAACAAAAGCACCAGCAATTGTACCAATCTTAGATACCTTCCAAGTTTCACGAACAGTTAAGTTTCCAGTGACCTTTTCTTCGTATGTAGGTTCAAGCATACCCTTCATAGCAGCTTCAACATCATCCATAACCTTGTAAATAATGTTATAAAGACGAATATCTACACGTTCAGCATCTGCTTGACTCTTGGCGGTATTAGTTGGTCTAACATTAAATCCAACGATAAATGCATTTGAAGCACCAGCTAATGTAACATCAGATTCATTGATTGCACCAACACCAGAGTGAATAATGTTAACTCTTACGCCCTCAACTTCAATCTTTTCAAGAGATTGTTGCAATGCTTCAGCTGAACCTTGAACATCGGCCTTTAGAACGATGTCAACTTCCTTCATGTTTTCTTTCTTCATTGTGTCAAACAAATTATCCAAAGTAACATGTTGGACATTTTCACGTTGTTTCTCTAAAGCATTCTTAGCACGTTGTTCACCAACACTTCTAGCCGTCTTTTCATCTTCAAAGACCACTAACTTATCGGCTGCTTCTGGAACATCGTTTAAACCGGTAATTTCAACAGGAGCAGATGGAGTTGCCTTTTTAACTCTACGTCCCTTATCGTTAGTCATAACACGAACACGACCAAACGTATCGCCAACAACAATTGGATCTCCAACCTTTAAAGTACCTTGTTGAACTAATACGTCGGCAACTGAACCACGGCCTTTGTCAAGACGAGCTTCAATTACAGTACCAATCGCCTTTTGATCAGGATCAGCTTTAAGTTCCATAACATCAGCTTGAAGCAAGATCATTTGCAAGAGTTCTTCAACATTTTTACCTGTCTTAGCAGAAATCTTAACAAAGATTGTATCGCCACCCCAGTCTTCAGGAACTAAGCCATATTTCATAAGTTGTTCCATGACGTGATCTGGATTTGCACCTGGCTTATCAATCTTGTTAACAGCAACGATAATTGGTACACCGGCACTTTTAGCATGATCAATGGCTTCAATTGTTTGTGGCATTACACCATCATCAGCTGCAACTACTAAAACAACAATATCAGTAATTTCAGCACCACGAGCACGCATGTTAGAAAAGGCTGCGTGTCCTGGAGTATCTAAGAAAGTAATCAAACGATCATCGATTCGTACTTGGTAAGCACCAATCTTTTGAGTAATACCACCTGCTTCATGTTCAGAAACGTTAGTATGACGCAATCTATCAAGTAAAGTAGTCTTACCATGGTCAACGTGTCCCATAATTGTAACAACTGGAGGACGTTTTTCTTGATGCTTAGAAGCTTTGGATTCTTCCATTTCTTTAGTATACAAAGTATCGATATCTGAAATATCTTCATGCACTTTTTCTTGTGCTTCAATACCATATTCAGCTGCTAAGAGTTCAATAGTGTCTTTGTCTAAAGACTGATTTTGGTTAGTCATGACACCAAGCATAAAGAGCTTTTTAACAATTTCTGCAGGCTCTCTATGGAGAAGTTTTCCTAAATCTTGAGCATTCATGCCTTCTTCATAAACTAATGTTTCTGGCAATGGACGTTCCTTTCTTTGGGTTGGCTGCTTCTTAACTTCTTTACTTTGATTAATACGCTTATTTTTCTTATTTCTACGGCGACGTGCCTTATCAGAATGTTCGCTTCTTTCACGTTCATAATCTGGTACTTCACGTTTCTTGCGAGTAAAGTCTTTTTTGCGAGTCGGCTTTGCTTCTTCTTTTTGAGGAGCAGGTACAACTGGAGCAATCGGTTCAACCTTCTTCACAGTAGGTCTCTTTGCCTTGTTTCTTGCCGGCGATGGTTTTATAATCTTTGGACCAACTGGTTTTTGTGATGCTTGTACACGAGCTTTTACAGCTGCAGCTCCTTCGAGTTTTTCTTCTTTTGGCTTACGAGTATTTTCCACTTTTTTAACCTTTGATCTTTGAGGATTTTGTTCTTGATGCCATTTACGGCGGGAAGCTTCAGTCTGAGCATTTAATTCACTAGCTTCAGCTCGTTGCTTCTTCTTAAATTTATTCAATAAATCGCGTGCTGCCGATTTAGCCTCTGCTTGTGGTTTATTTCGTTCGGCACGACGATCATTTTGCTGCTTTTTAATCTTATTGTTTCTGCGTTTATTATTACTATGGCGATTATCATGATCATTTCTATTATCACGACGACGAATTGCACCTACAGAAACTTTTATTTTTGTTTTTTCTTTACGACTTGAATTTTTAGAATCCTTTTCAGTAGATGGCTTAGTAGTATTAGCAGACTTAAAACTATCTACTAACTTAGAAACTTGCTTATCATCTAGGGAGGACATGTGGCTCTTTACATCAAAACCCAAATCTTGTGCCTTTTTTACAACAATTTTGTTTTCAATGCCTAATTCTTTCGCTACTTCATAAATACGTTTTTTAGCCATCAAATCACACTCCTTCGTTTAAATTCTTTATCATTGCTTTGCTGAAACCTGAATCTGTAACAGAAACTAATTTTCTTTCTTTTCCAAGTGCTTGTGTTATTTCAGCGCTAGAAAATACATCAACTAATTTAACATCTTTTTTACGCATCAAAAAAGCAAGCTTATCTTTAGTATTCTGACTCACATCGCTACCAATAAAAATTAACTTTGCTTGATTTTTGCTTAAAGATATTTTTACTGCATCAAATCCTGTCGCTAGCTTTCCAGCTTTTTGCGCTAATCCAAGTAAATTCAAAGTTTTTTGTTTGTTTTGCAAAATTATTTATCACCAAACAATTCTTTTCTTGCTTTTTGATGATCAACATATGCATAAAGATCATCATAAAAATCAGCTGAAACTTTAACACCAAGGCTTTTTTCTAAAACCTGATTTTTTTGCGCTTCAGCAATCTTATCAGGTTCTAAAGATACATAGGCTCCTCGACCTGACTTCTTTCCAGTTGGATCTACTGAAATATTTTTATCCTTGTCAACAACTACGCGAACTAATTCTTTTTTAGGTTGCATAGTATTAGTCAATAGATCCTTACGCATTGGAATTTTTCTTTTTTTCAAAGAAAGTCACCTATTCCTCATCTTTATCTGCATCATCATCTAGTGCTGAATCAACATCTTCCCCATTTGGAAAATCATCGCTTGAATCTTCTTCTAGTTGTTCAGCAGTAGATTCTGTAGTTTCTTCATTTGATGATTCATTACTATCATCGATATCTTGATCTGTTTCAACGTCATCGCCTTCTGAATCGACAAATTCGACTTGAGATTCAGGCTTAATGTCAATCTTATAACCTGTCAAACGGGCTGCAAGGCGAACATTTTGTCCACGCTTTCCAATAGCTAAAGACAATTGATAATCAGGAACAATTACTAGCGCATTCTTGTCATCATCATCACCACTAAATTGAACTGCGATCACTTCTGCAGGATTCAAAGCATTGGCAATAAAATCAGATGGATTTTCTTCGTATTTTACAACGTCGATATTTTCTCCGCCTAATTCGTTAACAATATTTTGAACCCGAGCTCCTTTTGGTCCTACTAAGGTACCAACTGGATCAATATCAGGATCATTACTCTTAACGGCAATCTTAGTCCTGTCACCTGCTTCACGAGCAATTGATACAATCTCTACAGTCCCATCATAAACTTCTGGAACTTCTTGTTCAAAGAGACGTTTTACTAAATCAGGTGCAGTTCTTGAAACAGTAATTTGAGCTCCTTTTGAATCGGACCCTACTCTAGTTACTAAAACGCGAACTTTATCTTGAGGATTATAATTCTCACCTGGTAATTGATCATTATGTGGCATTACAGCTTCAACGTTACCAATCTTTACGTAAACAAAGCGATTATCACGTCTTTCAACTGTACCAGTAACAATTTCATCCTTATATTGAGAATATTCACTAATGATATGTTCTCTTTCAGCCTCACGTAAACGTTGCATGATAACTTGTTTAGCGGTTTGTGCAGCTAAACGGCCGAAATCTTTAGGAGTTACTTCAAAGCGGATTTCATCGCCAACTTCATACGCACGATTAATTTCAAGTGCATCTTTAAGACTCACTTCAAGACGACTATCTTGAACTTCATCGACAACTGTCTTAATTGCATTAACCTTGAAATTGCCTTTCTTTTCATCAAAAACAACTTCTACATTTTGAGCTTGATTATAATTTTTCTTATATGCAGCTACTAAAGCAGCCTTGATTGCATCAACAATAATTTCTTGCTTGATGCCTTTTTCTTTTTCTAAGGTTGCAAAAGCTTCCACCATTTCTTTAGACATAAGTTTTTGATCATCCTTTCTAAAATTCAACTGCAAAGCGACTAGAGGCAATCGTCTTTCGAGGGATTGTTATTTCTTTGAGTCGTGTTTTGATCTTTACTTCTAAGACGATCTGATCTTGATTGAGATCTTTTAAAGTACCTTCATAAGTCTTTTCCCCATCAATTTTTTGATAAAGACTAACATGAATGTATGATCCTTTGGCGCGCTCCCAATCTTTTTCATTTTTGATTGGACGCTCTAAACCAGGAGATGAAAGCTCTAAAATATACGGCTCAGGAAAAGGATCAGGATCTAATTCATCTAACTTTTCTGATACCAATTCACTCAAATTTGCGATCTCTTCAATATCGATTCCGCCTGGGCGACGATCAACATAAATGCGAAGATAATATTGCTTCTTTTCCTTTACATATTCAACATCGACCAGTTCATCGCCTCTTGCTTCAGCTAAAGGCGTAACTACGTCTGCCACCAATTCGGTAACTTTTGTCAAATCTCTTCCTCCGTAATAAAAAGAGTGAGCATTGCTGCTCACTCGAATTTGCTATTCGAACTTCGTTCTTAGAATAGCATATTTGCTAATATTTGTAAATTAACACGCTAAAATAGTGACAATTGATTTTGATCTGGCATCCCTTCAAGAACTCCATTATTCTCAAAATATTCCATAATTGTTTGTGATACTTTTCCGCGTGTTGCAAGATCTTCTTTTGAAAGAAACTTTTGCTCTGCACGGGCAGCAACAATTTGCTTAGCAGCATTATCACCTAAACCTGGAACTGCATTAAACGGAGCTAGAATAGTATGATCATCAATAATCTTAAAGTCCATTGCTTCAGATTCATTTACATCGACCATCTTAATTTTTATACCACGTTCTAAACATTCGTTTGCAATTTCAAGAACAGTAAGTAACGACTTATCCTTAGCAGAAACATCCATTCCCTTATCTTGGATTTCCTTCATTGCAGCCTTTACTGTATTTTTTCCATGGCTCATTGCAACTAAATCAAACAAATCAGCACGAACTGAGAAATAAGAAGCATAATAAATCACTGGATAATATACCTTAAACCAGGCAATTCTAAGTGCCATTAAAATATAAGCCGTAGCATGAGCCTTCGGAAACATATACTTAATCTTCAAACAAGAAGGAATGTACCAGTCAGGAATCTTATCATTTTTCTTCAAAATTTCCATGTTTTCATCACTGATTCCCTTACCGTGACGTACAGATTCCATGGTAAAGAAAGCAACTTCTGGTTTTACTCCCCAGTGAATTAAGTCCATCATGATGTTATCACGACAACCAATTACGTTCTTTAGCTTGCAAGTGCCGTTATTAATTAAATCTTCTGCATTTCCTAACCATACATCAGTCCCGTGAGACAAACCCGAAATCTGCAATAATTCTGAAAAAGTTGTTGGCTTTGTTTCTTCAAGCATTCCGCGAACAAATTTTGTTCCAAATTCTGGAACACCTAAAGTACCAGTCTTTGACTGAATTTGCTCAGGGGTAACACCTAAAATTTCTGGACTTGAAAATAAGGACATTACTCCTGGATCATCAGGTGGAATAGTTAATGGGTCAATTCCTGATAAATCTTGCAGCATTCTGATCATAGTTGGGTCATCATGCCCTAGAATATCGAATTTCAAAATATTATCGTGAATAGAGTGGAAGTCAAAGTGCGTTGTAAGCCAAGCCGCACTTAAATCATCAGCGGGATACTGTACAGGAGTAAAGTCATAAATATCCATATTATCTGGCACAACAACAATACCAGCTGGGTGCTGGCCAGTTGTTCTCTTTACGCCGGAAGCACCAGCAGCTAAACGGTCAAGCTCAGCATTTCTTAGATGCAATTCATTTTCATCTTCATAATGCTTCACATATCCATATGCCGTCTTATCAGCAACAGTCGCAATAGTACCAGCTCTAAACGAATTATCTGGACCAAACATCACACGAATATAATTATGAGCAACTGGCTGATAGTCTCCAGAAAAGTTCAAATCGATATCAGGAACCTTATCTCCGTGGAAACCTAAGAAAGTAGCAAATGGGATATCCTGTCCATCTTTTACTAAGGGAGTTCCGCACTTAGGGCAATCTTTATCAGGTAAGTCGTAACCAGATCCATATTCCCCATTTTCAAAAAATTTAGAATATTTACATTTAGGACAACGATAATGTGGAGCTAAAGGATTAACTTCAGTAATTCCAGACATCGTCGCTACCAAACTAGAACCAACCGATCCACGAGAACCTACCAAATATCCATCTTTATTTGATTTGGCAACAAGACGCTGAGAAATAAGATAAATAACAGCATACCCGTTAGAAATAATCGAATTTAATTCAAGTTCAATTCTGTCCTCTACAATCTTAGGTAACGGTTTTCCATACAACTCATAAGCCTTATTGTAAGTCAGATCTTTCATTTCTTGATCTGCATTTTCAATATGTGGCGGATATAAGCCACTCTTAATAGGAGCAATTTCTTCAATTTGATCTGCTAACTTATTTGTATTCTCAATTACAATTTCTTTAGCAACATCTTCTCCTAAAAAGCTAAAAGCATCCAGCATTTCTTGAGTAGAATAAAAATGCAAATCAGGTAAATTCTTATTACGATTAGGATTTGATTTTTGGGCAGCTAATAAAATTTTGCGATAAATAGCTTCATGGGGCTCAACATAATGCGAGTCACCAGTTGCAACAACTGGTTTATTCAATTCTTTACCTAATTTGTAGATATTTTGAATAATTTCATGCAATTCAGCTTCATCTTTAATTAAATCATCGTCAATTAGCGTCTGGTAGGATGCAGGTGGTTGTACCTCAAGATAGTCGTAAAAGCGAGCCTTTTCACGCGCCTCATCATATCCCTTTTGCATCATTGAAATGAACACATCACCTTGCCAGCAACCACTACCAAACAATAAACCCTTATGATATTTTCTTAGTTCGGACTTAGGCGTTCTAGGTATCCGATAGAAGTATTTAGTGCTTGCTAGTGAAACAAGCTTGTACATATTCTTTAAGCCCTCTTGGTTTAAAGCAAGAACACTCATATGGCTAGGCTTAGCTCTTTTATATACTTGACCATACTTTGCATAGTCATTCATCTTACCTAAATCAGCTTCATGGAAACGAGCATTAAAAGCATCAAGTAACTTAAACATTAAATATCCTGTAGCTTCAGCATCTTGGTTAGCTCGGTGGTGATGCTCCAAAACAACATTATATTTTTTGGCTAGCGAATCAAGAGTATGTCGAGTCTGTTCAGGATGCAGCAATCTTGAAACTTCAAGAGTATCAACAACAGGTTGAGAAATTTCATCTAAGCCCGCACGACGTAAAGCAGCGTTTACAAAACCTACATCAAACTGAACATTATGTCCACATAAAGGACGATCTCCATAGAAATCTTTAAATTTCTTAATTACATCCTTTTCATCATCAGCTGCTCCAACCATTTCATCAGTAATTGATGTCAAATTAATAGTAGTATCACTTAAAGGATGATGAGGATTAATAAATTTATCAAATCTTTCAAGCACCTCACCATTTTTCATCTTAACAGCACCAATTTCGATAATAGTATCATACACTGAAGAAAGACCTGTTGTTTCAACGTCAAAAATCACATATTCACGATCACGATAATCCATTTCAGTAGGATTAAGCACGAGCAAAGCATGGTCATCAATCATATTAGCTTCATATCCATACAGGATCTTCATCTTCTCACTCGCACCAGTATGATATGCTTCTGGGAATGCTTGAACGTCAGCGTGGTCAGTAATTGCGATTGCTTTTTGACCAAACTTTTTGGCAGTTTTGATATAATCGCTAGCAGTACTAGTTGCATCTAACTGACTCATATTTGTATGAAGGTGCAGTTCAACTCGTTTTTCTTCTCCCTCATACTTTTCTTCTCGACCCTTATGTTCAATTAATTCCAAGTTTCGAATATTGAAAACAACATCATGCTGATATTGATCGTCAGCTGCATAACCTTGCATACGAGCCCAAACACCAGGCTTAATTCCTTTTAGATAATCAATTTGATCCTTATCAGAAACAAACTTCTTAAAACTGATTGAATCAGTATAGTCAGTTATTTCACCAGTAAAAATTACGCTTCCAGATTTTAATTCATGAATATCGGTATTAAAAATGTGACCTTCGATAGCTACATTACCGCTTCCATCTTCCAAATCTTGAATCTGAATAAATTTAGCCTTTTTATCAACCTTATTACTGCCCATTCTCGTACTTTTAATGGGCATCTTTTTCTTAGGTTCAGCTGGTTGCTTTTCATAGAATTCCTGCATTGCAGATTCATGTTGAGCCTGCACTTGTTCTAAACTTTTTAGATTCTCATCAATATTAGTTTCATCAACCTTGGTAGTAAACTTAATATTAAAAAAGCCATATCTTCTAAATTCGCTATTAAGTTCTGCTAAAACTTGTTCAGAAAGAAGCCCGTTTACAACATTATTTTGGGTTGGAATCAACCATTTTTCTTTTTCTAAATGTGGGGCTTGTCCTTGTAAAAATTCTCGAACCGCAGGTTTCAAATTAGTTGAATTTTGAATTGCATATGTCCAGTATTCAGGTAAATTTTTACTATTTCCATCCTTGGTCCGGACTAATAATTCAACATTTACAAACGGTTCAAATGTTTGATGGATAAGTTCATTAAGAGAACGATAAGTTTCAAAATCTAGTGGTGTATCAAAAAAAACGTGGATTTGCCACTTTCTTTCATTAGCGTATACATCCACGTTTTCAATTTCACCATTTTGGACAATATCGTTATCTTCAAACTTATCAGGAAACTTGATTTGATCTAATAGTTTTTTGAAAAGTTCGTTTTTATTTGCCACAAAAATTATCCTAACTCTTTTGTAATCATCGCATCCAAATCAGAAATGCTAATTTCCGTAGCCTTTTCATCAGTTGGACGCTTAACTTCTACAATTCCATCTTTTGCTTTTCGACCAATTGTAATTCTTAATGGTGCACCGACTAAATCTGCATCATTAAACTTAACACCTGGACGTTCATTTCTATCATCGTATAAAACATCATACTTAGTTGAAAGTTCTTTTTCAAGTTTTTCAGCCAATTCTGTTTGAGTTTCATCTTTCATCTTCATTTGAATTAAATGAATCGCAAACGGAGCAATTTCTTTTGGCCAAGCAATTCCGTTCTTAGTTAAATGCTGTTCAACTGCTGCGGAAAGCATTCTTGTAACACCAATTCCGTAAGAGCCCATGATTACAGGCTTCGCCTTACCATTGTTATCTAAGAAATCAGCACCCATCGTCTTTGTATAGTAAGTACCTAATTTAAAAATATGACCTACTTCAATACTAGTAGTAAATTTCAAAGGTAAATGATCAACTGGATCTGGTTCGCCTTCATTTGCTGTACGAATATCAGCAAATTCATCGACTTTAAAGTCACGATCTAGATTAGCGTTTTGATATTGATAATCAGTTTCATTTGCACCAACAACTACATTATAAAGGTCTTTAACCGTTTCATCAGCAACAATCTTGTCAGCCCAGTCGGCACCAATTGGTCCTACACCGCCTTTTTCCGAACCAGTAATTTCTACTAGTTCATCAGCATTGGCAGTTCTTACTTCGTCAGCATCTAAGACATGACCTAATTTAACTTCGTTAATTTCTTTATCACCACGAATCAAAACTAAGACTTTTTGATCATCGGCAATATATAAAATACTTTTAACAATTCTAGTAGCTGGTACTTTAAGAAACTCAGCCAATTTATCAATTGTGTCCATACCTGGAGTAGCTACTTTAGTTAATTCCTTTGCGTCTTCTGGTTCCTGCTTAAAGGTATCAATACTTTTAGCCATTTCAAGGTTTGCAGCATAAGTTCCCTTTTCATTTGTAGCAATTGTATCTTCACCAATTGCAGCTGGAGCTTGAAACTCAGTTGAGTTCTTTCCGCCCATTGTACCAGAGTCAGCAATAACTGGGTGAACAGTCACACCAGCACGATTAAAGATCTTTAAATATGCACCCTTTTGATCATCAAACTGTTCATCTAGTTGTTCACGAGTTGCAGCAAAACTATATCCATCAAGCATAACGAATTCTCTGCCGCGAAGAAGACCAAAGCGAGGACGATTTTCATCACGAAATTTTGTCTGAATTTGATACAAAGCAAGTGGCATTTGCTTATAGCTCTTCAAATTCTTGGCAACAATTTCAGTAAAAGTTTCTTCATGTGTAGGTCCAAGCAAACTTTCACGACCATGACGATCTTGAAGTTTAAACATTTCTGCGCCATATTTTTTATAACGACCAGATTCTTGCCAAAGAGTAGCAGGCAATAGATGAGGCATAATCATTTCAGGCACATTAATATTGTTCATTTCTTCTTCAATAATATTTTCTGCCTTACGTAATACGCGATAACCTAATGGTAAGTATGCATATACTCCAGCGGTTACCTGACGAATATAACCACCTCTAAGCATTAATTGATGACTTTTTGCTACAGCATCAGAAGGTGCCTCTTTTAATGTTGGCATAAAAAATTTTGATTGACGCATTTATTCCTCCAAAAATTTACTTAATAAAATATCGATAAATATCGTTTCCAGTTACAGCAACGATTAATAGTAATAGAATGACAAAACCAATTACATCTACAATAGCTTCCTTATCTTCAGGAATTGGCTTTCCAATAATTAGCTGAATTAGGTTAAGTAACAACTTACCACCATCTAATCCTGGAATTGGGATTAAGTTTACAATTCCTAAATTGATAGAAATCATTGCTAAAAAAGCTAGCAAATACGTAAAGCCCATATTTGAAACTTGAACTGTTTGCGAGTAAATACCAACTGGGCCAGAAAGCTTATTCAAACTAAAATGTCTAAATAAATTTCCGACTGCATTAAATATTAAACCAGTAGTACTAATACTTGTATCCCAGCCCCGTTTTAGCTTAGCTCCAAGGCTATTGTCAGGTTTGCCATAAAATCCTAATTGATAAATTCTTTGACCGTCTATTTTTCTAGCTTTGGGTTTTACTGAGAAATCTTTAACTTTGTTTTCTCTCTTTACTGTCACTTCAACAGTCTTTCCCTTGCTTTTTGCAAGTTCAGAAGCAATTTGATTGAAATTACTAATCTTCTTGTCATTAATTGCAATAATTTGATCATTAGCTTTAATACCAGCAACCTGAGCTGGTTGATTAGCAATTGTACTTCCTACTGTTGTAGTCGGAGCACCAGGAGCTGCTAAAGACCAAATAATAAATACAATAAAACCCAATAAAATATTCATAAAAGGGCCAGCAAAATTAGTTGCTAGTTTTTTTCCAACACTTGCTTCTTGAAATTGTGTATCACGTGGCGCAATTAATAATTCAGTTCCATTTTGTTCGATAATCGTTGCATCATGATCAACGGCATATGTTTTAAGCTGATCTTCATTTCCATTTTCATAGCCTTGAATAATTAGATCATCTACCAAATCCGCTGAATTAACCTGCACAGGAATACCTTCAATTGGCATTTGAGATCCAGAAGCATCGATTCGCTTTACCTTATTTTGCTTATCTAGCTGCAAAACTACAGTAGTACCTGGATCAATCTTAGCAGCATCATCAGGACCAGCTAAACGCACATAACCTCCTAATGGAAGCCATCTTATCGTATAAGTGGTCTTGGCGCGCATTTTTTGAAATAGTTTTGGTCCCATACCAATTGAAAATTCACGAACCAGAATACCGCATTTTTTTGCAACAATAAAATGTCCAAATTCATGAACAAAAACAAGTATCCCAAAAACAACTAGAAAGATTAAAATACCTTTCATTTAGCAGTTCTCCTATAAAATACCCATAAATGCAACAACAGGTAAAACGAAAAGCATGCTATCAAAACGATCTAAGATTCCGCCATGACCAGGTAGGATTTTTCCTGAGTCTTTTACACCATAAAAGCGCTTGTAAGCAGACTCAACTAAATCTCCCATTTGTCCAATAATTGACAAGAAAAAGGCTAAAATAATCATTAAAACATTATTTCTACCAGTAGGAACTAACGCAACATAAACTGCTGCAACAATTACTGCACAGATAACTGCACCAATAGAGCCTTCCCACGTTTTATTTGGACTAATTACTGGCCATAACTTATGTTTTCCGATCTTTCGACCGACCATATAAGCCGCAATATCTGTGGACCAAACTACAGCAAAAACATAACCTAAGATTGCTAATCCAAGATGAGCATTTCTAATAGCTGCCATAAAGTGGAATCCAGTACCAATATATAATGCTGCAATAGTATAAACGCCAGCGTCATCAAAAGTTACTCTATTCTTAGATAAAACTGTTCTTACCAGCATTAACATTACAAAAATATAAAAAACATCATACTTATTCAAAAAAGCTGGTAAAAACTTAAAGAATGAGTCAGGCACTGCCATAGTCAAAGTGGCCAATAATGCCAAGATAAAATCCCAAGAAACAATAATCTGTTTCTTCATGATAAAAATTTCGCTAATTCCAACTGCTGCAAAGGCACAAGCAAGGACATCAATCCAGATGCCGCCCATTAAAACAATCGGAATAAATAAAATTAAAGCTACAATAGCTGTTATTACACGTTGTTTCATTTAAAAATCTACAGTTCTAATAATTTTACAATTTTCCAAATCGACGATTACGTCCGTAGTAATCTTTAACTAATTCTTCTAAATCATTTTTATCAAAATCTGGCCATAATTTATTTGAAAAACTAAATTCAGTATAGGCCATCTGCCACAACAAGAAATTTGATAGGCGTTCTTCTCCTGAGGTTCTAATCAATAAATCGGGATCATCATATGGAGTTAAAGAATGAGTTAATAAATGATCAGAAACCATCTTTTCATCAATATCATTAGGATTTATTTCTCCTGCTTTTACCTGATGAGCAATTTTTTGAACACCAGCAGTTATCTCTCGGCGAGATCCATAATTAAAGGCAAAATTTAAGATCATTCCGGTATTATTAGCCGTATCTGACATTGCCTTTTGTGTTACCAAGTAAGTCTTCTCAGGTAATTCATCTAAAAATCCCATGATATTTACCCGGACATTATTTTCCATTAATTCAGGCATAAACTTATCAAAAAAGTCAATTGGCAAACGCATCAAATAATTTACTTCATCCGTAGGTCTTGCCCAGTTTTCAGTTGAAAAGGCATAGAGCGTTAAGACTTTGATCCCCATCTCATTTGCCGCAAGCGCAATATTTCGTATATTGTCCATTCCATGTCGATGACCAACAAAACGAGGTAAATGTCTTTTTTTTGCCCATCTGCCATTTCCGTCCATAATTATGGCTAAATGATTAAGTGATTTTTTCGATTCTGACATAGTTTATCAAGTCCTAGATTAACCTTGAGTAATTTCTTGACTCTTTTGATCTGCTAATTTGTCAATTTCTTTAGTAGCATCATCAGTTACCTTTTGAACCTGTTTTTCTAAACTACGTTGTTCGTCTTCAGTAATGTCGCCATTTTTTTCTTGACGCTTTAAAGTATCCATTGCATCACGACGAACATTACGTACTGCAATCTTTCCTTTTTCAGCAAGTTTACCTACTTGCTTAGCAATTTCTTGACGACGTTCACCAGTCAATTGTGGAATAACAATTCTAATTACAGTTCCATCGTTAGCTGGTGTAATACCAAGATCAGAAGCCAAAATAGCATGTTCAATATCATCTAAACTTGACTTGTCATAAGGAGTTACCATTAATACACGTGCTTCTGGAATACTTACACTAGACATTTGTGTAAGAGGTGTTGGTACACCATAGTAATCAACCTTAATTCCTTCTAGTAGGCTTGCATTTGCAACGCCGGCACGAATACCGCCTAATTCTTTTTGAAAGACAGCGATAGACTTTTTCATATTATCTTTTGCTTTTTCAATTACTTCATTAGCCATTATTTATCACCCTTAATTACAGTACCAATATTTTCGCCCATAACAACTTTCTTAATGTTACCAGGCTTATTAACATTAAAGACAACTAAAGGAATATTATTATCCATAGATAGCGAACTAGCTGTACTATCCATTACCTTTAAATTCTTTGAAATCAAATCAAGTTGAGTTAATTCAGAATACTTTTTAGCATTTGGATCGACCTTAGGATCAGCTGAGTAAACTCCGTCAACACCATTTTTAGCCATTAAAATAACGTCAGCGTCAATTTCGGCTGCTCTCAAGGCAGCAGTAGTATCAGTTGAGAAGTAAGGATTACCAGTACCACCACCGAAAATAACTACACGTCCTTTTTCCAAGTGGCGCATAGCTTTACGACGAATATAAGGCTCTGCAATTTGTCGCATTTCAATTGATGTTTGAACACGAGTTGGAACACCTAAATTTTCTAAACCATCTTGCAAAGCTAAGCCGTTCATAATTGTAGCTAGCATACCCATATAGTCAGCTTGAGCTCTTTCCATCCCTAAGTTTGCACCAGTTTCACCACGCCACATGTTTCCACCGCCACAAACAATTCCGATTTCAACGCCCATATCATGTACAGACTTTATTTCCTCAGCTAAGTGCTTAATAACTTCTGGATTAATACCAGTACCTTTTTCACCAGCAAGAGCTTCTCCTGAAACTTTTAAAATGATACGTTTGTACTTAATTTGACTCATAAATTTACCTCCTCATATGCTTTTATCATTTTACCATAAAATCACTGTAATATATTATACAGAAAAAAAGGGAGCAGCGCTTTAGCGTTACTCCCTTTTAAGTAAATAATTACTTCATTTGTTCACGTACTTCAGCAGCAAAGTCTTCTTGCTTCTTTTCAATACCTTCGCCAACTTCATAACGTTGGAAAGCAACTAACTTAGCTCCCTTTTCCTTCAAGAATTCACCAACAGTCTTGCTGTCGTCCATAATGTAGTTTTGTGATAAGACTGCGAATTGCTTATCAACTTGAGTATTATCGTCAATAAAGCGTTGCATCTTACCAGGAATAATCTTATCCCAAATCTTTTCAGGCTTACCTTCTTCTTTAAGTTCAGCCTTAATATCTTCCTTAGCCTTAGCTAAAATCTCATCACTTAATTGCTTTTCTGAACCATAAACAAGGTGTGGCAATGGTTTCTTGTTTACCAAAGCACGACTTTCATTATCTTGATCAATCTTGTGGTTCATCACAGCTAATTGATCAGTAATGAATTCGTCATCTAATTCTTCAGGTGAAATAACCTTAGGACTCATAGCAGCAATATGCATTGCTAAATGTTTAGCAGTAGCAGCGTCAGCACCTTCTAAAACAGTGATAACTCCAATTTGACCACCATTATGTTGGTAAGCACCAAATTCTTGGTCATCAGTCTTTTCTTCCAAAGCAAAACGACGCAAAACAATCTTTTCACCAATTGTAGCAGTTGCGTCTACAAAAGATTGAGCTAAGGTAGTACCATCAGCCATCTTTAATTCTTCAGCTGCTTCCATGTTGGCAGGTTTACCTTCAGCAATAGTCTTAGTAGCTGCATTTACCAATTTAACAAACTTATCGTTTGAAGAAACGAAGTCAGTTTCTGAGTTAACCTCAGTAATAGCTGCAACATTACCATCAACGTAAACACCAGTTAAACCTTCAGCTGCAACACGATCAGCTTTCTTAGCAGCCTTAGCCATACCCTTATCACGAAGATATTGAACTGCCTTGTCCATGTCACCGTCAACTTCTACTAATGCTTTCTTAGCGTCCATAACGCCAGCACCAGTACGTTCACGTAATTCTTTAACTAATTGAGCAGTAATTTTTGCCATTAATATGTCCTCCTACAGAACTAACAGTAAAAACAAATTAGTCTTCTGATTTTTCTACAACTTCTTCGATAGATTCTTCGTCACCGTTTTCAGCTGCAGCTTTATCAGCCATTTCCTTTTCAACGTCTTCGCTATCGTCTTGACCCTGCTTACCTTCGATAATTGCGTCAGCCATAGCACCTGAAATCAAACGAATTGCACGAATTGCATCGTCGTTTGCTGGAATAACAACATCGATTGGATCTGGATCAGTATTAGTATCAACCATAGCTACTACAGGGATACCTAAAATGTTTGCTTCGTGAACAGCTATCTTTTCTTTCTTAGGATCAACAACAAACATAACATCTGGGATTCTAGGCATATCTTCGATACCACCTAAGAATCTTTCAAGTTTTTCCATTTCCTTAGTCAAAAGTGCAACTTCCTTCTTTGGTAATACATCGAAAGTGCCGTCTTCTGACATTTCTTTTAATTGCTTTAATCTCTTAACACGGCTTTGGATAGTAGTCCAGTTAGTCAAAGTACCACCTAACCAACGTTGGTTAACATAGTATTGACCTGCACGTGTAGCTTCTTCTTTAACGGCGTCTTGTGCTTGTTTCTTAGTACCAACAAACAAGAATACACCACCGTCTTGAGCAACTGCCTTAACATAGTTGTAAGCATCATCTAACATCTTGATAGTCTTTTGTAAATCAATGATGTAGATTCCGTTTCTTTGAGTGAAAATGTAAGGAGCCATCTTTGGATCCCATCTTCTAGTTTGGTGACCAAAGTGGACACCTGCTTCAAGCAATTGCTTCATAGTAACAACTGTCATAAAAAATTCCTCCTGGTTAATTCCTCTCAAGAGGTCGTATTAAATTCTGACCAAAAATTGGCACCTAGGAATTTAATCGCTCTTGATGTGATATAAATTAAATATGCAAAATGCATACTGAAATATTGTAACGAATAAAGTTCTTAAATGCAATTAAAATTTCACATTATGTTCTTTTAGAAAATCTTCTTTCCATTTTCTTGAGTGATGTTTAAACCAATACTCTCTTTTTAAAGCCAGCCTTTTATCATCAAACTCTTCATGATAGATCATCTTTACTGGTCGCCGTGACTTCGTATACTTAGCTCCCTTTCCTTCATTATGCATTTTTAATCGATGTTTTAAATCGTTTGTAAAACCGCCATAAAAACTTCCATCATTACATAATAAACAATAAAAGTAGTAGCTTTCTTTCTTAGATTCTTTCCCTTGCTTTTTATTTTCAGAAATAATTTGCTCTATCTCAGGTGTAAATGATCCATCTGGGTTGTGAACCACAATTGCATCCCTTAAAGTTAAGCCATCGCTAGCTGTATTTCTAATTGCCTCAACCACCACTAAATTTGCATCTGCATTTCTCTTTGAAACAAATGGCTGTACCCATTTCACACTTAAATGGTTTTCTAAACAATAATGCATAATTTCACCCAAACGCTCTGGGCGATGGACCATAAACATTTTTCCTTTCATCTTTAACATATCGCTTGAAACTTTTATTATTTGTTCAAGATTAATTGCTAATTCATGTCTTGCTAAAGCCTTTTTTTCATCTGGGTTAATAACATGTCCCTTTGGAACTTTAAAATAAGGTGGGTTGACAACAACCATGTCATATTTATCTTTGCCCAACTTCTTGGGTGCCTCTAAAGCATTTAAGCAGTGTACTTCGATTCGATTTTCCAACTTGTTTAGTTCAATGCTACGTCTTGCTTGATCAGCCATATCTGCTTGGATTTCGACAGCATCATAATGAGCTCGATTAAAATATGACATATAAATACTAGCTGCGGCGTTTCCACTACATAAATCTACAACTTTATAGTTATCATGTATTTTTATCTGTGCAAAGTAGCCGAGAAGAAGTGTATCTAAAGAAAAAGAAAAAGCATCTTTTTCTTGAATAATGCGTAAATCATCATTATACATATAGTCAATTCGTTCATTAGGTTTTAATAGATCCATTTTCTATACCCTTCTAAAAATTCTTTGCTGTATTGTATAATACTATACATAAAATTGGAGGAAACAATATGTTTTATAAAATTATTCGCCCAATTGCACGTTTTATTGTATGGGTACTTAATGGACATCTGCATGTTCATCACAAAGATCGGATTCCAAAGGGAAACTATATTTTAGTAGCACCGCACAGAACTTGGTGGGAGCCAATTCTTTTTGCCTTAGCCGCTAGCCCAATGGAATTTATGTTTATGGCAAAAAAAGAACTTTTTAAAAACCCTGTACTGCGCTTTATTTTAGTGCATGCACATGCTTTTTCAGTAGATAGAGATAATCCTGGACCTTCTGCAATTAAAATTCCAGTTAAAGGATTACGAAAGAGTGACCTCTCTTTAATTATTTTTCCATCTGGAACTCGTCATTCTGAAGAACTTAAAAGTGGCGCCTTTGTAATTGCTAAAATGGCCAATAAGCCTTTAGTTCCTGTTGTCTATCAAGGGCCTCTTACTTTTAAAGGATTACTTAAGAGACAACCATTAGAGGTTTGTTTTGGCGACCCTATTTATATTCCGCGCAAAGAAAAAGTCAACAAAGAAACTACGCCTGCCTTGTACCATCAATTAGAAGAGGCATGGGATAAACTAGATAAGGAACAGAACCCTAGTTTCCACTATATTGCAAAATAATTTTTTAGTATTTTAGTTTTTTAGTGTTAGAATAACATAGTCTAATGTAGAAAAGGAGAATCAGTAATGTTAGAAAAACCTTTATATAAAATGATGCTTAGTCATTCATTCAATATTCCAGTAAAAGTTACCTACTGGGATGGAAAATCAGAAGTTTATGGAAATGGCACACCGGAAGTGGAGGTTATTTTTAACAAAAAGATTCCTTTTAAAGATATTACGAGTAATGCATCTTTAGCTTTAGGTGAAGCATATATGAATAAGGACCTTGAAATCAAGGGAAGTATTCAACAGTTAATCGAAGCAGCTTATGAAAGTAGCCAATCTTTCATGCGTGCTTCAAAATTCAGAAAATTTTTACCTAAGCAAAAGCATACTGAAAAACAAAGTCAAGAAGATATTCAGAGTCACTATGATATCGGAAATGACTTCTACAAATTATGGCTTGATCCAACTATGACTTATTCATGTGCCTACTTCACTAACGGAAATACAGATGATCTTGAAGCAGCTCAAATTGCAAAAGTGCATCATATTCTTCAAAAGCTAGATCCAAAGCCAGGTAAAACCTTGTTAGATATTGGCTGTGGTTGGGGGACACTAATGTTAACCGCAGCTAAAGAATATGGATTAAAAGTTACTGGTGTTACCTTGAGTCAAGAACAATTTGATTTAGTTAACAAAAAAATTAAAGATATGGGGCTCGAAGATCAAGCAGAAGTTTTACTTGAAGATTATCGCGAATTAGGTAATCGTGACTTTGACTATGTAACTTCCGTAGGAATGTTCGAACACGTTGGTTCTGAAAATCTAGGTGAATATTTCAAGGATGTTGCTAAATATTTAAAGCCACACGGTATTGCTTTAATTCATGGAATTACTCGTCAACAAGGCGGCGCTACTAATGCTTGGATTAATAAATATATCTTCCCCGGTGGCTACATTCCTGGTTTAGTAGAAATTGTTTCAAGAATTGAAGAAGCTAACTTGCAAATCGCCGATATGGAAATGCTTCGTCGTCACTATCAAAGAACTCTTGAAATCTGGGATAAGAACTTTAATGACCATCGCTCAGAAGTTGAAGGCATGCTGGGGGAACGATTTGCAAGAATGTGGGATATGTACCTCCAAGCCTGTGCAGCATCTTTTGAATCAGGAAACATTGACGTTATTCAATATCTATTAACCAAAGGTCCATCAGGTAAAAGCTTGCCAATGACTCGTCAGTACATGTTAAACGATAGATAATAACTTAAAAATAATTTAAGCAGTAAAAATGCTCGGTCAGTCGGCCGAGCATTTTATTTATCGCTATTTTGTTGCAACTTATAAAGATTGTAGTAGTAACCTTTCTTTTCTAATAATTCTGTATGTGTTCCTCGTTCAACAATTCGTCCTTTATCTAAAACAATAATTTGATCAGCATCAGCAATTGTAGAAAGACGGTGAGCAATTGCTAGTGTTGTTCTACCTTGACGAAGCTTCTTCAACCCATCTTGAATCAAGTTTTCTGTTTCAGTATCAACATTCGCTGTTGCCTCATCCAAAACTAAAATTTTAGGATCTGTTACTAAGGTTCTAGCAAAAGAAATTAACTGTCTTTGGCCTTGGCTAAGTTCTGATCCGCCTTCGATCACTTTAGCATGATACTTACCAGGCATCTTTTCGATAAAAGAATCAGCCTGTACTGCTTGAGCAGCTTTTTTAATTTGTTGATCAGTAATTTGATTATTATATAAACGAATATTTGAAGAAATGTCACCATAAAACATGAATGGTTCCTGTAAAACCAAGCCTAATTTCTTACGTAACTCTTTTTTCGAAAACTTTCTAATATCAATATCATCAATTAGGACTTCTCCACTACCAAATTCATAAAATCTCATCATCACATTGATAATTGAGCTTTTTCCTGATCCAGTATGACCAACAATTCCTAGAGTCTCACCAGGGTTGACTACAAAAGATACATTATGAAGAATCTCATGTTTGCCATCATAAGAAAAACTAACATTTTTAAATTCAATTTTTCCTTTAGAGATTACTGCATTTTTATCATCTTCTTGCTTAGGCTCATATTCTGTTTCATCCATAATTCGAAAGATACGTTTTCCAGCTACAATTCCATCTTGAAAGAAAGTCATTCGATCCATCATAGTAGAAATTGGATTAAAGAACTGCTGTACATATTGAGAAAATGCATAAACAATCCCTGCTGGAACAAATGTCTTTTGAAGCGGAAAGCCAAAATACATCAATACTAAGGCTAATGCTAAAGAATAAAGCAAACTAGTCATCGGAGATAAAAGCAATGAGTTGACCCTAATCATATTAAAGCGAGTCTTCATCAATGTGCCATTTTCATTTTCAAAATGATTAGTCATTCTCTTTTCTTGCTTAAATTGCTGAATTAAGGAAACACCTTCTATTGACTCATTTAAATTTGTATTAATCCTACTTAGACGTTCACGAAAACCACGATACAATTTTGAACTTTTCTGCGTATAAATCCAAAAGACAAAACCTAAAATTGGCAAAAATAATAGCACAATTAAAGCAGCAAATTTATTGGTCACATACATTGCTACAAAAGCAGTTATTAATGAGAAAACTCCAATAACTACCTGACAAAGCACTCCCAAGAAATCACTCAAAGTCATCGTATCATTAGTAACTCTTGAAACAATTGAACCAGCTGGAGTCTGATCAAAATATCGCATCCCCAAACTATGAAGCTTACGATACAAATCCTTTCTGACACTCTCAAGCGTTTTTTCAGCTCCAAGTGCATACAAATACTGGTAAACAAACTGAAGAACTGCCTTAATAATCGTTCCCAGCCCATACAACAAGCCAGCCCAGATAATAATTTGAACTGTTGCTTTTTGTTTAATCAAATAATTATCTAAGAAAAATTGCAGTCCTCTCGGCAAAAGCATGTTGATTACACTTACTAAGAAAGCTCCAAAAACGGCGATCCCCATCTCTACTTTAAAAGGCTTAACATATTTTAAAACACGTTTAAAAATATGGATTTGTTCTTTAAGCGGGATTGCCTTTGACCAAACTGATTTAGTTTCTTCATTATTGTCCATCTATTTCACCCACCTTTGCTTGTAGTTCTTGTTTACGCCACATTTCAGCATACCAACCATCTTGCGCCAATAAGTCAGCATGTTTTCCTCTTTCAACAATCTTTCCATTTTTCAAAACTAGAATTAAATCAGCATCCATTACCGAGGTTAAACGGTGTGCGGCAATCAGCGTCTTTTTGCCTTTTCTTTCAGATCGAAGCGAATTCAAAATAGCAGTTTCTGTCTTTGCATCAACTGCTGAAAGAGCATCGTCTAAAATTAAAATCGGACTTTCTTTTAATAATGCTCTAGCAATTGATAATCGTTGCTTTTGTCCACCAGACAATGAAACACCATTTTCTCCAACTAAAGTTTGATAGCCCGCTGGCATCTGCATAATATCATCATGTAAATCACTCTTTTGAGCTGCAGATTCTATTTTATTCTTAGTTGCATCTTGATCAGAAAATGCAATATTCTTCTCAATTGAAGTAGAAAATAAAAAGTTATTCTGCGGTACATAGGAAATTTCATTTAAAAGTAGTTTTAACGGAATATTTCGAATATCATGTCTGCCTAAAGTTATTTTGCCTTGATAGTGATCAAATTCTCTAAGTAAAAGCTCAATAATTGTAGTTTTTCCAGCTCCAACTTTTCCAACTAAACCTAATGTTTGTCCTGGCTTTAACGTGAACTCAATATTTTGTAAAACCGGAATTTCCTTTTCATCAGGGTAAGCAAAAGATCTAATATCATATTTCAGATCACCTTGAATATCTTTAACTTTTAAACCTTGATCAGCATTTTCATCTGTAATTTGTGGTCTTTCATATAAAAGACGCTCAACACGATCATAAGAAGCTGATCCTCTTTCTAAAATATTAAATAAATAACCAATCGCAAACATTGGCCAGACCATATTAGAAATATAAGCAATAAATGAAACTAATTGCCCTACTGACAAAGTATGATTTGTTACTAGTAAACCACCATAAATAATTGTGATTACATAAGTAGCCCCAATAATTAAAGTTCCTAGTGGATCAAACATTGAATCCCACTTAAAAACCTTCTTATTGATCTGAATAGTTTCATCTACCATTTTATTAAAGGCAGTAGAATCTTGCGTGCTTTCGCCAAAAGCCTTTAATACTTTAATTCCAGAAACAGATTCTTGAGTTTTATTATTTAAACGAGAAAATGCCGCTTGTGACTTATCAAAGCTATAATGAAGTTTATCTCCTAATTTCCAGGCCCCTAAAGCCAAAAACGGAAGTGGCAAAAGTGCAATAACAGTTAAGCGAAAGTCTGTAAAGATAATCATTGCTATCATCGTTGTTCCACCAGTGACTAATGAGTCTACTAAAGTTAAAACGCCGTCTCCCGCAACATTTTGAATAGAATTGATGTCGTTTGTTGCATGCGCCATTAAGTCACCAGTCCGGTGTCTTTGATAAAAAGTGCGATCCATAACCATAAAGTGCTTAAACAAACGTGACCGCATTTGTCTTTCTAATTCAGCCGCACCACCCCAAATCTGCTTACGCCAAAAGTAGCGTAATAGATACAAAACAATCGCAGCGGCAACAACCGCTAAAATCAAAGCTGCATATTCACTCCAACTAATTGATCCCTTATCTAATTGATCAGCCATCAATCCTAAAATTCTAGGAGGTACTAAATTTGCAATCGAAGTTAAAGCCAGAAAACTAATTCCAATAATATATCTCTTTTTTTCTTGCTTGAAAAACCAGCCCAATTTGCTGAAAATATTCATTTTTTCACCTCACAATATACAAATAGACAGAGGAATCCGGTCCTCTGTCTATTACCAAATATTAGTAAAGTAAGCTACTACTTTTGTTGTTGATGCTTCATCATATTCATAACTTGATTAAGCTTCTTAGCGGATGGTTTTTGTCCCATTTGCGCCATCATAGCTGCAATCATATCTTCACTAATAGGAGGATTGTCTTGGAAATACTTCTTCATGTATGCACGAGCACCGTAAAATCCGCCGACAAGACCGATTAATAATGCGATAATAATAAGAAAAATTGCTAAACCTAAATTCATTTCCCAAAAACCTCCGAAAATTAATGTACTTTTTCAGCATACCAAAAAAACAGCTATTTTTAAAGTAAAAGATTAATCTTTTCTTAATCCTTTACGACGTTGTGCCTCTTTTGCTTTTTCTGAAGTTACTTCTTTACCATTTTCATCAATAACTACAGTGTCTTCTAATTGCTGCCTAAAGCCTGCACGGAAGTTCTCTAGAAAAGCGGATCTTAATTTCTTGCGTTCTTCAACTTCATCGGGAGTTAATTCGCGTTCTCTACTAATTTTAGTTAGCTCATTAATTCTTTTAATTAGCTTTTCTTCTTCTTTTTTATCCATAATTAAACACCTCACTAAACAATGTTAGTTTACCCTAATTATAGCAATAAAAAAAGACTCGACTACTAAGAACGCCTGTTTGCTGAGATAAAGTTTTTTTGTTAAAATACTAGTAAGTAACTAGATGGAGAAAAAATTATGACTGAACCACATGCAAATAAACAATTAGAAATTTTACGTTTTATTTACGATACCGTTGAAGAACGAGCTTTTCCACCTACAGTTAGAGAAATCTGTAGTGCAGTTGACCTTTCATCAACTTCAACCGTTCATGGTCACTTAGCTCGACTTGAAAAGAAAGGGTATATTTTAAAAGATGCCACTAAGCCAAGAGCAATTGAAGTAACTGAAAAGGGACGAGAAGCTTTAGGAATTAAGCCTAAAGATATTCCAATTGTTGGTGTAGTGACTGCTGGTCAACCAATCTTAGCGGTTCAGGATATCGATGAATACTTTCCTCTTCCACCTGATCTTGAAAATGATGCTGGCGAACTTTTCATGTTACGCGTTCATGGTGAATCAATGATTAATGCTGGAATTTTAAACGGTGATCATGTGATTGTGCGCAAACAATCTAGTGCAAATAATGGCGAGATCGTTGTTGCAATGACTGAAGACAATGAAGCAACAGTTAAGAGATTCTTTAAAGAAGATGGATATTATCGTTTACAACCTGAGAATGATACTATGGATCCAATTATTTTACCTGTGGTTCAAATTTTAGGCAAAGTTGTCGGTCTATACCGTAATAACATTGATTAAAAAAACTGGTTAGGAAATTAATTCCTACCAGTTTTTATTTTTTCACTAATTTAATTAAAGGTTTTATATTTAACCAATCTTGAGCAATTGTATCTGTCAGTTTTCGGTTATAAAAAACCGCGGCTGGGTGATATTGTGGTATTACCGTATATTTTTCTTTAGACCAAACGTAGCCATCTTTTTTACTATTTAATTTCAAAATCGAGGTATTTTTAATAATCTTACCATGCACTTTACTAATCTCATATTTATGATCAAGTAAACGGCTCAAAGCAGTCGTGCCCACAGTTACGATAATTTTAGGTTGAGCATATTGAAGCTCGAAATCTAATAAAGGAGCATGCGCTAGAATTTCTTTTTTAGTTGGTTTTCGGTTAGGGTATTTTACTACTTCTTTATTTTCTTTTTTACTAAATACCCTCTTAACACTATAAGGTCGACTTCTTACTGCGCTTGTAATGTAAACATCTTCTCGCTTTAAGCCAATTGAAGCTAATGACTTCATCAATTCTTTTCCTGAAGCACCATGAAAAGGAATCAGCGACTCTATTTCTTCTCTTCCTGGTGCTTCGCCAATAATCATTAGTTTAGGATGAACTGGACCAGCTCCAAAATTGATCCCTTCTAATTTCATCCCTCTTGATCTTTCCTTAACTTCAACTAATAACTTATCTGGATATCTCATTTTTAATGTAGTCCTGTGCCTTTTTTAAGAGTTCATTCAATTCTTCATAATGCAAGCATTTACTGGCCTCTTCTAAATTCACCCATTTAGAAGCGCCAATTTCACTTTTTTGTAATTTAATTTTTTGAGTTGGAATGAATTCGCTTAAAAACAAAGTTACTGTCTTCAAACGATCACGAGTAATTTTATAAGTGAGACTTTCTTTAAAATTAAAATCATAGTTTGGTCTTAATCCCACTTCTTCGTAAACTTCTCTTTTTGCCGCTTGTACATTATTTTCTCCAGCTTCAAGATGTCCTTTAGGAAAACCCCATGTACGATTAAGCATACTTTGAACTAATAAAAACTCTATTTCATTTTTATTAATTCTATAAATGATACTGCCCGCTGAATACTCATGCACTGTCTTCATTATGCGCCCTCCTCTTAATTTACAGTTTACTTCATTATAAGCTAAATTATCATTTTAAACCTTTTTGAGATTTGTTACTTTTCTATTTTTCTCTCTTATTTTTAGTTTAATCGACAAAATTCAAATTTAAGGTTACACTTTATGATGAAATAGATTAAATAAGGTGAAGAAATTGAAAAAACAAGAACAAACTGAAAGCTGGGGACAGTGGATTCTCCAAGTACTAATTTTAGTAGCGATATTTTTTGGTATATTCTTTGTACTAAATAAATTTGTTTTTGCTAATTTAACAGTATCTGGAATTTCAATGCAGCCAACTTTTGAAAATAATGATCGTGTTATTGCACTTCGCCATGCAAAGATTAAACAAGGCGATATTGTAATTGTTGATGCTCCTGATGAGCCTGGAGCTCTTTATATTAAAAGAGTTATTGGGCTACCAGGTGATACCGTTGTCAGTAAAAATAATCAGATCTATATCAATGGTAAAAAAATTAATCAGCCTTGGTTGAAGGCTGGTCAAAAGTTAATTGACAATGGTGAAGATGGTGTTTCTGGTACTAAATATACCAAAACTCAAAACTTTACTTTAAGTTCTTTAGCTAAAACACAAAATTACCGACAATTCTACACTGCTAAGCAACTAAAAGAAATGCAGAAAACTAACAAAGTTCCCGCTAATACCTACTTTGTAATGGGAGATCATAGAAGTGTTTCAAAGGATAGTCGTTACATTGGAACAATTCCACGAAGTAAAATTGTTGGCGTGGTAAAAATGAGATACTGGCCATTAAATCATATTACATTTTATTAATAATTAAGAGTTTCGTTTTTGAAACTCTTATTTTTTTGTATAAAAAAAGCTATCTCTTTCGAGATAGCTTCTCATATTGTCTTGATTAATTGAATTAACCGCGACGCTTTTCAGCAATTCTAGCTGCCTTACCATGACGGTCACGTAAGTAGTAAAGCTTAGCACGACGTACACGACCGTGACGAAGAACTTCAACCTTAGCAACACGTGGGTCGTTTACTGGGAAAGTACGTTCAACACCAATACCAGATGACATCTTACGTACAGTATAAGTTGCGCTAATACCAGCACCCTTACGCTTGATTACAACACCTTCGAACATCTGGATACGTTCGTGAGTACCTTCAACAACACGTACGTGAACACGAACAGTATCACCTGCACGGAAGTCAGGCATGTCATCACGTAATTGTTCTTTAGTTAATTCCTGAATTAATGGATCCATTATTTTCTCTCCTTCTACGGCATTCATCAACACTTAGTGCCAGCGGAATACCCATAAATAAGTGGCTTATGCCACAACGACTAGTTTACCAAATAGAGAAAAGCTTGTAAATACTAATTCTCTTTTTCAAGTTTAATTTCTTCAAGCATCTTCTTTTCTTCATTTGTTAGTTCTCGTTCAACCAACATATCTGGGCGATGAAGATAGGTTGCTCGCAATGCCTCTTTGTGGCGCCATTCAGCAATTTTTTGATGATTTCCAGATGTTAATACTTCAGGCACCTTTTGTCCTTCAAAATCAGCTGGACGAGTATATTGAGGATATTCTAAAAGTCCATGAGAAAAGCTTTCTTCAACTGGAGAAGCAGCATTTCCTAAAATTCCAGGCAATAAACGTACAGTTGCATCAATCATACTCATCGTCGGCAATTCTCCACCCGTAAGAACATAATCACCGATTGAAACTGTTTCATCCGCTAAATCATAGACTCTTTGATCGAATCCCTCATAGTGGCCACAAATAAAGGTCAAATTTTCTTCTTTAGCCCAATTTTGCGCCATCTTTTCATTAAAAGTCTTTCCTTGAGGGGCTGTAATAATTACCTTTCCTTTATTAGTTAAAGAATCCAAAGCTTTTTTTATCGGCATAATTTGTAACACCATGCCAGCTCCTCCTCCATATGGAGTGTCATCAACATGATGGTGGACATCTGTAGTAAAATCACGGAAATTAACTAAATTTAACTCCCATTTTTTATCTTCTAATCCTCTTCCTAACATTGATACTTGTAAAGGGGTAAACATATCTGGAAATAGGGTTAAAACATTAATTTTCATCTCGTAATCCTTCAAGTAAAGTTACTTCTATTCTCTTATTAGTTAGATCAACGTTGTTAACGACTGATTCAATATTTGGGATCCAAAAACTTTTGCCATGCTCTGGTTTTATCTCCCAAATATCGTTAGCACCAGGAGTTTCAATATTTGCCAAAACTCCAAGCTTTTCACCTGTTTTAGCATCATAGACTGGGCAATTCAAAATATCTTTGAAATAGTAGCTGCCCTCAGGTAATTCTTGCTGATCTGTTTCTGCTACATATAACTCTTTACCACGAACTTTTTCAGCTTGATCAATATCATCTATTCCTTCAAATTTAACCAAGTAGAATTGTTTATGACGACGTGTAGCTTCTACAATTAATTCTTGGTACTGATCACTATTCTTAATGAATAATCTGCTTCCATTAGCTAATCTTTCCTCAGGAAAATCAGTAGTTGCATTTACCTTAACTTCCCCCGTCAAACCATGAGGAGATAATATCTTTCCAACTTCAAAATACTCAGTCATTATACTTATTCTTTCTAATAAAAAAAGTTTGGGAAAAGCTTTCCCAAACTTCTAATTGCAATAGTAAATTACTTACCGTACTTTGCGTCGTGGTATCTAGTCATCAAACCAGCTTTTGAAAGCAAGCTTCTTACAGTATCTGATGGTTGAGCACCCTTTTCAAGCCATTCAAAAATCTTATCTTCTTCAAGCTTAACTTCATCAGGGTTAGTAAGTGGGTTGTAGTAACCAACTTCTTCGATAAAACGACCATCACGTGGCATACGTGAGTCAGCAACTACGATACGATAAAAAGGTTTTCTCTTTGAGCCCATACGGCGCATACGAATCTTAACAGACATTAATTAATTCCTCCTAAATTTCTTGACTTAAATAATATAGCATAAAGCTAAATGTGTGTAAAGTGCTTTTCCTTAACAGTTAAAAATTATTTTGAGCGATATCGTTTAATCTTCTTCATGCGCTTCTTTTTATTTTTCTTGAAGCGCTTATTCATTGATCTCATCGCCATCTTACCCATTGGTGAATTCATACCTGGCAGATTGGCGAATTCGCCCATATCTCCCTTAGTCATCTTTTGCATCATTTCTTTTGATTGCTTAAATTGTTTAATCATGCGATTGACTTCGGCAATTGATCTACCAGAACCAGCAGCGATTCTGCGTCTTCTTGATGGATTAAGAATATCAGGATTTTCACGCTCTTCAGGTGTCATTGAGTAAACGATAGCTTTAATATGAGAAATTTGTTTTTCTGGAATTTGGATATTCTTTAAAGCAGGGTTATTTCCTAAACCAGGAATCATTTTTATAATTTGATCCAACGGTCCCATCTTTTGTACTTGATCCATTTGATCAATGAAGTCATTAAAATCAAATGTATTTGCACGCATCTTCTCAGCCATTCTTTCGACTTCTTTAGCGTCATAATCTTGTTGAGCCTTTTCAATTAAGGTCAACATATCGCCCATACCTAAGATACGTGACGCCATTCGATCAGGATGGAAAGTTGAAAGATCAGTTAATTTTTCACCTTGTCCAGTAAAGATAATTGGCAGACCAGTAACAGCACGAATTGAAAGAGCTGCACCACCACGAGTATCACCATCAAGCTTAGTTAAGATGATACCCGTTAGATCTAAATCATTATTAAATCCTTCAGCAACTTGAGTAGCTGCTTGACCAGTCATTGCATCAACAACAAGTAAAGTATTGTCTGGATGAGCAACAGCTGTTACACGTTTTAATTCATCCATTAACTGTTCATCAATTTCAAGACGACCAGCTGTATCGATTAAGACATAATCATTTTTATTCTTATCTGCTTCTTCAAGACCATGCTTTACAATCTCTGCTACATCTTGATTGTCTTCACTATAAACTGGTACATTTAACTGCTGACCAATTTGCTTTAACTGATCAATCGCAGCTGGACGATAAATATCGCCTGCAATTAATAAAGGTCGTGCTTTTTCATTTTTCATTAGATAATTTGCAAGTTTACCAACGGTAGTAGTTTTACCAGTACCTTGCAAACCGACCATCATAATAATGGTGGGAATATGTTGAGACTTATTAAGAGAAACAGCCTCTTCTCCCATCATCTTAGTTAACTCGTCATCAACGATTTTGATAATTTGTTGTCCTGGATTTAAGCTCTCTTGAACTTCTTTACCTAAGGCTTCTTTCTTAATCTTCTTAATAAAGTCTTTTACAACCTTAAAGTTAACATCAGCTTCTAGTAAAGCTAACCGAATTTCACGACTTGCATCGTTAATATCAGCTTCAGAAATTTTTCCTTTACCTGTTAAATTTTTTAATGCTTTTTGAAGTCTTTCACTTAAATTTTCAAAAGCCATGCTATTCTACTCCCATTTGTTTCAATAATTTTAAAAGTTCAATCTGAGCACGATTAATTTTGCCATGTTCAAGGGCATAAACGGCTTCAGTTATTTTTTCTTCTATTCTTATATAATCACGCTTCATATGAAGTTTATCTTCATACTTTTCTAAAGCCTTGCTGCTTCGTTTTAAATTATCATAAACAGCTTGACGAGATACGTGGTGATTATCAGCAATTTCACCTAAAGACAGGTCATTATAATAATAATCTTCAAAATAATCTTGCTGCCCCTTGGTTAAGAGTGGACCATAATAGGCAAACAAGTCACCTAGTCTTTCATTTTTTTCTAGTTCATCCATTTGTCTCACCTTGAACCAGTATAGCAAAAAAAACGTTTTTCTAAAATAATAGCCATATACTTTTAAATCAACTTTTTTAGTTTATCAAAAAGAAGGTTAAGCAACTGAACGCTTAGCCTTCTTTCTATTGAAACTTTTAATTATAGATTTGGATCCATCTTAAATGTTAACTTAGACATCTTAATGGCATCCGTGAACATTTGACCCATCAATTCTTCACTGTCTTTCTTAGTATGAGCAACGGTCTTTTGATTTTCACGAGTCAAGTAGTTAGTTAATTCTTCGCCACTCAAATCTTTAGCATTTTCAATAATTTCTTCAACTCTACCACGGTAATAGCGGTTAAGTTCTTCAAGGTACTTAGTATCAAGTTGAACAAATTGAGGATAGTGACTTTCAACCAAAGCAGCAAGGGACTTGTAATACCACCAAGCATCTTCTTTGTTGTAAGTCATTGAAGTGTTGTTAAATGCTGGATCAGTTTCATTCATATTAGCAAAGAATGGAATATATGGAGTAAATGTTGGACCACCAATACATAACCACATAATACCAGCCATTTCTTCAGGAACATCACTTCTAATTTGCAAGATATGTGAGTTTTGAGTTCTGTTTAATCCAATTGGACGGTAGCGGTGTTTTTCCTCTTCAGTTCCATGGCCAAATGGATCAAATGGCGTATCTTGATAATGAGAACCTAGTGCAAATTCAATATCTTCTTTAGCTAATTTCTTAGAAGCTTTTCTAATGAAAGGAATATCTGGATCTTCAGGGTCCTGTTCAATTTCTGGGTTGAAAAGTTTTTGAATATACCATTGACGACTGGTATTGTAATGACGATCCTGTTCAGTATAAGTTCCGAAAATATGACGGAAATTCCAACCTTCATGATCTGGATTCAAGTGATGCTCTTCAACGAATCCTTGAATTCCTTCACTCCACATAAAGTTATCTGGATCATCAAAGTTCACTTCTTGAATAGCTACGCGGTTACCAGTTGCAGCATAACAATCATCTGGAATACGTTGGGCAACCCAGTGGTGACCAGTAACAATTTCCATATACCAAATTTCATCTTTATCACCGAATAAAACTGAGTTTCCCGCTGGAGAACCATATTTCTTAATTAAAGCACCAAGACGCTTAACACCATCTCTTGCAGAATCAATGTATGGTAAAACGACGGTTTGCATACAATCTTCATCCAAACCATCTTTAACCAATGGATCAAAGGCTAAAGTTCTTTCATTACCATAAGTTGATTCAGTACATGACATGGCAACATTCTTTTGATTAATACCACTTTCGTCATAATAACCAAGTTTCTTATAGTCAACATTGGGAACAGCTGGTACTCTTTGAGCATCTTCTGGCAAATCCATTTCAAATTTATTAAGCCAAGACTTAATCTTACGTCCTTTTTCACCGTGAGCAGCCGGTTCAATGATGAATTTTTGAGGTGTAATTGCGCCAGCAGTATCATCATTACGTGAAATCATTACTGAGCCATCGATTGAGGCCTTTTTACCAACTAAAATAGTTGTACATGCACTTAAATGCTTCATTATTTACTCCTTTTATATTACTTATAGCTTCATCTATGATTAGATTAATCCTTGGAAGAGACCGATTGCAAATTTTTCTGCGTCAAAGTTTGCTAAATCATCAACCTTTTCTCCCAAACCAACTAATTTAACTGGTAAATCCATTTCATTTCTAATTGCTAAAACTACTCCACCCTTAGATGAGCCATCAAGCTTGGTTAAAACTAAACCTGTAAGTTTTGTAGTCTTATCAAAATCTTTTGCTTGAAGCAATGCGTTTTGGCCAGTTGAACCATCAAGAACTAAAAGAACTTCATTAGGTTGATCAGGTAAGATTTTCTTTATTGTTCGCTTGATTTTATCCAGCTCACTCATTAAGTTTACTTTATTTTGAAGACGACCAGCCGTATCAACTAATAGGAAATCTATTCCTCTGTCCTTAGCTTTTTTAACACCATCATAAACTACAGAAGCAGGATCAGCTTTTTCAGGTCCAGTGACTACTTCGACGCCATCACGTCGTCCCCATTCAACTAATTGCTCTACAGCACCAGCTCTAAAAGTATCAGCTGCTACCATCATGACAGACTTGCCTGAATCTTTGATTCTCTTAGCCAATTTACCAATCGTCGTTGTTTTACCAGCTCCATTAACACCAACAAACAAATATACATTTGGCTTTGCTTCTGGATCATCAGCTAGTTTTGAATCTTTGCCTTCGCCGCCTTTGTCGTAAATATCAACTAATTTTTCGACAATGACTTGTTTTAAATCGTCGTGACTTTTGGCATTTTGAAGTTTTGCTTCATCCCTCAAAGAATCGGTTAACTCTTCAGCTGTTTCAAAACCGACATCTGATTCAATTAATAAGTCTTCAAGGTCATCAAAGAAGTCTTCATCAACTGTTCTAAATTTAGCAAAAAATGCATTCAGACGAGCACCAAAGGAATGATTTGTCTTTTCCAATCCTTTATCATATCGCTCTTGTTCATCTTCTTTTTCAGCTGATTCTTCTTCAGTATTTTCAGCTAAATCAGTTTCTGGCTCAGACTCTGAAATCTTATCTTCATATTCTTCAGATTTTGATTCTTCTGAGGAAGTATCTTCAGCTTTAGTTGTCTTTTCTTCTACTTCGTTTTGACTTTCTTCAAAAGCACTACCAGCATCACTCCAGCCAGGAGTTTCGTCAGAGTCTTCGGTTTCTTCATCATGTTTGTCAGTTTCTTTTAAAGCTAGGTCTGACTCGTTTTCAGGTTCTTCAGCCTCAGTATTCACTTCAGAATCTTGAGCTTCTTCAGTCGTTTCCTCATCTACTTTATGTTCTTCTTTTTCTTCTTGATCTTCATCTTTATGACCAAAAAGAGATTTTTTGATCTTATCAAATAACCCCACTGCTAATTCACTTCTTTCTTAATTTCGTTTAACGATACCGATAAAACCTTGGAAATACCAGATTCCTGCATTACAATTCCATATAAATTATCTGCTTTTTGCATTGTACCGCGACGGTGAGTAATTACAATAAACTGAGTCTTCATGTCATAGTGATTCAAGAACTGAGCAAAGCGATCAACATTAGTTTCATCTAAAGCTGCTTCTACCTCATCTAAAATACAGAATGGTACGGGATTAACTTGTAGCATTGCGAATAGCAAGGTAATTGCAGTTAAAGCTCTTTCGCCACCAGACAAAAGCGTTAATTTTTGAGACTTTTTGCCAGGCGGCTGGGCAATAATCTCAATTCCCGTTTCAAGCAAGTTCTTGGGATCAGTTAGCTCTAATCTTGCATGTCCTCCGTCAAACATAATTGGAAAGATCTTTGCAAAACTCTTTTCTATTTGATGGAAGGTTGTACTAAAGCGGTTCTTTACTTCGTCGTCAAGTTTAGACATAGACTCTTCAATATCTTTTCTAGCCTTTAGTAAATCAGTCTGCTGGCCATTTAAGAAATCATAACGAGTTTTAACATCTTCGTATTCTTCAATCGCATTCAGATTTACTTCGCCAATATCTGCTAAAGACATCTTATGCAAATGAACCTCACGCTCTAACTTTTTACGCAACTCTGTTGTATTTTGTCCTTTAGACAATTGCAACGCAGCTTCAAAAGTCAAAGAATATTCCTCACTCAAAGTACCAAGTTTTTGATTAATTTGAGATTTTAATTCTCCAAGTTTTGCAGAATATTCTTCCTGTTCGGCAGCTGTGTTTTTACGTAAGTTATAATTTCTGGTTGCTACTTGGTCAAGATTATTTATCTGAGCATCAAATTTACCTAAATCTTGGTTTATTTCAGCTAAAGCTTGTTGCATCTGCTTTTTCTTTTTACTTAATTCAGCGACTTGCTCTTCTATTTCAGTTTCGCTTTGACCATTTTGAGATAAAGCAAGTGCCTTGATTTTTTCATCAATGTCTTTAAGTCTAGAATTAGTATTTACCAATTGCTCTTCTAATTCTGCTTTTTTAGCATTAAGGTTTTCAAGCTTATTCTTTACTACAGCCAAATCAGAATTTAAGTTACTTAATTTAGTCTGAAGTTTTTGATAAGCCTCATCAAAATCATTTAGATCACTCTTTAACTGATCCATTTTTGACCTTTGTGTTTGAGCTAGCTTCTCAAGTTGATCTTTTTTAACTTGTGCCTTTTCAAGGCGACTGGTAAGTTCTGCTTCTTCTTGCTTTTTCTCAAGCTCAGCTTTTTGTTGTAGATCGTTTAACTGATTTAGTCGCTTTACTTCTTTTTCTTCATTTTCATACTTAATTGCTTGTTCACTAATCTTTTGATTTAAAGAATTCAATTCAGTATTTTTGGTTTCTAAGTCAGTTTGTAAATCAGATAACTTATGATTTAGATCATTCAAAGTCGCTTCTAATTTAGCAAATTTTTCTTTACCAACTTTAATTTGATTTGTTAATTTATCAATTTCCGCATTAGTTGCAAGTGGAGAATTATTTCTGGTATTTCTGGTTCCCCCCGTCATACTTCCGCCAGGGCTAATAATATCTCCGTCTAAAGTAACAATACGATAGTAACGACCAATTCGGCGTTGAACACGTAAAGCTGTATCAATAGTATCAACTACTAACACATTCCCTAAAAGATAAGAAATTGCATTTGAAATATTAACTTTAGTTTTAGCAGTTACTAAATCTGCCGCTACACCCTTAAATCCTTCGATGCTTTGAAGAGAATTTAATGTAGAAGTTGCAATTTCATTATGACGCAAGCCATCTAATGGTAAAAAGGTAGCTCTTCCGCTTCGAGTTTGTTTTAACAAATTAATTGCATCTCTTGCACTATTCTGGTCAATAGTTACTAAATCTTGTACTCCGCCACCTAAAGCAGTTGATAAGGCTGCTTCTAATTCAGCTGGGAAAGAAATCAGCTCGCCAATAACACCAACAATTCCATGAAAATCACTTTGATGGTTTAAAACGTATTTAACTCCATAATAATAACCTTCATGGCGATCTCTAATTCGCTTTAGCCCCTCTACTTGCGCAGAAATCTGTTGTAATTTATTTCTGACACTCAAATAGGTTTGTTCATTTTGATCTTTAAGCTTACTTTTTTGAGTAATCTTTTGATCAAGAGACGAAATAGTTTTGTTTAATTGTTGTCGTTTTAAAACAAGATCATGGCCTTGCTTCTTTAGTTCTGCAAGAACTTTTTGCGCTGCTGCTAATTGCTCTTCAACCTCTTGCTGGCGATTATTACTTGACTTTTGGCTTCGCGTCAATTCATTTTTTAGGTAAACAATTTCATTATTATTGCTAGTTTGATCTTGTAAAGTTTGAATATAATCGGATCGAACTTCCTCTAACTGATTATTTAATTGTTCTGGTCCTTGCTTAAGTTCCTGCTTTAATTCCTTTTGTTTCTTTAAAAATTCTGCAAGAACTTGATTCTGACTCTTTAGATCTTCTTCATTAGCCGTCAGCTGCTTAGATAAATGTTTTTGTCGTTCTTTTAATTCTTCAGCCTGAGCATTATATTCTTTTTGTGTCGCAACGTCATATTCTCTTGATTGTTGGTGCATCTGAAGATCAGTATTAAGAGCAGCAAGTTTTTGCGTCAAAGATAACAGCTCTTGTTGTTTTTCATCTTTTTCAGCGTGACGTGCATTTGATTGTTTGCGTTTTTCTTCTAAATCAGCCTGTGATTGCTTAACTTCATTATCTAACTTATCAAGTATCTCTTGATTAGCATTTGCTTTCTTAGCAACACCTTTTTTCTCTTCATTTAAGCTTTCAATTTCTAAACCTAAAAGTTGCTTTAACTTATGGTCTAGCTGTTCTTTTTGAAACTTATATTCTTTCGCTAAAGAACTTTGTTCATGAAGTGGCTCAATTCTGCCTTCTAATTCTTTAACTAAGTCATTAATTCTAATTAAATTAGCATTAGTCTTATCTAATTGCTTTAAAGCAGTTTCTTTTTGTTGTTTAAAATGAAGCACACCAGCTGCTTCTTCAAAGATCCCGCGACGCTGCTGCGGTTTAGAATTAAGAATTTCATCAACTTTTCCTTGAGAAATGATGCCCAAACTGTCAGAAGACATACCAGACTCAATAAAAAGTGTTCTAACATCTTTTAATCTTACGGGATGATGATTCAAAAGATAATCACTTTCGCCGTTACGCAAAATTTTTCTGGTCACGATAACTTCTTTTTCATCAGAAGCAAGTTGATGATCACGATTATCGAAAATCAACTCCACTTCAGCATGATTCATTGGAGCACGCATTTGACTACCAGCGAAAATAACATCTTTCATATTTTCACCACGTAAAGACTTGGCAGAACCTTCACCCATTACCCAGCGAATTGCTTCAGTAATGTTACTTTTTCCACTACCATTTGGACCAACGATTCCCGTAATACCATTATTAAATCTAATTGTCGTCTTATCAGCAAAAGACTTAAAACCATTTAAAACTAATTGTTGTAGTGGCACAGACTCACCTTTTCTTATTTATTTTTATCTAATGCAGCTTGAGCCGCTTGCTGCTCAGCAGCTTTTTTATTGCGGCCTTGTCCTTCAGAAATCTTTTTATCATTTACAAGTAATTGTACTTTAAAGGATGGCTTTGATTCATCTTCGGCAATTACTTGATATTCAATCTTAACTGGCCCATTTACTTGTAAACGTTCTTGAAGCTCAGTCTTATAATCTCTTGAAGCGTTAAAATCACCTTCAGCAATCAATGGATAAACTGTCAAATGCAAGAAATGTTGTACAGCTGGCATTCCTTGATCTAAGAACAATGCTCCATTAAATGCCTCAAAGACATCTTCAAGAAGTGTCTTGCGCTTTCTTGCCCCAGCCTTTTCTTCTCCCTTACCAAGATTAATTTCTGCTGGAAAACCACATTCAATCGCAAATTCAGAAAATCCTTCAGTTCTAACAATATTAGAACGCATTCGCGTTAATTCACCTTCATTTAATCTTGGAAAATGCCGATATAGATAATCGGATACAGCTAGTTCAAGAACAGCATCCCCTAGAAACTCTAACTTTTCATAATCTTTTCTCCCGGGATGTTCATTTGCATAAGAAGAATGAGTGAATGCATCTTCAAGTAAATTTTCGTTATTAAACTTTATTCCGTATTTTTCTTTTAAATTATTTTTAAAAGCTACTGAAACCATAGTTGCTTCCTTTCTTTAACCCTTTAATTATACCTATTTTCTGCTATTAAAAAAAGCTAAAGAAAAAGGCGCGGCCATCAGTCGCACCTTTTGTTTATTTGATTTTATTTAGCATAACCAACATAGTACCAGTTAGGGAATCCGCCACCCATACTCTTAGATGGAGCTAATGAGTAACCGGTCAGCTTGTTGTTAACAGCATAAATACTGTAACTATTTGAAACTGGAACAACGTAAGCTTCCTTGTCCATATATGCTTGCCATTGGTGGAATTTCTTAACTCTGTAGCTGTTATTAAAGGCTTTTTGAGAATCAATATCGTTCAACAAATCAGTATTTTCTTTAGTAACAAATCTACTGTAGTTAAATGGAGCCTTAGCACCGTACAAGTCTTGAGGTGAAGGCTCTGAAGAAAGTGACCATGCACCAATAAACATATCAACGTCCTTAGAATCATTTTGAACTTTATCGTAGAAGGAATTCATTTCCATCAAGCGGCCACTAGTTAACTTAACATTCAAGCCCAATTTCTTCCATTGCTGGATGTAATTTTGAATAATTGGTTCTTGAACCTTGCTACCAGTCATCGCAGCTAAACGAATAGTCAAAGGCTTGCCATTTGGTTGTACACGGTAAGTACCCTTCTTCTTGTAGCCTGCCTTATCAAGTAATTCGTTACCCTTTTTAATGTTATAAGTATAGCCCTTAACATCTTTATCGAAGTAATCACCGAATTGTTTTGGAATTAAAGTAGGAATTCTAAATGAAAGACCATATGAATATCTCTTGTAAACTTGATCAACATTCATACCATAGGCAATAGCTTGACGTAATGCTCTGTTGTTCATCTTAGCATCTTTATTCATCACGTTTTCGCCCTTAGCTGAATCCCACTTACCCACTTTAAAGCCTAGGTAAGAATATGAAAGTGGAATATTTGCAATAAAGTTTACTCCTTTAGTTCCTTTAATATTAGGCCACTGTGAATTACTTACTTGAGTTACATCAAACTTATTACTCTTAATGGATTGAGCAACTGAAGCTGGTGTAATTACCGAAGCTGTAATTTTATTTAAGTGTGGCTTACCCTTGTAATAATGTTCATTCGGAACCCATGATACTGATTGTCCACGAACCACCTTGCTTACCTTGTAAGGACCATAGAATAATGGATTTTTACGAACCTTATTACTTGAAATCAGCTTATCAAATGGAACATCTTTTAAATAATGGTAAGGGGCAGCTGCCTCCCAAATATAACCATTACCACTTTGGTTCATGCCAGGCTTCATTTCTTTAAAATGAAGTACTACTGTACGACCATTTTCACCCTCTGGCATTTCAATACCAGAAATAGTATCAGATTTTCCTTCATGATATTCTTCTAACCCTTCAAGGTCAGCTAAACTTGAAGTATAACGTTGAGAATGCGTTGCCTTATTAGCAATAATTTCATAAGCATATTCATAGTCTTTAGCAACTAATGGCTGACCATCTGACCATTTAACTTTAGGATTAATTGTAATAGTTGCAGTTTTTGCATTCTTATTAATCTTAATATCAGCAGCTCCGCCTTTAACAAATTTATAGGTGTCGTTAGTTGCAAACAATGACTCATCACCATATTGCATAACTTCTGAGTCAGTATTGTTAGTTGATAGCTCATCGTTAAAAATACCAGTAAAAGGTGTATCAGTAACTACGGCAACGCTAACGCTACCACCATTTTTTATTGCTTTTTTAGGAGTATACTCCTTAAAGTTAGGGTGACTCGTATCTTTATTGTTATTACTACAGGCTGCTAAAGTTAAGGCAACACCTGAAAGCAAAGTTAATGTGCTGATTAATTTGCCTTTCTTCATTAAATTTTCCTCCAATAATATTGGACAAGTTGATATATTTAATTTTAGCACTGAAAAAATTTTTAACAAATCACGAAAAAAGATCGTCAAATTTGACGACCTTTTGAAAATCTTTTTTAAATTGTTATTTTGCAATTCCAACATTGTACCAAAGACTATTGGCAGCTGAAGGTTTCAATGAGTAACCAGTAATCTTGCTGTTAACAGCATTTACATTGTAACTGTTAGATACTGGAACAACATAAGCTTCATCATTCATGTACTTTTGCCATTCATGGAACTTCTTGACACGGTAGTTTGTGTTAAATGCCTTTTCAGAATCCATTTCCTGAAGTAACTTAGTATTCTTAGCAGTTACGAAACGAGTAAAGTTGTAAGGAGCCTTTACACTGTACAAGTCATTTGGTGATGGTTCTGAAGATAATGACCATGCACCCATGAACATATCAACGTCTTTAGAATCATTTTGAACCTTGTCATAGAAGGAATTCATTTCCATCAAACGACCACCAGTTAACTTAACATTCAAGCCTAACTTCTTCCATTGTTGGATGTAGTTTTGAATGATTGGCTCTTGAGTAGAGTTACCAGTCATAGCGGCTAAACGAATAGTTAAAGGTTTGCCATTTGGTTGTACACGATATTTACCCTTCTTCTTGTATCCTGCCTTATCAAGAATTTCATTACCTTTCTTGATATTGTAATCGTAGCCCTTAACATTCTTATCGTAATATTGACCAAATTGTTTTGGAATTAAAGTTGGAATATGGAAAGTTAAGCCATTAGTATAACGTTTTGTTACAGCAGAAACATTCATACCGTAAGCAATAGCTTGACGTAATGCTTTATTATTCATCTTAGCATCCTTATTCATTACGTTTTCGCCTTTAGCTCCGTCCCACTTACCTACTTTAAAGCCTAAGTAATTGTAAGCTAATGGAATATTTGCAATCCAGTTAACGTTATTGGTATTAGCTACGTTTTTCCATTGTGAGTTAACAACACCCGCAATATCATACTTGTGACTCTTAATAGCTTGAGAAGCTGAGTTAGGGTTCAAAACTTGAATAGTAACCTTATCTAATTTTGGCGTACCTCTCCAGTAATATTTATTAGGTACAAAGGTTACGGCCTGACCACGAACTACTTTACTCATTTTATATGGACCAAAGAATAATGGGTTCTTTCTTACTTGATCAGAGGATTGTAACTTATTAAATGGAACATCTTTTAAGTAATGATATGGTGCTGCAGCTTCCCAGAAGTAACCATTACCACTATACTTCATACCAGGTTTCATTTCCTTAAAGTGGAGTACTACAGTTCTACCATTTTCACCATCTGGCATTTCAATACCCGAAATAGTGTTAGATTTTCCATCGTGATATTCACTTAAACCAACAATATTTTGAAGTGATTCAGTATAACGAGAAGATTTTGTTGCTTTATTAGCAATAATTTCATAAGAATATTCAATATCCTTAGCAGTTACTTGCTTGCCATCTGATCACTTTACACCTTTTTTAACGGTGATAGTAGCAGTTTTATTTTTATTATCCAATTTTAAGGTAGCAGGTCCCTTATCATTAATTTGATAAGTATCATTTGTATCAAATAAAGCTTCATTACCAGGAGCCATTGCATCAGAGTCGTTTTGAGTATCTGAAAGTTCATTTAAAAAGACGCCGGTAATTGGAGTATCAGTTTCAAGAGCTACACTTACAGTACCGCCCTTCTTAACGGCCTTCTTAGGAGTAGCTTCTTTAAAACTCTTAGTTGGGTTATCTACTTTTGAATTTGAATTATTACCACATGCTGCTAATGTTAAAGCAACACCAGAAAGTAAAGTTAAACATCCAAATAGTTTGGCTTTCTTCATAGTTATATTCCTCCATCTATTTGGGACAAGTTGATGATTTAATAGTATCATCATCAAACTCATAAAACAACGCTTTTGCTCAATTGATTTTAATATTTTTTCATTTTAATTTATTCGTTTTAGCCAGATATCTTGATATATCAATGTTAAGCAACTACTTTCAGTTCCATAAAATTTTTATTTTTAAAGTCAAAAATTAAGCTTATGCCCATTATTTAAATAAATAAATTAGTATATTAGCTGTATTTTTAGCTATATATCAAAAAAAGCAACTCAATTATGAGTTGCTTTTTAATGTTAATACAATTAAATTTAATTTTCACGTTGACGAGCGTCTCCAGCTCTTTGAAGAGCACGACCAACGTAGTTAATACTCAATGAGATGATTAACAATAATATTGTTGCTGGCATCCATAACCATGGACGAGTAGTAACGTTAACTGGGTCGTTAGCAAATCCAATTAAAGTACCAAGTGATGGTGTAGTAGTCGGTAGTCCGTATCCCAAGAAAGATAAGGTAGTTTCAATACCAATGTTACCAGCGATCATTAATACGACATCAATAACTAAAGCTGAAGTAATGTTTGGCAAAACTTCACGGAAAATAATTGTTAAATTAGATGAACCCGAAGTCTTTGAAGCTAAAACATATTCACGCTCTCTTTGTGAAAGAACAAAGGCACGGAAGTATCTAGCAGTCGATGTCCATCCAAACATAGAAATTAACAATACTAAGGTTCCAGCATTGTAGTTAGGAATAACAGTAGTCAAAACAATGATAATTGGGAACTGAGGCAAAATCTGGATAAAGTCTACGATACGCATAATAACTGCGTCAGTAACTCCACCAAAGTAACCAGAGAATAAACCAACTAAAAGTCCAACACCTTCACAAAGTACAGTAACAGATAGACCAATTAATATAGAGTTACGTCCACCCATCATCAATAACTTCAAGATGTCACGACCACCGTCATCAGTACCGAAGACGTGACCTGATTCACCCCATCCATAATATGCTTCAGCAATATTAATTTCTGTTACTTGACCCTTGTTTAAGAACAATGAGCCGACAAAAGTAAATAGTAAGATAGCAACAATAATACAAAATGAAGCAAATGCTACCTTATCGCGCCAAACCTCGCGAACGATAATCTTAAATCCAGACGGTGGTAGAGAGGTTTTAGCATTTTGATCTTTTTTTGATGTATTTTTATCTTTAGCCATAATTTTCTACTCCTCCCTACTTGATCCGAATTCTTGGGTCAATGATACTCATGATAATATCAGATAATAAGTTACCAATTAAAGTTAACACACCAAATAATAAAATTAGGGCTGTCAAAGTTGTATAGTCACGTTGTCCAATAGAATCTAGGAACAACTTACCCATACCAGGGTAACTAAAGACTGATTCAATAACCATTGAACCTGATAATAAACCAGTAATAGTGTTACCGAAGAAAGCAGCGATTGGTAAAAGTGAGTTTCTCAAAATATGTTTATTAAAGACAACATTTTCTGGAACACCCTTACTACGAGCTGTTCTTACGTAATCTTCAACTTTGTTATCAACAATACCAGTTCTTAAATATTGAACAATTGCTGTAGTAGAAATTAAAGCACAAAGAATTGAAGGTAAAATCAAGTGATAGAACCTACTCCAGAAGTAAGCAAAAGTTCCTGGGTTGACATCTGCACTAACGGACCCAGAAATTGGGAACCAACCTAGTGTAAATCCAAATAGCCAGATACCTAAAATGTAGAAAACAAACGGAGGCACAGCATAAGTAATGTAGTTAAATATTTGTACTCCGTGATCTTGCCATTCATCTTGGTGACGGCCTGCTGTAACACCTAATGGAATTGCGATTAAGTAAGTTAAAACAACAGTCATTAAAGACAACCAGAAAGTATTAACTGCACGATCCCAAATCAAAGAAGTAACTGGAACCTTCTGAATATATGATTGACCTAAATCACCATGGAACATATTTCCCAGCCAACGAGTATATTGCACCCAAACTGGATCATTTAAACCATATTCTTGTCTTAATCTTGCAATTTCCTTAGGGTCTGAATTCGGATTAATCATTCCAGTAAATGGGTCACCAGGCATCATTTTAGCCAAAATAAAGACTAGCAAACTCAAGATAAGTAACTGGGGGATCATAATCAGGATTCGACGTAAAACCGTTTTCCACATACCTATTCTCCCTCCTTCAATTCTTGCTTAATCATTTCTTTAGGTAATGCAACGAAATGACGATCGCCAACTTTTTGAAGTGGCAAGACACGACCATCTTTTTCATACCACTTGTCTTGATCTTGCAAGAATTCTTTTTCTACACGTTGACGCTCTTCCTTATGTTGTTCTCTATGTTCAACGTCAACAACAGGAATTGCTGAAAGTAAACGTTTAGTATAAATATGCATTGGATTCTTATAAATTTGATCACGTTTACCAATTTCAACAAAACGTCCACGGTGCATAATCGCAATGTCTTCTGACATGTGCTTTACAACACCCAGATCGTGTGAAATGAAGAGATAAGCAATATTGTATTCTTGTTGAATATGCTTCATGAAGTTCAAAACCTGAGCTTGCACTGATAAGTCCAAGGCTGATGTCGGTTCATCGGCCACAATAAGCTTTGGGTGAGTAGCAACAGCACGTGCTACACCAATTCTTTGACGTTGCCCACCAGAGAACTCGTGTGGATACTTGTAAATTGCATCACTAGGCATCCCAACGATATCTAAGAGTTCTTGAACTCTCTTTCTTTCTTCATCAGTAGTTAAATTTTCGAAGTTTCTAATTGGCTCAGCAATAATGTCTTCAATACGTTTTCTAGGGTTCAAACTAGACATAGAATCCTGGAAAATCATTTGAACATCTTTGTTATAGTTGAGTCTCTTACGGTTTGAGGCTTTAGTTACATCAACGCCCTTGTATAAAATTTGTCCGCTGGTTACTTTTTCAACTCCGACAATTGCTTTACCAGTTGTTGATTTACCTGAACCTGATTCACCAATTAAGCCGTAAGTTTCCCCTTCTTTGATAGAAAGATTAATTCCATCTACGGCTTTAACATATCCAGTAACTCTATTCCAGAAGCCAGAACGAATTGGATAGTGAACTTTTAAATTTTTTATTTCGATTATTTCATCGGCCATAATTTCCTATCCTTTCTTTTCTTCATCTTGGAAATGGAAGCTTTGCCAGCAAGTACATCTTACAAAATGCCCTGGTTCCACTTCATGAATCTTAGGGTTCTCTTCATGAGCACTAGCTGGAATCCAAGGAATTCTTGCAGCAAATCTGTCACCAGTTCTAGGCATATTAACTAGCGAAGGAACTGTTCCATGAATTACGTGAAGATCTTGGCTTTCATCATCCGTTTGCGGCATTGAATGAAGAAGTGAACGTGTATATGGATGAAGTGGATTCTCAAAAATTGTTTTAACATCAGCTTTTTCAACAATTTGTCCAGCATACATAACTGCCACTTGATCAGCGGTTTCAGCAACAACACCTAAGTCGTGAGTAATCAAAATAATTCCTGAATGTGATTCTTTTTGAATTTCCTTAAGTAAATCCAAAATTTGTGCCTGAATAGTAACATCCAATGCTGTAGTCGGTTCATCAGCAATAATGATTTCTGGTTTACATGCAATTGCGATCGCAATTACGACACGTTGACGCAATCCACCAGATAATTCATGTGGGTACATCTCATACATTTCTTCAGGACGTGGCATACCAACTTGGTTAAAGAGCTCAATTACACGTGCATGACGAGCTTTCTCGCCCATATCAGTATGGTAGTAAAGTGTCTCAGCAACTTGATCTCCAACCTTCATTAATGGATTAAGAGATGCCAATGGATCCTGGAAAATCATTCCAATATTGTTTCCACGAATTTTGTTAAACAATGATTCATTTAAGTTAACTAAGTTTAATTCATTGTACAAGATATCTCCGGTTACTCTCGTATTTTTGTGGTCGTACAAACCAATAATGCTTGAAGCAATTGTACTTTTACCACAACCAGATTCACCAACAACTGCCAAAATTTCATTTCGTTTCAAGGTCAAGTTAATGTCATCAGCGGCATCATAAAACTTACCGTGCAAACGATATGCGGTATGCAAGTGTTCGATATCTAATAAAAGATCACTTTGCTTTTCCAAAGGCCATTCTCCTCTCAAACCTTACGACATTATTAAAAGTCAATTAGATTTTCAATTTAATGTCATTATTATAAACAAAAGATACTGCTATTTCAATAACTTTTATAAAAGTAAATGAAAAATGACAGTATCTTCTGAAATTTCAATGATTAAAATTTTAATTTTGGTGATTCTTAATATACTCTACTGCTTCACCAACAGTTTGTAATTTTTCTGCGTCATCATCTGGAATTTCTGCTCCAAATGTATCTTCAAGATCCATTACTAACTCAACGAAATCAATTGAATCTGCATCTAAATCATTCTGAAAATTTAAATCTTTAGTGATCTTATCACGATCAATACTAAAACGTTCTGAAATCATATCAGCAATTTTGTTAAAAATTTCCTCTTCGGTCATTTCTTTAACCTCCAAAAAAGTTTAGTTTAATTCTAAGGCATTTTTTTATTAAAGTCTAGCGAGATTCACTAAAGTATTTTTTATATTCACCAACTAAATCCTGACTAAGCATCCTATCAATTTGCAACAAAGTGTAGTAAATTGGTCGAATATTAGATCTTCCGTGTGTTTTAACAACAGGCGCATTAACGCCCAATAAAACTGCACCGCCGTATCTTGCTGTATCAAATCTTTTCTTTAAAGCAGTTAATCCTGGTTTAGCCAGCAAGGCGCCAACTTTAGGGCGTAAACCATTATTTAAGAGCGAATCTTTAAGTAAACGTAGAATCACACTAGCAGTTCCCTCAATAGCTTTAAGAGTAGCATTTCCAGTAAAGCCGTCAGTCACAATTACATCAGCCTTACCTTCCATCAAATCATTTCCTTCAACATTACCAATAAAGTTAAGCTTAGTTTCTTTTAAAAGTTTATAAGCTTCTTGATGAAGTGGATCTCCCTTATCATCTTCTGCACCATTGTTTAATAAAGCAACAGTAGGATTTTGAATATTTCTAATTTTTTGAGCATAGAAGTTAGCCATTTGAGCCCACTGAACTAAGTATTCAGGCTTACTCTGCGCGTTAGCACCAACGTCAATAATATTAAAGCCTTGTTCACTCTTAGCACTAGGCAGCGTTGGCATTAGGGCTGGACGTTCAACGCCCTTAATTCTGCCAATAATAAAAATTCCGCAAGCAAGCAGTGCTCCAGTATTTCCTAATGAAAATAATGCGTCTGCTTTTCCTGCTTTAACATAGTTAGCAGCAACTACCATCGAGGAGTCTTTTTTACGTCTAATCGCTCTTACAGGCTCGTCGCTATCGACAATAACCTCACTCGTAGCAATAACTTCAATTCTTTCTTTTTGCTCATCAGGGATCAATTGATTAATTTTCTCTACGTCCCCAAATAAAATAAATTTTGTATCTTTTAGTTTAGGTTTTACCTTTAAAACAGCATCAATAATGGCCTGAGGGGCATTCTCTCCGCCCATCGCATCAATTGCAATTTTTTTCATACTTACTCCGTTTAATTATTATTTAAATCTTTCTTATATTTTAGCACTTCTAGTAAGAATTTATTTTCTGAGCTAGTCAAATTAGGATCAGCTTTAATTAGGGTACGAGCTTCTTTTTGAGCCGTAACCAAAGTATTATAGTCATTTACCACATCTCCAACCTGAAACTGTGGTAAGCCAGACTGTGCTTTACCAAAAACGTCTCCTTCACCTCGCAGCTTCAGATCTTCTTCTGCTAACTTAAAACCATTACTGGTAGAGGTAATTATCTTCATCCGCTTTTTACCGATTTCAGTTTTAGGATCACTCACAAAAACGCAGAAACTTTGCGTCTGTCCACGCCCAATTCGTCCGCGCAACTGATGCAGTTGACTTAAACCAAAGCGATCAGCGTTAAAAATTACCATCATATTTGCGTTTGGAACATCGACTCCAACTTCAATCACACTAGTTGTAACAAGGATATCAATCTTGCCAGCAGCAAAGCTGTCCATGATTTCATTCTTTTGGTTGCCTTTCATTTGACCATGAAGCAAAACTACATTTTCATCTTTAAAGTAGTGAGCAAGTTTAGCCTGCAGATCTTCAGCGTTTTTTAAATCACTTTTTTCTGATTCGCTAATCAAGGGAGTTACAACATAAATTTGAAAACCTTTATCAAGCTGTGAACGCATTAATTCAAGAACTTCTTTTAACTTGCTTGATGTTGCCCATGAAGAAACCACTGGCTTACGTCCTTTAGGTAAATGACGAATCTCTGAAACAGCCATATCGCCATATACTGTTAAAGCTAAAGTACGCGGAATCGGCGTTGCTGTCATTGCTAAAACATCTGGAGCAACTCCTTTTTTAATTAATGTATTTCTTTGATTGACACCAAAGCGGTGCTGTTCATCAATAATTACAAGACCGAGATTCTTAAAATGAACATCCTTTTGAATTAAAGCATGTGTTCCAATCACTACATTGATTGTTCCGTCAGCTAATTCACGATAAATTTCTCTCTTTTCTAATTCCTTGGTATCACCAGTTAATAAGGCGACTCTAACTCCCAAAGGTCTTAATAATTCGTCTACTTTAGTAAAATGCTGCTGAGCCAAAATTTCCGTAGGAACCATCAAGGCTGCCTGAAAACCGGCAGTAATCGCGGCATAAATAGCAAAAACTGCTACAACTGTTTTGCCGCTACCAACATCTCCTTGAAGTAGTCTTCTCATTTGTCTTGGAGAATGAAGATCGGCAAAAATTTCATTAACCACTTTTTTTTGATCATCTGATAGTTCAAAAGGAATCGCTTGAATTAATTCTTTCACGGCAGCTAAATCATATCTTTTTTCTATACCAGGCACATCTTCATCCCTTTGAGAAAGAAGCTGAGCTAGTTGCACTTGAAAGAGAAAAAATTCCCTAAAAATAGCACTTCTACGCGCTATTTTGGCTTCATTACCATTTTTAGGATGATGCATTTTTTCTACTAAGGTTTGATCAGAAAGTAGGCGATACTTTTCTCGTAAGACTGCCGGAATTGTTTCCCCAACTTCAGGCAAGACTTCCTCTAGAGCCAGATCAATTAGTTTTTGTAACTTATTTTGCTTCAAATGACGGTTAACAGAATAAATTGGCGCAAAACCTGAGTCTTTCTTTTCTGCTACTAACTTAAAGCCACTTAGTGATTGTCTAGCCACCTGATACTTACCGTAAACGGCAACTTCCTTACCTGATTCAACCTTATCTTTTAACCAAGGCTGATTAAAAAAATTGACCATGATTATGTCATGATCAATTTTCATTTTAAAGCTGAGTCTTGTTTTTCGATAACCAAATCGGCTAACAAACGGATCTGTTACCACTATTCCCTTTAATAAGACTTTTTGTCCATCTTCGATTTGATCAAGAGGGATTGTCTCTAAGTCATCATATCTAAAAGGAAAATAAAATAGTAAATCATAAATTGTATTGATGCCAAGACCAGCTAAAGCCGTGGCAGTTTTAGCTCCTACGCCTTTTAGCTCAGTTACTGGTTCAAATAACTTACTCTGCTTATTATTCATATTTTATTCCACGGATACCAAGAAGTAGTAAACCGGCTGACCACCATCATGAATTTCAAATTCTAAATCATCGTGGCTTGCTTCAAGTTTTTTAACTACTGCATCAGCTTCTTCTCTAGTAGCATCGCTACCGTACATAATAGTGATAATTTCACTATCTTCATCTAACATCTTTTCAATCATAGATACAGTGGTATCAACTAAATCTGGATTATCAACCTCAATTGTACCGTCAACAATTCCAAGATAATCATCCTTTTTAACTTGGATATCATCGATCTTAGTATCACGAATTGCTTTTGTAACTTCACCAGATTTAACAGTATCTAAATCTTCAGACATTGCTTCAACGTTTTCTTCTACTGAAGCATCAGGATCAAATGAAAGCATAGCGGTTAAACCTTGAGAAATTGTCTTAGTTGGCACAATTCCAACTGGAATATCACTAACTTCAGCAGCTTGTTTAGCTGCCATAATGATATTACCGTTATTTGGTAAAATAATGGCTTTCTTAGCACCTGATTTAGTGATTGCGTCCATAATATCCTTAGTAGATGGATTCATAGTTTGTCCACCAGAAATGATTCTATTTACGCCTTCACTCTTAAAGAGTTCACGAATTCCGTGACCTGAAGCAACTGCAATAACTGCAAAATCAACACTTTCTTCTTGTTCTTCGTTATTTTCTAAGATAGTTTCGTGTTGAATTCGCATATTATCAATCTTAATTTTGCCTAATTGACCAAATTTTTTACCATAAGTAAAGACATCTCCAGGATGTTCCGTATGAACGTGAACTTTAGCAACTTCACCATCAGAAACTGCTAATAATGAATCACCTAAGTTAGAAAGATGCTCCCTGAATTGGTCAAGGTCAAACTTCTCTTTGTTTGGAACATCTGCAGTCAAGTCAACCATTATTTCAGTACAGTAGCCATTCTTAATATCACTCGTTGATAATTGAACTTGCGCAGATTCAGCTTGATGGTGAGCTGCATTAATTAACTCATCCATTTCACCTTCATCAAGTTGATAATCATCATTATCTTTTTCGCCAAGTATTCCTTCTAAAAAACCTTGATAAATAAATACGAGTCCTTGACCACCTGAGTCAACTACTCCAACTTGCTTTAAAACTGGCAATAAATCTGGTGTAGTCTTTAAAGCTTTCTTAGCACCGTCAACTACTGCTCTCATTACTTCACTGACATCATCAGTTTCATTAGCCTTGTTCTTACCTTCTTCAGCCGCAACGCGAGCAACAGTTAAGATGGTTCCCTCAACCGGCTTCATAACTGCCTTATAAGCAGTTGAAACACCATTTGCAAAAGCATCTGCTAAGTCTTGTGCAGTTAAGGCCTTTTTACCTTCTGTAGCTTTATAAAAGCCTCTAAAGAGTTGGGAAGTAATAACACCACTGTTACCACGAGCTCCCATTAGCATACCTTTTGATAGACTCTCTGTTAAATCGCCAACAGATTCACTGAGGTTTTCATTAACTGCCTTAGCTCCGCTTTCGATGGTTAAGTTCATATTAGTTCCAGTATCACCATCAGGTACTGGGAAAACATTTAATTTATTTACAAATTCAGCATTTTTGCCCATGCGATGAGTTGCTGCACGAACCATATCTCTGAATTGATCACTATTAATTTCAGTTAAAACCACAATTAGCTCCTCCAGATTGCATTAATCGTCTAAAATCTTTACGCCTTGAACAATGACGTTAACAGATTTTGTTTTAATGCCTAAAAGATTTTCAAGATTGTATTTTACACTATCTTGTACATTGTGACTTACTTCTGAAATTTTTAGACCATAACCCACAATAATATATACATCAACGACTATTTGATTATCATTAGTTTTAATTACTACACCGCGTCGATAATTCTCGCGATTTAAAATAGTGTAAGCTCCATCCCGCAAAGCGTTCTTTGAAGCCATTCCAACTACACCATAGTTAGAAGTTGCTGCGCCACCAACGACAGTAGCGATCACACTATTTGAAATATCAATTAAGCCATACTTTGTTTTAATTTTAACAGCCATCGTATTCCTCCATTAACGAAGAACAATTTTTTCTCAATTTATTTTAACACAGCAAGCTTTTATATCAACAATGTTAGTTTTAAGAAAATGAAAAGACAATATTGCACAAAACTAAAAGCTGTGATAAATTAGATAAGTACTACAACACAAATAAAGGAGGGTTTAGCACAAATGGCAAAAGACATTATTACTGGCCGCAAGACGGTCTTTGGTAACAAGCGTTCAAAGGCTTTGAACTCCGTGCGGCGTTCATGGAAGCCAAACCTTCAAAAAGTTCGCATCCTTGTTGACGGTAAGCCAAAGCGTGTTTGGGTATCTGCTCGCGCTTTGAAATCCGGTAAGGTTAAACGTGCCTAATTAAGAAGTAAAAAAAATAAAAGGGATCAAGTATAAAACTTGATCCCTTTTATTTTTTATCTCGGCTATTAATTACAATTAAAACACCAAATTTACAAGAAATTTTTACTGCTTGCTGACGCAAATATTCATTTGAAGAATACATAGTTGGCACTTTCAAATCAACTGGGGCTAAATCATATTTAGCATTTTTAATACTAAAATCTTTCACCTCGGTTAAAGCACCAATCCCTAAATATTTGTAGTCAGAATTATAAGAAATTAAGTGTCTTCCTTTGCCAAAAAAGCGCACAATATTCTGTTTATCAACGAACTTAATTTGCTCTTTAAAACTGGCAAAAGGTGTTTTTAATACAGCGTACATATTAACAAAAAAATGATCTAATCTTCCCCCTGTTGCACCATATACAGTCAAATCATCAACCTTATAGTCAATAAATGCTGCATAATACAACATTTCTGAATCTGTAAAATCTTTAATAGGATTTGAGTAACGCATATCTTTAACTTTACGTTCAACTAATTGTCTTTCATGATTAGTTAATGAGTCATAATCTCCTAATGCAACATCAGGAACTATTCCTAGTTCTAATAAAAAAAGGCTGCCCCGGTCACTAGCCATAATTAGGGCGCCCTTTTTTTGTGCTAATTTAATTTTATCTGCTAAATTTTGTGGCCATTCTTCTTTTGGACCGCCTAATAATGCAATTGCTTTCATTTATCTTCTTTTTTCAACTTCATTACTTGGTCTTCAATACTGCCATTTCTAAAAATATACGATCCAGCAACAAAAATCTTAGCTCCAGCATCGCGAGTTAATTTTAAAGTTTCACGATCTATTCCGCCATCTACCTCAATCGGCAAATCTAGATTTTCATTTTTAATCATATCTTGAAGTTCAGTCAAACGATCAACCGATACTTCTTCGAATTTTTGACCACCAAAACCTGGTTTGACAGTCATTAATAGCACTTGATCTAATTTATTTAAAAAAGGCTTTAATTTATTAACTGGCGTCGAAGGATTAATTGCCATTCCGCAACGAACATTATGGTCTTTCAAATAATTTAACCAGTAATCTGGCTTATTTGTGGCTTCATAGTGAAATTCTAAAATATCACACCCAGCTTCAACAAAAAGTGGCAAAGTAGTATCCAAATTATTACTCATTAAATGAATTTCCGCCTTAGTAAAAGGAAATGAGCGTTTAAAATCTTTTACCAATTCTGGTCCATAGGATAAATTAGGAACAAAATGGCCATCCATTATATCAATATGAAACCTTTCAATGCCACTCTCAATGGCTGCTTTAATATCACGGCTTAAATGCATGTTATCTGCATTCAAGATTGATGGTGCTATCATTTCTTCACCTATTTCTTTAAATACTCAGGCATTCTGTTTTCAGAAATTTCCTGTCTAATCTTTAAATAAGAATCATAGCGGCTTTTAGCTATTCTTCCCTCTTCAATTAGTTTCTTAACCTCACAACCAGGCTCTTTTATATGCTGGCATCGTCTAAACTTGCACTTAACGCTTGCATCTTTTAAATCATAAAAATAATTTCCAAGCTCATCAACTTTAATTTTAAATAAGTCAATTGCTGAAAAACCTGGAGTGTCTGCAATAAAACCAGATGCATATTTAAAAAGCTTAACTTGTCTTGTTGTATGCTTACCACGATTTAAAGCTGTTGAAATTGCACCTGTCGCTTGGTTTGCTTCTCTTTCCAGCTTATTTAGCAAAGTTGACTTTCCCGCTCCAGATTGACCTGCTAAAGTCCAGATTTGATCTTTCTGAATCATAGTAGGCAATTGTCGTTCTAATTCTTCTGCATCTTCAAAAACAGAATAGCCAATTTTTTGATAATAATCTAACTTACATTTAATTGCTTTTAATTTTTCATTAGGCGTAATATCAGATTTTGATAAATAAATAACTACTCCCACATTTTTCCAAGCAAAAAAGGTCAGATATCTATCTAGCAATTCAAGTGAAAAATCCGGTTCAACCGCTGAAATGACTAATAATACTCTTGATACATTGGCTACTGCAGGACGTCCAATTTCATTAGTTCGAGGTAATATTTCTATCAAGTAATTCATCCCTTGATCGTCTAATTGAACAACTACTCTATCACCTACTAATGGCTTTTGCTTACGATCTCTAAAAACTCCACGTGCTCTAGTTCTAACTACCTTGTTCTCAATTTCAACGTCGTAATAACCGGAAATAGCGCTAACGATAGTCCCTTGTGCTTTATTCATTATTTATTAACGTCCTCATCTAAAATAGTATTGCCATTTCTTAATATCTTTATATGGCCATTTTTCTTAGTTAATTTAAAAGGAACAGTAAAACTTTGCTCAGAAGTAATATTCATATCACGATAAATATTATTAATCGAATGATCATCATCCGAAACATAAACCTGAATATGATCAGGTGTCTTTTGTGAATTACTTTGACTAGAATCTGCTGGATAATTTATTGTATATGACTTAGTAACCGTGGTAGTCGTAGTAGAGCTGTTTGAACTACTATTTGCATCTGTCTTTTTAGACTTAGCTACTATAACAGTTAAGGTAGAACCTGAACTTACGTCAGTACCCGATTCTGGCGATTGACGCAAGACAGTTCCATCATTCTTATCATCTGAATCTTCTTCTTCAACTTTAAGTGTTAAATGATTCTCACGAGCATAATCTTGAGCGCCCTTTAAAGAATAGCCTACAATATCCCTTAATTTTATTGTATGTCTTCTAGATCGGGTACTACTCGCCGAAGAAGGTCCTTTAGAAACTAATAAAGTTACAGTTGCCTTATCAGGATTAATTTGCTGGCCAGGCTCAACATCTTGAGCATTAACCTGATTCTTAGGGTTGCTAGAATATTCTTCAGTTTTAGCAACCGAAAAGCCTAATTTAACTAACTGTTTCTTAGCAACAGTATATGATTCACCAATCACATTAGGCATTTCGACAAGATGAGGCCCCTTAGAAATAATCAGATTTACCTTTTGTCCATCTTTTATTTGCGAACCAATTGGAGGCTTAGTTCTGATTACCTTTCCTTTAGGTACAGTATCAGAGTACTCATAACTAATTTTTCCAAGTTCTAAACCAGAAGAATTCAAAGAATTTTTAGCTTCTGTCTGCGTCATTTTATTAAGATTAGGAATATCTACCATATCTTTTCTACCAAGAGCAAAAAAGAGAATTACCATAATCACGCAAAATGCAATTAAAGCACCTATCCACCACCACTTATGGCCTTTTAGGTTATCTAGGAAATTCTTTTTTTCTTCTTTTGGCTCTGACTTTTCCTGTGTTTCATGATCTTTATTATGAACGCTTCCTTCTAGCGGAGGAATAACGATAGTTTCATCTGCTGCGGGATCATGTTGGGGCTTATAGACAGGTTCATCCTTACGCTTTGGATCCAAACAAGTATCTAAATCTTTTTTCATATCTAAAACAGACTTATATCGATCTCTCGGATCTTTAGCGGTAGCTTTAAAGACAACATTTTCTAGTGCTTGGGGAATTGACGGATTTTTAGCTCTTAAAGACGGCGTTTTTTCTTGAAAATGTTTCAAGGCAACTGCAACCGCATTTTCTCCCGTAAAAGGAACCGTTCCAGTCAATAATTTATATAAAATGATCCCCAAAGAATAAATATCTGATTGCTTTGTAGCCATACTGCCACGTGCTTGTTCAGGAGACATATAATGTACTGATCCCATAGCAGTATTAGTTTGCGTCATGGTACTTTGATTTAGTGCAATCGCAATACCAAAATCAACAATCTTAATATTACCCTTTTTATCCATTAAAATATTTTGTGGTTTTAGATCGCGATGGATCACATTGTGTTTATGTGCTAAAGCTACAGCACTCAAAATCTGATCCATAATATCAATCACTTTAGGCAAAGGAATTGGATTATTGCGTTGAATGTATTCCTCTAAATCGGAGCCATCAACATAATCCATTACCAAATAATGGCAATCTCCTTCCGTTCCTACATCAAGAATAGAAACAATATGAGGATGACTTAATTCACTAGTTGAAAGTGCTTCTCTTTGAAAGCGTTGAATAGTTTGAGGATCTTTTTGCAAATTAAGCCGTAATACTTTAACAGCGACTTTTCTTTGCAAAATGATATCCTCAGCTAAATAAACATTAGCCATTCCACCTTCGCCTAGAACAGAAATGATTTTATAGCGACCACCAAGTAAATGGCCCTTTTCCATCGCTATTTGTCACCATCCTTTTCTACATAGGCAAGTAAACAAACAGTAATATTATCTCCGCCACCTAAACGATTTGCTTCATTAATCAATTTATTGCAACGTTCTTTTAAACTTAAGTTCTTAGTGGCAAGAATTTGTTGAATTTGAGGATCCGTTAAAGAATTTGTTAGTCCATCTGTACAAAGAAGAAAAATATCACCTGCATGTACTTCAAGTACATCAAATTCTGGATTCACAGTACTTGAAACACCTAATGTTTCAGTAATGATATTTTTTTGAGGATGATTTCTAGCTTGTTGCTCAGTTATTTGTCCCATCTTAACTAATTCATGTACTAAGGAATGATCCTCAGTGATTTGCTTAAACTCATTTCCGCCATACAAATAGCAGCGTGAATCCCCTAAATGAGCAATTAAGATTTTTTCGGTAAAAGCAATTGCCAAAACAACTGTAGTACCCATCCCATTTAAATCAGCAAAACGGTCTGCTGTATTTAAAATAGTTTCATTTTCTAATCGCAATTGTACAGTTAGCCATTTTTGAGCTAAATCAGGATCAGTAAAATCTGTCTTTTCAAAATTGTGACCTAAATGGCTAACGGCCATTGTTGAAGCAACATCGCCGCCCTGATGGCCACCCATTCCGTCACAAACGATCCCCATAATGATATTATTTTGATTTTTAAATACTTTTACGAAGTCCTGATTAGTCTCTCGGACTCTACCAATGCTTGAAGCAAACGCTGTTTTAATCAAAATTATTTACCCTCGTTTTTTTAATTTTGCAATAAAAAATCCATCACTGCCATCTACACTAGGAAAAATTCTTACCATGTTCTGTTTTGGAAGCTTTCCTACCTGAACTGGAACTAAATCAAATTCAGGGTGCAGTTTCAAAAATTGATTAACTACTCCCTCATCTTCTTCAAGGCTAATCGTGCAAGTTGAATAAACCAACTCTCCACTTGGAGCTAAAAGTCCACTAATATTTTCTAAGATAGACAGCTGAATTCTAGCTAAATTTTTAATATCATCTAGTGACTTTTCATATCTAATCTCTGGCTTACGTCTTATTAAACCGAGACCAGAACAAGGAGCATCTACTAAGATTTTATCAAATTGTCCTGCAGTAAAATATTCTTGAGCTTTTCTGGCATCCAAAGCCTTTGTTTTTACTTTATCACTAACATGAAGTCTTTTGGCAGCATTTTTGACAAGCCTTAGTTTATTTTCATGAATATCTAAAGCAATTACGCTACCATTTGTTAATTTTTCTGCAATTTGAACAGTCTTTCCTCCAGGAGCACTACATGCATCTAAAACCTGTTCATTCCCAGTAAAATTAAAAGCATCTACAGCAAGTGAAGCTGCCGCATCTTGAATAGTAATTTTTCCGTCCTTAAACAAGCTGGTTTGTGCTACTCCGCCTTTACTTAGGTTCAAATTATGCCCTGTTAAACAAGATTCTTTAAAATCAAAACCGTCTTTTCTCAATGCGGTTTTAATTTCTTCGAACTTCCCTTTCCCTGCAGCCATTCTGATTGAGTTAGCTGCTGGTTGATTACTTCGCACCAAAATTTCTTTAGTCTGATCTTCACCAAAATGATCCAATAAATATTCTACCAACCACTTAGGAAAGCTTTCTTTGATACTCAAATAATCAACTAAATTATCAGACGATGGTAAAACTTTTCCTTGGCGCTCTAAAGCACGTAAAATTCCATTAACTAGTTTATAGCTACCACTATTTTTCTTACTAAATTTTTTAGCTAATTTATTTGCTTCATCAAAGATTGCATTTGCTGGTACTTTTTCTAGGAAAAAATATTGGTATGCAGACATTAAAAGTAATGGCATTAAAAATTTATCGCGTAATTTGGTCTTAATCAGCGGTTTTAATTGATATTCTAAAAATATTTTATATTGAATAGTTCCATAAACAATTCTTGTTGCTAAAGCCTTATCAGCTGGCTTTAACTCATATTTTACTAGTTCATTATTTAAAGCAATATTAGAATAGCTCTTTTGATTAAAAACCTTAATCAAAGTTTCTAAAGCAACTGTTCTCGCATTACTCATCAATTATCTTTTCTCCACTTGTAAAATGACTGCCTTGACCGTTTAAGTAGTCCTTAATATTCATTTTTTTCTTGCCAGTTGGTTGAACTTCAAGTAGTTCTAATTCACTTCCATTAGCCATGCTAATTACAAATCTCTTTTTATTAGTAACTAAAGTTCCAGCAGGAAAACTTGTTTTCTCAGCTAAAGGTTTTGCCTTCCAAATCTTAAATCTCTTGCCATCAAGCATTAAGTATGCGCCTGGATCAGGATTAAGGGCGCGAATCAAATTATTAGCTTGCTCAGCCGTCATTGATAATTTAATTTGCTCTTGTTCTTTAGAAATATTTGGTGAAAAAACTACCTTAGCTTCATTTTGAGGAGTCCGTGTAATTGTTCCATCAATAAATTTTGGCAGGGTTTCTAGCAGTAAATCTCTACCTAAAATACTTAACTTATCAAATAAAGTACCACTGGTATCGTCAGCTTCAATTGGTAAAGCTTTTTGAGAGAAAATATCTCCTGCATCCATTTTCTTAACCATTTCCATTATGGTAATTCCGGTTTCCTTATCTCCATTTAAAACGGAGTACTGAATCGGTGCACCACCACGATATTTTGGCAAGAGTGAACCATGGACATTAACCGGTGCAATCTTAGCAGACTTCAAAAATTTAGTTGGTAAAAATTGTCCATAAGCTGCAGTTACAATAAAGTCTGGTTCAATCTTCATTAATTCTGCAAGCTCATCTGATCCAGATAACTTAGCTGGCTGATAAACAGGAAGATTATGTTTTAGCGCAGTTTGCTTAACAGCAGATTGATGAACTACTTGCTTACGTCCTACTCGTTTATCAGGCTGAGTAACTACAGCCTTAACATCATATCCTTGATCAATTAAACCTTGCAAAACAACACTACCAAAATTTGGCGTTCCTAAAAAAATAACTGATGACATAGATTCAACTTCCTTCTTAACTACATTATTCTTTCTGGCTCATTATCAATATATATATTTAAACCACGTTTTTGCGCTAATTGTGCATCATCCTGAATTTGATGAAGCAAATCATGCAATTTAGGCTCATATTTATATTTTACCAAGATTTGGTAATAATATTGATTTTTAATTTTTGCTACGCTACTTGGAGTCGGTCCCAAAATAATTGTTGGAGCATGTAGATGCCGCATCAACTTTCTTTTAATCACAAATGCTTCTTTAGCAGCCGATTGCTCATTCTTTGATGTAATCATAATTAGTGTGGTATAGAAGAAAGGCGGATAGTTGCCTTGAAATCTAACCTGCATTTCTTTTTGGTAAAAACTCTCATAATCCTGACTTTGTGCTAATTTTATCGCATAATTATCAGGATTATAAGTTTGAATCATTACCCTGCCAGTTTTTTCTGCTCTTCCAGCTCTTCCTGATACTTGCGTTAGCAGATCAAAAGTTTTTTCTGCAGAATTAAAATCTGGTAGTGAGAGGGCAGTATCAGCATTAATTACACCAACTAAAGTTACATTGGGAAAATCCAATCCCTTTGCGATCATCTGTGTCCCTAATAAAATATCAGCTTTATGATCGCCAAAACTATCTAAGATTTTTTTATAACTTCCCTTACGTCTAGTCGTATCAACATCCATTCTTAAAATTTTTGCTTCGGGTAGTAATTTTTCAAGTTCTTCTTGTACTTTTTGTGTTCCAGTACCTAAAAATCTTATTTTTTCACTTTGACACTTTGGACATTTTCTTGGAATCGGTTCTTTATGTCCGCAATAATGACACTGCATCTGTTGGGTATCTTTATGGAGGGTTAATGAAATGTCACAGTTTGGGCATTTTAGGACAAAGCCACAATTGCGACAAAGCATAAAACTAGCGAAGCCTCGACGATTAAGAAGTAAAATTACCTGTTCTTTTTTAGCTATTTTTTCTTTGATTGCATCCACTAAAGGAATCGATAAATCAAACTGAGCTCCAGCAAATTCGACTGTTTTTAAATCAATTAAATCAACTTTAGGCAAAGATTTTTGATTAGCACGTTTAGTTAAAAGCAATAATTCATATCTTCCTTTTTGAGCTCTTGCACGACTTGCTAAGGAAGGCGTAGCACTCCCTAAAACAACTGGGCATTTATGGAATTTACTTCTCAATAAAGCAACATCTCTAGCATGATAACGAGGAGTATCATTTTGTTTATAGGAAGATTCATGTTCTTCATCAATTACTATTAAGCCAATATTTTTTAAAGGAGCAAAAATCGCACTTCTTGCTCCGACTACAACTTGAGCTTCTCCACGACGAATTCTGCGCCACTCATCATATTTTTCTCCTTCAGATAAGCCACTATGCAAAACTGCAACATTATCTCCAAAACGTTCTTTTACTTGCTTAACCATTTGCGGTGTCAAAGAAATTTCTGGAACTAACATTAAAGCATTTCTTTTCTGCTCAAGTGCGATACTAATTGCATGAAGGTATACTTCTGTCTTACCACTACCAGTAATTCCTTCAAGAAGAAAAGTTTTAGCTTCTTTTTTTTGAATACTTTTTCCAATTGAATTTAAAGCATGCGTTTGTTCTGAATTTAACTTAATGTGATTTTTCTGTTTCCTAGACTCAAAGTCTTTTAACGGATCACGATATATTTCTTGCTCTTTTTTTACAAGCCAGCCTTTTTTTACAGCGGTTCTTAGAACAGAACTTGACACATCCAGTTCAGACACTATTTTTGAACCTAATTTTGGATATTCATGATATTTTTTTACGATATTATCCAATAAAGCTTGCTGCTTTTTAGCGGTTTTTCTTAATCCTTTTAAAATCTCTTGGTATTCAACTTTAGTTTTCGTTAAAAGATAGATTGCAGCCTGTTTTTTCTTGGCTTTGTTTTCAACTAGGTATTCAATCTTAGCCTGATTATTTTTAATTAACTTTCTAATTTCTACAATAGTATTAAGATTTGAAACTTCATTTAAATCAAGTGGCTCACCTTTAAAAATTTTAAGCTTTTTTGCTTCTTCAGTAATTGGAACTAAAATTTTTCGATAATTTGCCCTCATTACCCTTGGCAACATCGATTGCAAGATTGTAATTCGGTAGGCAAAAATTTTATCGGCTAAAGTTTTAGACAAAGCAACTAATTCTGGAGTAAGAGGTGGCAATTCATCAACTACAACAAGTAAATCTCTCAATTTTCCTGAATAAGAAGTTGTTTTACTGATACCAACAACAAAGCCTTGTACTTTTCGCCTCCCAAAGGGAACGACCACTCTTGAGCCAACAGCTACATCAGTTAGTTCTTGAGGAATATGATATTCAAACACGCGATCAGTTTGCTTAGCAGCCACATCTACAATAACTTGTGCAATCATCTAACTTATCACCTACTAAAAAACCTTCATTGCTTAACAATGAAGGAAAAAATTCTAGCCAATATCTTCACGATGCTCAGGATCAATTGTAACTTTACCAGCAGCAATTTCTTCAAGCGCCTTGCCAACTGCTTTGTCAGACTTATAATGCTTTAAAGCTAACGGTGCTCCGGCTTGAATTTCGTGAGCTCTTTTAGCAGCTAAAACTGAAAGAGAATAACGAGAATTTACTCGTGACAGCAATTTATCAATAGATGGATATGTAATTTTCATCTGTTAATCCTCCTTAACCATATTTCTATAATCATTAATTACTCGCGGTACACGCACGTGTTCTGCTTCAACAATAGATTTAATATGATCAACTGCATTAGCCACAGTATCATTAACTACAGCATAATCATAGTCTTCCATCATTAAGATCTCTTTACGTGCCTGCTTCATTCTCATTGCAATTACCTTATCAGAATCGGTTCCGCGGTTAACAATTCGATGCTTTAATTCGTGCAAATCTGGTGGTGTTAAAAAGATAAAAACACCATCGGGCATCAACTTACGCACTTGTTTTGCTCCATTAACATCAATTTCGAGTAAAACATCTTTGCCTTCTTTAAGCATCTTTTGAACAGGTGCAAGAGGAGTGCCATAGTGATTACCTACATATTCATTATATTCCAAAAGTTCGTTATCTCTAATCGCCTCTTGAAAACGATCTTCCGAAACAAAATAGTAATCCTTGCCATCAACTTCACCTGGACGAGGCTTACGAGTCGTCATTGAAACAGAATATTCAAATGAAAAAGCTTTTTGCTTAACCATTGCACTTTTAACGGTCCCCTTACCAACACCTGAAGGACCAGATAGAACTAATAATAAACCTTGATGTGCCATTTTTGCTCCTAAAAATTATAGTAACAAGAATATATTGCACTAAAAAGCGAACAATTTCAAGAGTTTCGCAAAGAGATATAAATTCTGCTTGCAATTAAAAACATTTGTTCGTATAATACATAGTGCAAACACAAGTTCGGGATATACGAGGAATGAGATATGAATTTATTGAAATCACTTAATAATTATAGCAAAAAAATCTATAATTATTTCTTTAACTATAATATTAATAAGCTTACTACTTTTGCACAAGATCCAGGTAAAATTATTAGAATTTTAGAGCATGCGCTCTTTCATAAAGAATACATCTTACTCACCTACCAAAATGGAAAAACGGAAATTGGACAGCTAATTAAACGAACATCAGCTGGACGTTTTGTACTAGATAGTTATGATAATAATATAATTAGAATTATTGACTTAAATGATATCTTTAATGTTGAAACAGCATAAAAATAAAGGACTTCTTAAAGTGATGCAATTTTAAATCATCATTACAAGAAGTCCTTTATTTTATTTTTTAAAGCTTTCCATCAAATCAGCAGCATTTCTTTTAGCAGCATCAGTTACATCAGAGCCTGCCATCATTTGAGCAATTGCCGTAATTGCTTCTTCTTGAGTAAGAGGTCCAACTTGAGTATAAGTAGCTCCATCTTTAACTTGTTTTACAACAGAATATCGTTGATCACCAGCAGCAGCAACTTGCGGTGAGTGAGTTATCGTAATAACTTGTTTTTCTTGACCAATTGCATGCATTTTTTTACCAATAGCTGCTGAAACACGTCCAGAAACACCAGTATCAATTTCGTCAAAAATCATCGTTCCAACTGGTTCTACGCGACTAAAGATCGCTTTTAAAGCTAAAATTAAGCGTGACTGCTCCCCGCCAGATACTATCTTGACTAAAGGCATCAAGGACTCACCAGGGTTTGGCGCAATCATAAAAATCACTTGATCTGTTCCTAATTTTGTAAAAGAATCAGTCTCATTAATTCGAATAGAAAAACGAGCTTTTTCCATATAAAGATCAGCTAATTCTTTTTTTATCTTTTCCTCCAGCTCACGAGCAGTTTGTTCTCTTTGCTTATGTAGTCTTTTTGCCTTCCTGCTGAGTTTATTTTCAACATCAGCTAATTGTTTTTGAATTTTTTCTTCGTCCAAATCTCCAGTTTCAAATTTACCAAGTTCGCTCTTAACCTTCTGGGCAAATTTAAAAACATCTTCTAGAGTTGGTCCATATTTTTTCTTAAGAGTATTTAGAGTATCTAAGCGGCTAGAAACATATTGATAGCGCTCTTCATCAAAATCCATCTGATCCATTAGAGAAGACAATTCACTACGAGCGTCATTTAACGAATAAACTCCATCATTAAAACTAGTAGCAAAATTTTCAAATTTTTTACCATAATTGCTTAAATCTTCTGCTGCATTTTGTGCATCCCCAAGTAAAGTAGCTAGACCATGCTCGTCATCGTCATATAATTGCATAAAATAATTGGCTGTATCAGCAATTTTTTGATAATTATTTAATTCATTAAATTCTTCTTCTAACTTTTCGTCCTCATCTGGATCAGTTAAATCAGCACTCTCAAGTTCATTATTTTGAAATTCTAAAATATCTTGCTTCTGAGCAATTTCTTGCGCATCTTCTCTTAATTTACGCAATTGTGAAGTAAGATGACGCCATCTTTCAAAATCAGCCGCATAATCTTCTAATTCATCCTTAAATTTAGGTTTGGCATAATTATCAATTAAGTCAATTTGCCGATCTGGATCCATTAAAATTTGTTGATCATTTTGGCCATGAATATCAACCAGATTTTTACCGATTTCTCGTAGTACATTAATTGTTGTTAGCTGACCATTAATTCTAACTACATTTCTACCCTTATGCGTTAACTCTCGACTAATTATTAATTGATCATCTTCAAATGGAAGACCATATTTTTCACATAATTTTTCAATTAACTCTTTTTGCTCGCTCAGCACAAATAAGCCCGTGATAACTGCTTTTTTTTCACCAGAGCGAATCATTTCATTTTGTGCTCGACTTCCCAGTAAGAGGGAAACTGCATCAATAATAATTGACTTTCCTGCACCTGTTTCTCCAATTAAAACAGTCATTTTTTCTTGAAAACGAACTTTAAGCGTCTTAATAATTGCAAAGTTTTTAATATCTAATTCAACTAACATTTTTTCTCACCTAAAGGCCACTAACTGCACGTTGAACCACATCAACTGGACTTCCTTGCCACAAATCTTGTCCAGGATTTGCTAAATCTTTACCTAAATGGATCAAAAACTCAATATTTCCCTTGCCACCCTTAATTGGTGAATAATCTACTCCAAGAATATTAAATCCAATCTTTTGAGCCATTTGCATTGTATGCTTAATGACATTAGCGTGAACATCGTGATCATGAACAATTCCATGTTTGCCCACATTTTCAGGACCAGCTTCAAATTGGGGTTTAATTAAGCAAACAGCATCACACTGATCTTTTAAAATTTCATACATTGGCGGCATGATTAAATCTAACGATATAAATGACACATCTGTCATTGCAAAATCGGGAAGCCCATCAGTAAAATCAGCAGGCTTACTATAGCGGAAATTTTGTTTTTCCATAACTATAACTTGCGGGTTGTCGCGTAATTTCCAAGCAAGTTGATTATAACCAACATCAAGGGCATAAACTAACTTAGCACCATTTTGCAAGGCAACATCAGTAAATCCACCCGTTGAAGCACCAATATCAAGACAAATCTTATCTTTCAAGTTAATATTAAATACTTGCAAAGCCTTTTCTAATTTAAATCCACCACGAGAAACATATTTTTTGCCATCATCTTTAATATGAAAAATCTCACCTTCAGGAAATTTTTCACCACTTTTGTCAATTTTTTGATGATTATGGTCATTAACTAAGCCCGCCATAATAGCTCGTTGCGCTTGGCTGCGAGAATTAAAAAGGCCTTGTTCAAATAATAAAACATCTGCACGCTTTTTAGCCATTTACTATAATACCTTCTGATATAAATTAAAAAAATCGCCTAACAAAGGCTGCTTAAAGATTTTTACAGCTTCTTTTCCCGTTTCAATCATTTTTAAAAGCTGCTTACGACTAGCTTCAATTCCAAGTAAAGTTAAGGTATTGTTTTTACCTTCATCTGCATCTTTGTGCGTAGCTTTACCTGCTTCTTGCTCTGTTTCAACTACGTCAACTAAATCATCATAAATTTGATAAGATCTACCAAACTGTTTACTAAAATTATCTAGGCGATCAACTTGATCAGTGCTTGCACCAGCATAAACAGCTGCCATTTTAACACTAGCTTCAATTAAGCAACCTGTCTTTAACCACTCCATTTGATCAATAACTTTGACGTTTTCTTTAACTAAATCATTATTAGTTGAATCAATATCAAGATATTGTCCGCCTACCATTCCGTTTGGACCAACAGCTTGTGAGATTATAATAGCCAAGGCCGCTGAATTACTACCTTCTGTAATCCATTGAATTCCTAATGGAAGCAAGGCATCCCCAGCTAAAATAGCTTCAGCCTCTCCCCATTTCTTATGAGAGGTAAGCTTTCCGCGGCGATAATCATCATTGTCCATTGCTGGTAAATCATCATGAATTAGTGAATAAGTATGTATTAATTCAATTCCGCATGCGATTCTTAATTCTGATTCACTAATTTTATAGTTTAATGTTTCAAGTGTTGCTAAGAAAAGAAGCGGTCGTAATCTCTTACCACCAGCCATGACTGAATATGACATAATTTTACTAAAAATTGGATTATCAACTTCACTTGCTAAGTGATCCTCTAAAAATTTATCAATTTGAGGTGTATATATTTTTTGAAAATCTTTTAAATTCATTTATTCTTCCTCAGGAGCTGACGCATTTTGGGGATCGAGCGTCTTCTCGTTTCCATCTTTATCAACTAACTTAGCAACTGTTTGCTCGGCATCATTAAGTTTCTTTTCCAGTTCACGACTCAACTTAACTCCAGCTTGAAATTCATTTAAAGCGTCTTCAAGAGGAACGTTGCCACTTTCAAGCTTATTGACAATTTCTTGTAATTCATTTAATTGTTCTTCAAAATTATTTTTCTTGGTTGCCATCTTTTTCTCTCCGAATATTTTCTACATTTACTTGTACTTGACCATCTTTGAAATGTAACTTTAATTTTTCATCAATTTCTAACTTATCAACAGAAGTAACTGTATTTCCCTCCTGATCCGTTGTATAAACGTAGCCCCGACTAATTGTCTTCAAAGGGCTAATGTCATCTAACTGCTGCATGGTTCGATTTAATTTATTTCTTTGATCTTTTAGATAAGTTGTCATTGTTGAAAATAAATTAGCAACTATAAAAGTTCGTTCACGTTCTAGCTGTTCTAGTCTTCGACCAGGATTAAGCGCCTTTAACCGTTCCTGAAGCAAACGTACACCTGAACGATCATGCTGAAGCTGGTTAGACATTGCTTGATTGAGTCGATGAGTAAGCATATCAACTTGTTGAATTTGTTGATCATAAATTCTAGTTGGCTCTTGTAGAACTGGAGCGTTCCTCAGACGATCTAAAATCTGACGTTTAGCACGAATATTAGCCTGCATTGCTGCATAAAGCCGAGCGCGTAATTGTACAATTTTAGTTAATACATCAGCTAAATTTGGCGTTGCATATTCTGCAGCAGCTGTCGGAGTTGCTGCACGAGCATCTGCAACTAGGTCAGCTAAAGTAGTATCAGTTTCATGTCCCACAGAACTGATAACTGGCATTTGCATTGCATAAATTTGACGTACAACCTTTTCTTCGTTAAAAGGCCACAGATCCTCTAATGATCCTCCACCGCGTCCAATAATAACTACATCATACTTATCGCCCTGCGCTTGAATCTGTTTTAGAGAAGCAACAATAGTATCAGCTGCTTCATCTCCTTGAACTTTAGCTGGATAGAGATCAATTTCAGCATGCGGAAACCGTCGGTTAGCTGTAACCATAATATCGTGAATAACTGCCCCAGAGGCACTAGTTACAACTGCAATACGATCTGGAAACAGTGGCAAACGCTTTTTATGATCTTCATTAAATAAGCCTTCTTTTGCAAGTTTTTCTTGTAGCTGTCTTAGTTGTTCATAAAGAGCACCTAACCCAGCTGGTTCCATCGTTTGAGCGTAAAACTGGTATGAGCCTTGCGGACCATAAACATCCACATAACCACTTACATAAACTTTCATTCCCTCTTCAGGCTTAAACTTTAATTTTTCAAAAAAAGAGCGAAACATAACTACGTTAATTTTAGACTTATCGTCCTTTAATGAAAAATATTGATGGGAATGCATCCTGAATCTAAAATTAGATAACTCTCCCTGTAAAAAAACCTTATGTAGATAAGGATCATTTTTAAATTTTTGTGAAATATAAAAATTTAAATCACTCACAGAAAGATAAACTGGATTATCTGCCATGCTGCTTCCTCGTTAAAATTACTGCTTGTTTCATTAAACTAGCAACTGTCAATGGACCAACTCCTCCAGGAACCGGTGTAATTGCTTCAGCCTTAGGGGCTACTGTATCGAAATCTACATCACCCATTAATTTACCATTTTCTCGGTTCATCCCAACATCAATCAAAACTGCACCGTCTTTTACCATATCTTCAGTTACTAAATGAGCTTTACCTACATCAGAAATGATTACATCAGCGTTTCTTGTCAAGTCTGCCAGATTCTTAGTCTTTGAATGAGCAATGGTTACAGTTGCATCTCGTTCAAGTAAAACTGCAGCCAAAGGCTTACCGACAATCACGCTCCGACCAATAATCACTGTATTCTTTCCGGCCATATTAATTCCGTAATAATCAATCAATGTTAAAATACTACGAACTGTCGCTGGAATAATATCACTCTGTCCTTCCCAAAGACGACCTAAGTTAAGTGGAGAAAATCCATCAGCATCTTTTTCAGGAGCAATAGTTTCAAAAATGGCTCTTGGATTAATTTGAGGTGGAACTGGTAATTGAACCATAATCCCATTAATATTTGGATCTTGATTAAGTTCCTTAATCTTTCCTAGAAGTTCAGCTTGAGAAGTATCAGCTGGAAAATGCAATCCAACTTCATTGATACCTACTTTTTTTGCTAAATTTCTTTTAACTCGCAAATAAATTTTACTTGCAGGATCGTCTCCAACTTCTATTACGCATAAAGTTGGATTTATTCCGTCATTTTTTAAATTTTTTATTTCTTTTTTCAAATTTTCTGTAATTTCATTTGCAGGAGTTTTTCCTTCTAGTAATTTTTTCACCTAATCACCTCATCAAAAAAAGTCGGCTCAACGAGCCGACTCATTAGTTAGTCTTTCTTAATGAAATTGGCCAAGAGACCATTAATAAATTTTTTGGATTCTTTAGAGCTAAATTCATCACATAAATTTAACGCTTCATTTAAAGCAGCTACTGGCTCAATTGCCTTACTATTTTGCATTTCATAAAGAGCCACTTCAAGGATGGCCAGATCAATTTCGTTAATCCTATTAAGACGCCAACCCTTTTTTAAGTATTTACTTAATTGCCCATCAAGCTCTTTTTTATTAGCTAAGACACCATTTACTATTTCTGCAGAATAATCCGGAAAACTCTTTAGCTCTAAAGCTTTTAGTGCTTTTTGACAAACTTCTTCCGCATCAGTTAAATTTCCTTGGTTAGCCAAATAAATTGCTTGCATTGCAATTCTTCTCATCTCATGCTGTGTCATTTAGTCGTCCTCTTTATCATCTGGGAAAAGTGCTTCTGTGTTAGCTTTTGCTTCAGATTCAGTCTCTTCTGTTTCTGAAACTAGGCCAACTACATGAACATTAATTTGAGTTAAATCTAAATCCGTCATTTGCTTCAATTGCAAAGTCAAGTTTTTCTGCAGTTCGACGCATACTTTTGGCACATTTACGCCATAGTCAAGATAAGCATAAACATCAGCAGTTAACTTATCGTCTTCAACACTTAAGGAAACGCCTTTACCTTGGTTAGAACGACCAAAAAGAGTATTAATGCCAGTCTTCAGCGTCCCACGCATTTCGCTGACGCCATCGACTTTTCTGGCAGCAATTCCTAGAATAACTTCTAAAACACCAAGATCAACTCGGGTTTCATCGCCTTTGTCATTGCTTGATAAAAGAATCGTTGAATTATCAGCCATATTTTTTACCTCAAAAATTATTTATTTGCACGAGAAACGTAAGTACCATCAGCAGTATTAATAGTTAATACATCACCTTGATTAATAAAGAATGGAACATTAACTACTAAACCTGTTTCCATAGTTGCAGGCTTACCACCACCAGAAGAAGTATCGCCTTTAATGTTAGGTTCAGTTTCAGCAACTTCAAGATCAACTGTGTTTGGTAAGTCAACACCTAAAGTTTCACCGTCGTGCATAATGACATTAACTACCATGTTTTCTTTTAAGAACTTAGATTCTCTTTCAACTTGAGCTTCTGGAATTTCAAGTTGTTCATAAGTAGTAGTATCCATAAATACAAAACTTGTACCGTCATTGTATAAGTATTGCATAGCTTTAGTTTGAATGTCAGCAGTATTAACTTTAGCAGTTGAACGGAAAGTGTATTCTTGTACTGCACCAGTTCTTAAGCTCTTAAGCTTTGAACGAACGAAAGCACTACCTTTACCTGGCTTAACATGTTGGAATTCAACAATACGCCATAAATCGTTGTTATATTCAATAGTTAATCCATTTTTAAATTCATTAACTGAGATCATTGTCATAGTAAAATTACCTCATTTCTACACTTACTTATCTTACCAATCTTATCCATTGTTTCGCAACATTAACCACATAATTAGATAAAATTATAGAATTAAAAGCTCATCTTTTGGCAATTGTGACATTACATAAGGATGATCGTCCTTAATCAACACATCATCTTCAATTCTAACACCGCCGCGATCTGGTAAATAAATTCCAGGCTCAACAGTAATTGCCATATTATTCTTCATAACTTCTTTTCCATATGGCATTGCTGGCGTACAGAGTTCGTGTACTTCTAGTCCAATTCCATGGCCAATCCCATGACCGAAGTATTCACCATAGCCTTGCTCTTTAATATAGTTTCTAGCAGCTTGATCGATATCTTTTCCAGTATTTCCAGCAATTGCTGCAGCAATTCCGCGCTTTTGGGCTTCTAATACAATATAGTATATTTTTTCTAATTCTGGTTCTACTTGTCCTAAAGCTACTGTTCTAGTGATATCCGCAGTGTAACCATGATAAAAGCTTCCAAAATCAATTACAATCAATTCACCTTGTTGAATTTTTTTATCACTAGCAACGCCATGTGCCCAGCTACCACGATATCCAGAAGCAATAATCGTTTCAAAAGAAGGACCATCTCCGCCATTCATTTTAAACAAATAGTCTAATTTAGCTCCGATAGCTCTTTCGCTAACTCCTGGTTTAATTAAAGGCAAGATCTCTTTAAAACTTTGAGCAGAAATATCAATCGCTTTTTGTAAAGTAGCCAATTCTAAGTCGTCTTTTACATTGCGAACTTTTTCAACTAATTCAGCACTTAAGACAAAATTAAGATCGGGACAGGCCTCTTTCAAAGCTTCAAATTGAGTTGCAGAAATAAATTCTCCTTCAACTAAAACATTTTTTACATCTAATTGTTTTAATTGCTTAGCAATTTCTTTAACCACATCCATTGTCTGCATTACGACCTTCATTTCACCAGGAGCTTGATGACGAATTTGATCCTTAAAGCGTGAATCAGACAACAAAACACGATCCCCTTCAGCAGTCAAAATAAGCTCAGCTTCTTCACCAGAAAAATTAGTTAAGAAACGATAATTTGCTTGATTAAAAATAATTAAAGCATCTGCTTGTTCTTCTTTAATCAATTTAGTAGTTTTATCAATTCGATTATTAATTAAAGTTAGCAACTCTTGATTTGAAGACATATGACCTACCTCCTGAGTAGATAAAAAAAGACCGAACGTTCCTTAGGGACGTCCAGTCTGCAAAAGAAATAATTATTTTGCTTCTTCAACTGGGTAAACAGAAACTTGTTTACGATCTCTGCCCAAACGTTCGAATTTAACAACGCCACTAGTTAAAGCAAACAAAGTGTCGTCGCCACCGATACCAACGTTCTTACCTGGGTGGATCTTAGTACCGCGTTGACGGAAAATGATTGAACCTGCGTTGATCTTTTGACCATCAGCACGCTTTGCGCCTAAACGACGACCAGCTGAGTTACGACCGTTAGCAGTTGAACCACCACCCTTGTGGTGGGCAAATAATTTAAGTGCTTCAAGATTATTAATCATCATAATTTGTTTCACCCCTTAATTAAGCTTCAATGCTTTCGATAGTTACCTTAGTGTAAGGTTGACGGTGACCGTACTTAGTGTGTGAGTGCTTCTTAGGCTTGTATTTGAAAGTAACAACTTTCTTTTCTTTGCCTTGCTTTTCAACTTTAGCAACAACTTTAGCACCTTCAACTACAGGAGTACCAATCTTAGTTGACTTACCATCATTTACAAGAATAACTTCATCAAAAGTTACTTCGTCGCCAGGCTTAACTTCAAGTTTTTCAACAAAAACGCTATCGCCCTTAGCAACCTTGTATTGCTTACCACCGGTTTTAATAACTGCGTACATTTGTACACCTCCGAAAAAATACTTAGACTCGCCGTATGAGGTGGAATTAACGTTAATTCTCTTCTTACCCCATAAACGTGCGGTTGCAGATGTGAGGTTTCCACAAATACAACTCTTACAGTATACTCTCATCCCTCTTTTAAAGCAATTCAATATCAAAATTTCTAAAAAAATACTAAAATAAATTTACAAGTATTTATAATAAAGAGAAAGAATATGCTTAAATTTTATGGTTATAAACGTTGTTCAACTTCTAAAAAAGCTCAAAAATGGCTTGATGATCATCAAGTTGTTTATCAATATCAAGACTTAGTAGAAAAACCACCTAAGCAACAAGATCTACTTAAATGGCTAACTGATTTTCAAGATCGCGGATTAAGATATTTTTTCAATACGTCTGGCCAAGTTTACCGCCAAATGCACTTAAAAGATCAAATAAACAAGATGACGCTTGAAGAAGCAGCAAAATTACTTTCACAAAATGGAAAATTAATTAAAAGACCCTTAGTTACTGACGGTAAAAAATTAACTTGCGGTTTTAAAGAAGACATATACGAAAAAACTTGGTTATAGTCCCCATTGTCCGCCATGAACACGCGCAACTGTGTCAGTGATAATAAAAGCATCTGAATCAATCTCATGAATTTTATTAATTAAAGGACCATATTCACGGGTATCAACTACTAATAGTAGCTGCTTTTTGTCATCATCACTGTAGCCACCAACAACATCGTAAATTGTTAAACCGTTATAGTTATCAAGTAGCATTGTCTTTAGTTCTTCAAAACGCTCGTTACTCATCACACGCACCTGATATTTACGGTCAAAGCCAGCTTCTGCATAGTTCATAGTCATGGCTGTCACTACTTGTGACAAGGCGGCTAATAAAAATGCATTCCAGCCATCAACGAAAATGTTAAGAAAAATAATTACCATATCAATTGCAAGTAATCCAATTGCTGGATTAATGTAAAAATATTTCTTTAAAATCATTGGCGGAATTGTTGTTCCACCACTTGATGCATTAACGCGGTATAGTAAAGAAACACCTAGCCCCATCAAAGCACCACCATAGATTACTGCTAGTAATTGATTATTAGTAATTTTAAAACTAGGCGTAAGTCCCATTAACACTGGAAGTAATAAACTACCTAAGGCAACGTTTTTCGTTGTCTTTTTTCCTAAAAAGATCGCTGCTAGAATAAGCATTAAAATATTAACAACTAAAACAGTAATTGACCGATTAATACCCCATACTGCATCAACTAAGATTGAAATACCAGTTGAGCCACCCGCTGCAATATTAATTGGACCATAGAAGAAATTAATAGAAATGGCGATAATTTCTAAGCCGGCTAAAAATACTAGCCAACGCATCCAAGATTTCTTTTTAATATTTTTTGTCATTTCATCGTCCTTCCTAAAAATAAGTTATTAATATTTTATCTAATTTTCATGCATCTTGTCAGCTACACTGCTTATTCCTAATTATTCTTTAACATTTTGTATTCTAATTGTTGGTTACCTTCATAAGCTGGCATCCCATTTTCTGCTCGATATAGTGCACGCTCAAATGCTTGATATCCCTTGCTAGAACTAACAGCAAATTTAACGTGATATTTACTTGCAAATTCGCTAATATTCCAAGTACTATCATGGGCGGCAAATGCAGTAACCAAAATTACAATGTCTAAATCTTTAATTTGACTTTCAATTACCTTTTTCTTGCCTTCAAATGCATCAATCGGAATTGGAATGCCATTGTAGCGGTTAACAATCCCTTCTAAAATCGCTTCATTTTGATTATCGCCAACAGCAATCCCTACTCGTTGATAATGTAAGTTCATATTTAACTTAGCTAATACCTGGGTACTTGCTACTACCTTTGTCTTTGCTTTTTTTGTTTTAGAAACTCGCTTAGGTTGCTCTGTTTCATAAATCCAGCGAACCTGAACTGCGCTTGCTGGATCTTTTTTTAATCTAACATCGCCTGTATACCAAGCTAAATCAACAATTGCGCCGTCTTCTAAATGAATATTGCCATTTTGATAATAGCTAGAATCAAGTGCAACAATTACTGGCTTATGATTAATAACCAGCTTTTCTCCATGGATATTTCGTGAAACACTTAAATTGCCTGGACTTCCTTGTACTACCCCATATTTAAAGTCTGCTATTTTGTCATAATCACGGCCGCGCAATTTTCGATAACCAACTACTCGCAAAACTTCAGCTTCATTTAAACTATTTGCTAAAGGCAAAGCTTCAACAATATCACCACTCTTTAAATTCAAATCATGAATTTGCCCCTCATTTACTTCAAAGACAACTTCACCATTATTATTGATCAAATCCGCACCCTTTAATGCACGAATGACAGTATATCTTCTACCCTTTCGATAATCGCGATTTTTTTCTTTTTTAGGCTTTACCGCATCCTCAAAAATTTTCCGATTTACTGCAGTACTAGTTTCTTCTGAAGCTTGAATAGCTTGGTCTAATAATCCTAATTTCTTTTCAAAATTTGTGGCAATATTGTGATCAAAAGTTAACTTATGTAGAGCTCCTAAGACAATTTTTTTAGCATTTTTGTCGCCTGGGCGTTCAATTAATGTAGTTATTCCCTGAAGAAAAGTATTTATTTGTGCAATAACTTTGTCATCCATTTTATTATTTACTGAGGTAGACTCTGCTTCGCCTGTCATACCCAATACTACCTTAATTGCATTTAAGCTATTTTGAAGACTTTTGTCATCGCCTGCAGTATTATTTAAAATTCTTTTTAAATTATTTCGATAATCAAACATTTTAATCACTTTCTTACTTACTTTTTATCTATTATATCGATTTAACCTGCTTCAATTCAAAATTTCTCTATCAATCTTTCAAGAAAGTGATATATTAAAGGTAAACATAAAAAGTGAGGGAAAATTATGACTAAATACACTGTTAAATTATCTGAAGAAGATTACCAAATGTTAAAAGATTGTCACTCAAAGAACCCTTCAATTATGAAGGCGTTAGAAGAAGCTAAAAAAGAAGATTAGTTTCTTACAATTTTTACCAAAATAAAACTCGTGATTAGATGTTTACACTAATCACGAGTTTTTTATTTATTATTTAAATATTTTTGACTAAAGAACAGTAGCCCAATAAGAATACTTAAATTTAACTAAGCTCTCCATTCGCCGCCTTGGCCGTAAGTATGTTTATCAAGTTCATTAATAATTACATGGATATGTTCCTTCGGTGCACCAGTATTCTTATGAACAGCTTCAGTGATATCTTTCATCATTTGAGTTAATTGCTCATCACTTCTACCCTTAATTAATTCTACATGTACAAATGGCATTTTAAATTTCTCCTTTTTTAACCAAAATTATAGCAGACTTATTTTAAGCTATACACTCTTTCTTAAAACTCTTCTTGCACGATCTCGCACTGCAAAATATAAAATTGGCGTACAAATTGCAGTTGAAATCGAATTAATGACCGTTGCTGGTAAACTCACAAAAGAACTCACTAAGGCTACATTTAAACTAGTTCCAACCATCAATGCTTCAACAATTGAAACACAGTAAGTTGTAAAAATTTTAGTTACCCCAGCGATAATTCCCAAAATAATAATATTTTTCTTGCTATCTTGATAGTGCATTCCTTTATATACTGCCGTTAAAACACTTGCAACTACCACCACTTCAAGCATTGTCAACCAAGAAGTGGCTGCATAGCCATTAAGTAAGTCAAAGCCGCCTAACCCAATAATCCCTGCAAGCATTCCATTCCGACATCCCAGATACAAAATTGCAACAGCAGTTAAGGTATTACCAAAATGGATAAAGGGACGACCAACTAAAGCAGGAACTGGAATTCGTAAAACCCAGACTCCTAGATAAATTATCGCCGCAAATAAACCGGTCATAATTATTGAAACTAACGAATTTTCCCTTGTTCGCATTTCCTAACTTTTTTTCTCCTCTACTTTCTTCATTAACCAAGATAAAGCACCTGCATAATTAGGTCCTAACCGTTTATCTCGAGTTGAATCAGTTGCTTTAATTGTCATTTTAACAAAAATTGCTGCTATCTGCGAACTCTCCTTTAGCGAATAACCTGCTAAAATTGCCGCTAATAAACTACTTGCAAACATATCGCCTGTACCAAAAAATGAACGTTTCACCTTATCAGTTTCTATTACAAAAGCTGTATCCTTGACTGACACTCCAGCAATCTTAATTTTATCCTGCATTTGAATTCCAGTAATCAATACCTCATTCACATTAAACTTTTTCTTTAATTCTAAAGCCAGCTCTTCAATCTCATCAATTGAAAAACTTCGATATTTTTTATCTAATAATAAGCAAGCTTCAGTTAAATTTGGTGTTAAAATTGTTGCAAAATTAGCAAGCACGCGCATTTTTGCCACATAATCTAAGTTTAAGCCGCGATATAATTTACCTGAATCTGCCATAGCAGGATCAAGCAGGACTTTACTGACTTTAAAATTAGAAATATGATCTATCCAAAAATCAATGGCTTCTTTGCCTAAATAACCTAAGTATAAATTTTCAAAATCAATCTTTTGGTCCTGCCAATGAGCAATAATTTTACTCATTTCGCTACTTAAATTTAAAAAAGTGTTATCGCCAAAGCCACCAGTATGGGTAGACAAAATCGCCGTCGGCAATACATCTGGTTGATAGCCACACGCTCCTAAAATTGGTAAAGCAACACTTAATGAAACTTGACCCAGGCAGGAGAGATCTTGACTAATCAAAAGTTTTTCTTTCATTTTAATGTTCTTTCTAATTTTAACCGCTTCTTTTTAACTGCATATCTTTTAGAATTCAGTTTAATTTGTAGCAACTTGTTATGCCAATAAATTAAGGCCATTTTGATCGCTAAACGATTATACCAACAATAATCATGCCTTAAATAATTATATGAATCCTTAAGGTTGAGCAGATGTTCTGCTGTAATGAATTGATTACGGCTCCAGTGCCAATCAGCAGCATTGCTTTTACGAATCCTGATTTTTTCAATTCGACCAACTGTTAACCGTGCTCGCCCTTTAATGTACTTACTTCTTGCAACAGTAATATAATTACCAATCATGGTTTGTTTCCAAAATTGATTGTTTTTCTTTTCAATAAAAAGTGCCCGTCTTAGCACCTTACTTAAGCAATACCACTCCTTATTACCGTCTGATAGCTCAATTAAACACCAAATGTATTCTCGTCTTTTTCGCAAATTTTCCCCAACTTTTTTTATTAGCTAAAACTATCAATTTCCTACTTATAAATCAATAAGTCAACTTCAACGTGAAATGTCTCATTTCCTGGCATTTTTCCTGATTCGTGCTTCAGAAATTTAAAACCTTTATGTAAATACAAACTTTTAGCAGGATTACCAGTTAATACTTCTAAATAGGTTGGTCGTTTCATCTTAGTTAATGAAAACTCAATCAGCTTACTGCCAATTCCTTGCTTTTGAAAACTAGGATCTACGTAAAGCCAGGCGAGTTCATCATCGCTAAATGCAACAAAAGCGACAATCTTTTCATCTATTGTTGCTACATAAATATTATATGAAAATAAATCTTCTTCAATTGCTGCAATTTTCAGCGGTTTAAAGGCCGCCTCTAAATTAGCCGCTTTTAGTTCTTGTTTTCTTGCTTGATCATGTATTACACATAAATCATTAAAGTCTTTTTTCTGAAATTCTCTAATTTTGATTTTATTCATAATATTTAAAAGGCACCTCCTCCGCTACCGCCACCAAAGCCACCTGATGAACCACCGGAAAATCCACCCGATCCACCAGAAGCTGATGAGTTTAAGTTTGCGCCTGAATTAAAGCTTGAATTAAAATTATTTGCAAATCCATCCCGTCCTGAGCTATAAAATGGACCCCAGAACAAAATATTTGTGTCATCAATTTCATCTGCAAATTCTATTTTAAGTTGTTTCAACACCTTTTTAGATACACCCAAAGCAACCGCATATGGCATAATTTCTTCCCACAGAGGCAATTCTCCGACTTCGCGCATTTTAAAATTACCAATCTTATCTAGCATTTTCTTAAAACCACGTACTTGATTAGTTGATTCTGCTCCCTTAGCAGTATATGGCGATAACTTTTTATTACTATAAATAGTTGCTAGAATTGCTAATCCTAGCATAATTGTGGCCACTATAAATAGACCTGCCGGTCCCTCACTAGAAAAGAAAGCAGCAATTATTCCAGCACCACTTAATACTAATAAGATGATCATTAAGACTAAATTAGTTTCCTTCTTATGTTCAACCTTTTTATCAAAAAAGCCAGCATTAATTGCTGCTTGTTTTTCCTTTTTTTGCCAATTAGCAAAGAGTTTACTTAGCTTAGAAGATCGTTGTTTTTTAAGTTCATAAGTTGTAAAACTTTTCCCATCGCCAACCTTATTAAATAAGTATCTCATCAAAGGAACTTCACCCATTAAATCTTTATCAATTAAAGAAATTTTATAGTATGTTTTTCTTCTTACCTTAATAGGTTCAATTTCTATCCTCTTTTTTACAGCTAATTCCATTAAATAAGCAGTTAATGATCTAGAACTTGGCTTATCGTCCAGATCCAAAATTTCAGCCATTACTGGTGAAACTGTAGGGACATCATAATTTCTAGGTAATTGCTTTTCTTTTTTAGGTTTAACTCCAGATTTCTTCAAAGTAAAACTTCTAATTATTATGGATAAAGAAAATAATCCTGATAGTACCAAAGCACCTAAGCCAAGCATTCTGCTTCTTTGACGACGTTCGTTAGCTTCATGAGCAAATTTTGCTTCCTGATTTAAGACATATTTTTTATGATTTTGGTCTCTAATATTTTTATTTTGACTTGTCACTGCCGTAGGAAAAAGGCTATGAACCTCTATTCCCTCATTTCCGCTTACATTTGCAGCTGTCATAATAATACTGCCTTTTTCAGAATTAACTGTAATCTGGCCCGACAAATCTCCATGAGCCCAAGCCTTAAGATCCTTAACTGAACTTGGGAAAAAGATCCCTACTCGAACGTTATCAAGGTCTGTATCCCAGCCATCACCAATAATTTTAAAATTAAGCTCGGCCGTATCTTTCCAGTTAATAATGGCATTCGTAATTTCATAAGTATAAATTATCGTAAATTTATCACCATCAGTTACGTTATGCCATACCTTAAAGCGATAACCATGATCGCTGTGACTCAATTCATAAGTATTATTGGCGTGACTATCACTTTGTACGACTGGCTGTGAATTTTTACCAGATATTACTCTAACCTGCTGATTTTTTAATTCTTGATTATCAGTAAGATTTTGTTGATAAAAAACGCCATGGGCATCATCGTCAAACTTATAAGTGATTCTTCTCTCCATCAACAATGATCCATTTGCATTTACATGGGCAGTAACATCAACGTTAGTAATATTATAATCTACATCAGCTAAAGCTGGTTTTGTGAAGATGATAGTCAAAGTTACAAGCATTATCATCCCAATTATTAAGTGAAAAAGTTTTTTCATAGGTCCCCCGTAAGAAAAAGTGAGCTGTGGCTTAATTATAACTTAATACACAAAAAAAGCGCTAGATAATATTCTAACGCTTAATTAGTAAATTATTTAGTTTTAAGCAGTTGCACTTTGCTTTTTGTGAACTCTGAGATAGTGAATAATCGCATATATTGAAAAGCAAGCAAAGAAAATAGCCGAAATCAATAATCCCATTTTAGCACTTGACGTAACTGCATTAATAATCATTGGTGAAATTGCACATCCTACATTAACTAGTACCAAAACAATGGTTGTTGCTAAGTTAACTGAATTTGCTGGAGCTGACCAGTCAAGCCAATTGTACATATATGGAACGCCCAAGCCAAAGCCAATTCCTAAAATCAAGCAACCAAGACTTAACATAACGAAATTACTTGCTAAAGCAATTATAAAGAAACCGATTGCTACTAAACCAAATCCTAACGGAAAGATCTTATCGTGTAGTTTCTTAAAGAAGAACCCAAATGATGCACCTATTGGAATGCCTACTAAATTCAAAACCCCAGTTAAAGCTGAAACTTCACTAACTGTTCCTAGCTTTTCTTGAACAACTAAAGCTGGAATCTTAAAGCTCATTGGCATATAAAATAGAAAAATAAAGAACATTAAAATGGCGATTAAAATCACTTTACCATTAATAGTTTGTTTTTCTTTTGCTTTCTTTGCTGTATTATTCTTTGTCTGTTTTGATGAAGGAAGTGGAACAAAGAGAATAAACAAAATCAAAACAGGAATTACTAAGAAGTAAATTGCAAAAGCAGCATGCCATGAAATAGTTAAAAGCCAACTAATCAGAAATGATGCAAGAGCTGCACCCAAACTACCCATTACATTTTGATAACCTACCATTGTAGCTAATTTTTCTTCATTACTACTATAAAACTGTGGAATCAAACTAACCGCAAGTGAATTAAATAAACCAATTCCAGCACCGATCAAAAATCTAGAAATTAAAATAGGTGTATAAGCAGTGGCATACATTGGAAAAGTACCAGCTAATAAAGTTATTACCAACCCTGTAATAATAGTCGGCTTTTCTCCCATTAACTTAATTAAAAATGGGCTAATTAATAAACCAATTACAATTCCGATATTAGGGATCGTCGATAACATTTCAACCCCAGCTTTATCTATGCCTGGAAAAGCATGATACATTAGCGGTAAAGCAGGCGCAATGGCTGGTGCCATCATTAAAAAGATTGAAATCGATAATAATGATATCTTAAAGATCACATGATCTTGCGGATTCTTTTCTTTCATTTTATTTTCCTCCCACTTCATTTCTGCTAATCTTTGACAAGGTGCTTTCTGAAGAATTCAGCTTCTTCGTCATTAGCTTCTTTTGCTAACTCATCTTTTTGATTAATTAAGAAGACGTGTGGCTCAGGGTGCTTTTCATCGCCCCAAGACTTTTGAATAACTTCAATTCCCTTAGCTCTTAAAAATCCATCTAATCTAACAGCGCAATCATGAATGAAATCTTCATTAGCAGTCGAAATAAAGGTTGGCAGAAAGTCTTCAGTAATATACTTTTCAACATCAATTAAATCTTGATTCTTCGCACTCTTCATTACTTCTGGATCAAAATATGCTAAAGTACCGTCTCCAATCATGCCTGGATCTTTAATAAAAGTTGCTGGTGAGTTTAAAGCAACTGCTCTAAATTTTAAATCTGTCAGTGTATAGCCGCATTTTTCACGGTATTCAGGATTAGTCAAAATAACTGTATATTGTTCAGCCATTTGACCACCAGCTGAATCTCCAATTAAGAAGACATTATTTTTATCAAGATTATATTCATCAGCGTGATCTGCTACCCAATGAATATATTCATTTACTTGGTCAAGTTCCTTAGGAAATTTTACTTCTGGACCTAATTTATAGTTTGGATTAACAAATGCAAATCCTCTCTTTGCCATCCCTAAGCCATAAAATTGATAGGTTTCTTTTGTTCCATAAACCCAGCCGCCACCGTGAATATTAATAATCACTGGAATCTTACCTTTAACGTTCTTAGGTAAATATAAGTCTAATAAATTCCATTTGGGATCTTTACCATATTGAAGATCATCTATACGTGTTACTTCAGGAATATCGTGTGGCAACCCGCTATCTCTCTTATCATCATTCTCTTTCCAGCTAATACGCATTTCTTTAACTGCATTTAGAATCTCTTGATCTTTCATCATATTTCCCTCTCTCATTGAATTCGCTTTCATAATAACTAAAAATGAATCTAAAAAATAGGTCAATCTTAACCAGTTATTGGCGCAAATTGACCTATTTTATTAATTTCTTCTTCATTTCAGATGCACTTTTGCCATATAGTTTTTTAAAAGCTCTATTCATCGTCCTAATACTAGAAAAGCCACAGCTAATGGCAATTTGAGTCAAATTCTTTTTGGAATTCTTTAATTCGCCATAAGCATGTTCAGCTCTGACATTATTGATATATGTTTCAACCGTAAGTTCCATTTCTTTCTTAAAAAAGCGTGCTAAATATTCTTTTGAAATATTACACTTTTCAGCAAGTAAAGCTAAATTCAACTCTTCTTGATAATGATTATTTACATATTGCGTAATGTATTGCAAACGATTAATAGTATATATCTTACGCTCACTAATTTGTTCTTGATCCTTCTTATCTTCAGTAAAATTAGCTAATAATAGACATAAAATTTCATCAATTAAACGTTGCTGCTCTAAGTGTTTAGTTGGAATTTTGAGAAAATATACTTTAATAAATTGACTTAGTAACCCCTGCAAGTGAAGATAGACAAGTTTTTGTTTATCGGTAAAAGCAGCAGGGTCATTAATTTTAATGACTTGATGGGCAATATCAGGATATAGGTTAGTAATATAGTCATATGGAAAAATTATTGATAATGCAAGTGAATTAGTGTTTTTAAAGTCATGAATACTGTGAATCTCTTGCGTATTTACTACCAAAATAGTGCCTGACTTAGAAGAATAGTGCTTTTTATTAATCAAAAAATCATCTATTCTACCATTTTCAACATAACTTAATTCAATTCCCCGATGCCAATGCGGAGCAATGTATTTTTCAGAATTATGATCATGAAAAATAAAATACCATACAGGCAGCGGGTCAGTAGGAATTACTATTTCATGCTGCTTTATTTTCTTGCCATATGTCATTATAGTTTCTCACCATTTACATGAATAAAGAGATTGTACAGAGCACCATAAAGGTTAGCACCATTCTTAAACTTAGCTTCAACTATCTTTGGGCGAGTGAAAGTTTTTCTAATCAATTCATTATCAGCTAAAACTTTATCATAAGCTTGATTAATTCCTTGAACCACAATTGGCTGTGCAGAAATTCCGCCACCAATTGCAATTGCATCTAAATCCACTACAGCTTGAATATCGATAATAATAGCAGCAATTCGCTTGCAATACTCATCAAAAATTTTCTTTGCCTTCTCATTTCCATTATTAATTGCTTCAAAAGCAGCTAAACCATCAGTCTCCTCATCATTTTCGATGGCTTCGTTAACATTCTTAATCATTTGAACAGCAGAAGCATAACCACCAGCAAAGCCATCAAATCCAGGCTCTTTCATATTAAGCTGCAAAAAACTTAATTCACCTGCTTGAAAATGCGCCCCATTTAACAGCTTCCCATTAACAATTATTCCTCCACCAACGCCCGTACCTAAAGTGATAGCAGCACAATTTTGCATATCTTTTAGACTGCCAAGCCAATTCTCAGCTAAAACGCTGGCTTTACCATCATTAATCACCGTAACTGGAATATCATATTTTTTATACCTTACTGCAAAATCGATGCCATCAAGAAAAGGTAAAGCTCCGCCAAAGTGAATTTTAGTATGCGCAATTTTTCCTGGAGCACAAAAAGCTATCCCTTTAATTTCCTTTTTTAGATATTTCTCTACAATTTGATCAATATTTTTTAAAAATTGTTCTTTATCATGTGATGTCTTAATCTTACCTTGTTCGATAATATTCCCCGCATTATTAAGTTCAGCATATTTTACGTTTGTTCCTCCGATATCAATGCTTAAATAATTCTTTTTCATTATTATCCCCTCTTCTAATGTTTAGCGCTTACAAATGATATTTTATGGTGCATTCATTTTCAAAACAAGTCACAGATTGACATTTTTTAGTTTAAAAATTGACATTAAAAAAAGAGATCTTTCGATCTCTTCTCATTTTTATAAGCCGATATGTGCCCAAGGCTTCAAGTCAACAGCTGGCTCTTCCCAAAGTTTAACTAAGTCTTCAGATAAGTACTTCTTATCAACAACTACGTCATAAACATACTCTTCAAACCACTTTTGACTCATTTCGTAGAAGCCCTTGTGACCATACTTATCGCCCCAAGAATTTTCAACCTTCCACTTACGAATCTCACCATTGTCTTCGTCAACGCCGACTAAAGTCATATCATGTGTTGCAGATCCTTCACCAGTAGCTAAACGATCAGCCTTACTCATTTGAGTATCAACACTAAACAAGTCATCAGTCTTGTATAAATCGGTATCAAGGAAACCAGTTTTACGTTCCATTTGTTTTAAAACGTCATTTCCAAAAATAACTGCTCTTCCATCTTTCAATTGAGTTGCAGCTGCTCGTGCCAAAACTTCAATCGGCACATTTAAACCAGTAATTGGTTGACCGCCAGCAACATTATCATATAAACCTTGGTGGTATCGCTTGTTGTAATCATAATTAGGTGAGTTTAATAAGACAACATAATCATCCCAATTAAAATCTTTTAAATATTTTTCTGCAAATTGACGTGGAGTTAAATCTTTTTCTAAATGATACTTTTTATCGTCATCACGATATTCCAAATCAAACTTCTTTGGTGGTTCACCCAACGCTACTGCAGCCATGCGGTAAATTTCATTTAAGAATTCTTTCTTAGCTTTTTCAGCTTCTTCAAGCTTACCTTCTTGAACTAATTTACGTAATACTAGCGCATCTTTTCTTTCCTTACGGGCTAAGGAATCAATTAATGCAGTTGTATTATTTGAAGTTGCATTTTCTGGCATTGCGTATGATGGAACTACACCATACTTTTTCACCAGATTAATTGCCATTTGCCACAAACCACCATCTTGACCTGCAAAATCAAACCAGGTTTCAACTTCACGATCATCAACTGGCTTATCAGCTAAACGAATCATACTATCATAAAAAGCGTTAGCTCTTTCAATCTTATCCCAGAAGAAATTATAAGCTTGTGAGAAAGTAAAGTCCTTAACATGATATTTTTTACCAAAATGATGACGCAAAACATTCAAAGTTGCAAATTCCCAGCAACGACCAGAATGCTTTTGGTCAGTTACTCCACCAATATCAAGTTCGGTAGAAAAAGTGTGATTTAACCGTTTTGAAACTTCATCATTAAATGACGCTTCAAATAATCCATTTCGACGAGCAGCACGAGACGCTACTTTATTTTTATCATTTTTATTAAAATCTGCAGAAAAAGCTGCTAGTTCTTGTTCTGATAAAGCACCCATTTTTATCTCTCCTTTTAACTTCATTAGATTCATTTAATTAGTTTTAATCTTACATTAATATAAAAAATAAGCAAGTTATCTAGCAAAAAAGACCAAGTATTTTTGAATACTTAGTCTCTCTTAAATTATTTAAAATGCAGGCAGAATAAAATCTTTGAATTTATATAAATTATTCAAAAATTTCATCAATATCAAGTACTACTACAAATGCATTAGGAGTATCAGTACCAGATACAACTTTCTTTGCATATTCATCATCTTCATGAACATGTGCAGTTGCTAAAACTTGAACAGCAGTATGAGAAGGAACGTCTGCTGCAACTAGTGCAACTTTAGAGCCACGCTTAATGTTTTCATAAGCTGCACCTTTAGTCTTTTCAAGATATTGCATATGACTTGGATCTAATACAGTCATTGAACCCTTAGGTCCAACTTGTGGGTTGCCGTTTTCGTCAACAGTAGCAATATAAACTAAATTGTTCTTAAAAAGATCTGCTTGTTTTTCAGTTAATTTATTTGTATCTAATTTTTTCATAGTATACAGTTCCTTTCTATCACTTATCAATTACAAGTATAGGCCTCTTAAGAGAAAAAATCTACTTTTTTGCTCAAGTTTTTATAATATTTTTATTATATTAAATAACAAATTGACAGTTATCTTTCAATCAATAAATATATAAATTATTTGCTTTATCCTCCCGTTCATATTTTTAATCAATAACATTTGCTTTAAATCAGTGGCTTTAAATTTGCCTATCTTCTAAAGATTATTTGCAATTTTTTGTATGAAGCTTGCAGTGAGGTATATCATATCAATATAAAAATAAATTTATAATTAAAATAAGGAAAATATAATTTTATGTTGACATATTTTCAAATCGGCGTATTATTATGAACACAAACATTATTATCAAACAGCTTTGATAAGGAAAAGTAATTAAGTGCTCGTCTCTCAGAGAATTTCTGGTTGGTGTGAAGAAATAGATAGAGTCTTAATGAAAATCACCTTTGAGCGTAAACTACGATTTAAAGTAGTTTAAGGGACAGCCCTTTATAGCGACGGCGTATCGTTCTCTTGTATTGAACCGTACGTTATTAAAGACTAGTTTTTCTAGTAAAAATAGGTGGTACAGCGACAAGACGCCCTATTGGATCATTACGATCTAATAGAGCGTCTTTTTGTTTTCTTAATCATGCTGTTATTGGATTTTTGACGAAAGGAGAATTTTATATGAAGATGTCAAAGTCCAAACTGCTGTATGTAACACTAGCGAGCTCACTAGCGATTTTATCAACTGCTTGTGGTGCCAAGAAAACTGATTCGAGCAACCAGCCCATCAAGTTTTCCCAGGCCGTTCCTCATAAAACCATTAAAAAAGGAGGAACCTTGACCTATGCTTTAGAAAATGAATCACCATTTACTGGAATTTTTTCAGCTGAAATTGCTGATACTAGTCCCGATTCTGAAGCAGCTGCTCCAGGAGACGAAGCACTTTTTGATATTAATGATCATTATCAATTCACCAATAAAGGAGCTGCCAGTTTAAAACTAAATCATAGTAACAATACTGCTGAAATCAAAGTGAAAAAGAAAGTTCGTTGGTCTGATGGCAAGCCAGTAACCGCTAAGGATTTAGAGTATGCATACGAAATTTTAGCTAATCCTAAAGTTCAAACTACTCAATATACCTCTTCGCTTGAAAATATTAAAGGAATGGCTGAATACCATCGGGGAAAAGCTAATAATATTTCTGGTCTTGAAATGCCAGATGGACCAAATGGAAAGAAATTAATCCTTCACTTTAAGGAATTAAAACCAGCAATGATGAACTCCGCTAATGGCTTCTTCTGGGAACACGCTGCTCCTTACCATTATTTGAAGCACGTTCCCTTTGACAAGCTTGTTTCTAGTCCGCAAGTAAGAAAGCATCCACTCTACTTTGGTCCATATAAAATGGATAAAACCGTTCAAGGACAATCTACTAGTTGGTCAAGAAATCCATATTACTGGCGCGGTAAACCTAACTTTGAACATATTTACATGTCAAATATTACTAATTCTAATGTCTCACAAGCAATTAAGAGCAAAAAATTCGACGTTGCAAATGTTCTAAGCTCACAATGGGAACAGGTAAAAAACACTAAGGGAGTTAATTTTGTTGGTAAAAAAACACTAAGGGAGTTAATTTTGTTGGTAAAAAAACACTTAGCTACGATTACTTAGCCTTTAAAGTTGGAAAATGGGATGCAAAACTTGGTAAAAATGTTGAAAATCCTCATGCTAAGATGAATAATCCCGCTTTACGAAAAGCAATGGCCTATGCAATGAATGTTGATGTCATTAATAAACGGTTCTACCATGGTTTAGAATTCAGAATTAATTCTTTGATTCCCTCACAATTTACTCCATATTATGACAAAAATATTCCAACCTATTCTTATAATCTAGATAAAGCCAATAAATTACTAGATAAAGCTGGCTATAAAAAAGCACCTGGCGCACTCTATCGGAGTCAACCAAATGGTAAGCCCTTAGTTATCAATCTAGCAGTACGTGGTTCTGGCGAAAACAGCGAGGCCATCTGGCGTAACTACATTCAACAATGGAAAAAGCCGGTTTAAACGTTAAATTCTTAGGCGGCCGTCCGATGGAATTTAACCGCTGGGTAGCTGCAGTTAAAGCAAGTGATCCTAAAATTGATGTTCTTGAAGGAGCTTGGGGTGCAGCAGGTGATCCTTCTCCAAGCGTGTTCTACGGTGAAAAGATGCCTTATAATTTTGCCCGTTTTGTCTCTCCGACTAATATTAAATTATTGAATGAAATCGATTCTGCCAAATCTTTTGATAAAAAATATCGGGTGCAAAAATTCCACGAATGGCAAAGATGGATGTACAACAAAGCTTATGTAGTCCCAACTAGTGGTGCCTATTCAGTAACAGCTGTGAATAGTAAAGTCTCTGGTTGGTCATTAAAACCTTCAGCTAATGTTTGGTATGAAGCAGGTTTTACTAAATAATAAATTAATTAATATTAAAGAAAAACAATATCGACTTGTCCTAAAAAGGAAGCATCGCATACCAGATGCTTCCTTTTTTACTTGTCAATTTTTACATACCTACCATGTTCATCAAGAACACCCTTGAAGTGATATTTCTTACCTTCTTCAGTGCGGATATCCCCTAAGTCAATTTCGCCATATCCCTTCTCTGCATTTGTAATTTCAACATCACTAAAAGTATGTTCAAAAAAGGTTCGAACAATTTTACTCTTTAGCTTAATATCTTTTGAGCGCTCAAAAGCAGCAGCTAGGGTAAAACCATTATCAAGTTGATATTTAATAAAACCAATTAAATATAAAGTTGACAAATTGTATCTTCTCACACCGCTATTATCATCAGACACTGGCTTAATATAGCCCTTTTTTTCCCAATAGCGTAATTGTCTTTGGGACACACCAACTACTTTGCTAACTTCGCCAATTCCGACCTCAATATTCTGAAGAACATTATGAAGTATCTTTTTTGATTCCATTGTTTAATCCTTACCTCGTAATCTTATCTATAGTTTAATAGTTTGTGTCAATTTTTACAACATATATGTTAGATTAAATTACTGTAATGTAAGAAAATTTGACAATATCTAAATTTAAGCATATAGTTCTTATAGTTTGTAAGATTTTTTAACAATAGAAAGGAAAATTCAAATGGATCAACAACCAACCGATATTCACGGAAAAGCCTATAATCGAAACTTGCTTGTTCTAGTTTTAATTATTGGATCTTTCTGTACTGTGTTAAATGGAACCTTGCTTGCAACAGCTCTTCCCTCAATTATGCGTTCCTTTCATATCAGTACAGCAACTGCTGAATGGCTTTCAACTGCATTTTTATTAGTTAATGGAGTCATGATTCCAGTTTCAGCTTGGCTAATTAATCGTTTTGGCTCAAGAAAAATGTATTTGACAGCAATGTCAGTTTTCTTTATTGGAACAGTGACTGCTGCAGTTGCGCCAAATTTTGGGACTTTATTAACTGGAAGAATTATTCAAGGACTCGGCGTGGGTGTTACTATGCCGCTTCTTCAAACCATCATGCTTTCAATCTTTCCCGCTAATAAACGCGGTGCTGCGATGGGAACAGTTGGTATTGTTATTGGTCTCGCACCAGCTATTGGTCCAACCTTATCTGGGTGGATTGTTGATAATCTTTCCTGGCGTTACTTATTTAGTATTATTGCTCCAATTGCTGGAATTGTTATTATTTTAGCGTTTTTCCTAATTAAAGACGTTCTTCCAACTAAGAAAGAAAAAATTGACGTTTGGTCAGTGACAACTTCAACTATTGGTTTTGGTAGTTTACTTTACGGCTTTTCAGAAGCTGGTAATAAAGGATGGACTAACCCTGAAATTCTAGGATTTATTGGCGTAGGAATTATATTTGTTATTCTTTTTGGCATGCGACAATTAAAGATGACAGATCCATTTTTAGATATTACCGTCTTCAAACATTTCGAATTTTCTCTAGCAGCTGCTTTAAGTGGTATTACCAATTTAGCAATGGTTGGTATTGAAATGGTTTTGCCATTATATATTCAAAATTTACGTGGTGTATCAGCATTTCATTCAGGATTAATGCTATTACCTGGTGCCTTGATGATCGGAATTATGTCACCAATTACGGGACGTTTATTCGATAAATATGGTGCACGAAAAATGGCAATTACTGGAATGACCCTCTTAACACTTGGCACTATTCCATTTGTATTCTTAACTGCAGAAAGCTCATATACTATGATTATTGTTTTGTACGCAATTAGAATGGTCGGTGTTGCTTTAGTTATGATGAACGTTACCACTTCAGGAATGAACTCATTGCCTTTAAACAAAATCTCCCACGGAACAGCAGTGAACAATACTTTTCGACAAGTTTTAAGCTCAATTGGTACTGCTATTCTCGTTTCAATTTTAACTACTACAACCAACAACCATATGCCAGCAAAAGAACTGCTTCATACCCTCCCACTTCAATATAAGAATCAAGCAATCAATGCAACTTTAGATGGATTCCGTGCTTCATTTGCAATGAGTATTCTTTTTGCCTTAGTTGCTTTAGTTCTTTCTTTCTTCTTAAAGAAAGGCAACCGTGCACGTGAAAATCAAGAAGAGGTGAACGGATAATGATAATTGTAATTTTAATTTTGGCAGTAATTTTATTTATATACTTTAATGTCATCCCTGGGAAAGGTCATACTCTAGTTTCATGGATTTCTTTAATCATTACTTTGCTTTGCGTGCTGGGTATCGTCGAACATGACTACAATCACTGGGGACTGAAGACAGAAACACAGACTAGCACACAAAATTTAACTTCAAGCGTTAACCCTAACCTACCAATTTTACTTTATCAATCTCTGGGTAATGGAACAGAAAAAGTATATTTATATAAGACTAATAACAATCAAAAGAAGCCCAAGGCAATTAAACTAGATAAGGTTTCAACCAAAGTTAAGCAAGGTAAAGAAGCTAGTCTTAAGATAAGAACTACTCGATATGTTTATAAAAATAATTTTAGCCGGATTATGTTTAGTGCGTTTAGTCATAATAACGAGTTAAAACATAGAGAGTATATTTTTACCCTTCCTTCAAACTGGAAGGTTATCTCGACAAAAGATATGCAGAAATTACAAAAACAAATGCAAGAAAAAATGCAGTCTCAAAAAGCTGCATCCCTTCATTAATTATATTTTCTTCAGAAAAGACGTCCTGAGCGGCGTCTTTTTTTAGTCTTTTATTTTTAGCATTTCATCTAGTGGTACACGTGGAGCTCGATATTAATTAACTCTTGTTGCCATATCGGCATATCCTAATGCTATACCCATGGCAAGCCATTCAGAATCAGGGATATTCATAATTTCTTTAACTGATTCAGGGAATTTTACAATTTCATAAGCTGGCATTGAGTCAATCCCCATTCCTCTAGCTGCTAACATCAAAGTTTGACCAAAAGCACCCAAGTCATAATCTGACCATTGATTTGAATCTTTAGGAATGGTTAAGTAACAAATTGCTGGTGCATCATAAAGACGAGTCTGTAAATCTTGACGTGTCATACTAGACAACTCTAGATTTTCCCAAAAACGAGCAGTTGCTTCATTGTGCTTTAGCATATTTTCTCTGGGAAACTTAGCCCAATCTTCTCGGTGAGTAGTTGGCCAATCCGGATTTGCCTTAACACCATTCTTAACATTTTCAGCATGGCGCTTTTTAACTGCTGCTAGTGTATTACCGGTTGCAATATATACCTTCCAGGGTTGTGAATCTACCCATGAAGGTGCATGTTGCGCTAACTCAACAACTTTTTCTAAACTTTCTCTTGAAATTTTATCATCTGGGTTAAATAAACGAACTGCATGCCGAGTTAAAATTGCTTCTTCTACGTTCATCATATATTCCTTCTTTATTGTATTAATATCTTATATTTTAACCCTTTTATGACTATAAAAAAAGCTGCAACCACTTCTGATTACAGCTTAACATGACCTAATGAAGAAAATAAATTGTTACACTTCTTAGGAGGAGAAGTTTCGATCAGTCACCTATATCCTAGTTCAAATTTTAATAATTGTTAAGTGCCTAATTATAGACATCTTGTCTTTTTTCAAAAAGATGCATATATTAAGAATTAGCTTTTAGACTCTACTCATGAGAGGACTAATTTATGAAAAAATATCAATTTTTATCATTTAGAATAGCTGATATTGGCGACTATCTTAAGGTCTTTGCATGTACTGCAGTTATGGCGCAACCAATTATGGCCTTAGTTATGGATATTAAGCAACCAACACATACTCAAGATGTTTTTGGCTTTCTATATAACCTAATAAAATATACCGCCCCTGCTTTTATTTTTGGAATCTTATATACAACTATTAGAACTTATGATTTAAAAAAACATTTTTCTTATCGGAAATATTTTCGCAGTAATTGGTCTAATTTATTTGTACCGACCATTTGGTGGACCTCAATCTATTTATTAGAAATGCCCTGGGAACAACAAGTAAATAAATACTATAATTTTCCAACTTTTTGTTGGCAATTCATTAACGGAAATGCGGCACCGCACCTTTGGTATAACACGATGATGCTACAATTTATCACCCTAATGCCACTCTTTTGGGCGATTAGTCGCTATGTAGGGACGAATACTAAACGTGGAATAATAATTGCAATTGCCACATTTATCCTTTATTTCACTTGGCTTTGGTTTTACGATACCTATGTCTTTCATGGCATCCATCAAAATGACTGGTATTTACTGGATAGAGTTTTTATCTCTTTCTTTATCTATGGCGTCTATGGAGTTTTAGCATGGCAATTACGCGATTATGTCAACGCATTTTTAACTAATTTTTGGTGGCTACTTAGTATTATTTTTATTATTTGCTTTATTTGGACCAATATTGAACTGCAAGGTTTTGGCCACCCCATTAATTTTAATAATGCTCCATATTATAAACCTTCCATGACACTATACTCTTTAGCAGTAATTGCTCTTATTGCTGCATTTTGCTTACATCAAGTAAAGAAAAATTCTCAAACTAGTTTAAAAGTTTTTCATTTTCTGGCTATTTACGCCTACCGTGCGTATCTTTCTAATGTATTCTGGAACCAATTAGTTTGGCGCGGTCTAAACATGTCGCTTCATGCTCACTATCATCCCTTTTTAACTTTCTTTGGAACATGGATTTTTACTTGGTGTCTATCTTTTGCTTCTGCTTACTTATTACATCTTTGCTGGAGTTGGGTTAAAGAAAATAAATTATCGAGAATTAGTTTTCTGTTCAATTAAAAAGGCATTCTAATGACGAAAAACCATCATTGGGATGCCTTTTTATTTAACACTTAATTCTCTTGGATTTGGACTTGACCTTAATTAATCTAGCAATTTGGTTAATATCTGCATTATTTTGAGCAATAATCAATTCTTTATTTGACCGCGGATAATCAATAACTTGACCATGATTTGCAGCAAAAGCTTGTAAAAACAACTTGCTACTCCTACCATTTCCTTCCCTAAAGGGATGAAGATAATTTAAGCGATCAAGCAAAAAGGCATAATCGGTGTTGGCAAGTTCTTTTTGACTAGCCAATTGCCTCATTTTCTCATCTATCTCTTCAATTCCAAACTTAATTCGAGTATATTCTAAAAACTCAGTATCTCCTTTAATCAGCTCATAATCTCGAATTTGTCCTGCCCAATCATAAAGCCAACCAAACATAATTTTATGAATTTTCTTCAAGTCTTCAACGCTAGTAATCTGTTTATTCTTCCTCAAAAAAGCTAACGCGCGCACAGCTGAACCTAAGTATTCTTTTTGCGCTAATTCTGCTGCATCCTTAATATTAAGTTTATTTTTAAGTGTTCCATTGGGATAAAGAAATTTTCTGCGATACCATTCTGTATCTTTTCTCTCCTCAATCATCTTCCTCACCCCAGATCTGACTTATTTCAGTTTGGAATGTAGGAGATGGATTAAGTGCTTCATCAAGCAATCTTAAAATATCCTCTTCATCAGGTTGCCAACCTTCTAAATGCTCACTTTCTACCACAAAGCGAATTTGTTCATAAATTTCAGGATCTTCAATATAGATTCCTTGAATCATTTGGCTATGATCATTAATCTTTAAAGAATAAACCGGATCAAGTAATTCTAATAAATCTCCAGGTCGCATATTCAAAGATGACGACAAAGCTGATAAGACCGAACTGGACCAATTATCAGTATTTTCGTCGAGTGCTTTTCTTAAATCTTGTTCTGCCAAATGTTGATTTTGAGAAATATCTTTTAATGTAAGCTGGTGATTTGTAAGTAAAATTGATATTTTTGATAGCATAAGTATCCTCACTGATTATTAACTATCCTTATTTTAAATCAATTTTCGAAAAAACATTCAATTAAAAATAGCAAATTAGTCACTTTCAAGATCACTAATTCGCTATTTTACTAACTTATTTAAATTTTATTCAACAGTCACACTCTTAGCTAAGTTACGTGGCTTATCAACGTCTAATCCCTTATCTTTAGAAGCGTAATATGCAAGCAGCTGTGCCGGTACAACAGTTAAAAGCGCAGACATATAGTAGTTAATTTCTGGTAATACTACATCGTCGCCCTCTCTAGCGAAGTCCTTACCAACAATTGTAATAATATTAGCTCCGCGAGAAACAACTTCTTGAATGTTACCACGAGTTAAATCGGCAGTTGCTGGATCATTAATTAAAGCAATAACTGGAGTGCCTTTTTCTATAAGAGAAATAGTTCCATGCTTTAATTCAGCTGCAGCAAAACCTTCAGTTTGAATGTATGAAACTTCCTTAAGCTTCAATGCTCCTTCTAAGGCAACAGCATAGTCAATTCCGCGTCCAATATAGAAGGCATTGCGTGACTTAATTAAGTACTTGTCAGCAATTTCTTTTAAACTTTCCTTGCTGTCAACAAGCTGTTGCATCCCTTCAGCTGCAATGGCCAAATCATGCTTTAAGTTCCAGTCTTTTGCATCTTGATTATTAAGTGCTTCACCCAAAGCTTTAGCAAGTACTGCTTGAACAGCAATTTGAGCAGTATAAGCTTTAGTAGATGCAACGGCAATTTCAGGACCTGCTTCGAGCAGCATAGTGTAGTCTGCTTCTCTTGATAAAGTTGAACCCTCTACGTTAGTAATGGTTAAACTTGGAATATTACGCTTATTAACTTCTTTTAAAACAACGCGTGAATCAGCGGTTTCACCAGATTGAGTTAGAAAAATAAAGAATGGCTTTTTACTCAGCATTGGGAAATGATAGCCAGCTTCTGAAGCTAAACCAACTTCTGTTGGAATACCTGTGTAGTGTTCTAAAAGCGTCTTTCCTACTAATCCAGCATGGTAACTAGTACCTGCTGCATAAATGTAAATTCGATCTGCTTTAGAAAGAGCATCAATGATTTGAGGCTCAACCTTAACGTCACCATTTTCATCAAAATAAGTTTGAGAAATTTTACGCATAACGCTTGGTTGCTCATCGATTTCTTTTAGCATATAGAATTCATAGGTGCCTTTTGAAGCAGCATTTGGATCAATATCTAATACGTGAGGTTTACGTTCAACTTTTTTACCGTCAACAGTTTCAATTGTGTAAGAATCCTTGGTAATGTCACCTACGTCACCATCTTGTAAATCAACAAAAGTCTTAGTTTGATCTAAAACAGAGATTGCATCAGAAGCAATAATATTAAATCCATCTCCAAGACCGAGCATCATTGGTGACTTATTTTTTGCAATAAAAACATGGTCTGGTTCAGTATTATCAACCAAAAGAAAAGCGTATGAGCCCTTCACTAACTTCAAAGCTTCTTTAAATGCAGAAAAACCGTCTAAATTCTTTTCACGTGCAATTTTACCAATTAATTGAACAACCACTTCAGTATCAGTATTTGAATGGAACTTAACACCTTGTAAATATTTTTCTTTTAACTCCACATAATTTTCAATTACACCATTATGAACCAAGTAAAAACGCTTAGTTTCATCAAAATGAGGGTGAGCATTATCAACTGTTGGCTTACCATGAGTTGCCCAGCGAGTATGACCAATTCCAACTAAGCCTTGTTCATCTGGAGTTAACTTTTCTTTTAAGTTAGAAATTCTACCAACTGCCTTAGTTAAATATTCATTGCCATTAAGATCATTTAAATACATACCTGCTGAATCGTAACCACGATACTCTAAGTTAGTCAGACCATTTAAAATAATATCTCTTGCAGGTTTTCCAACAACACCAACAATTCCACACATACATTTTTCTCCTTTGGTATAGTTCATTTTAAATAAATGGACTATCTTTTATTTGTTGTCATATGAGCAATAATAACCCTATATTAAAAATTGGTCAAGAAGTTTTATTTGTAATTGGTCTATATCAAAAAGAAGAAAAATTGCACAAAAAAAAGACGCCCCATGCGGAGCGTCATATCAGTGATTTGGGTGAGATTCGAACTCACGACCCACGGTTTAGAAGACCAAATCGTTTGATTTTATGTAATTTTCTATGTTTTTAAGTGCCTGAGATATGGCACTTTTTCTTTTATTTGAATTTATTCTATTTTAAGTTTGGGGGTCACAGCGGGGGTCAGTTGATAATTACTTATAGTTTCATTTTCTACATATATTAGACATCTAATTTTGTTATAATTATTTCAGCGACTATTGCCTCCCCTTGAAAGGAGGTGAGTTCGTTGAAGGAATTTCTAACTTTAGTTGTAGCTCCAATTCTTGTGGGAATGGTGAAATCACTATTCGATCACTGGCTGGATGATCGGCGTAACAACAAAAAACATAAATAGTCGCATTTCCACCCTCAACGTTTGATAGGTTGCGTCAAGCGATAAAAAAAGCATTACCTTTTGTAGCGATCAGGTAATGCTTTTTGAGTTCATTGAATTTTAGAATTTCTAACTTGTTGCAAGTTAAGTATAACATATTGTAAGTAAAATTGTAACAAGAAAACATAGTTAAAATAATAGAAAATTTGTTGTATGCAAAAAGCCGCTCCAGAGAAACATCTCCAGAGCGGCTTTTGAATTATATTAAATTATTTGAAAGTTCCCCACGGCTCACTGCCGACACGACCAACTAAATAGCCATTCTTACCATTTTCTCTCGGTTGCTGTAACCATACACGCCCAGCACTATCTCTAGCCCAAGCATTGTATTTAACTTCTGAACCTGCTGGTAAGGTGGTAATCAGTGTGCTTTGCGTATTAGCGCCCCAGCGAAGATTAATCGCTCCACCAGTGATGAAAGTACCATGTTCTTCATGCCAAGTCATACCTTGTACATCAGTCCATGTTTTTTCTGATGCTGATTGTGCAACAGATGGCTGAGCTACTGGTTTGCTATCATTTTTTAGATCAATCAAGCTGATGTTTCCGTCAACATTTAACCCACGCCAGTTATCGGTAAATTGCCAAATTGCTACTCCGTTCATTGATGGAAAGTAGCCAAAGTTTGGTTCACTTACCGCAGTACCATTACCTGATGGATATGCTGCTACCCACAAACAATTAGGATACTTGGCTAAAATTCTAGAAGTATTAATTTTGTCTCTCATAAGATAAGCGCCTGAGTATAGTAAAGGCTTATAACCAGCACCCACAATAGTATCTAAGAAAGATAAGATAGCAGTCGTATTAGTTTCACGATCTCCTCTAGTTTCGTTTCCACTTCCTTGTTCATAGTCACAAGCTAAGTAAGTACCTGCCTCAAGACCAACAGCTTTTGCAGAAGTAACTGCATAGTTACCTTCTTGAATTGCTACGTTACTATTGCCACTAAACCTCGCATAGTGATAAGCCATTGGCAACATACTATTAGCTCTTGCAGTAGATACTTGAGATTGTGCTTTAGGATTACGATAATCTAAGCCCTCTGACACTTTAACAACGGCAAATTTCGATCCGGAATAATTGCCGTTGTTATGACTTGATACATCTACACCGTAACTTCTTTTAGCTACTTCAACCATAGTTACCTCCTACTTCTTTACTTCTTTCAATTCGCCAACAATGGTCTTACTTTTCAATTGTTTGGCTGCATCGTCTTCCTTAGTCAGTGTTTGCATACTATCAACAAAGTTTTTCGTTTGCTTCATCGTAGTAACCGACTTCTCAATCTCGCCTTTGATATAAGCTGTTGAGGGATGCGGTAAGTGCGCCAAATCTAAAATAGCGATTAAGTAATTAAAAGCTGCTAACAGCTTATCCTTACCTGAACCGCCCTCTTTTTCAGTTTGATATACGATTGCATTTGCTGAATTAGCAATCATTTTTTCAGCTTTAGCTAGTGCATCGCCTTGCATAGCTTTTTTATCAATAGCAATCTTATTTTTTGAATAAACATAAAAGATGATTGCTATAACTACTGATACAGCAACAACTAACATATCGCCAATTTGTTCAAAGCTCATTTTCTGTCCTCGTTTTCTTTAAAATCATCTATCTTGTTTTCTAACCGTTTAACCTTCTTGCGCAACTTGTCATTTTCTGCATCAATTTCATCAAAAGCTTTCTCACTTTCAAGCCACCGATTTCTATATAAGTCACGGTCAGCCCTCAGTTCTTCTTTATCATCTTTTGAAACTTCATGGCTTGTTTTGCGTAAAGCGTTCCAAGCAGTAAGCCCTGCAACAAAAACAGAAAAAAGAAGTGCTATTTCACGGATTAAATTAGCCCAGTCTTGCACTTCTTATTACCTACTTTCGTCGTCTTACAGTCTTAGAAAATACTGCTAAATACTGAATTACTAGTAGCCACCCGATTAGTGCAATAATTGAAAGCAATCTGCTATAGTCGTGCATGACCAAAACATGCCCCAGTTGCAATACTGTTAACATCATCAAAAAGAATGCTGAACAAGCTAGTAACACGGCATTAGCAAGTTGACTTCTTCCACCAGCAAAAACAAATGCAATTAAGCCAATACCAACTATGATTGCAAAGGCATCGACTAAGTCATTATTGAAGAGCCATTGCCATTCTGGTGGCCAATAAAAAAAGGAATCGTTCACTAAAAGAACAATTCCAAAAGCTGTAAGCAAACTTCCCAAAATCAAATGAAGTAAATTAAGTTTAGCCGTTTGCCACAGTATTTTGATCTCCTGCAACATAATCATCACCCGTAATTCTCTTATATCCATCTGCATCAAATGTTCCTTGCTGAACAAATCCCGCAATTGTGTTGTCTGTGAAATACCCATTGTCTAGAGATGATTTACATAAACTTTCAAGGTTTGAATAGATAGAACTGAAATCAAAATCAAACATTATTCAGCACCTTCTTTTTTCTTAGTTTCATCAGCTGCATTTGGTTTGTCTGGTGTGTTTACTGACTTGGAAAGTTGTTGAACCATTGGCACAAGTTGAGCAAGAACTGCTGTAGTTTGTGCTTGTCCCTTTTGTACGCCACTTAAAGCTTGAACGATTTTATCATTATTTTGAGCATCTTTAATCTTAGCTGCTTCGTAGTTTTCCATTTTCTTTTGCATAGCTGCATTACTTGCTTGCAACTTAGCAATTAAAGCTGGCTGAGATTTATCACTGTTTTCAATCCAACTATGAGAGTCATCGTCCCAAACTGCATCAATTAAATCCTCACTAGGCTTTTCTGCATGCCAGCGGTAAGGCAAGTCTACAGGACTAAGCTCTCCTGGATAAGGAATTTCCAAGTGATGAAGAGCTGTAATTGGACTAGTTGGATCAGAGAAGTAATAAAAGCTGATTTTCCCATCAGCAACGACTTGTTTTAATAAATCTAAAAAGTTTTCTGCTTCCATAATTTTCCTCCATAAAAAAATCCTTAGTTTAACTAAGGATTAAACAGTTTTATTCAAATATTGATGCCATTGATCCCAATTTGTCGGGCTAGAAGACTTTCGTCCATACATATTGTCGCCTTCGTAAAGCGTTTGATACACAGTATTAGCATCAAATACTGTCACTTTAACGTAAACCCAGTGCGCATTATCGGTTGGATATGGTCCACTTTGAACATGACAATTTGAAAGACGATACATTCCTGTGCTTCTTAAGTTATTAAGATTTACAGTGGTATTATTGAACTCTCCTTGAGGAGTATTGTAATCAGTTCTCTTCTTTAAGTTCATCAACTCTGTTCGCATAGTCGTCAAATTAGTATTAAGGTTGTTAATTGCTTCTGCAAAAGGATGTAATGCCATTTGATCTACTAACCATGGTTGCTTTACAGGCCAAGTTTGATGTGGTCCTTCCTTAACGTTAGCAACATCAAAACTATTAATTACAGTTACAACAGGATTGGCATTGTTAATATCTGGTCGTCCATTAACACAATCCCAATTAACTGTGCCCGTATAATGACCGTCCGCCAAAATAGCAGCTGTTTCTGTGCCTAGGGCGTTTCTAATTGAAATACGGTTAGAATTATCGTTTCCAAGTTGAATGGCTAAATCTAGATTGTCAGAGGAATTGTTATCGCCAAAAATTTTTACATAGTCTGTAGCACCGTTCCATTGAAGACCGCCAATATTGCCTTCCTGAATATTAGATCCAGCATTAGTTCCTTGCCATAAAATAGTGCTGCCTTTAGCCATCTCGCCGCCACCAAGCGACAGTCGACTATTTACTTCATCGATGTTTGCTATTCTTTGCCACCCAGCCCAAATATCGCCATTCTTATTGTTTAACCAGTACTTACCGTCTTGATCTACAACGGTTACAGAACCCCAGCCAGGACCAAGTAACTTGATTGCAAAGAACCAACTTTTGTTGTTCATTGGTGGCAAGTTCTTGACGCTATCGCCATTGCCATTCCAATAAACAATCTCATTGCCTGAATTTGCTAGCAAATCAGCGTCGGCTTGACCTGCTTTAATAGGCAGTTTTGCATTGATAGCATCAGCTAATTGATCAACTACGACTCGATCTACTAGCCAACGTGAAAAGTAGCCATTATCCCCGAAAGCAGCATTTCCGTCATAAGTCGGTGTTTTGTTTGGCACATCATAGGAAATAAGTGTCTTCGCCTTAAGTTTAGGCAAAGTTACTTCGCCATTACTATCTGCCGTGTGACCATTTACTGATTTAACTTGACCAGCAATTTTGCTATTGACTTCGTCTTTGGTGTAAGTGGTAGCTTTATCCGCTTTTTTACTTAGTTCTCTATCGACATAGCTCTTGTCAGCTTTAGGCGAAATTATATTATCGACTTCGTCCTTGGTGTAGGTAGTTGATTTATCTGCCTTTGTTTCGAGTTGCTGATTTACTGCACTTTTATCGGCTTTTGTGTCGAGCTGTTGTTCAAGATTTTGATGATAAGTCTTATTTTCTTGCTTATAATCATTTAAATTTTTAAGAATTTCAGCATCTTTGTCGTTGAGCTTAGATACTGCATCTGAAACTTTAGCATCAATTTCAGCCTTGTTATATGTATCTTTTTTGAGATATACATCATCTGGACTGACTTGTACAGTTACCTTATCTATTTGCCCAATGACTAAGTACATCAAAAAATCAAATTTGAAAAGTGTTTGTTCTTTAAAATCAGGGATATATTCTGGAGTTTTTGCAGTTGCAACACCGTATAGAATTTCTTCTTTTTCAGGTTCTTTTGCATAAACACCAACAGTGTGAACGTTATAACCAGTCTTCAAATTTTGGTTATCAAAAGTCATTCTGACGCCTAGAACAGTGTCTGGGTTATCAGTAGTGCCACCTACATCACTCAGGCTTACTGATTGTTGAATACTCGGTAATTGAGTTAAGTTTTGAAGTTCTTCAATTGTCTTCCCTGATAAGTTTTCAGTAGAGGAAACACCTCTAGTTAATTGGAAAGTTGCTGCACCCTTGTTAGCTCTTCTAGCTAAATCAATACCAGCATTGGTTAAAATCGTTTTATTATATTCTGACATCTAATTACCTCGCTAGTTAAATACTTGGCTAGGACTTGCTTTTGCTATTCCTGTCGCCTTTACCACGTTGCCAATTCCTAGGTTTAAATTATCTGAAACCTTTGCGGTATTTAGCAAAATCTTGATTTGATACAACAAATTAGCTGGAAGATATACATTCAGCAAGTATTTTAAATATTCGATCTGATTACTGGTAATTTCAGCAGATTTAGCAGTTGCTAAAATAGCCCTAGCACCATAGTTAACATCAATTTTTACTGGTAGATTGACGTTATCAAGTATATTTCTGAAAAATCCAATTGTTATAGGTCTTGGTGGCAAAACGTACATCAAGACCTTGTTTCTGCGCATCTCTAAAGTATCGTTTTCGTCAGGTACTATACCCAGTTGGCTCTCAAAGAGAGATATTCCCTTAGCATCAGCAGTCGAGACAAATTCGTTAAGTAGAGTGCGTAAATGACTATTTTCTAAATCTTTTAGCATTAAGCTTTCGGATTTAAGCAGCTCTTCCATCTCATACACGCCTTGATAATAATCCGGCATGTAATTAAGAAGTTCATACTTATTGCTCATTGATCGTCACCGTCCCAACTACTGGCAATTGCGATTTGGAATTATTAAAGACAAGCTCAATATCTGCATCTTTACCGTTAAGCAATGGTAACTTAGCGTTAACAACGCCCTCCGTCAACATAACTTGAGATAAAATTTTTGAACGATAAATAGTCTGTTCGTAGCCCCTACCTAGTTTTTGATTGATATCCGACCAGTCTTCTCTCAAAGATTGAAAATATCCTTCAATTGCCTGATTAATGCTGTCCTTGACATAACGAGCAACTTTTGTGTCGTCAATCTTTACCGAAATATCAATATTTACAATTAGTTTTTCAGGTGCAGTTACAGTAACGGCATGGTCAATCGGAGCTAATCCATAGCCCTCTGCTTGTTTGTCTTCTGGATCAAGTGCATTTTTAACTTTTTGTACCAGACTAGCACTAGCAGGCATCAAGTCATTATTTAGGATAACAACTTTAACAGTACCGCCACCATTCCAAGTCGGATAGATTTGTGCTGCACCTACTTCGTCAATTTTACTTGTCATATCCAGATAATCAGCAACGTTGCCACCGTAAGCAATCCAACTTTGAGAACTTAGCAATCTAGCTCTTAGGTGGTCGTCACTTTCTACGTCCCTTGCAGGAGCAGTAATTTCGATAATTTCAGCCCACGAAAGCAAGTCATTAGGAGTTACTGGCAAAATTTGACCGATATAACTATTGGCACTAGATCCTTTAACTTCTGCTGTCAATTCAATTGTTAGGTCAGAATTAATCTTAGTCACAGCATAAAAAATAGGCGAGTCGCCAATGCTGGCAAACTTATCGCCTATTTGAACATTATCTAACGGTTCTTTCTTATCGTTTAAAACTTTTGCTTTAGCTTCTGTTTGAGTAGCAGGATATCGACTTGTTCCATGTTCAATTGCTCGATAATCTAGGAACTCTCCGGAAGCTGTTTTGATGTAAGTTTCTTTGATTACATTAGCCATGTCTAAGGATTGCTGACCCATCACTAATGCAGCAGGTGCTAAAGCATCATAAATAATTGATCCTTCACGCTTATCGACATTATCAGGTACAGCATCAAGCATTTTTCTTAGAAAATAATCGTAATCTTTACTCTGAAATTCAGCAATTAATTCATTTGGACTCACTTAATGCTTACCTCACTTTCTATAGGTATAGTTCCATAAGTTGTTTTACATTCTCCAGTAAGAGTTAAGGTGTTAGAGCTAGTTTCATCAACGCTTATTATCTCAACCTTGATAACTCGTTCATCAGCTAACAGTGCCTCTTTAACCATTCTTTCCGCTTCAACTCTGGCATAGCCCATATCTTTGCCAAGTAAATCGTTTAGGTCATTGCCATATTGATCGGTGTAAATTGGAAAAACAAAACGTTCTGTTTTCAAGATTTTGTCTACTGCTTGAACCATAGCACCTAGGCCATCAAACTTATTTCTTATTCTCCCATTGGCGATTTGAAAAGTTAGTGTTGGATTTTGATTTTCTTCATTATCCAATGCTAACCACCTTCTCTCTCAAATAGGTAAAATTGTTGACCACCGTCAGCACGAATCATAGTTACTTTATCGCCTACTTTTAAAGAATTATCGAAAGTAAAAGTAGCAGGCTTAGTTGTTTTTTCTATTTTAGGCTTTTCTCCATCTTTGTCTTTCTTTTCTTCGCTAGTGGTTAAGCTACCACTCATAGAAAAGCTACCGATATGCTTACCCAAAACAATAAAATTATCGTCAATAATCATTGAGTTAGAAATTTGCACTTTCAATGGAGCTGTACTGATGACACGACCATAGACTACATCGGAATACTCGGAGTCACTACCGCCCCGTTCAGTCAACATTTTTATAAGCTGTTCTCCTGCCATTTTGTACCTACTTTCATTTCCAAACTGCAAGTATAATCTGTACCAAAGTTATGAGTTGCTTTAAGAATTGGGCAATTAGTCCAAGTCTTGCCAAAATCTTTGATTTTGACATTAGCACCAGCGCCAGCAATTAAAGAAGTATCGCCAATACAGTCTAAAGTTAACTTACGCTCTGAAACATTGCGTTTCTTCAACTCATCGTTAGCTTGTTGAACCATTTGTGCCCAGTTAGCTTTATTTTTGGCATTCACTACTTTAACGATTTGTCCCCAAGTTCTAATCGTATTACCCCTAGCAGAGGCAATCGTAAAACTTGTAGTAGCTGGATCATCTCCAGTGTCGGAAGTAGCAGTGGCTGTTTTTGTCTGTGAATTATCGGTGTTCTTTTGAACAACTTGAACCACGTTAGCAGCATTATCAATACTCTCAGAGTAAGTGTAATCACTCATCGTGTTTTGAGTATCAATAACTAAGAGGGTTCTTGTAGGAATAGGCGCTCTTCTAAGTTCGATATACATATGATTAGCAACAATGCAGTACATTTCGCCAGTAGCAGAGTATGTCTTATCTATTGCGCTCTTAATCATGTCAAATCCTGTCTTACCATCACAAACTTCCGCAGGCACTCTGTAAGTTGGCTGTTCCTTGATATGAAATGGTACACCGAAACGGCGACAAACATTACTGTATCTATCTCCAAGCGTCCCTGATTGAAAGACGACTGAACCTTCACTCTTTAGATATCTTTCAAAGTCGTAAGCTTTAACGCTCACTGTAGTGTCTGACGTGCATTCAGCACTGAAAACGAAACCCCAGAAAATATCTTTATTATCCCAAGCGAAGTCTACAATTGCCCCCATCGCTGGAATTATTGGATCTTTGCCATTCACAATATCAAATGTTAGCTCTCCAGCAGAGTAATTTAAGTCAGTTACCCACTTAAGATTTTTAACCATGTCCTTGATTTCGACACCAATTCTAGCGCCACCATTATCGTGTTTTAGAATTTGAAGTTTGGTAATCATGCTAATCTCACTTCACTCTGTCTAACCCAACCTCTAGGTCCTCCATTCACTAAAGCAACATGAATTGGAAAAGGATGCCCAGGCGCTAAATAAGTAATTCGTCTTCTTACATTATTTTCATATACACCCGGCGCACTTCCATAACTGTCTAAGCGCAGCCGGCCATTTACAATTACAATTGAACCAATGCCTAACTTCTTAGGAGGAGCTGGTCTTGGTTTAGGTTTAGGGGGAGCTGGAACGTTAACTTTATGGTACTTAACTTCTCTATACTGCTTTAAGCCCAAAGTATAAGCATATTCATCTGCAAAGCCACTCTTAAAGCCATATTCAAAACTAGAAATTGTCATAGTTACACTAATCTGAGTAGAGCTGACAACTAATTGAACATGATGTTTATTAGCTTGAATGTTTTTAAGCCAATTAATGTATTCATCAGGTTTTAAAAGCTTGTCCGAACTAATCCAAGAACTATGTTTCTTTGGAAAGACACTATCAATCGAAAGAGACACCAATTTCATGTTACCTACTCGATTAATCTCTCCCAAGTTCACAATAGTTTCTGATTTATCATCAGTTTCATATTTCAAAGTTAATTCTGACGGGTTGACAGGCAATTCAACCGTTCTATTAGTTGAGTAATCAGTGATATAAACACCAAAGCCGTTGACCGGCATATTAACCACCTCCTAGAGCTTTATTTCGTCTATCAATAATCTTTTGATCGATTTTATCTAAAATCTTGTCTACATCTGCATCTGGATCACCAGAAGCATTGATGACAATAGCACCTTTATCAATTTGAACTTGAGTACTATTGTCTGTTTGGCTACTACTGTTGTTATTAGTCAATACTGAATTTGGAGTAATTGAGCCAGATGTTACTGTATCGCTACCAACTGAACTAGAAGAAACTGCGCCTTGACCAAAAATGCCAATATTAGCTCTTGATCCATCTAATCCGGTAATTGCACCAGCAACATTGCTAATTGCGTCTAGCGCCCTATCAAATCCAGAAGCAAGTAAATCTCCCGGATTTATTCCACTTAATCCAATAGGGTCTAAAGTTGGTGCCATTCCAGAAGCTGCATCTACAACTCCTTGCGCCATATTTGCCGAAGCATCAGCTGCTGCACCTGCATCTCTGTTTAGTCCAATGATTAAACCTTGATCGACCCAGCGACCATATTGTCTAAATAGACGAGATGGAGAACCAATGTGAAGCACGCTTTTAGCAGCACTTACTACTTTACTTGCCACACTTTGCACTGCACTAACAGCAGCACCAATCATAGATTTAATACCATTGACTAACCCTTGAATTAACTGTCTACCAACAGAAACTAAGGCATTTCCGAAACTTCTAGCAGCATTTACAGCACTAGAAATTCCACTTCTAACAGCACTTACTACTCCACTCATTGCGCTAGTGATTGCTGAAACCATCATTGCACCAGCAGCAATAAATAAAGAAGCCATAATCATTACAGACGCTCCAACAGCTACTAAGGCACTAGAAACAGCCATAGCCGCAGCAGCTACTATCATTAATCCAGCACCTAGCATAATCGCAGCAGCAGCTAATAACATCAATCCAATAGCAGCTATCATTGCCATTGGTCCAACTAAGACTAAAGCTACAGCTAAAAGCATCAATCCGATTGCTGATACCATAGCCGTGACCATAATCATCATTAAAGCAACTGACATCAGCATCAAACCAACTGCGGCAACAATACCCATTGCAGCGACTAAGACAAGTGCCACACCAAATAAGAGCATTCCAACTGCTGCGATAATTACCATTACAGCAACTAGAGCAATTGCAACTCCTAAAAGTAAGACACCAACTGCGGCAATTAAAGCAGTAATTCCGACTAATGCTAAACCAACCGCAAAAATTAGCGCTCCAACACCTGCTGCAACTAAACCAACAGCAAGAACTACTAAAGCAACTCCTAAAAGAAGCACTCCAACAGCTCCAACTATTGCAGCTAAACCAAATACAGCAATCGCACCAGCTAAAGCAAGTAAGCCAACTGCTGCACTAGTTCCATATTCTGAAATAGTAGGTAGTTGAGTAGCCAAAAGAGCAATACCAGCACTTGCAACTAAAACAGCAACAGCAATTAAGAGCAAAGCAGCTGCAAAAATAGCAAAGCCGACCGCTCCACCAATCAACGCTGGTCCTAAGAACCGGACTAAAACTACCAAGGCGGCAATAGCAGCAATCATTCCAAAGAACGTTGCTATAGCACCGCCTCCTGCACTAGAAATCTGAGTAGCTGCATCGGCTAGTAACTTAAATCCAGCACCAACCATTAACGCACCAGCACCAACTAAGGCAAATGCTGCACCAAGTTTCATATATGCACCAGCATTACTTAAAATTTTGCCCGGCTTAGTCATTTTGGGCGACTCAATTTCAGGAGCTTTGATCTTCTTAGCATTCTTAAAGCCTTTAAAGAAGTCTGCAATACCTTTTGCATAATTAGAAATGCGTCCTAAAGCCTTTAAAATTATGAAAGCAGTTGTCAATTTTACTAAAGCATTAGCAAGATGTTGTATTGTATCTGGATCTAATTTATTCAATTCTTTAAGACCAATGACGATTGCTTCAAAAGTTAACCCTCTCAAACCACCCTTTAAGATAATGAATGCTTGGGCCAAACTAGAAAGAGTTTCAGGGCTTAAATTACCAATTGCTTCTGCAATTGCACCAATTCCTTTTGCTAATCCGCTTAAAGCACCTCCAGAAAGTTCTCCTAGTTGTTTAAAAAAGCTCTTTCCACCTTTAACTTGATCCATAGAATTGACTAAATTTTCAAAAGCATCTCTGATAGAGTCAATAGTTCCTTTAATTGCATTTGGGACTTTAAACTCTTCAAAGCCTTTTTTGAAATCATCAAAGCCAGTTTTCAACTCTTCAAAAGCTGGCTCAAATTTCTTAATACCGTTTAAAAGTCCATCACCAATTTTTTCAAAATTAACTTTACTTAAAGCATCTGAAAGTTGATTTACCGCTTGAATACCAATTTGGCTAACTTTTCCCCAAGTTTTTAGCAAGCCATTAGTAATTTGCTCTTTTAATCCTTGTACAGCGTCCCCAATTGTTTTATATTGAGTCGCCATTTTGGAAAAGTTAGCATTAGTTCCCGTTTTGGCTACGGCATTAAAGAAATCTTCAGTTTTAATTTTTCCATCTTGAATTTTAGAAATTAAATCAGTTAGACTCATACCCATTGTTTTAGCAACGGCAGCCATACCGGCAGGCGTTTGCTGAACCATTAGTTTAAAATCTTCCCATTGTACTTTAGGCTTCGCAGCCATTTGAGTTGCTTGTTCAGATAGAGTCTTCATGGCTTGCGCTGGATTAGTTGCAGCTGCAGCAAGTCCACCAAAACCTTTGACCAATGTAGTAGTATTTTTTGTACCAACAGCGGCTAATTGTGAATAGGTGCTTGACATGTCAGCAGCACCATAAATTGTCTGCTCAGCAAATCTTTGTAATTCATTCTTAGCTTTTGAAATTTCAGCAGGAGATTTACCAATTTGACGCATATTTCCCTCAAATGTCGTCCACGATGTTTGAGCTTCATTAAGTTCTCCAATCATAGAGCGAATTCCAGTACTGGCAAGTTCCATCCCCTTGTTGATTGCTCCACCAACAACAGTACCGCCAACCATTGATTTGAACATGCTACCGCCACTAGAACCGCCAGAAATAGCTTCTTTTAATCTGCTCATACCACTTTGCGCTTTTTGCAAACCACTAGACAGGCGATCTAATGGGTTACTAAAAGCGTCATTAATCTTAACAGTGGTGCTAATTGTACTCATTTACTACCTCCTTTCTTTCCTGAATGTAAAAAAAGAGGCTAAGCCTTAAATATGCTTAGACCTAGCCTTTCTTTTTGCTTTTCTCTCTTCTTCTTTTTCGTATTTTTGTCGTACTTCAATTGAAGCAACGACTAAAGCCTGCTCACGTCTTGACATCTCCGCCCATTGTTTAGGCGTCCAGTGATATTCATTAAGAACATAGTGATAAATGTTAAAGTCACCAACAGACTCATTTATTAGTTTTTTGCTTTTTCAACCAAGTCTTCTGAACTGTCATCATTGTTAAGACCTGATAAGTCCATAATTGCCTGCGATAGCTCAGTATATTCACCAACTTTAAGCATTTTCTTCAAAACTTCCTCTGGTTTAGCAATACAGCTCCATGAAGTTTGGAGCTTTTCATTGTTTAAGTTAGGAGAAACAACAGCTTCTGCTACAACTAAGTCTTGGAACTGATTTTCATCAGTTTCTTGTTCATACTTATGTGTCTTTCGGTTAAGAACTCGTTTAGTTGCTTGCTTTCGAAGGTCAGATACTTCATCAGCAGTTAAAGATTTAATCTTAAAAGGAGACTTAAATCTTTCTAGCTTAATTTCTTTTTCTTCTACTGGACTACCTACATTTTCAAATAAAAAATCTTCAACACTTTCAGCCATTTAAATACTCCTTAATTAATTCCGTTAAATTCTTGTACTAAGTTGACACCTTCAAAGGTGAAATCACTTTCCCATTCCATTACGCCATCATCAGCTTCAAAATCAGCAATTGGGATATCGTCCAAGTTAACATCTGTTAATTGCACCACTTGCTTACCTGCTCTTGAAGTTGGGTCATGGATAGTTAAAGTTGCGTCAAAATATAAATCCCCACCGTCTTGAGTGTATGGAATACCGTACTTAAGCCAATTTGAACTAATCAAATAGCCACCTAAAGTTCCTGTACCTTCAACAGAAGTAGTTTTCTTTCTCTTCCAGTGAGAGCCTAAAGTTTGAACATCTTCCTTGTTCTTTTCAAGCTTAGCTGTGAACTTATCACATTCAATCATCTTAATAATGTTGCCATTAATTTTGATTGATAAAGTAGCATCTTTGGTTGAGATGGTATCTCGACCATTTAAAAACTCATCAATTGCAGCCATTTACGTTCCTCCTATCTAACTACCATTGTCATGTAAAGTTTTTCCATTGCATCAACTGGAGTAACTGCCAAGTTAACAACGATAGAGTCAGTATCATTCCCTGCTTCTACTGTGACATCAGTGTTCTTGAAGCTTTGAATGATATTTCTATTTTGTAAACCCGTTAAGTAAGCGATTCTGTCTGCCTTAAAGAGATCACGACCAGCTGCATTGTTACCGGCTTTGCCTAAATAAGTTCTTTCGAAAGTATTTTCAGTATCAGTAGCAATCTCATCTAAAGTCCTCATTACTCTGTTTTTAGAGAATGACTGTGGCTTTTCAGCCGTAAACTTGTGTAATGAGTTGATATCTTGTTCAATTACTACTCTTTGGCCAGGACGTGTAGTGAACACAATTTGCCCAGCATCAAGAGCCTTAATTGTCTTTTCATTATCAAATTTTGGATATGCTGAAACAGCATCTTCAACTTCAAAATAAGTTAAAGAAGTTGCTACATCAGCAGAAGCGGAAATACCAGCGAAGTAACCAGTTGCATCTTTAACATCTACATTAGTACCATCGCTTAAAGTGTAACCATTCACAACGGTTGAAATACCTTCATAGTTATAAGTAGTATCTGCATCAGTAGGAATTACACCTCTAACCTTGCGACCTTCATTTTCACGGAGACGCTTAACTGCTTCCACAACCAACTTGTTTATGTTGCTTGATGGTTCAAAGCCAGCAGTAGTAACAACTGCGTACTCTTCATTTTCTAAAGCGTCATTCAATAAGCTTTCAACTTTATTAGACTCAGTAGTAGTACCGCCAGTCAAAGTGCCTGAAACATTAGTAAATGCTACAGGCTTTGAACTACCCTCTTCGACTACTTTTGCAGTGATGTAATCATTGCCCTTGAACTTATCTAATTCATTGAACTTGATTGATTGTTCATCAACCAACTTAGTACCAAAGATAGTTGATACAGTAGCCGCATTCTGATCAGCTGGACTAACTTCAACACTCACTGTAATTTGATTACCCTTTTCACCTGGATAATTTGCAGTAACAGTCCAAGGCAGTCCTTCTTTAGTCAAAGTCGCTGCTGTACCCTCATTGGGGTTAAGAACAAGCACTTTAGAAGCACCTTTTAGTGTTTCCTTTAAAGCTGTAAGAGATGGATCATCTAAAGTAGTACCTAATTTCTTAGTGAAATCACTGTTAGCTTCTACTTCAATGACACCATTCTTTCCCCAGCCTAAGCCTTTATCACGAATTAACAACACTCTACCTAGAGAAGAAGCTGCTTCTCTTTGACCATTACCTACGACATTGATATAAGCGCCTGGTCTGCGCTTATCTTGAGCTTTCCAAGTTCCTCCTGCCATTAAAATCCCTCCTTAAATTTGTCAATCGCCTTTTGAACTTCGGCAATTGTGTATTCTTTGTCATCATCTAAAGCTAATTTCAAAATATCCCGTTCAATAACTGAGAACTTAGGGCTTGAAATCAAAGCTTGTTTTGTGAATTTAACGTCTTCAACTTGAATAGGCGCTTTAATTTCGCCCATCGGAGTCTCGGTTTCCGTTTTATTGGATTCCTCCATTAAACTCAATCCTTTCTAGCTTTCCACCGTCTTGAACCGGATACATCTCTAACCTCAAATCAAAACTCATTACTAAAGTTTCATCATCTTGGTTGATAGTCGTTTCTCGGTTTCTAACCGTTGCATAATCATCTAATCTTGTAAAATTATTCAGTAATTTTTGCTCTACTTCTTCCATATCAGCATTAGGGCGATCTGGATTAGCAAAATATGTTATTGAGTAAGACAAGCTTCTATCTTGAATATCAAAAAAGCGACTCTTAGTGACTGTCATTATCTTACTGATATAAAATGACGGCACTTGAAAACCGCTTTTCTGTTTTTCTGAATAAATTGTCACATCAGGAAATATCTCTGATATTCGCTTAGCTATTCTTTCAACTATTGTCATTCAAACAAGTCCTTTAAGCCCCATAGACCCTCTGTTACCAATTGTGGCAATTGGCTTTGGATCTGTGGAATAGATTTTTTCATATAAAACTGCCCTGGCACCCAATTTCTAACCAACCGTTTTTTAAGCACTGGAACATATCTGCCAGAGGTTTGCCTGTGCCCAGACTCAACCCAAGAAGCATATTCAGCATTGTTGATTAGTTTAATTGTCCAGCCACCACCACTATAACTAGGTCCTTCGGCAGTCCAAGATCTCCGCAAATTACCTTCTTTTACAGGAGTGTTAGCTTTAAGGATTCTTAGTGATTGTGTACCAATGCGTTTAGAACTCTTGCCAAGCTCCTGTTTCACATAGCCACTGTCAATCTTCTGTCTCACTCTGCTAGCAAATTGCTGAAATTGGGCGTCATCAACATGACCTAAACTCATGCTTTTTCACTCCTAACCATTGCTACTTCCTGATGACTGAAATAACCACTATAGCCCTTGCTAGCACGTTTATATTTAGTCATTTGACCATTTACATCAGTCACATAAATATCTGCACCAGCAGGGATTTTAATGCCATTTCGAATAATCAATTTTGCATCATATTCGTCAGTGCCGAAGAATGATTGTTCACTAGCTGATTGCCCTTTTAAGACAACCTTAGCTGGTTCATCTTCAACAATAGTCACATCTTCGTTATTAGTGATGTAGCCATGTTTGGTTGGCTGAGTACCCACAATCTTAACTCGATCATTCCATAGCTTAGGAAGTGCATTTTTTAAACCATTAAAGTAACTCATTGGGCTAACCTTCTAAAATTATTGAGTAACAATACATAGTTATCCGTAATCGTATTAATAGCTTGCAATGCTGAATAAATATCACTTGGAGATCTAAAAGAAACAGATGTATCGCCCTCTGATAGGGATTGAATATTCTCTACTTGTTGATCTTTTGGTACTAGCCATTGATGAGTGTCAATAGTTTGTACTGCTAAGCCTAAAATAGTTGGTTCAAGCTCTTCTGGTAGCTCTAAAATTGGAATATTTGTGTAAATTGAAACATCAGAAATAACTTTTTCTAGTGTAAATTCCAATACGCTGTCATAGTTAGGTGCATTATCAGTATTAGGCAGAAAATCAGCTAAATGTTTTTTGACCTCTTCAAATCGTGGGTATTTATCCATCTAACCACCTACTTCACTAAAGCTAATAATTCGTCTTTCTTGGTCTTACCAGTGTAATCAATGTGATTCTTATCTAAGTAGGCCTTGATTTCTTCTAAACTACTTGCAGCAGTTGGTTTTGTGTCTTGACTCTGTTGAGGCTTATTGCTTACTACAAATTGAATTCCCTTAGTCTTAGTCTTCAATAGTAAAACATCGTCGTAAGATTGTTCGTAGTACAAATAATTACCAGATGTTGCAGCTGATGGTTGGTCAAAACCTACAAATGAATATTTTTCAGGCGCAATTTGAACCCCATTGTAAATCAAGAACATTTCAATCTGCTTGGCACTATCAATCGTCTTAGAACCATCGGAGAAGTCGTAAGCCGTTTGCATTAAATCAGATGGAACAACTCGAATAGTTACATCGTCAAGGCTGTAAACAGTACGTTGAACCTTGTTAGGATCTTTCAAAGTTAAAGCACGATTCATTACTTCCGCACGTTTTAAGATTGCATTAGTCTTAGGTGTTACATAAAGAATACGGTTGGTTGATGGAATACGGGCTTCATCAAAATCAAGCATCATATTATCAAAAGCAGTAAGAATATTCTTTTCATCTAACGTGTTGGTAGTAATACCACCATCATTTGCAGCTTCCTTGTCACTGTATAAGTGGGAGAACATGTAGCGGTCTTTTTCAGGCATCTTAGAATCTAAGTTGAATTGCTTAGTAATGTTAGCCAACGAAACAACCATGTTAGTTTCGTCAATGTCAGAAGGATCTACAAGAGTTGACCAGTAACGTTCATTCTTTAATTCGTATGAGTCCCAGTCGTTGCTGTAGTTAGCTACTGGTGTTGTGATCGTTCTACGTTGTCTATCCTTACGACCACTGGTAATTTCTAAACGTGGAACTTTAATATGCTTTGCACCGTCAAATTTAATAATTGAGTTCGATGGAGAGTTCCATAAATCAGCACTATATAAGTGACCATCATAAAAGGCTTGTTGTACAGCTGATTGATATTTTTCAGCATAATTAATTGTCATTTATCTATACTCCTTTAAACACGTTTACCATTGCTTGGGTCGTATCAGTTGCAGGAGGTTGACCGTCACTAGGTTGGTAACCCTGTTTCTGACCTTCATTGAACAGATAAGCGTCAGATTTATGTAAAGATTTAATTTGATCATCTAACCCTGTCAAATTACCATCATCATCAAGCTTAATTTCGTCCATGTTCAAAAGACCTCTAATAGCCTTATTGTTGCGAACGTTAGCTTTGCTTAATGATTGGTCAATTGCGCTATTTAAACGATTAGCAGCAAGTTTTTGAGTAAGATCAGCTGTGTCCTTGTCATATTTGCTCTTTAAATCGTTGAATTGCTTAGTCAAGCCTTCATTATCTTTAACTTGAGAGCGCAACTTCTTTAAATCCTTATCTCTTTCGCTCATTTGAGACTTAAGAGCTTCATTTTCTGCCTGCAGGTCAGATGATTCGCCCTTAGCTTTCTCAATATCAGCACCATTTAAATCCATAATCTTTTTAATCTGCTCTTCTTGTAATCCAAGCTCTTCTAATTGTTTTCTTTTCATTGTTGTTCTATCCTTTCACACGTTTTATACGAGTTCGCCTCTCATAAGGGCACACACAAAGAGCAGTTTAACGACATACTCAGGTCAAATCTTATTCATTTCTAAGCCTGTCATCTAAATCATCAGCATCAGTTGAAACGTAATTCGTTGTAGCTTTCTTCTCATCAAATGATAATTTAGGAGAAAGCAATGATGTTAACGTTCCTAAGCTAAGTATTTTAACACCAGATGCTTTCTTCCAACCTTGATAATCTAAACGTTTTTGATTAACGGACTTATTCCACTCACTGTAATTCATATCCTTAACATAAACGCTTTTACCTGTTTCAGGATCTCTACTCCAGCGAGTTTCAACATCTGGTAAGTCTTTATCATAAGGAACAGTCGTGCATCTACAATAAGGGTGAATCAAAGGATAGTTAATACCCTCTTTTTTATCTTTGACATTAAAAATTCGCTCATCTAAGTGGGCGCATTGGTCACAGGTGTGACTTTCTAATGTAGCTAAATATTGGTACTGTTCAATGTCACTGTCTTTATAGAACTGTGCTGTAGCTTCTTCGGCAGCGTGTCCCATCTCAGTGATAACTAGTCTATGTAAATCTCTTTCAGAAACCTTTTGGAATCTGTCTCGCATCATTCTAACTACTTTACTTGTAGAGTAACCAAACAATGTACCTCTTAGCAGTGCATCAGTTAACTCATCAGGAAGAATTTTAGTGTATTCTTTCCAAATTCGCTTGCTAAAATCGCTACCTTTCCAAGGGCTGTAAACAATATTTTCTAATTGCTGTTCGTTGAAATGATTTAGCTTGATATCCAGTTGACCAGTAGCTCGGTACTTATCATAAGCATGTAAGTAATAGCTATTCTGATACTGTTTGGCTAAACCTTTTTGCATTTTTAGTTGTTCAGCCATGCCATACTTTTTAGAAAACTCAACCATCTGGTCATGCAACTGTTGAAGTCTGTAAATACGGCTCTTGTAATATTCAGCGTTTAGCTCTTTATCATAACCACCAGCCTTAGCTTTACGTTCAAACTCTTCTAAGGTCATAGACCATTTAGTTGTGTTAATACTTCCTAAGACGCTAGCAGCTTGTTTTAAGCCGACATTATTCTCATTAGCATATCGCTGTAAGTAAACTAATGCTTCTTTTTCGAATTCATGCTCTAACCGTCTTAGTCTAACTTGCATAGCAGCTTCATAATCTGCTGACGCTTCAAGTTGCTTTTTCTTTTCAGCAATAGCACGTTGACGCCAGTAGTCACTACTCTTCATCGTCTACGCCTTTACCGTTTAACTCGTCAGCTTGTTTAGAATATGGATCATTTTCTTCTCTATCCTTGGCTAAGTCTTTCAGTTCTTGCTGCCAATCATCAACAATAGGATTAGCTTTAGCAACTGCTTCTTTTGAACTGTAATTGGCTACTGTAGAAACAATTTGAGCCTTAGTTAAGCTATCTTCTACCTTAGTTCTCGTCCAATGTTGCGATATATGGCGCTTGTCCGCATCTGAAAAGTTAAGGTAACGCATAATTGCACGAACCAACTCATTAATAGCATGTTCAAAGTAAGTTTGTGTTTTAGCAGCCTTTAATTCTAAGTGAGAATACAGCATTTTGATTGCTACACCACTTGCGTTGCTACTTTCAAAGTTAGCTGGATCAATTCCTTGACCAAACAAGAAAATGTTATCACGGGTTATCTTAAGTGCATCGTCACGGGCTTCAACAGGAATATCAATTTGTAGCTTGTCAACGCCACTATTATCCCCGTTACCTGTATTATTAATCTTAATAGACTTATATTTTCTTAAATCGTCCATAAATTGATGTAAGTCAGCACCGCCATAGTTGGTTAAGATAAGAATTACAGTTTGAACATCGTCTAGGTCATTGATAAATCCGTTGTAGATGTCATCGTAAGCATCAATCAAGCCCTTATACTTGTTAAGTTCAGGCAAGCGATATTTATTTTTAGGAAATTCGATAAAAGGAACACGTCCAAAGTTGTGCTTTAAGATGTTGGACTGTCCTGTTTCATAGCCAGCACTTAAGTCGTAAGAAGTAATGATGTTATACGGCTCAATCACTGTGCTGTCGGTTGTACTTGTCCTGAAGAATTGTGCTTCTTTATCCGTCCAGTATTCGTGAACTGTAAAGTACTTACCACTATCAGGATCTAACTGTTTATAGCTTCTTAGAATACCCAGCAACTTATTATCTAGCGTTGTTGCATAAATAGGTGTGATCTGGTCAGGTTGAATAATGCCATATCTGAAATTGTTATCTTCATCAATCCAGTAGTGCAGCCAAGCTCGGCCAGCATTTGAACTGTCTACTAATAAGCCGTTAAGCGTCAAAGCTCGATCATCGCCTAAGACGTCAATAATTTTCTTGTTGTCAGCATCTTTACCAACATCAATGTCAGGAAAAACAGAAGCAACATAGCCTGCTTCTTGGTCTACTAATAATTGATAAAAGCTTGATGGAATACGATTATCGGCACTTCTTAAAGGATCTTTCTTACCCTCCTTATTAAGCTTAGCTTTACCGTTGTTTCTGGTAGTAATATCGGTCTTATTTTCATAATAATTAACTGCTTGTTTGTAATTATTAATTAGATCATTTCTACTAGTAGAAGTATTTTGGATTAACTTCTTTAATGCGTCTAATTCCAAGGTATGAAACCTCCTTTCTTGTTTCTGCTATAAATTGCATATCTAATAGCGTCTAGCCGGTCATTGTGTCTTACATCATTTTCTTTAAGTGGAAGTCCTGTACTTTCGTCCCAAGCATATTGATATATCTCATCAAGTAAGCCACTTGACGCTGTATCAACCACATAAAATTTTTCCTCACGCATTTTCCTTGCTACGCATTCAATTCCGGGCAACACATTCTTATTTGCGTTGATGCAGTTAATGCCATTAGATTGAAACTCGTTCACGTTATCAGGTCTGGCACTATCAGCGTAGAAAATAAGATTGCGACCGAACCTTGTCTGTAAGTTCTGTGCAATCTTAACCCAGTAATTAATGAATTTATGCTTTTGTGTGTAATCTTCTAAGACGTAAGTATTACCGTTCTTATCATCGCCCAATAAGATAATCGGATTAGGGTGTTCATAACCCCAGTCAACGCCAACATAGTAATCTAAGCCATCTGGAACACGATCTCTCGGAATTACCATAGTGTCCTTATTAAAGTCTTGGTAAACAATTCCGTCACCTGTAACCCACTGACCTAAAATACCACGGTCATAAAACATTCCTCTTGGAGTAGCAGCCTTAATTGCCTCAACATAATTTTTAGAAAGAAATGTATTGTCATCTATTGTAAACGTAAATGACTTTATACGTGCTTTTTGATCATGATTATCAATGTAATCAGTTTTAAGCCAATGCGTCGGTATATCTGGGTTTGTATCGCAAATAATGCGTGCGCCTTCAATAGAGCAACGTTGCAAAATTTCTTGAAATACATCATGTGTAGCTAAACTAGCTTCATTTACATATGCCCCATAGCTTGTCATACCACGAATAGAACCAACACCACGGATTGAACCAGTATAAGATGGGACTATATCAATTCCAAATAAATGGTAATGACCATGTCGATCAGTTTTCATTGTGATACCAAAATACGACTCAATTGCACTGATAACGTTGGTATAAATTGAATTAGAACTATATCCTGCCAGTATGTACTGCGGATGTGGATCCTTTTTTTGAATTGATAGACGTGCTATTCTTTTAAGCTCCATAATGAACAAATAATTATTCATGATTGTCTTACCTGCACGAAAAGCACCAGTTAAAATGAGAAATTTCCAATCATCATGTAAATATGAATTCAGAACTTGTTGTTGCTTATTTGTTAAGATCTCGTCTATTCCCATCTTTATTCTCCTCTCCTACAAGTTTGTTAATCAATTCATCAAGTTGTTCATTGCTTTCGCTACCCAAACGTTCGGCTACCGTTGCTTTTGCTTCTGATATCCGAGTATCAGCAATTAATTTTTTAAGTTTTTGTTTTTCAACTGGATCAAATAATGGATATCGCTTCATGATTTCCTTCGAAGCCATAATTTTGTCTTTAAATGATGGTTTCTTTTTAATTACAATCACTTCATCAGCAGTAGACATTGGAACTTCTTCAACAACTTCGTCTCGAAGTACCTTGGTATAAAATTCTAATATCTCTTTGGCATCAGCAATTTTATGAGACTCAATTTCAGCCATTTTAGCGTCAATATAGGATTTAAGTTCAGGTTTATTCAGGTTTTCATTACCAATTGAATACGCTGTTCTTGGAGAATATCCCGCCTTAATTGCTGCATCTTTAGCATTTCCAGACTTAATGTACTCATCACAGAATAATCTCTGTTTAGCGGTTAACTTCCATTCCAAAACATTTCACCACCACCTTAATTTACGTAAAATAAAAAGCCAGCTTATGCTGACTTAAAAATCATAAATTTTCCAGACAAAACTTATATTGTTTATCGTAATCTTCAAATTCATCAATTATATTAATGCTAGATAATATCTCTCCATCTTTAGCTACTAAATTAATTAAAATATTTTGACCACCAATCCCAACCCTTTCTTTAGTTTTTTTGTCGTCAATATTTTTTTCGATTTTCATTAGTTCTTTGAATATATGAATTTTATTATTTGAATCGCTATTAAGCAAATAATCTATCGCTTCTTCACACTGAGGCTTTAATATCCAATTAGGATTTGAATAACTTGCGATCTCCTGAATACCAAATTTATTAGTGCTCCTAAGAGCATAAGCATGTGTATTCATATCTTCATCAAAGCCGAAGATATAAATTGTTGTGTCTGTATTTACTTTTTCAATATTATTTTTTAAAACATCTCGAATTATTAGACTAAATGTTTTAACTTCTTTCGATAAAATTGATCTAGATCTATCAAAAGCTAGTCTAATAATTGAAAAATCTCCAGTTCCACACAATATGCTTTGAGTAAAAGGATAATATTCAAATTTTTGAGTAAAGTAAGATGGAATAGTTTTTCCGTTGTTGTTTTTTCTCGATGCTAAAGTATCCATAGATAAAATAATACTATTAGGACTAATTTCAGCATTTAAAGCAGTCATAAAATCACCTCAATAACAATTATAAAAAAATCAATTTCGAAATAATAGGATTTATTCTTTGAGATGAATATAAATTTAAGCTAACTAAGTCCAACAATGGTAAATATTTTAGAACTACTGCTAAAAATTTCATAAAAGCCTTCATAAAAAAAGAGCTGGCCTTTCGACTAGTCATTATAAAATTAATTATTTTTCCCATCATTCGAATCATTTATCTCCGAAGGATATTCATAATTCATTTTTAATATCATTTCGCAAAACTTTATAATCTTTTGTGCATCTTCTTTAGTATTAACTTGTATTTCATGAGTTGCTTCGTTGCCGTATTTTCGAATTTGATCAACCCAATCATGACTTTTAACACTTACAAAATGATTCTCATTTAAATAATTTACATATTCAACAAATTTAAGATTATCTTTAGCCCCTAAATCTACAGCAACATGCATTAATAACTTTCTGCACAATAGAACTACTCCAGTAAAAGCATTTGCACCGTAACAACTTCTAGCTTCTTCATAAACATCGTTTACATCTTTAGGAACTCCACTAACTGCTACCCCATATCTATTTCCTGGTACTTGAATATCATCATAAATAAAAGTAGGCATATAACAATTAGTACATATATACACACCAATACTTTCTGTCGGATTTACTCTACCTTGATCTACAAGAGGCATTCCTTTATCACTAGAAACATACGCTCCACAGTAACCGCATGTAAAATTTTTGCTAATCATATTGTTTTTATTCCATCTTATATAACCATCAATAATATTATTTGTAAAAACATTCATTTTATTTAGCCTCCATTCGTTTCAAAAATAATTATAAAAAAGTCAAGCCTAATTAAAAGACTTGACTTTTTGAAACGAATGGAATTATTTAGTCCTAAAAAGGACTACAGCAACTGATGGAATCGAACCACCTTCTCAAGCACATTGTTTAACTGTACACGCTTTGTTCTCCCATTGAACTAAGTTGCTATAAAGATTAGCCTTAGTGGCTTAAAACTAAGCATTTCAAAACTAAAGCTAATCATAATTATGCTCTTAAAGGACATTCTTAAAGAATGCATGTATGCGCAGCTAACACAGAGCAATAGCCTAAATGTTAAATACATAAATATAGAGAGGAATTCTATTAATGCGGTGAATTAATTTTCATTAACTCACAATATATATTTAACCATACCTAAAGACTATTGAAGTACCATAATTATACCTTCAAAGTACCCTTACTTATATTTATGAAGATCAACAATAGGTTCACAGTTATTAAACCTTTGCCAGTAATCGAAGCTATCTGCAACCACAATTGGAACTTCTTTATAGCCCAATTTCTTAGCAGCCTTGTACCGTGTATGACCAGCTATGATTACCCCCCCCATTATCGACAACTATGGGCTGTTGCCAGCCAAATTCCTTAATAGAATTAGCTACAGCGTCAACTGCATCATCATTATTTCTAGGGTTGTTCTCATAAGGTTTAATCTTATTAATTGAAACTGTCTCAACTTTCATACTTAACTCCTATTCCTTGAAATAAACACTATAAAACAAAAAACGAGCTAATCTATAGGACTAGCTGGGCTCGAACCAACAATACACAGGATCAAAACCTGATGCCTTACCAATTTGGCTATAGTCCTAGAATGCTCTGTTAGGTACAGAGCTAAACCAGATGCAATTCTGTAAATTAAAATCAGACAAACAAAATATATTCGTGATCTGAATAATATTATTTTTACGCCTGCTTTCCGACAGGCAATGGGCAGGCGAGGAATTGAACCCCGCTACATAGTTGTGAAAGAAAATTCCTCTTTTCTTTCTAAATTCCAAATTGTGCCACTCTACCCACGGCAGTTGCTGCTGCGGGCCAGCCAACAACGCCCCAGCTCTTCCCACGCTCTCCTCGAAACCGTTGAGGGTCATGGCATAGGATCTCCCTAGGCAAACTATTATATACAATAATCAACAATGGACTACCGCCTAGGTTATCAAGCAAACAGGAGTCGAACCCGATTGCCTGTATCAAATAAAAAAAGTAAATAAGAAAAAGTAAAAAATAAAAGAATTGTAAGCCAAAACCAAAAAATTCATTTAGAGGAATGTTTATCGCCTGAGTTTAATCAGGCTATAACCGCCAGTCGGATCGAACAACTGCTAACGTCTACCAAGAACGGTTACTTTAATTCGTTACTTACCGAAACAAATTAAGATCTTCTGTATTAATTTCGAAAGGAGATTTTTTCGAACGTACCGCACGTTTCAAGGTGAAGTCGAAAGATCGTAACCACCACGTCTAATCTTTCGACAATAACAATTTATCATGAAACGTACGCAAGCAGTGCGCAAGGTTTACGCAAGCTTTACGCACGACTAATTTTTCCGGATCTTAATTTTATCCGGCCATACTGTTTTTACCTTTTGACTGAAAACTCTTAAGTCTGGTAAGTCTTCAACATCAAAATACTTCTTCCAGTACAGCCAACGGTCGGCAAATTCACATTGTGCGTTAATTTTCTTATTGTCGATTGACCGAGTAGATAAATTAACAGTCGCTGCTACATCAACAATTCTTAATTGATCTATGTATGTTCCAATTAAGATGCGTCTATAAGGTTTAAAGGCTGTATCCGTGCAATTGTCCATTGTTTTATAGATAGCTGCACAGACCTTCCTAGCAGGATCAACAATATCAATATCGTCTTGTGCTTCGTCAATGAAATTCTTCTCAACGCCATTCTTGTTCGTTGATCCAGGTGCAAATGATAATTGAGGGCTTGTAAGCTGATTACGGTGTAAGCCAGCTAAATTAAGATAGCTCTGAAAATTAATAGTCAGGAACTTATCCACCCTTTTAGCTGTAGCTTTTAAATTTGGCTGTAATCCTAAGTCAATCTGATACACACTTACACTCCCTCTCGTCTTCTAGTTGTTTAGTTACTTGCTTTATTCGCTGCAAACATATCAGTGAATATTCGGTCAGTGATCTCATAAGGATCTTCATCTTCGGGACAATGGTGCTTAGCATACTTCAAGATGTTCAAGTACATCATGACTGCTGTTTCATTGCCTACTTCTAAATCGTTCCTAGTTTCGTCCATCATTCGACCTCACTTTAATTTCATGCTCAATCAAAGGCAGCAGCTCCTCAGCTTTATCTTCGTCAATCATTTCTTCGATTGTTGGCTCTATAATATTTTCAAAATTCTTGATGTTTGATTTAAGCATTGATCTAAAATTCTTAAGTTGTTCTGTCTTAAAATCCTTATACGTATAAGGATTTACTTCATGCCCGTATAGTTGCATTGCTAGAACTCCTTGTCAGGTTCTGATAATGCTCTCTTCAACTCTTCATCAGTTATTTTTGTTTCTTCAGCTACTCTTAAGTCCCAGACACCATCGCCCATGTATGTCAAAATGTCATCATAACTGAAAGAACACATATAGCCGTATTTAGTATGAACTCCCCATACACAGTTAACTGCAAACTTTCTTGGATCAAATTTCAACAGACCGTTATCTTCTAAGAAACTTCTAGTATATGTGTCTTCAAAATCTTCTCTCGTTCCTCTAGCCCCAATCTTTAACTCAATTGCCATAGTTATCTCTCCATTTCTTGTAATACTCTTTAACTTCTTTATCGTAATTTACTGGCTCAAGTGAGCCGTCTTCTTGTACGTGGTACCATTTACCCTTTTGATACTTTAAATCGCTACTCATAGGCAAAATACCACAAATCCGACAGCTCCTAAACAGATCAACATCCCTGCTACAGTGATTAACTCGGCATTATACTTCATAGCTCTAAATCCTTGTTCAATTTAGACTTAACTAATACCATTGGTCCTTTATCAATTTCAGAGATTTCAATTTTTGCTACTGTCGATAGATCTACATACCCATATCCATGAATTCCGTTAAAAGTTAAAATATCGTTCTTTATTCCTCCTCCGTATTTATCTAACTTTTTTGCAATATGTTCCCACAGATGTTCTTTACTATTAGCAACTGCAATAGAATCAGTACAGCCATTCTTAAATATCAAATTGACAAAGCAAATTTGATCGCTTGCCTTAATCTTTTCCATTCTAATCACCCATATCTCTCTTAATTCTCACGTCAACTCTTGCACGCTCGGCATACCTTTTTTTGACTAACAAGGTTGTTACTTGCTTGTCATCGTGGTAAACGCCCCTCATAACTTCAACCATTTTGTGAAGTCGTTTATCACGTTTCATTTTTGGGTTCATTCCGTCCATGATGATCTTGCCGATGTTATCAGCATCAGGCTTCTTAGTTGGCAGTTCTTGGTTAGCTAAACATAAAGCCTTACGTTTCTTGCTTAAACTCTTAGGAACTTCAAAATACGCAATAATTTTAACGTCTAAAGGTTCATCTTTATCGAATATGCCTTTGAAACTGTTAATCGCTGTATACCTAACTAAATCCTCATATCGTGCCGTTTTAGATGGCGTGTAAGTTACCGTTCTAGTAACTCTCGGTCTTGCCTTACCAATCGGCGGTCCTTCAATCGTAAAGTTAACTCTCATATACTTAATTTCCTAAATTGTAATAATCCCATCAACTTCGTTTGTGCCTTCATCGTCTTCAAACGAAATTGTCAAGTTTAATCCGATTTTTTTCTGTAATTTCCGTAGATCATCAAGACTCATAAGTTCTATTCGGTACTCAAGTTCACGTGTTTTTTTATTCCTTTCCAAGATATTTAACCAGTATTCATTTAAATTTCCCTGTATATCAAAAGGTAAATCTTCTTCCAATTTAAAAATCATATTTACATCGCTCCTACTACCAAAATTACTATAGCTAGCAGAATTAAGAATGCTGCTGCAAAAATCCAATCTGACATGCTACTTATCCTCAATTAAACTTCGTAAGTAATAATTGCTTCATAGTTTGAATTATTTGATGTGTACTGAATATCTATAATCTTTCTATTGAGTTGATTAGAAAAACGTTCTATATCAAATTCAAACTCATAATTTTCGTATTTTGGTCTAGTAATAATCTTTGTTTTAATCATTCAGCTAATCTCCTCTAATTAATCCAGCTTCTTTGAGTAACTTATCTCTCCATTTTGTGTCTTTATTACAAAATGCTGTATCTTCATAATCTACTTCGTAACGATTTTTAGCCAAGTCATACGCAACTAATAATACTTCTTTAAAACCACACTTATCGCAAATAAATGGTACTTCAATATTATAATTTTCAAGATATTCTAAACTTTTTGATGTAGCCACATCATTTACACTATCTCCAATATAATTTTCAGTTTTACATTTAGGACATTTCCAATCTTCACCATTTAAAAACATTATTTTTTCTCCTCAGTTAAAATTTCATAGCTCCAACCAAAGTGTTCCAAAGCTACCTCTTTCACTTCTCGTTCAATCTCTTCCTCGGTGTAATCATCTGGCAATTCAATATCTTCGTAATTTTGTTCGCCTAATGCGTAGCAAAATCTGGATATTCCCAATAAACTCTAACTTTCATAGTTTCCTCCCGCACACTGGGCAATAGTTAATCTTAATTTTGTCTGCAAGTGCTCCGCTTTCATCGTCAACATCTATACAGAGTTCTCCACTCAATACATATATTGCTGCGTTAAATAAACTATCTTGTGATTCGTAGTTATATAGATACTTCTGAGGCACTTTTTCTTCTCGCTCTCCTGCCGATCCTGTATAGCAAGTATCCGTGTGGCAATACGGGCATTGTTGCTGTTTTTTACTCATTGTTAATCCTCCACAACTTTTTCCTGTAAAAATACAGCTACTATTTTTAAAATTTCGATATATAGTTTTAAATCATCAACACCGAATAGACAAGCAGCACTTTCGGTATTTACATACCATTGGTCAATTCCATCATGAGGAGGCATTATTTTTTAAATTTCCTCCTTATCATTTTCTTTGACAAGATATACAATAATTTCTCCCTGATATACTTGCTCCAGCTTTATGAGATCGCCATTAAATTCAACGCTTCCATCTTCGTTTTGACTTTCTTTAATCTCAAATTTAAATGATGATGTTGCCAAATTATTGAGCTTAGTTTCTAATTCACTAACTTCCATCGCTTAACCTCCAACTACTTCTCTAACCACGCCATGAAGCACCTTAGCAACCTCACTAGCTTCTTTCTTATCTATAAAGATTGACTGAACAAATCCAGCTGAACGTCCTGTCGTGTCTAAGATTTCAACCATGTACATATCAGGAACTGAGTACCAGCGATATTGTTTAGCATCTTCGATGATTTTCTCTAAATCGTGATTTTCTTCAAGCATTCTGTTCTCCTAGTTATTAACATCCATACCTAATAATTCAGCAATTTGTAAAAGAACATCATAATTTGCTTCTTTCAAATCTTTCACATTCATAGAATGCGACTTGCCATCTTCGGTTACCGTTACATTGTTCTTCAAATCGTTAATATCTAAAAGATAAGTCAAACCGGCTTTAATATTTTCAATTTCGTTCATCGTGCTAGTCCTTTCTAAACGTTTAACGTTGATACCATGACTTTTTGGTAAGTATCATCAAATTTTCCTCTTAGCGCTTTGTTAATAATGTGCTTCTGGCCTTTAGGTGTTACCCACGTTTGAGAATATCCTCTGCCATCTCTGGTCAAGTTATGAGTAATTCTAAATAGTCCTCTTTTAACCATCTGCGTCATTGGTACGTTCCAGCTATGATTAAAACTTGAAAGATATTTTTCTTCTCTAAGCAACTGGAATAGCTGATTTCTCCCAATTACAAAACCGTTTTGAGTTAGAATTTCAGCTAATTCGCCAACAGGGATTGCATGATGGCTATATCTAATAGCCTTGGCAAAAACCACATCATCAGCATCTTTAGCAATCTTAGCTGCTTGTCTAGCATTTGCTTCTTTTAGTTCTCTCTTTTCAGTTTCCAGCAACTTCACCCGATTGTTAGCGATAGTTAAGGCGCGTTGCATAATCATGTCCGGATTATTCCACTTCTTTTCAACTTCGATTAAGTATTCTCGATATTCCTTGCCCTTTGAGGTACGGCTCAAAAGACACAGCTGCTTAGCCATATCAATTGTGAGTGCATAGTCCTGAAGCTCAATGCTACCGCGGTTTTCTCTAGGTGTACTTATAAGTACACGTTGGAAATCACTATTTTCTTTAAAGTCATTGCTGTTCTGTTCCCACCAAGCGGAAAATCTTCGCTTGATACCTAGTCCTTTATATAGCTCTCTAGCACTAACTAGCTGTTGGTCATTCTTGACCGTTACTTTGATTAATTCATTATTCATCTTCATCGTCCTCATCTTCGCTTAATATGGTTTTTAAAATAGCAAACATAGCAACATCTTCCGGACTAACATTTAGTTCTTTATCAAGAAATGCAACCAACTTAAGACCAGCATTTTCAAGTTTTTGGTTTGCTTTGTCTGTTTCATCAGTTTTGTTAAATGCAACAGCATTAGCTATATCGTTAACTGTATCCAACAACAGCCCTACATTCTTCGGCTTCTTATCAGCTTTAGTGCCTAGATTTTCTACTTTTTGACTTGCAATAGCTTCTTGGGCTGCTCTAGTTCTAATTGCAAGAATATTAGCTGTCTTCTTCAAAATATCAAGGCAATCTTCTTTGGTGTATTCACCTGGGGCAAATGGTTCTGTATCAAACCCAACAAACCCTTCTTCACTTTCAATATTTGGAAAAGAACCAGCGAATGTTACACCACCAGGAAACTCTCCAAATTCATCCCACGAATCAAAAAATAATTCTTTGCCCATCTCAACGTGATTTCTCCAGCTAAATGGATCTTTATGCAAGATTTCAATATATCCCGTGTAATAGTGACCGAAAGGCATATCCATCTCTTTCACTACGGCAATTCTTCCGCATACTTCCTCTTTGTAAATAATGTTTTCCATTTTCTATTCCTCCGTAATGTCTGAATTAATTAGCAATTGACCAATTTTTGACCAGTTAAATTCTGGACGAGTTTGTGGGTATTCTTGACTAAGCATATCCGTGATACGTTCGTATGCTTCTTGTTCTTTATCGTTCAAATCGTTAATTTCGATATACTCGTCAACATATCCTTGCAAGTAAGGTACTAAAACTCTAAAGAAATCAGCCAGCTTTTGCCACGTTTCTAGTTTTGGCTCACGCTTCCCCCGTTCATACTGGCTAATAGTTATGTATGACATATTTATTTTTTCGCTCATATCTCTTAATGATAAGCCTTTAGCTTGTCTTAATTCTTTAATTCTGTTTTGCATGGTGGTTACCTCCCGTACTCTCTAAAAATTGCGTCACGTTCTTCTCGTGATATATGCGATACTGGATTTTGTTTCTGAATTTGCTGTTGAACCTGTCCCCAATCAGTAGCCCTTCGAACTGACTTATTTCCAAAATTCCTTCGTGGAATAGGTCCTGTGTCTGGCTGATTTAGATATGCTTCAAACTTAGTCCCGAAAAGTGTTTCTGGTCTTAAGTACTGAACCATGTTGCCATCTTGTAGCCATTCAGCACACTTCTTGTCGATAACTGTCTTAAAGTCAATATCAATAAAGCCCTCGTTGTATCTAGCTTTAATTAGTCGCCTTGTAGCTTTAGAAGTTGGTCGATAATGTGAATTAGTCTTTCTGTTTAGGTAGTCAATAATTTTTTCGTAAGGTATTTTTTGAGATTTTTGTTTTGGTTCGGAGTCGACGTTCTCTGAACTCGACAATTTATTTATATTATTATCTTTACTTAACTTATCTTTACTTAACTTATCTTCGGTATACACGTTGTCATCATCTTGTATACAAGTTGTATCCAAACTGTTTACATCTTGTTCTTTTTTAGTATCCATGTTGCTATCATCTTGCTTACTTTTTGTATCCTGAATAATCGGGGATCTTGTAACAAGGCGGTATTGCTGGGTTTCAGTGACTTCTAATTTCTTCTTGTCTTCCTTATAAACTGTTTCATGATAACGATCTTTAGGAATATAGTTGTGAATGAACCAATCTTTAATTGCAATTGCTCCGTCTTCAAACACAAACAAATATCCTTTTTCAATTAAGAGTTTCAAATCATCTTGATGTGCTCCAATTGATCTTGTGATAGTTTTAGGATTTCCGAGAAAACCATCATCATCTGCGTGCATTAATAAGTGGAAGTATAAGTTTTGCGAAGTAGCAGGCATATCTAAGAAGTTATCTGTATCAACTACTTTGCTACTTATCATTCTTCTACCCATTTCTATCTCCTCTCTTAAGAAATTGCTTCTTCAATTGCTTTTTCAACTTCGGGATCTTTGGCATAGTCAGGAATACTATTAGATTGTTCTATTTTGGCTTTAGCTTGTTTCTTTTGGTTAGCAGCTATAGCCATTTCAGTGAACTGTCTTACTGCTTCCCCGTCAGCCGAATTTTCCTTTAGCTTTTCGTGCCACCACTCAATCGGAACACTTGTCTTAGCGTCAAGTCCCATCTTCTTTTGTTTGTCACACTCGGTGTAGATGGTAACTAAGAACTTCTTTTCTCCGTTGTAGTCAGCTTGATACCCGTACAGTTGATCTTTAGTCATTTTCTTTGGCTTTCTAGGTGCTGCTTGTCGCCTTACTGGTTTTTGTGTAGGCTTAGGGGCTGTCTGTTTCTGTTGAGGTTGTTCAGGCAAGTCTTCTCCTGCATAAACATCTAAGCCTAAACCTGCGAATGCTAATGCTTTAACCAAGCAACGCATTTGTGTTTTGTTAATCTCAAAATATGTAGGATTAGCAATTACTTTATTTTTGTAATCCATGACGTAAAGCTTTGAAGTGTAATTTTGACCTTCAATAGTTACTGTTACTTCTACTTCAGTTCCTGCTATGGTTTGTCGGTAATCCAACTTTCTACCAGTTGCTAGCCAACCATCTTTGGTAAAAATATATTCGGGAAATTCTTTAATTTGATATGTAGCATCAGGATATAAGCTTTTAACTAAGCCCCAAGCCTTAGCCCAACTTAGATAATTTAGCTTGCCTTTCTTTTCTAAAAGTGGTTTAACGTCAACCTTTGCTAAGGTTTCATATACTGATTTTTTCTTGTCGGTCATAGTGGTTACTCCTTAGGTTTCTGTGATAATGCTTGCTTCATCACGTCTTGACGTGCGTCTTCTGCAATTTCTCGTAAGTAATTGATCTCTGCTCCTAACGTTCCTCCGGGAAAACTATCGTCAATTTTTGGTTTCAACTTATTGATCCAGTTAATACCTTGTTGATATGATCCTTGAGTTAAGGCTTCGGCAGCTATCTTCTTCCTCCAATCGCTCGCTTCTTTTTCCAACTTGTATTGCCAAGTCATGTACTCTTTTTCAAATTCGGCATGTTTAGAGGTCATCAGTAGTTACCCTCCAGTCCATCGAAGAAATCTAAGACATCGTCTTTCCAAATATCATCGTATTGGTCAACAGTGGCTAAGTATTCGATCAATTCTTTCTTGTCCCAGCCTGTACGACTGATATAGTTATCAATTCCTAGGCTGAAAATTTGAGTAGTAACAAAATGCTTGAAGTTTAAATAGTCGCAATCACTGTCGCCAATAGTTACTAAGTTCCAGCCTTCAAATGCTGAACTAATGCCTTGATCTGCTAGCCTCCTTTGTTCTTCTTTCAAACGCTGCTCTCTAAAAGTTGCAGCCTGTGCGGGTGTCATGATCTCAATCATTGTGGTATAATCTCCTTTAGAAATTTGATTTTTTTATATTATTTTCTTAGTCGTCACTGATGCCAGTCGGTAACGGCTTTTTTTGTTGCATTAAAGCAATTTGGAATTGTTTTTCGTACTCATCATTTGTAATGGGTGCTTTGCCCTGTTTTGCAAAAAATGCGTTGCTATTGCTGATTAGCCTTGCTTCTAATGTCATCTTTTCCACCTCCTTAAAGAAATACTCTCCAGAAGTAATAGCCCAACATAGTGATACATATAACCCCTGCTGCAATTACTTCTGAACACACAATTGCAACTAGCCAATCTGTTTTCTTACGCTTCATTCCAGCGATCTCCAATCGTTACTAAATCTGTAAGTGCTGCGTTGATTTGCTCCTGTTGTTCCTTAGTGCCAACCTTTTTAAACATATCGGCTAACTGAATAACACTTTCTAAGGTGTTACCTAGATAGGCAATTTCAGCCGATCCATCTTTGTTAACAACAATCTGTTCATCTTTGATGCCAATCTGATATTCAGCATCTTTCTTCCACTCGAATACGCCTCTTGATACCAATTGTCTAATTACATCGCCCGTTGTAACCTTTATCATTTTTCTACCTCCCAAAATCTTTCTTAATACTTGCGTTCCAATCAATGCGGTGGTAATTTTCTTCAATCCACTTTTTAGCGTCTTTTCTAAAAATGATTGTTTTTTTGCCGTTGTGTGGGTTAACTACAAAACCATCATTTTCGAAATCAACTTCCGGGAACTCGTCAAATATGAAAACTCTGACCCATTCCCTGCCCTTACCTCCGCAGTACTTTTTTCGGAACTCATCAATATTGATTGTTGCGCCCTCTGCCTCTTCCTTTTCCTTATCAAATAAAGCTTTGATAATCGGTTTAAAGATAACTATGAGAGCATCTTTATTAATTAGCTCAGGCATTTAATCACCTACCTTGTTATCACTATTTGTTTCTATTTTTGTGGCGGTTTTATAAACTTTAGTAGTAATTAAATTTAAAAAAATATCCTGCCCCTTGATATTAAATAATTTTGCCATAGCTTTAATATACTTGGGCTTTGGAACTGCTTCTCCTCTCTCCCACCTTGAAACTGTAACATTAGTAACGCCTAATCGCTTTGCTAATTCAGCTTGCGTAAGCCCAGCTCCAACTCGTAAGCTTTTAAGTTCCCGCTTCATTTTATCAACTCCTTTATCAACTTACATATATATTATATACACTAGAGTTTATAATGTAAACACTTTTTACTACTTTTTTTACTTTTTAAGTTAAAAATATGTATAAAGTATTATAATTTAAGTACAATAGTTGATAAACGGAGGTTGAAGAGCATGATTGGCGATAGAATACGTGAGTTGAGGACATCTCATAGGCTCTCACAAACAGAACTAAGCAAATTATTACATGTATCTCAACAAACTATTACTAAATGGGAAAATGGGAAAGCTGAGCCTTCAAGCGGTGCTTTAGCTAAACTAGCTGAATACTTTGATGTGTCAGCTGATTATTTATTGGGTTCAGACAAAACTAGTGAGCCTAAATCCGTTGACCTAGAAAAAGACCCTGTCGTTCTTAGCTATGGTGGACGCCCTGTGTCAGATGAAGACATGGACGTTATCAAGGCTATCCTTGAAAGACATAAGAATGACGGAGAACCCCATTACGAGTAATGCCTATGTATAACAATGATTTATTACTTTATATATGTCACTTAATCGAAGATCAAGGTCTGGGTGTCATACTATCCCGCGTAGAAAACAGGCATTTTCCCTCTAGGTATCTCCCCAAACAGAAAACTATCATTATTAACACAAATTGGTGGAATCCGCCAGAAGTCCCATTTATGGCAGCGCATGAATTAGGGCATCACATGAATGGCGATAAAGGTGTAATGTACTATGCCCATGATTATGACTGGCAAGAACATGATGCCTTTAATAGAAACGATGACGCATTCAAGGAAGATCAAGCTGATCTGTATGGCTTAAATCTTATTTGGGACTATGCTTCTTCCCAAGGTTATACTTGCGAAGATCCTGGAGAGTTTATGTTGCATTTTGGCATTCCTGAAAGATTGAAAAAAGTTGTTGCTAAAAAGTTTGAGAGCAACAACGATCTACTATTTTAATAGTCCAATTCTGATGACTTTAAAAGCTGACTGTTAAGGTATAGCTCATAGGAGGATATTATGAAAAAGAAATATTTAGTTGCTGCTACTGGACTTGCCCTACTCGGCTTGTCTTTATCAGCTTGTTCTTCAAATAGCAGTAGTAAGGGAAACTCTGAAAAGACTACTGAACAATCTAAGAAAAAGAACGAAGTTATCTCTCAAAACAAGGAACTAAGGGAAAAGTTCGATCAAATTAAAGTTGGTAACTTCTTATCTCAAGGAGAAGGTGGATCAACCACTGATGAAGTAAAACAATTGCTCGGTAATCCTACTTCTTCTACCACTACCTCATCTAATGGCGTTAAGGTTAAGCAACTCACTTGGACTAAAGGCGCTGTGACAGTAGCAATTCAAACCTTAGACTCAAACAAGGTTGTTTCAAAAGAAATTACTGGTTTCAAATGGGGCAAGCGTGATGAAAAAATTACTTTAGGTGAATTTAACAACATTGCTGATGGTTCTACTTACCAAGATATCGTAAACAAGTATGGCGAACCTGACGGATTACATGAAGCCAATGTTGCAGGAACTAAAATCACTAATGCTGTGTGGCTAACAGGTATTAAGGGCGACGATGGAGCTAGTGCTACCTTATCATTTGAAAACGATAAATTGACTACTAAATCTCAAACTAAACTTAAATAGCAATATGACCAGTTAACGCTGGTTTTATTTTTACGGTTCAGCAGAACTGATGTTCTAAAGGAGGCGACAAAAATGTTAACCAATCGGGAAAAACTTAGAAGATTAGGAATTTTCGCTTGGGATCCCTATGGAGAAGAGAAAGATATTTGTGATGAAGACTTTGAAAAAATAGTCGAGATACTAGGAAAAAAAGATAAAGAAAAGGAATAGTATGGGAGTTTATCAAGATAAAAAATCAAAAAAGTGGTATGTAAAACGCTCTTGGTATGATATTGATGGTAAACGGCATTATCTAACTAGACGGGGCTTTAAAACAAAACGTGAAGCTGAAAAAGCGGATAATAAGCTTGCAGTAGAAATAGATGATGGCATAGATGTTACAGAAAACCCCATTTTTGCAAATTATTATGATGATTGGGTTAAGACCTATAAGAAAGGCAATGTCGCCCCTAATACCCTTATTGAATACAGTCTTGAAGGAAAAAGAATAAGGACGTTATTAGGAGCTACCAAAATTAAAAATATAAATCGCTCCAAATATCAAAAAGTTATTAATGAGTTTGGAAAAGATCACGCCAAAAACACAGTAAAAAAATTGCATAGAGCTATCCGCACTTGCGTTAAGTCAGCCATTCAAGATGGAATTATTACAAGAGACTTTACTGAGAATATCCAGTTAGCATTTAATAAAGATCATGATTTAAAAGTAGATTATCTTGAATATGATGAAATAAAATTACTACTAAATCATCTCTATAACGCTGCTAATCCTAATTTTCCAGGTAGCTATATGATTTTACTAGGATTGACCACTGGACTTAGAGAAAGCGAAATGGCTGGGCTTAAATGGGAGGATTTAGACTTTGAAGATAATACTATTAAAGTTCGCCGTTCTTGGGTTTATTCTCAAAAAGAATATGGTCCAACTAAAAATGAGTCTTCTGTTCGTCCAATTGGAGTTCCAGATTTTATAATGAAAAAAATCAAAGAACTAAAGATAAATGATCCAGAAAAAGTTTTTTGGTCAAAAGCACGGAATGGCTTCCCTAATTCAAAGAGTTTAAATCGAACTTTACGAGATAACTTGGCTGAATTAAAAATTAAACGAGAAGGATACCATATACACTCACTTCGACATTCTCAAGTTGCAATTTTACTAAGTGCTGACGTAAGCACCTATGACATTGCTCAAAGATTAGGACATGCAACCACTAAAACTACAGAGGAAATATATGCAGAAACATTTGAAAAGCATCGCCAAAAGATTGACTTTAAAGTTAATTCAGTCTTTAACAATCTTAAGAAAAATGCTTAAAAAATACGCTGGGGGTCATTTGGGGGTCAAATAAAAAAATGCACAAAAAAGACGCCCCTTACGGAGCGTCTTATCAGTGATTTGGGTGAGATTCGAACTCACGACCCACGGTTTAGAAGACCGTTGCTCTATCCAGCTGAGCTACCAAACCAGTTCCTTAACAGAACATATTCTAGTATAGGGAAAAGGAAGTTGGATGTCAATTATTTTTTGAAGAAATTTATTTAAATTGATTTTTCAACTCCAAGCCTGCATGCAGCAGATTATCAGTGGTAAAAGATTAGATATGCTATGACTCAAAATTGCCATTTTTATATCATCCGTCTTCTGGTAAACATATCCAAAAGCTACTCCGGATAAAAATCTATTCAAAAATGACCAATTCAGAGTTACATTATGAGCACCAGCAAAAATAATTGCCGTCAAAATAATCGCTATCCATGGATTTAACCTTTTGAAAATACCTTTTTGAATTCCAGCTTGAAATAATAATTCTTCTAAAGTGGGACCGATTAAAGTTAGGGATAAGATTAAAGGTACAGCTAATCCAGTTTTCAATGTTTCTGTAAATACATCCGGTTTGGCATTAACAAAGACAGAAAACATTGTTAATAACTGAAGAATAAAACAAAATACACCGGCTCCTAATGATAAAATCAGATTTTTTCGACTTAATTTTTTTGAAAAATCCAATTTATTATTTAGCCATTTACAAACATACCATTCCATAATAAATGTGATAATTGTAAAGATAATTATCATAAATATATTATGAAACATATTCACATGCTTAAAAGCTTCAATAAATTGTTGCTGACTATCGATTGACTATACAGGTGTACTTTCCAAAATTGGCACTTGCATAAAAGCAAAAATAAGAAATAGGCAAATGGCGATCCCTAACCATTTGAATACACACTTAATTATTTTCATCAAATTTCTCCTCAACTTAATCTTTGCTTTTATTATAGTGCTATTTTAAATCAGCTTATAGTGCTTACAGGCATTATAGATTCCATCTTCATTAATATCGCTAGTCACATAATCAGCAATCTGTTTCACCTGCTCTTCTCCATTGCCCATAGCAATACCAAGTTGAACAGCCTTTAGCATGTTTAAATCATTCTCGCCATCGCCAAAAGCCATGGCATCTGTTAAAGTTTGTCCCTGCAATTTAAGATACTTCTCAACGCCAGCTAGTTTACCACCATCTTTTGAAATAATGTCGACTGCATACTCATTCCACCAACTTAACTTGCAATTTGGAAGATTATCGACTAATTTCTTTAAGTCATCGCGCTTTCCATATGCAATAAATTGATAGACCTTTTCACCGTGATATTTACCAACTGGTGCAACTTTACTAGAAACAGCTTTTTGAGCAGCAACTACTTGATCTGTCACAAAATTAATGTATGGTCCTTCTTTACCAATCGTAGTAATCGGGACAGCCTCCTCTTTAATTAATTCAATCATCTTTTCAGTATCTTTTTCATCAATTGGATTACCAAAAAGTTCATTACCATTTTCATCTAGACAGAGTTGCCCATTCATCGTCAAATAACCATCAAACTTTATATCTTTAACGGGTAATTTTTTTAATTGGCTCATATCACGCCCAGTAGCTAACACAAGCTCGATTCCATTTTCACGTAAAAGCTTAAGTGCCTTTCTAGTACTTTTAGGCACACTATCTGTTTTATGCGAAACTAATGTTCCGTCAACATCAAAAAAGATTGTTTTTATCAAATTAAGTCACTCCTATTTTATAAATTATATCAAAAATGCGCTTTCAAAACTGAAAGCGCATCTTTTTTATTTATTTAATCTTTATTTTTAAGCAACTGCTTTAGCAATTGCAGCATTAACAGCAGCTTGTTCTTTCTTAACTAAGTTGACCTTAGTTTCGATTACTTTAGTATCCATCTTAATCTCACGAGTTAATCCTGGAGTATTGATCTTTGGTTCAAAGAAGTCTTTGAATTGTTTCAATCTTTCTTCAGTATGGAAAATATTTGCTGTCACAGTAATGAAAGTAGCAAATTCCATATCACCACCAACAGTTGCTTCAAGCCATGGCCACTCTAATCTAATCCAATTCCAAGCTTGTTCTTGACCAAATGGGTTAGCTAAAACATTGCGGTACCAAGCACGTAGGTCTTGTGGTTTAACAACTTGTGCATTTTCAAAATCATCAACAATTGCGTCAATAATTTCAGGCATTTTAGTTGAAGTAATACCAGCACATAAGTCTTGTTTGAGACTAGCGTCAGAAGTTTCTTGGTACTTCTTAAGCAACTTATCAAACAAGGTCATATTACCAAAGTTTTTAACTTCGTTAACTAAAACAGCACTTCTGATATCAGCTGAAATACCCTCTAAGTTATCGGAGTTTTCTGAATAAATAGCGTGAAGACCATTAATAGTATCATCATTATCAGCATATAGAGAAGCTGAAACAACGTATGGTCTAGTTAAGTTATCATCGTTAGACTCGCCTACCTTAGGAAGTAAGCCTAAACGCTTAACTTGTTTTTTAGAAAGCAAATCATAGAGTTTCTTCAATTGCTTTTCTTCATCTGAACCAGGTGTTACAAAATTACGTAAAGTAGCCATAATTCTGTACAAGGCATTATTAACAATTGGTGAAGTTGAATCTGCAAACTTAGGAAGAAGTGGCACAATATCTGCATAAGACATTTGACCACCTTCAGCTAACAATCTGAAGTCTTGGAGCAATTGTAACTTATCAACTGCGTCTAACTCATCAACATGACTTAAGATATCATCAAGAAGTGTTTGATCATACTTAACAATAAAGTCAGAATTATTACCAACATTTAAGCGGAAAGGAGTACCGTTATTAGCAAGTAAATCTTTGTAGTCACCAACAACTAATTCTTCATCCTTCATAATCTTAGGTACAGCTGCATAATTAGCATTTAATGGAATTTGCCACTTACGGCAAACTTCTTTACCTTCACCAATAAAGAATTGTTTTTGAGTTAAGACTAACTTGCCATCTTCAACTTTGGCATTAACGACTGGATAACCTGGTTGCTCTAACCAAGAATGCATAATCGCACCAATATCTAAGCCACTTGCTTTACCAAGTGCATTCCATAAATCGTCACCTGTGGCATTACTATATTTATGAGCTGCAAAGTAATTCTTCAATCCTTCACGAAGTGCTTTATCACCTAATAAAGCACGTACCATGACTAACATTCTTGAACCCTTAGCATAGACAATAGCTGAATCAAACAAAGCATCAATTTCAGCTGGGTCATTTACCATAACGTGAACTGATTGCACACCATCAGTAGCATCCCTTTGAAGAGCGGCAGGAACTTCAGAAGTTTGGAACATTTCCCAAATCTTCCAATTTGGCTCTAAGGCATCAATTGCTACATATTCCATCATGTTAGCAAAGCTTTCGTTAAGCCATAAGTTGTCCCACCACTTCATAGTTACTAAATCACCAAACCATTGGTGAGCTAATTCGTGAGCAATAACAGTTGCAACCAATTGCTTCATATCTAGTGAAGTATTATCAGGGTCAAGCAATAAATATGCTTCACGGTAAGTTACACAGCCCCAGTTTTCCATTGCACCTGCTGAAAAGTCAGGAAGTGCTACTTGGTATGAATGCTCTAATGGATATGGAGTTTCATAGAAATCTTCATAAAATTCAATTGAACGCTTAGCAATATCCAAAGCGAAATCTAATTCTTTTGCTTTATGTGCCTTTGTTGCAAATACACCAATTTCAACACCAGACTTAGTCTTAGTCAATTTCTTTTGCATATCGCCAAAGACAAAGGCAACTAAATAGCTAGACATACGTACAGTTGGCTTAAAGTAGTGAACCCCATCTTTAAATTTCTCTTCTGGTTGGTTAGAAATAATTGTTTCACCAGGCTTCTCATCAAACTTAATTGCAAGCGCAAAAGTAGCTTTAGCTTCTGGTTCGTCAACACATGGGAAGGCTTGACGAGCAAAAGTAGTTTCAAATTGAGTACCAACTAATTGCTTCTTTTCGCCATCCACTTCATAGTAAGAAGGATAAATACCCATCATTGAATCAGTTAACCTGCCTTCAAAGTCAACCTCAATTTTCATCTTACCAACTTTGCCAGCCTTAATATTAACGACTTCTTCTTTATCGTTATAATCAAAATCAGCTTTCTTTTGATCTACTCTAACTGAGGTAATCTTTAAGTACTTTTGATTTAATTTAACTAATTCTTCTTGAGCATCCCCAACTACAATAGTTTTACCGTGGAAGCTCTTTTTTTCACGGCTAATATCTAAATAGATATCATAATGATCTGGGTGAAAAGTTTCATAAAAACGTTTAACTTCTGCCATATTTTGACCTCCAATATTTACAGCTTCTCAAGTATTTATTATAAGAAATAAAAATCTTACTTACCAGTTTTTGAATTAAAAATAATTTAGTTATATTCATTAAAATCTAAAAAATATCTTTAAATCTTAATTTGCTTTTTTTCTTCTTATTTAGTTAAAATATAAATAACATGTTTTATTTGTTGGGTGATTTTATGAAAAAGAAAGTTAAAATATTTATCTTAGTTTGTCTTCTTTTTTTAGGTATAAGCGTCACTACGACTAATACCAATTTTTCTCAACCAGCCTTTGCTTCAATGGGATCAACCGGTGGTGGTCACAGTACTGGTGGCTCTTCAGGCGGAGGAACTAATTACACTTCATCTGATAGTAGCGATGATAGTAACAATTCTTCTATTGGCGGTATAGTAGGTGGCTTCGCCATTTTAGTACTTATCTTTTTCAGTTCTTATATTATTGCTGCTCTTTTTGATTTCATATTTAAAGTACGGCTACGTTTTGAATATGATTCTAATTACCTCATTAAGAACTCTGGCGATAATAATTATAAACTTTTCTATCCTAATCAAGGATTCGATAAATACCAAAAACTATTGCATCATCTCCATATCAAATTCACTAAGCCAGATCCTAAAGATGACTTCCCGGCTTATAAAGAGGTCTATATTCAAGCACAGTTCCTATATAGTCAGCTGTTAAGAGAGAAGTATGTTAACTCAAAGTACCAAGTTAAAAGTCTAAAGCAGTATCTTGATCGAAATTACTACAAGGCAATGGTTAAAGAAATTGAACTTAAGAGAAACACCGGAACAGTTGATGAAACAGTCATCGATTCTGTAATTTTTGAAGAAGTAGCCCATCTAGATAAAAGTTTGCTCCTTGCTAAATTAACTGTATTGGGCAAAGATAAAGAAATTCAATTTAATCAAGACTTTGATGCTAGTTTTAGTAGAAATAAATGGACGGATTATGTCCTCTTCGGTCTAGAAGATAATCGAAATCCAAAAATCATTAACTTAGTTTACGGCGAACACTTCCATCTTAATGGTGAAGATTTCAATGATTATCAATCTGGTAATGAATACACTGAGAACAAAATTAATTAAAACTAACCTCTTAATTTCAACAAAAATGTCGCAAAATTTGCGGCATTTTTATTTCTTCTTTTATTGAGGTAAAACTAGTAAAATTATGAGTAAGAGATTATATAAAAGGGAGCGTATATTTAATGAAATACAATCAATATGGTTATCTTCAAACTGATTTTGACCAAATGATCAAAGAATTAGAATCCATCAATTTCTTGCCTGATAATTGGAAAGAAAACAGCTTTTCTGATCTTTTAGCTACTTTAGTTGAGAATTCAGTTGCGGAAGCAAAAACTTATGGCGCAAAAGAAGCTAAGCTGGCAGAATTCGCAGTTAGTGAAAATGAAAATTTAAAAGATTTTTTGGCTAAAGAGCCTGCTACAATTTCACGCAATAGTTTCTATAATATTGCTTTGCAATTGCTAGGATATCACGTGGGATATGACTATGATTTAAAAGATCCCCTAGCTCGCATGAAGGCTAATGCCCTTCCATATACCGAAAAAGAAGAGATTGATCGTGATGAATTAATTAAGGTCTTCTATCGTTTACTTAATACTCGTGCCAAAAACGGTCAAACCTTCATTGATAATATGGCTGGTAAGGGCTATTTCACTCAATTTTACGGTAATAATAAGTTTATGTACTTTAATGGAAAATCTTTACCTGTTTTTGATATGAGCAAGGTAATTCGTGAAGTTGTTTATGTCGAAAGCGATCTTGATACTGATGAAGATGGCAAACCCGATTTACTTCAAGTAACTGTCTTTCGACCATATCAATCAAACAACTTCAAGTTCCCTGCCCTTTATACAGCTGACCCCTATTTTGGTGGAATTATCGCTAATGAAAAACGTAATCACAATGTAGATGTCAACTTAGAAGATGCAAGCAAGAGTCCTTATCCTAAATATGAAGCAATGCCGACTGCTAAGGCTAAAAAGCCAGCTAGCGAAGATCAAGCGGCAACTGAAGAAGCAGTCCACAAAGCAGCTTATTCTTTAAATGAATACTTACTTGCACGCGGTTTCGCTAATGTCTATGCAGGTGCAATCGGAACTCGGGGTTCAGATGGTTTAAGAATTACCGGCGCTCCAGAAGAAACTGAATCTGCTAAAGAAATTATCGAATGGCTTCATGGTGACCGAATTGCTTATACTGATCGTACTAGAAAGCATGAAACTAAAGCATCTTGGTGTAATGGTAATATTGGAATGACTGGCCGTTCATACTTAGGTACGCTTCAAATTGCCATTGCCACTACTGGCGTAGCTGGACTTAAGACTGTAGTTTCAGAAGCAGCTATTTCTTCTTGGTATGATTACTACCGTGAACATGGATTAGTAATTGCTCCAGAAGCTTGTCAAGGTGAAGATTTAGACATGCTTGCCGAAACTTGTCAGTCTAACCTTTGGGATGCTGGCGACTATCTTAAGATCAAGCCAAAGTTTGATGCTATGCAAAAACGTCTCTTAGAAAAATCAGATCGTGAAACTGGTCAATATTCTGATTTCTGGGAAGCTAGAAATTACCGTCATCATACTGATAATATCAAATGTTCTTGGATCTCAGTTCATGGTTTAAACGACTGGAATGTTAAACCAAAGAATGTTTACAAAGTTTGGCAAAAAGTTTCTAAATTACCAATTGCGCATAAATTATTCTTGCACCAAGGTCCGCACTACAACATGAACAACCTACTTTCAATTGACTTCTCAGACTTAATGAATTTGTGGTTCTGTCATGAATTATTAGGCATTAAGAATAATGCTTACAAGCAATGGGAAGATGTTATGATCCAAGATAATTTGCAACCAGATATCTGGCATGAAGAACCAACTTGGAACAACGAACTAGGTAAAAAAGAAATTTACTTCCCTGATAAAAAAGGTAAGCTCTTAAAAGATGGCGGCGAAGATAATGATAAACTTTCATTCACCGACCAAGGCGGTAAAGTCTTCAAAGAAGCTAAGATTTCCGAAGGTAAATGGCAATATGACTTTATCTCTGGTGAAGAAAAGTGGCTTGATCAGCAATTACGCTTTGTAACTGACGAGTTCATTCATACTGTAACTTTAGTCGGTCGTCCTAAGATTAAGATGAGCCTTGCTACTTCTCTTCCAAAAGGACAAATTTCAGTAGCTTTGGTTGATTTAGGATCAAGAAAACGTCTTACTCCAATTCCTAAGTCTTTTAACGATCAAATTCAGGAATTAGGTTACCGTTTCGGAACTGAAGTAATGAAAGAATTTGTTCCTGATAAAGAAACAAAGGCTAAGTTGATTACTAAGGGGCATATGAACGTCCAAAACTACGCTGATATGAAACACGCTGAAAAGATTGAAGCAGGTAAATTCTATGACTTGGAGTTTGAATTGCAACCTACTTTCTATCGCTTACCAGCTGGTGCAAGGTTAGGTTTGATTATCTATTCAACCGATCAGGGGATGACTAAGCGCCCACTTGAAGATGAGACTTATACAGTTGATTTAGATAAAACTCAATTGATTTTTCATGAAATGTAAGAAACGGAGATGTTTTAGATGGAAACTTCAAGTTCGACTATGTATTGGATTCATTTTTAAGATGATAATAAAAAAAATATAATATATGCAAAAAAGCAGTTAGTCTTCAAAACTGAAAACTAACTGCTTTTATTTTGTTAATTTTAAAATTACTGTAAAAACAATAAATTCATCTTTATGACTAACATGAATCTTACCATGGAAAGTCTGCACGATCTCTTGTGCCATGGCTAAACCAATACCAAAGCCAGATTTCTTGGAGTTATGAGATTCATCCTCGCGGTAGAATCTCTCAAAGAAGTGAGAATAGTCTTTTCCTTTGCCTTCTTTATAAGTGTTAGCTACTCGTAAAATTGCATTAGTACCAAGCTTGCCCTTAGTCAAACTTACCTTAACTTCACCATCTTTATCACAATATTTTCGTGCATTATCTAATAAAATATTAGTCAATTCACTTAAAATATTTCTTTCGGCCTTTACATACAAATCTGGCATAATTATCGCATTATATTTCAAATCATTCTTCTGCATGACCGACTTAAAGTTAGTAACATTCTTTTTAACAATTTCAGAAAAGTTAACCTTATTTAAAACTACTTCTCCAGTTTCACCGGTTCTAGCTAAAGCAATTAAACGATTAATTAACCGAGTTAAGCGATCAACCTGCTCTTTCGTACTTTTATTCCATTCTGAATTATTCCCTAGCATTTCTTCCATTTCAGTATTTGCTGAAATAATTGCTAAAGGAGTCTTTAATTCATGCCCAGCATTAGTAATAAATTCGCGCTGCTTATGATAAGTAGTAATTATTGGTCCAATTGCCTTTTTTGATACTAAGATTAGAATCAGTGCAAAAACAATTAAAGCAATTAATCCCAGCACAACTGAAACTCTAAATAAAAGGGAAAATCGATGATAGATCAATGATTCGTTCAAATAGACAATAAACTGATTACCTTTTTGGTCCTTACCTACTCGATAAGCATATTGATTATTGCCAATACTGACTGATCCACTAGTTACTTTATCCTTAAAAACCTGCTTACTCGTATTAATAATTTTCTTTTGCGCTACATCGTACACGTTAGCGTCGTTTATTATTTTAGGTGTATTATTCTTAGTACTTGCAACCGTAAAATAGCGATACTGAAAAATAGCTTCTGGATTATACTCACCAGCTAAGAAATTTTTATTAATTGGATCTTTTTGATTACCAAAAACCGGTTTAGCATTATGCGGTGTCAACTGACCTTGGTTATTGATTAAGGTTGTCAATACACGATCGACTTCATTATGGCTCTGAGTGTAGCTAATTCCAAGTAATGTACCTAACGTAATAACTAGAACTACGAACAGCGCCGTAATCGACATTCCAATAAATTTCCAGCGAAATTTTTGAATCATTAATCTCACCTACCTAATTAATGAAAAACTACCGCCTTTTTCACCTACAATCTGAACTGAACTTCGAATCGATTGTAGTTTTTGTCTTAAATAAGAAATATAAATCCAGACTACCTCTTCATTAGCATCGTCTTCATCTTTCCAAACATGCGCTAATAGGTCTGAAGTTGAAAATTCTTTACCTTCATTGAGCATCAAATAATTCAAAAGTTGCGTCTCTTTACTTCCTAAGCGAATTGAATTATGACTTACTAGCTCTTGCTCAGATACATTCAAGGCTAGATCGCCAACCTCAACCTCATTAGGAGTATATTGATCATCTCGTCTTTCTTTTGAACGTAAACGAGCGAGCAACTCTTTTAATGAAAATGGTTTAGTCAGATAATCATCTGCCCCGCTATCTAAACCAGTTACGCGATCATCAATTTCTGCTTTTGCAGTAAGCATTAATACATAGGTCTTGTCGCCACTTTTACGAATTTGCTTCAGCGCAGTAATGCCATCCATAATTGGCATCATGATATCTAAGATAATTACATCATATGAATTCTTTTTAGCAAGTTCTACCGCATCTCTGCCATTAAAAACAGCATCGACATCATAATTAACGCTTTTCATTGCTGCTACCAAAACACGAGATAACTGTTCTTCGTCCTCTGCCAGTAAAATTTTCATTAAGTTAATCTTCCTCTCTAATCAAATGACGCAAGGTCTGCATGCTTACATCGCAAGACGCCAATTCATCCGCAACTCTCTTCAACTCTTTACCAATCATTTCAGGATTCTTTATCTTATGCTTATACTTCATTTCATGCTCTAAACTTGCCCAAGTATCCATTGCAATTGTTCTAAGCTGTACTTCAACGTAATAGTGTCCTGGAGTATTGCCCTCAATGTCTTTTTCAGGTCTTTCAACATCTAAAATCATGTGGTAAGAACGGTAACCGTTGGGCTTGGCATTGGTAATGTAGTCTTTTTGCTTAACAATTACTACATCATCCCAATCCTGAATCAAATCAATACAAGTATAAATATCGTCAATGAAATTACAGACAACCCGAATTCCAACGCTGTCTCGAATTTTTTTCATTGCTGATTCTGGAGTTACTGGGAGCTCTTTTCGCTGACATTTTTCAATCATGCTTTCGGGTCTTTTTACTCGACCAATTAAGTGTTCATAAAGACTGTCCCCAGTTTGCTCTTGGTGAATTTTATTTTCTTTTCTAAAATATTCCAGCATTTGATTAAGTAGTTTATCTAAAACTGGGGCGTAGCCACCATAAATGTCCATATTAAACCTTCTTTATTGATTTACTAATATTATAGCAGTCAAAGATTTTTTAATAATCACACTTACACTATTTTAAAGAATTCTTGCTTTTCATTAGAAAATCTAAGAAAAATACCAGGTTCCAAATTAATAAGCAGATTGCAATACCTAATTCAGAACTTATTACCAACCATAAGTAAACTGCTCCCAACGAGAAAATAGTTATTAGTGTAAGAAAATCACGAATGGCAAATTTACACCTATTTTTGTTATATATTTGATTAATAGTTAAGGAAAAATAGTACAAACCTAGTGAGCCAAGAATTAAGAAAAATAGAAATGATTTATTTACATTTTTTATTTGTAAATAAAGCAAAGATACTGTCGATAATAAAATCGAAACTACAATTGCGATATGACTATACATCAGCACGAAGCCCTCACTAATTTGATGATGGTTGATTAACTTATCTGATAAAATTACATAGCTCGCAAACATCAAAACTAAAGACAAAAACAAAAGTAGGACTATATCAATTAATTTATATCTTGCCCTATCTTTCCTAAAAAAGCAAAAATACTCTTAGTCCGAGTAACTAAGAGTATTTTATAAATTAATCTTCCAATTCTACATAAGTTTTAATGCTTTGAGAGACTGTTTGATAAACCGTTGAAACATGCAAGGTATGTGCTAAAAAGTCTTGCTTTTCTTCTTTAGACATGGAGCTATCAAAGGAAACTGTAATTAACATTTCACTGACAACTGATTTTCCATGGCCTAACTTAGTAGTAATTGCTTGATTTGTCACCTTGAAGTTCTTTACGTCTAGATGGTGGACGTTAGCAATCATCCCCGCAGAAATTGAGATACAGGAATTTACTGCACCAGCTAAATATTCTACTGGATTAGGAGCAACATTTTTACCGCTTGCTGATTCATCTACGATAAATTTATGTTTTTTGGTTCTATTTTCAATTTGCCAAGGAGTCCCAGTTAACTCACTTTTTACTGTATACTTTGTCATTCTTATCTCTTTTCTAAATTAATCCATGTTTTACCAAATAATCATGGGCTACTTTAGCTGGTTTTTCATGCTTAACATTAACCTGATAATTCATTTCCTGCATTTCTTGAGTTGTAATTTTACCAGCTAATTTATTTAATGCCTTTACAATTCGAAGATTTCTCTCTGCAAACTTTGCCTTCATTAACGGAGCACCTTGATAAGGCGGAAAGAATTTTTTATCATCATCAAGCATCACTAAGTTATACTTTTTAATCTCAGCATCAGTAGTGTATCCATCAACAATATTAGCTTGATTATTCGCAATGGCGTGATATCGAATGCTTGATTCAGTACTTTTAATTGAAGCAAAATCTAACTTGTAAATTTTCTTTAAACCAGGATATCCATCTTTTAAAGAAGTAAAGTCTGGATCAAAAGCCGCATGAACTTTTTTATTAACTCGATTTAAATCACTCATCTTTGTTAGATGGTTATCTTTCGCAAATTTTTGCGTTGTTGCTAAGGCATAGCCGTTTTGATAAGCCATTGGCTTTAAGTATTCCATGTCAAATTGTTTCTTTAAATCGCTTCTAGCCTCAACATAAACTTGATTTGGATCATTACCAGTCTTTTTGCCCGTTTTCACTAAAGTTTGTAAGACTGTTCCTGTAAATTCAGGATAAATATCAACCTTATCTGTTTGAAGTGCCTTGAACAAAAAAGTTGTTCCTCCAAAATTAGGTTTTAAGACTACCTTTGTATTTGGATCATTCTTCTCAATCAAATCCTTATACATATTAATTAAAATAGCAGGTTCAGAGCCCATTTTCCCGGCAATTGTAATTGTTTGCTTAGGTTCAGCGACATTCTTTGAAGTGCTGGTAAAGTGACTATATAAACTGCTTCCGCCCCAAATAAGCAAAATTCCAGCGATAATAATACTTCCCCACGTGAGTCGCTTATTATTTTTAGCAATAAATTTTAAAACGCCACTAAATACTAAAGCAAGCAGCGCAGATAAAATCGCACCCATTAGAACTTCTGTATTGTTGTTTGAGTTAATACCGACATAAATGTAAGTACCTAGTCCGCCACCACCAATCAAGGCTGCAAGAGTTGCGGTACCAATAATCATTACTAAAGCAATTCTAACTCCGGCAAAAATCATTGGCATTGCCATTGGAATTTCTAATCGCTGCAGCTTTTTCCATTTAGTCAGACCAAAAGCAGTTGCTGCTTCTTCTAAGTTATCAGGAATATCTGTTAAACCTGAATAAGTATTCTGAAAAATTGGCATTATTGCATATAAAACTAAAGCAATGATTGCAGGCGTAGTTCCAATTCCGACAAATGGTAGAAGCAAACCTAGAATTGCTAAACTTGGAATAGTTTGGATAATACCAGCAATTTGCAGTGTGAATTCAGCTGCCTTTTTATGTCCTTTTAAGATAAAAGCTAGCGGAATTGCAATGACCATTGCGATAAGAAGCGCAATCAATGAAATTTTAATATGAACAAGCGTTGTAGCCCAAATTTGATCATGTTCTGTTATCAGCATTTGCCACAAAGATTTAATCATTTCCAGCCACCCACTTTAAAAAGAAATTCCAAACGCGTTTTGGCTCAATTAGAAATTCGCCAAACTCTGTTTCTGCAATAAATAGACTATCAGGATGATTAGAACAATCCTTGATTAAATCTTGTACGCTATATACATGATAGCGAACTAAAGTATCTACCTTTGGATAAAATCTTGGATCTACTCCTAACTCACTCTTGAGCAAGGTTTCTAGATCAAGTTTTTGATTAATTCGATTCCCGGCAAAAAACTCTCGAACAAACTTTGTTGCAGGATGACGTAAAATTTCTCTGGGCTTACCCACTTGTTCTAAGACGCCTTTATGTAAAACACCAATTGTATTGCCTAGCCGAATTGCTTCCTGCATGTCGTGGGTTACAAATATCACCGTCTTATTGAGCTGATCATGGAGATTAAGCAATAAATCTTGTAATTGCTTTCTCACGACTGGATCAAGTGCAGAAAAAGGCTCATCCATAAGAACTACCTCAGGATTTGCAGCTAGCGCACGAATAATACCCACTCTTTGCTGCTCACCACCAGAAAGCTCATTTGGCATCCGATCGCAATACAATTTTGGGTCTAAACCAACTGACTTTAGTAATTCTTCTTGTTTCTTGCGTCGCTCTTTTCGACTAACGCCTTCTTGCTCTAAGACAATGGTAATGTTCTCACCAACAGTCAAATTTGGAAACAAGCTGGCCGTCTGCAAAACGTAGCCTGTTTTTTCTCTTAATTTACGTAAATCGTAGTCTTTTATTGATTTATCATCTAACAATATCTCACCTTTTGTTGGTTCAATCAGTCTATTAAACATTTTTAGTAGCGTAGTCTTGCCGCTACCACTAGGTCCAACTAAGACGAAGATATCTCCTTTTTTCACTGTAAAAGAAACATCTTTTAGGATTTCTTGATCCTGATATTTCTTCGAAATATTTTTATATTCAATCATCATTTAATCCTTATAAAAAGTGTTACTTATATTTTCTCACTACTTACAAGAAGTTGGCAAAAAGATTACACTTTTTGACTAAAAAAATAAGAATTATGTTCTTTTTTACATAATTCTTGTTTTAATTTTATTTATTCTTTTTAATAAGCTCTTGCAATTCTGATTTTGAAAAATTATCGCCATAATCTTCCATAAGCTGTTTTAAGATAAAATCATCGCTTGCTTTAAATTGCCGAGCCATTTTTATTAGTCTCTTGATTGAAGAAATTTGCTCTTTTTGTTTTCCCTGTTCCTTACCAAATTCTCTCTCATCATCTAGTCGCATCTGATAATCCATAAGTTCCTTTCTCCTTCCCGGATCAGTACCAAACTTTTTAACTTCTCGATTCAATTTTTCAATAAACTCATCTTTTGTACTTATTTTATCATGAATCAAGTCAAAAAAGCCTTGTAGACGCGGTGTAACCTCACCAATACTCCCACTCGCATTTAAGATAATTGCGTGTTGCTTAGTATCAAGCACCAATGGATTTTTTCGTTTCAACTGCTGAAAGGCAAATTCGTAGTATTTTTCATCTTGATCATATGGATCATTTGGCAAAATAAAAATCACATAAGTTTCTGGTAAATCTCGATACTTACCACCACTCATCAACAAATTCTGATCAATCATTGAAAAATAATATCGAATTCGTTGAGCAAGAAACTTATTCTGTAATACCTGTAGTTCAATGTCATATACTCTTCCTTCTTGATCATAAGCTAAAATATCCGGAATTGTCCCTCGCTTTTCAGGATGAAACTTCAATCTCTTCTGTGTTTCAAACTCAACTCGAGTAATATTCAATTCAGGCAAAATTGCCTGCAACAGTTTGCAGCAATTATCATCCTGTTCCATTACCCAGCTGAATACTGGATCATCAGTGATCTTAGCTACTAACTCGTTTTCATTTTTGCGCATAGGCATCTCCTTTTTTATGAAAAGTTTCTAATTACTATTACGCAAAAATGAAAAAAATTTTTTATCAAAAAAAGAAACTATCGATCGATAGTTTCTTTCTAAAATGTTAATAAAAAATATTATTTTTTCTTATTAGTCTTTTTATCTTCATTTTGTAATTTTTGGCCCATTGCAATGATGTACTTACGTAAATCATCTTTAATTTGTGGGTGAGATAAACCATATTCAATTGATGTTTCAAGGTAGCCTTCCTTGTTACCAACATCATGACGTTCGCCGTTAAATACGTGAGCAAATACTCGTTGAGTCTTGTTCATAGTATCAATAGCATCAGTTAATTGAATTTCACCACCACGACCAGGTTTTTGATGTGCTAAAATATCAAAAATTTCTGGAGTCAATAAGTAACGACCAATGATTGCGTAATCACTAGGTGCCTTATCAACATCTGGCTTTTCAACAAAGGCTTTAACGTTAATCAAACCTGGTTCAATTTCGTTATCTGGATCGATAACACCATACTTAGAAACTTCTTCGTGTGGTACAGGCATAACAGCAATAGTTGAAGCATGTGTTTTGTCATAGCGATCAATCAATTGCTTAGTTAGTGGAACTTTATCGTCCATCAAATCGTCACCAAGCATAACAGCAAATGGTTCATCCCCAACGAAGCTGCGAGCTCTTAAAATCGCATCTCCTAAACCAGCTGGGTGTGGTTGACGAGTGTAGTAAAGGTTAACACCTAAATTAGTAATTGATTGAGTCAAGTGTAAAAGTTCAGTCTTACCCTTTTCTTCCAAATCTTGTTCTAGTTCTGGGTTAGCATCGAAGTGATCTTCAATTGAGCGCTTGTTCTTACCAGTAACAATCAAGATATCTTCAATTCCTGATTTTTTTGCTTCCTCTACGATAAATTGAATTGTTGGTTTATCAACAATTGGTACCATTTCCTTAGGCATAGCCTTAGTTGCAGGTAAAAATCTAGTTCCTAATCCAGCTGCTGGAATAACTGCTTTTCTTACTTTCATTTTATTCTCCTCACAAAAATAAGCTTTCCATAATGTATTTTACCAAACTTACGTCAACTTATTTAGGTAATTCTTTGTTTTTTCTAAAAATTCTCAAAATCGGGCTTTGACTGTATTCAATCTTTCTACCTTTTAGTTCGTCTCCTGCTGCATTAATACAAATACCCAGCAATAATAAGAATGAACCTACATTAAGCCAAAGCATAAAGATAATAAATGAGCCTACAATCCCGTAATTTTGCCAGCGTGTCCCAAATTGTCTTAGGTATAACCCAAAGAAATATGATAAGGCACTCCAGCTTATTACAGTAAACCATACTCCTGGCCAAACCACACGTTTTTGAACTCGAATATTTGGAATTACATAGTTAATGTACAAATTCACTATCACTGTAATTAAAATTATGATCGGCCAGCGATAATTTTCTAATTTATAAACCCACCATAAGGATAGGTTAAAAATTGGAGCCAAAAATTCCATAATTTGTCTACCAAAAGTGAAAATGAAAATTATTATTGAAAATCCAACTACTAAAATTACTGATAAAGCAAAAGTGAAAGTTCTGGCTAGTAAATAATTCCACCAAGATTTTCCCTTTTCTTGCTTATCAACGCCATAAATTTTATTTGCGCCCAAGCGAATCGAATTAACCAAACAACTCAATGACCAAATTGCAACTACAATACCTAAAGAAATAAATCCACTTGAATGTTTTTTCAATAAAGCATTAACAATCGGCATAATTAAGCTTGAAACTTGACTTGGAAAAATCAATTCTAAATAACGAGCAATTGGCTTGGTATCAATACTAAATAAAGGTAAAACATTTCCAATAATAATTATGATTGGAAAAATACTTAACAATACATAATAAGCAATAATAATGGAATTTTGGTTTATTTCACCCTGGCTAATATGTTTTGATAGTAATTGAATAAAATTTGCTGTACGGTTCCTAGTCTGATTGAGAAAAGATTTCATAAAATATTTTACTTATTAATCTTCATCTAAAAAATGAGGAAGATACTTTTCATAGCCATCATATGGCTTTTGCAAAGTCAAAATCTTTGGACCGTCTGGAGTGATCGCAAAAGTATGCTCAAATTGTGCTGACTTTGAGCCATCTGGAGTTGCGTAGTAAACCCAGTCATCGTTTGGATCAGAAACAGTCTTTTGTTCAATTCTCCAATCACCACCAGCTTCGACCATTGGTTCAACAGTAATTGTCATACCTTCACGTAAACGTAAGCCGTGACCAGCCTTACCCCAGTGAGGAACTTCAGGATCTTCATGAATAGATGGTTGAATTCCGTGACCAACTAATTCACGAACGTCTCCGTAGCCATTTTCATTTTCAACGTAGTTCTGAATAACGCTACCAATATCACCAATACGATTACCAACTACAGCTTGATCAATTCCCATGTACATTGCCTTTTTGGTAACATCCATTAACTTTTGATCTTCTGCAGAAATCTTACCAACGCCGTAAGTAGTGCATGAATCAGTTTCATAGCCATCGACGTTACAAGTTACGTCAACACTAACTAAGTCGCCTTCTTTTAAGATCTTATCTTTTCGAGGAATGGCATGTGCAATTTCGTCATTGACACTAATACAAGTGCCGTATTTATAGCCTTCAAAACCTTGTTCGGAAAGACGACCACCATGTTTTTTCATAAAATCTTGAGCAAATTCTTCGATTTCCCAAGTAGAAATTCCAGGCTTAATAACATCACGTAAGCCTTCAAACATTGCTGCTAAAACGCGACCTGATTTTTGCATACCCTGAAGTTCACGTTTTGACTTAATTGTTATCATTAAAAAATCTCCTTTTTTAATATTTATATACTATTAGCATACCTTAAATAAACATAATTTAGTAGTCATTAAGACAGTCTCAACCATTCATTATAAAGCTTTTCTTAAATAATTTCTCTTAAGATTACAAACCACCAACTTTCTTTAGTATAATAGGAGAAAACGTTATAGAAAGAAGTTTTTTACATGAAAGCACAGATTGTCTTTGCCAGTATGACTGGTAATGATGAAGATATGGCAGAAATCTTAGAAGAAAATTTACAAGATGCAGGTTTTGACGTAGAAAATATTGATGTCAGTTTTGCAGATGCTTCTTCTTATCTTGATGCTGATCTTTGCGTAATGGTTACTTATACTTACGGCGAAGGTGTGATGACTGATGAATTAAAAGACTTTTATGACCAATTGGTTACTCTTGACTTATCGGGTAAAAAATTCGCCGTTATGGGGTCTGGAGATAAAACATACAAAGATCATTATTGTGAAAACGTAGATGACTTTGAAAAGGCATTTATTAAGTGCGGCGCAGTTGAAGTAGCAAAACCAGTAAAAATCGAAAACGCTGTTGATGACGAAGATATTGATTTAATTGATCAAGCTACCGAAGAAATAGTCGAGGCATTTAATGACTAAAAATCATCATAAAAGAAAGGGGCAAAAGATTACCCAAGCCCAGTTACGAGAGCTTGGAAGTAAGCTTGTTGCCAGGCACCGAAACTTTTATGTTTACGTTATCTTTGGCTTTTTAGCAGCAGTCATTAATATTGCCTGCTTTCTTTTATTTCATAATGTTTGGAAAATTCCAGTAATTTATGCCAACACAGTCGCTTTCATTATTTCTAACTTAGCCTCTTTTTCTTTTAATAAACATGGCGTCTTCATTCAAAATGTTGATAAGCAGCATGGCGTTGTTTACCAATTATGTTTATTCTTTATTTACCGAATTATCAGTTTGATTCCTGATAACTTGATTATGTTAGTTGGTATTTCCTGGCTTCACTGGAATGCTCTTTTTGTAAAAATTGTCGATCAAATTTTAGTAGGTATTTTTAACTATTTAACTACTAAATCAATTTTCCTTAATACTAGTAACAAGTTTGCTAAAAGATTTAAAGATCATTTTAATAAGAAATAATGAAAAAAGCTCCAGATTAATTTCTGGAGCTTTTTTTTTATCTAAAATCTGCTGGTTTTTGATTATGTTCTTTATCAAAATAATAAGCAATTGCATCCATAATTCGATCTGAAGCCTTGCCATCTCCATATGGATTCTTAGCATTAGCCATTTCATCATAGGCATTCTTGTCTTCAAGTAAGCGAATCATTTCATCATGAACCTTATTTACTTCAGTGCCTACAAGCTTCAAAGTTCCTGCTTCAACACCCTCTGGGCGTTCAGTCGTATCGCGTAAAACTAATACCGGTTTACCAAGAGAAGGTGCTTCTTCTTGTACCCCACCTGAATCAGTCATAATAAAGTAACTTCTTTTAGCCAAATTATGAAAATCAACTACATCAAGTGGTTTAATCAAGTGAATTCGAGGGTCCCCGCCCAGTACTTCCTTTGCAACTTTTTGAACTCTTGGTGAAAGATGAACCGGGTAAATAATTTCTACATCATCATAACTATCAACTACCTGCTTCATTACTTTAAAAACGCGTCTCATCGGTTCACCTTGATTTTCCCTGCGGTGCATAGTAACTAAAATAGCTCTATTGCCAGGTTTAATCTCATCAAGAACGTCATGGTGATAATCTTTTTTTACTGTTTGCTCTAATGCATCAATTGCCGTATTTCCAGTAACATAAATATTATCGCTTAGATGATTTTCTTTAATTAAATTCTTTTTACTTAATTCAGTTGGTGCAAAATACAAATCTGCTAAATCATCTGTCATTTGCCGATTCATTTCTTCAGGAAACGGTGAATATTTATTCCAGGTTCTAAGACCTGCTTCAACATGACCTAAAGTAGTTTGTTCATAAAACGTTGCAAGACCAGCCGCAAAGCTAGTGGTTGTATCACCATGAACCAAAACGATATCTGGACGTTCTGTTTTGATTACTTTTGCCATATCAATCAATACCTTTGAAGTAATATCTTCCAAAGTTTGATTTTTGTGCATAATATTAAAATCATAATCAGGTTTGATTTTAAAAATATCTAACACCTGATCAAGCATCTCACGGTGCTGCGCACTTACTACCGTTATTTCCTCAAAACGCTCATCTTGTTTTAGCTTTAACACTAAGGGGGCCATCTTAATAGCTTCTGGCCTAGTTCCAAAAACAGTCATAACTTTGATTTTCTTCATAAATATTTCCTCGCCTTATAGCTTATCTCTTATACTATAGCCTAATTCAATTTTCTTTGGTACTATTAGCCGAACTAATTTATACTTATATATTATAAGGAAAGTGAAATATATTATGTTTAGTTTTTTATCTCTGGCTGCAATTCTGATTACCATTATAGTGTTCTGTCTGGTTTTTCTTTTAGGAAATTCCTATCCCCGAAGGACTAAATATTTTTTAATTGGAATTATTGCCATCTTATTAATTATTTTTCTCTGGGTTGTTTTGAAAATTTTTATCAATCCATTAAAATACGTCTGATATTCAAAAAGGTATGTACTCCTTATAATTGAAGTACATACCTTTTTAATTATGACCCCGGTGAGATTCGAACTCACCTCTACGGTTTAGGAGACCATTGTTCTATCCAGATGAACTACGGGGTCAGAATCAGTTTCTACTTTAACATAAAAACTGACTTTTAACTATTAAAAATTTAATACTGTGGTAAATAGAAATTGCGTTGATTATTATCTTGTTTAGCAATCTTGTCAGCTGCAAAAACAAACGGCATCCAGATAAGAAGTGCAATTACCATATTAATAAGCGCTAAAACAATAGCACGCCAGTCATAATTACATGCTAGAAATGGTCCAATAAGTGGCGGCATTACTGTTGGAACAAAAATTTGAACCGGATTAACTAGGCCGGCCGTTGTAGCCCAATATGCTAGTGACACATTTACAAGCGGAGCAACAACAAATGGAATTAAATAAACTGGATTAAAAACTACAGGTAAGCCAAAAATAATAGGCTCATTAATATTAAATACCCCAGGTGCTACAGCCATCTTCGCTATTGTTCGATAATCTTTACGTTTAGAAAACATCAAGATTGCAATAATTAATACTAATGTACCTCCTGCTCCACCAAACCAAGCAAATACATTAAATGAATCGCGAACCCAAATATATGGAACATGCTCACTATTTCGAACAGCTGTAACGTTAATATTTTCTGGAGTTAACCACAAAGAGTCCATTACTGGAGTTAAAACGCTGATGCCGTTAATCCCAAAGAACCAAAAGATTTGAACTAGAAAGGTAACCAATAAGACGACTCCAAAACCCTGCCCCAAATTAACCAAGGGACGCTGAATAGTAGCAAGAAGCCAATTACCAAAATAAGTTCCAGTAAGCCGTTGAAATGCGTAATTAACAAAGCCAAAAATAAATACTGAAAGTAGAATTGGAATTAAAGTACTAAATGCTACCCATTCAGCATGGGGCATACTGGTATCAACTTTAAGCCGAATTCTTGCCTTATAAAATACAATAAACAAGGCAGTCCCAATACAGCCAAAAATAATAGCTGTAAATAATCCCATTGTTGAAAACTGCTTAATATCAAAAGCATTTTTAATATCAACCACATCTCCATCAATACGTAATTTCACTGAATCGCTAATACTCATTGCAAAAGCAACTAAGGAAGCAACTGAACCAGCAAAACGATTTACTTCATAGGTCTTAGCTAAGTGATAGCCCCAAGAAATCGCAAAATAAACTGCAAAAAGTGCAAATGTACCTTCCCAAATAATATTATCAATTGCGACAATCGGCTGCATCAAAGAATAAAAGGTATCCCAATGCATTTGCACTTTAGCGGCTCTAATGATGCTATTAAATAGCATTGCAATTGAACCAGCCATTGTAATTGGTAGTAAAGAAATAAAAGTATCCCGCATTGCAACTAGCCAGCGGACTTGAGCTAAGCGAGATGCAGGAGGTAAAACGTAAGTTTCAAGCCATTTAACTAAAGATGACATTATTTCTCTCCTCTGCTCTTTCGAGGATGATATCCTTTATTTTTCTTATTACGCCAACGTTTCTTTTTATGCTTTGGCTTATTTTTTTCCACCTTTTTATGCTCTTTCTTTTCTGCATTCTCTTCTTTTTTAAACTTAGGTTTTTCAGTGGTTAAACTATAGCCAGCAAAATATGCTCTTTCAATTTGATACGTACCAGCCAGCAATTTCTTTAGATTTCTAAAATCATGGTCATCCCCAAGAGTAACGACTGTTCCTGACTTATTCATCCGTCCAGTTCTACCACTACGATGCAAGTATGTATTAACTTCACTTGGTATTTCAAAATTAATGACATAACTAACATCAGGTAAATCTAAGCCACGCGCAGCTAAATCAGTCGCAAATAAAAACTTAATTCGACCTGCTCTGAAATTACTAAGCAACTTTTCACGGTTTTGCTTGCTCGTTTCATTACTTAAAACAGCAAATTTAGTCTTGCTGTGATTAAAAATTCGCGCAAATTTCATTTCAGTTTCGCTACTGTCAAAGAACAGGATACCTTTGAATTTATCTAACTTTTCTAAGCGTTGTAGAAACTGCATTTTATATTCATTTGAAACTTGCAAGAAATAATGTTTAACTTCAGACTTTTGCTCTGGGCGTACATCAACTAATAAAAAAGTATGATTAAAAAGATTTTCTGCATTTTTTGTAACTTCAGATTCTGAGGCACCAAAAAGTAAAATTTGAGCTGTTGAAGATAAATTTTGTCCTAAGGAACTCAATAAATCTAATTTTGCAAATTCTAGAATATCATCTGCCTCATCAATTACTAAGGCATTAATATCTTGATACTTAATTCGATTCTCCGATAGAAAGTCAAAAAATCTTCCTGGAGTAGCAATAATTATCTCTGGCTTTTCTTTTTTTAAACGCTCTAATTGTCTTTTTCTATTACCAGCCCCAACTAGTGCGATTGTTTTAAGTCCTAAAGCTTTGGCATAATGCAAAAGATTATTTCTCGTTTGAATTGCTAGTTCAGTTGTTGGCTCTAAAATTACCCCTCGACCGCCAATGTCTGCAACGCGCTCCATTACTGGCAATCCATATGCCAAAGTCTTTCCCGTACCAGTCTTAGCTAGTCCAACCAGACTTGCACCATTGCGTATTGCATCATACGTCCGCTCTTGAATTAAAGTTGGTTTAGTCTTGTGTTCTCTTTCTAGAACTTGTGAAACTGCTTGTGAATACATTTTACTTCCTCTATTATTGTGTTTTTTCTTGACTATATAATTGCGCATATTGCGTATTGGTACCAATGTAAGCAAACATTGTTACATCTCGATCTAAATTATCAATATTTTTAACTCTTCCATTTTGAGTGTAACACCAAAAGGCATAATGTCGCCTATCTTTTAAACTTGCTCCCGTATATAAAAATCTTGTTCCTTCTGGAAAGTAATTATGATAATGATAGTCACCTGCTATCATCGTTCTCTTGCCAAGATTATTTATCATCTGAGCAAATTCACCCATTCTTTTCCAATATGATTTCGTTAAGTGATTTGTAGCCGGTACAATCATAACTGGTAAACTGCCAGTATTAGTTCCTACTTTATTTACAAAATATTGATACTGATCCTGATTGCTGGTTTCATCACTATAGGCAATAATTGTACCAAAATTAAGATTAGTCCCCTGAAGTTGATCACGGTAAAGCAAATAATTGTCGTCAAAATACGACTTCCCCTGCGTTGAACGCAAATAAACAAATGAAATACCGTTCTTTTCTAATTTATGAAGGTCAATATAATCTTTAGTTTGATCTAATTCAATTCCAAGCACACTCATATTTGAACCACGTGGCACAGTTGTATTTTGCTTCATATTGAAATATCCCCACACTAGTCCAGAAAAGGCTAGAATGAGCAAAATAATAATACTTGGAAAAGTATATTTATGTCGATAACGATGCACAATCATCCCTCCATTAGTTATTTTAACGAACTTCTCCTTTCTATACCACTTTCACTAAAATTTAGTATAAAATGATATCAATACTAAAAGTTATAAATGAATCGAAAGGAAAGCACATATTGAAAAGACAAATTAGCTTTGGACAAGCTCTGGCAACTGTGGTGGGAACTGTAATTGGCGGGGGTGTCTTCTTTAAAATTGGTAGCATTAGTCATGAAACAGGTACACCATCTTTAACTCTTTTTGTTTGGATTCTAGCCGGTATCGTTTCTATTGCTTCTGGTCTAACAGTTTCTGAAATTGCTGCTGCACTCCCAGTTACTGGCGGATCAATTAAATATATTGAATATACTTATGGGAAAGTTTGGGGCTTTTTATTTGGCTGGGCACAAATGCTAGTCTACTTTCCTGCCAATATCGCCGCTTTAAGCGTGGTATTTGGGCAACAATTTGCTGTCTTATTTGGTTTCCCTACTAAATATGCAATCCTGATTGCTTTATTGCTCGCTCTTTTTTTAATGAGTTTAAATTTTATTTCTACCAAGTTCTCAACCAGAATGCAGTCAGCGATGACAATTCTGAAGGCAATTCCAATTGCTTTAATTGTGATTTTTGGTCTTTTTAATCCAGCTAAAATTAGTGTCAACTTACTTCCCTTAAGTTCTGGCCATAATGTTTCTTTTTGGGCTGGTTTAAGTGGTGGTTTATTAGCTGCTTTATTTGCATATGATGGCTGGATTAATGTTACCAATTTAGCTGGTGAAGTCAAGGAACCAGAAAAGAACCTTTCAAGAGCGATTATTATCGGACTATCCGCAATTACTTTGATTTATGTGTTAGTAAATTATGCTTTCTTAACCGCAATTCCTTTTAAAGAAATAATTGGCAACCAAAATACAGCTTATCTTGCCTCATTAAAGCTCTTTGGCAGTCTGGGCGGCAAATTAATTACAATTGGAATTTTAATCTCTGTTTATGGAGCAATTAATGGCTTCATGCTTACCGGAATGAGAATTCCATATACTCTAGCAAAAGATAAAATGTTGCCATTTTCAAATAAAATCGGCCGTACTAACATTAATACAGGTGTGCCGACAATTAGTGCTTTAATTATCTTGACTGTTTCCTTAATAATGATTTTTTTAGGAACTTTTGATCTCTTAACTAATATGTTGGTATTTGTCATGTGGACCTTTACAACATTAATTTCAATCGCAGTGGTAATTCTACGCTATCGTGAACCTAAGCTAGATCGTCCATATGTTGTTCCTTGGTACCCAATTATCCCCATCATTTCAATCGGCGGTGGTTTGTTTATTGTAATTAGTACCGTAATTAATGAATTTTGGCTTTCAATAACTGGAATTGGATTAACGGCTTTGGGATTACCAGTTTACTACTATATGAAGAAGCACAATCAGCAGAATTAATTTACAAATAAAGGGTTGAAACTATCTCTAACGAGCAGCTTTCAACCCTTTTATGATTGTCTATTAAAGTAATATTTTAATTATTAACGATTTAAGTTTGCCTGAATAACTTCTGGTTTTAAAACACCGACATAAGGTAAATTACGATATGCATTTAAGTAATCTAGACCATAGCCAACAACAAATTCATTTTCAACTTTTGATCCAAAGTAATCTACAACTACATCATCTTCACGACGTTCAGTTTTATTAAGCAAAGCACAGCATTTTACGCTCTTGGCACCGCGCTTAGTTAATAAATCCTTCATAAACTTCAAAGTATGACCAGTATCAACAATATCTTCAACGAGTAAAACGTCTCTATCTTTGACATCAGCTTGAACGTCAATATCTAGTCTAACTTTGCCGCTTGACTCAAAACCGTCGCCATAACTTGAAACATCCATGAAATCATTTTGCATCTTTACATTCATGTGACGAGTTAAATCCGTCATGAAATAAACTGCACCCTTTAATACACCAATGACTAATGGAAATTTTCCAGCGTAGTCTTCAGTCAATTGTTTGCCCAGTCTTTGGCAAATTTCTTCAATATCATCCTGGCTGAATAAAACACGATCAATAATGTTGTCAATATTATCACTATTTTGCATCTTAACCCTCTATATCTTTTTATAAATGCTTTGTTATTAGTAGAATTATAACATTTAATTATCAAAAAAAGCACCCATCTTATGGTGCTTTTGCCGATTATTTGGCTTTTTCTTCACTATTTTGATCGCTATCTGCTGCTTTTTTGCCAGTATCCTTAGCTATCTTAGAAACAAGGAACCAACGCATGAAACCTTGTTCAATATTTACTAACTTAAATTTAAAGCCTTCTAAGTCAACAGATTCACCCTTCTTTAAGTTAGGGTAATGTTCCATCATATAGCCACCGATAGTAATTATATCGCTGTCTTCAAAACTCTTAAGCTTAGTATGGAAGTAACGTTCAAAATCGTATAAAGTAGTCTTTCCTGAAACATGAATGTCGCCGTGATCGTCACGAACAATATATTCATCGGAAACATCATCGATTTCATCTTTGATAGAACCAAAGAGTTCTTCATAAATATCTTTATCCGTTACGATACCACTGGTACCACCATATTCATCTACTACTAGAACAATTGGAGTGTGTTTTTTGATCATTAACTTCAAAATATCTTGAATCAACATTGATTCAGGCACAGTAATAATCGCTCTAATAATTCTAGTAATGGGAACATCAGGATTCTCCTGATCTTGACTTACAATATCATATGCATAAACATACCCCACAATATCATCTTTATCGTTATCACGAACAACTGGAAAACGGCTGAAACCATCCTCAATATATTTCTTTAAAGCCGTCTTAACATTATCAGTGGCATTCAAAACTTGAAGCTGAGTACGGTCAGTCATAATATCTTTAGCAACCTTATCATTTAATTCAAAGGCACGCTCCATATATAACAAATCGTCTTTATCAAGTGAACCGCCAGTCACAGCATTACGCGATAAACGGAGAATTTCAGATTGTGAATAAACTTCACTTTCTTCATCAGCTGATTGCATTCCCAACAAATGAAGTAAGCCATTGGCGCTATGGTTAAGTAGCCAAACAAATGGGTATACTACCGTATGAAATACAGTCAAAGGAGTAACAACAGCCATCAAACACTTAACAGGCATATCAATGGCAATATTTTTAGGGACAATTTCAGTTACAACAACTTCTAAGTATGTTAATAGTACAACACCTAAAGTTGCTCCTAATACCCCGCTAGTCTTTACTCCAAACCAGGGCGTCATCTTAAATACATCAGTCAATAACTCTTCGATCGTTCCTTGACCAATCCACCCTAAAATAACACCGACCAAGGTCGTACCTACTTGAGTAGTAGATAATGATTCATTTAAGTTATGAACCATGTGTAATGCTCGCTTTAATTTCTTAGGGCTACCTTGACCGTTTGCTAGCATATCTTCTAGCTGACTAGATCTAGTTTGCACTAAAGCAAATTCGGCAACAACAAAGAATATCGCAATTAAAAACGTTATGAAAATTACAATTAAATTAGTAGTTATAGTACTTGTAGACAAGTGATCTTCACCTTTTTTATATATTAAATAATTACATCTCTATTTTAGCATTATTTCTCCGAATCAGGGATCCAGTTTGCAACTAATCCTGGATGATTGTAATTTTCTTCAATATTCTCTGATACTTGCTTATTATAAGAATCTGCTGGTAACTCAATCTTATCGCGTAAATCATGTTTTAAATCAATAAAACCTAATTTCAAAAATTTCTTATTTCGTATCTTAAAATGATAACCAGTAAAATAGGCTTTATTACCAGGAATCTTCTTACAATCTGCTAAACTAAATTTCATCACTGCATTATCTAGTTTAACAAAAGCATAATAATCATTTTTACCAAGATAAGTAACTTCTTGTTTAACAGGAATTTTTTGATAAATCGAAGGCAAATGAGAAGGTGTATTAATATCTGCCACATATTTAAATGTTTCAATTTCATTTGGATCATAATACTTTTTGGCAAAAATTTGAGCATCATATACTCTTACCATTGCAGTTAAGTAATGATTTTCCTTCATATATTCTGTTGATTCCTTATTTTTAAAATACGATAGGCCTAAAAAAATGCATAGAGTTGTAGTCGTTAGTCCAAATAAAATCGCCGTTAATTTATTTTTTACACATAAAAATGGGATTAAGCCCACAAATAAAAAGATAGTTCCTAAAATTAAAACATAGCCAGGCAAAGTGTAGTTATACCATTGATCCCAATTAGCCCACTGCTGCGGAGAAACTAATAAAGTCATCATTTTCATCCCTTTTACCATTTTTTATAATTATGCCATATTTTAATTTTATTTTAAATAAGTGGATATAAAAATCCTGAAGAACTAGAATACCTACATTCAATTCTTCAGGAAATCATGGTTAAAGATTTTTCTTAATTTTTAAAATTTCATCCAGTGGTACACGCTTAGACTTATAATCATTAATCGTTGCCTTTTTATTAGGATATCCTAAGCCAATCCCAATTCCAATTGTTTCATCTTCTGGAATATTCAAATATTTTCTAATTACTTCTGGATACTTAACAAAAGCATGTGCTGGCATTGTACTTAAGCCACGATTATTTGCAGCCAGCATTAAAGTCTGTGAAAAACCACCTAAGTCAAAGATTGACCAAGCTGGAGATTGTTTAGGAATAGTAAGAAAAACAATTACAGGAGCATTGAATAATTTTAGTTGAGCTTGATCAAAATCATCTGTTTCTCCTCGTAAGAAATAATCTAAAGTTTCACTCATTGTTGCCATGTTCTTACTTGGAAACGTATCCCATTCAACTTTTAATAATGAATCAAATTCTTCATGAGGTTCTTCATTAGCCAAAGTCTTTTCTTCGTGTTCTTTTCTAATTGCTTTTGCTACTTCACCTTCAGCAACATAAATGCGCCAAGGCTGCGAATTAAGTAAAGATGGTGTTCTTTGTGCTTCTTCGATAACCTTACGTACAGTTTTTTCACTTACTCTTTGATCCGTGAATTTTCTTGTTGCATGTTCACGTGCTAAGACATCTTTAAATTCCATCCAATCATCCCTTCAATATTTTATCAATAAAATTACACTTACATTCTATAAGCTCATTATAACAGCTATGCTGCACTTAGGATAGAGCTAATTTTAATAACTAATTAGCCATAAAAAAAGACCTAACATTTATTAGGTCTTTCTATAAAAATTATTTATTAAACTCTATTTTAAGCCATTCCATTGCCATTCTGTAACTTCAGGCATATCTTTACCATTGTCGCGAATATATTGATGGTGTTTAGCAAGCAAGCTATCCATTTCATCAATAAAGTCAGCATTCTTTTCACTTAGTTCAGGAACACTTTCGACAACATCTTTTGCTAAATCATAGCGATCCATATGGTTCAATACTCGCATATCAAATGGCGTAGTAATATCACCATTTTCTTCATAGCCATGAATATGAACATCATTCTTTCCGCGTCCACGATCAAACCAAATTGATTCCATCATTGGTTTAAAGCCGTGCCATGCAAAGATGACTGGTGTGTCTTTAGGGAAAAGACGATCGAATTCTTCATTGCTGATTGCATTCGGATTCTTTTCTGGAGACATTAATTTCATGACATCAATAACATTAATGTAACGAATCTTTAAGTCTGGGAACTTTTTATGCAATAAATCAATCGCAGCTAACGACTCAATCGTTGGTTCAGTACCAGTGGAAGCAAAGACAACATCTGGCTTAGCACCCTTATCAGTTGATGCCCAGTCAATGTAGCCAAGACCTTTATCAACTAACTTTTTAGCTTCTTCAATCGAGAACCATTGCGGACGAGGTTGCTTAGAAGTTACTAAAACGTTAATGCATTCACGATCTCTAAATGCCTTATCAGATACAGCAAGAAGTGAATTAGTATCTGCTGGTAAGTATTCATGAATTAAATCTGGACGGTTCTTTTCATAAAGGTGGGTTAACATACCAGGATCTTGGTGAGTATAACCGTTATGATCTTGTTGGAAAACAGTTGAAGTATCAACTAAGTTCAAAGCTGGATAATCATGACGCCAAGTTTGTTCTTTAGCCTTTCTTAACCACTTCATGTGTTGGGTAAGCATTGAATCAACTACGCGGCCAAATGCTTCATATGTAGCAAAGAAACCATGTCTGCCTGTCAAAACGTAACCTTCAAGCCATCCTTCATCTTGGTGTTCAGATAATTGCGAATCAATCACGCGACCTTCGCGAGCCAAGTTTTCATCATTTGGAGTATGAATATTTTCCATCCATTGACGTTTTTGATTATCTAAAAGTTGGAATAAACGGTTAGATTTAGTTTCATCTGGACCAAAACCACGGAAATTAGTTGGATTTAAGGCAGCCATCTTGTCTAAGTATTTTGCCCATTCAGCCATGTCTTGCTTTTCAACAGAACCAGGTTTATCAAATTTCACTGCAAAATCACGGTAATCTGGCATATTTAAAACTTTAGGATTAATTCCCCCATTAGTTACTGGATTCATCGCCATTCTTTGGTCGCCAGATAAGGTGTTTTCTTTAACAATTTCCTTAGGTGACCCATCTTCATTAAATAGCTCTTCTGGTTTATAGCTTTCCATCCAGTCGGTAAGCATTTCCTTATGACTCATATCACCTTGAGAAACTGGAATTGGAATTTGGTGAGCACGGAAGCTATTTTCAATTGGATTACCATCTAAGTCAAATTTAGGACCAGTCCATCCCTTAGGCACTCTAAAGACAATCATTGGCCATTTAACTAATGAATCATCGTTATTTTCACGGGCATGCTTTTGAATAGCCTTAATTTCTTCAACAACTTCATCCATTGTCTTAGCCATCTCGTGGTGAACTTCCATGTGGTCCTTGTAACCATTAAATTCGCCATCTTTATATGCAGAAACAAAATATGGCTTCCAGCCCATTCCTTCAAAGTACTTAGTTAGGTCTTCATCACTCATTCTTGAAACGATAGTTGGGTTAGAAATCTTAAAGCCATTGATTTGTAAAATTGGAATGACAGCACCGTCTTTAATTGGATTAATAAATTTACTTGAGAACCAAGAAGTAGCAAGTGGTCCAGTTTCTGATTCACCGTCACCAATTTCAACCGCTGCAATTACATCTGGATTATCTAAAATTGCACCTACACCGTGAGAAAGTGAATAGCCCAATTCGCCACCCTCATGGATCGATCCAGGTGTTTCTGGTGCAGCATGAGAAGCAACTCCACCTGGGAAACTAAATTGCTTAAATAATTTAGCCATTCCCTTTTCATCTTGAGTAATTTCTGGATAGCGCTCAGTATATGAACCATCTAAGTATGAATTAGATACCATTACTTGGCCACCATGACCGGATCCTTCAATATAGAACATGTTTAAGTTATATTTCTTTATTGCCCGATTTAAGTGCGCATAAATAAAGTTTTGTGGAACGATTGTCCCCCAGTGACCAATTGGCTTGGGCTTTACATCTTCAGCTTTTAATTCGCCTTTTAATAGTGGATTATTCATTAAAAATAGTTGACCAACTGATAAGTAGTTGGCTGCACGCCAATATGCATCGACGCTCTTTAAGTATTCTTGAGAATCGTAATTTACTGCCATAGCAAAATATCTCCTTGAAATAGTTTTCATTGCTTAATACAGTATTAATCATAATTCATCAAGCATTAAAATTCAACTTTTAAAATTATTGGGACGGTCCAATTTTGTAAATCTAATTTTAACTTTCTTCTGCTAATACCTCGCGAATCTTGATATTCTTTTTGAAATATTTCCGATACTGAGGAGCTAATCGATTATCCGTAATTAAAATATCTGCCTGCTTACAGTCCATTACCTTGTACGGGGATGATCGATCTTCTTTAAATTTATACTCTTCTGCTAGCAAAATAACTGTCTTTGTCCGATTAACTACTTCTCTTTCAATCTGGGCATCAGGATGATTAACTACAAATACACCATTCTTATTAACCGATGACGTTCCAATCACAGCAACGTCAAACTCATACTGATCAATTTCTTTCAAACTATTTAAAGAAGATGTATAGTGGTTTTCCTTATTCAAATAGCCACCTAGTAAAATCACATTAGGCAAATTATCCATCATTAAGGCTCCTGCATTATCAATTGAATTTGTCATAATTGTGGCATTCAAACCTGTTAAATAATGGCAAAGCTGCGAAATCGTAGTTGACGCATTCAAATATATTAACTTATCAGCCGTCAAATATTTTGCTGTCATTTTAGCCATCTTATTCTTAATAGGTGATAAAACATGTGCTCTAGAATTATAGTCAGGCACTGTTCCTTGCTTGATTTTCATCAATCCACCATGAATTCGAATTGCTTGACCAGTATTGGTTAACTTAATTACATCTCTTCTAGCCGTATCAAAGGAAACCTGGCATAATTGCATAATTTCACGCGTACTAATTGTTTTTCTTTCATCTAATGTACGTCTAATTAAATCTAATCTTTCAACTTGCGATTGCATCTCTCTCACCTCACAAGTCTAATCTTATCAGAAAGCCTTATCATATTTGCGTGTTTCTCTGTATTTTCAGCTTTATTCTAAGCATTTATCAGTATTTAAGAAAAGATTCACTGATAAATTTCAGCATGATGTTATTTAAATCAAGACAAACACTTAACAAAAGCTGCAATATGGGCGTAAAAACACCTTTTCATACATTGCAGATGCTAGTATTTAAGTGGCCCCAGAAATAAATTAGTTATTTAAGATAGTGAGGTCTTTATCATGTTAGAAACTACTATTACTAAACAAAATGAAATTGTTAAAACACTGAAGGATTTATATGCTAGCTTCAGCAAAGTTCAAATTAAGGCATATATTCCTCTTGAACAGACAATTTTAAAAGTTATAGCCAAAGCCGAAAATCATGATGACGCAACTGCTTGGAGTAATAAGTTAGTTATGTTTTTGCAATCTCAAATAGCGCTAAAACAAATTCCAATCACTAAGGAACAAGATGCTTTAATTAATTCTCTAAGTGAACAATGCAAAAATACTAACTTAAACTATGTATATCTGGCACCAATTAACGATAGTTTGCAATTTGATTAAACTATCCCTTCAATCAAAAAAGACATCGTTTCTCTCATCCCCCGAGAAAAACGATGCCTTATTTTTTTATTCTTGACTTAAGTTAACAAAGGTATTGTACTTCATATATTTATAGTGAATTCGCATATTCGAAACTTCAAATGGCGTTCCATCATCTAAAAAGAAAATACCTTCCATTACTCCCACTGGTTCATTAGGCGCAAGCATCAACTTGGATTGATCTTCTAATGTTGAAGGTTCAACAGTAATTGTTAAGAATGACCGTGTTACAGTTTTGTTTTGCGTATCTTCTAAATAATTAAACAGAGATCCTTTTAAAATATCTGGATTTAATTCTGGCGTAATCTTAATTGGAATAAAGCCGGTTTCAATCAAAAATGGTTGATCATCTAATAAACGTAATCGCTTAATTTGATAAACAAAGTCTGATTCTTTTAAAAAGAGATCTTGCCTTAAATCTTCATCAGCTTTAATTACTTGATAGTCTAATAGCTCAATACTTTGCTTTTTACCAGGAACACTAAAAGAATCCGTAATACCTAAATTTGATCCCTCATATTTAAAGAGAGCTTGATTCTTTAAGTAAAGAGGATTAATAAAAGTTCCACTACCCCTTTTTTTAAAGACTATTCCTTGCTGTGCAAGTAATCCCAAAGCTCGCTTCATTGATGAACGACTTACATGGTAATAATCACTTAAACTCCGCTCATCTGGTAAGCGCATATCTTCATATTCATTATTAAGTATTTTTTGTTTAATATCGCGCATTACTGAGCGATAGACTAAATCAGTCATTATTTTCTCCCGTTATTGGCAGCTTGGATACTTTGAACGAACCAAGTTGCAAACCTCTCTGTATCGACGTCGGTTGCGATTTGTGCGTTATGTTCTTTGCTTAAAAAGTCCATCACGCTAGCGCCATAAGTATAACGTCCAGCTAATTCAATTTCAACATTCGCAGGCTTCAAGGTGAAGAATTCAGGATGAAGCATTATACCTACAGCAGTTGGATCATAAATCTTAATTCTAAGATCACCATCTGGCTCATGAATATGTGAAAACATCGAATATAGCATCTTTCCAACTTCGCCGCATTCCTTAATCTTATCCATTTGATCTTGTGTCAAATGCGCCTTGTCGCCAATTTCAAGTGGAGCAACATAGACTGGTAATCCAGAATGAAAGACAATTTGAGCAGCTTCTGGATCTCCAGCAATATTATATTCCGCAAATGGACTGTGATTTCCATGACCAATATTTCCGCCCATAATGTAAACTTTAGCAATACTGTCTACTACATCAGGATACTGCTTAAATAAAAGTGCAAAATCAGTTAATGGGCCGATTCCTAAAAGAGTTACCTTTTCAGGACTACTTTTAATTGCTTCATACATTTTAGTAGCAGCAAGACCTGACATTAATAAATCATTATTTGCTTTTTCAAATTCAAAACCTGCAATTCCTGTTTCGCCATGAACTGAAGCAGCACTAATTGCTGGACGTACTAGTGGTTGATTAGCACCTTTAACTACTGGTACCTTAGTATGTAAAAAATTTTCTAAATCAAGAGTATTTTGAAGCGTGTGTTCTAAGGATACATTTCCCCAAGTAGGAACAATCATCTTAACATCAAGATCAGCTGCAAAGAGACTAATCGTCATTGCAGCTACATCATCAATTCCTGGATCTGTACTAATAATTAAGGGCTTTTTTGACATAAAGGTCCTTCTTTCTAAATTTACGTATCATATTTATTATGAACTAAGATTTGTTACAAAAAAAGACTTGAACTAGTCAAGTCTTTAAAAGTTAGATTATTTTCTTTAAAACTATCTATTTTCTTTTCTTATCTTCAATCGTACCATCGCTATGAGCAATAATAACTTCATCGCACATATCTAAGAACAATCCATGTTCAACAACACCAACTGTGCGATCTAAGTAATCTGCTAAGCCATGTGGTACAGGAGTTGGATCAGCAGCTAAGTCAATAATGTAATTTCCATAATGCGTTACATAACGCTTGCCGCTATTATCTAGACGCCATTGCGGCTTTAAGCCTTCTACTTCAAAACGTTTAAAGTTTTGTTCAGCTGAAACTGGTAGAACCTCAACTGGAAGCGGAAAACCACTTAGGCGGTGAACGAGTTTAGATTCATCAACAATCCAAATGATCTTCTTTGAGTTAATAGCGACATTCTTTTCTAAAGTTAAAGCGCCACCGCCACCCTTGATTCCATCTAGATTATCATCAACACGATCTGCTCCATCTACAGTCAAATCTGCCTGGTCAATATCTGCTAACTTATCAACTTTAAAGCCTAAACCCTCAAGTTGCTTTTTACTACGATTAGAAGTAGTAACAATATGCTTAAGACTAAAACCCTCTTTTTCTTTGCGTTCACCTAATGCATCAATAAAGAAAGCAACTGTTGACCCAGTTCCAACACCTAAAACAGAATCAGGTTCTACCATCATAGCAGCTTTAGTGGCTGCTTCCTTTTTTAATTGATCTTGTTCACTCTTATCCATTATTTAATTCTCCTTTAAAGCTTGCTCAACTACATCTCTAGTCGGAATGGATGGAAATGCACCTAGTTTTTGTACAGTAAATGACGAAGATTTAGACGCATAAACTACACTATCTTTTAAGTTGCTTAAATCAGGTCTTAACTCACTAGATAGAGCACCTAAGAAAGTGTCACCTGCGGCGGTTGTATCTACGGCCTTGACTTTAAAGGCTGGAATAATCTCTTCAATATCTTCATAAGAAACATAAGAACCACGTTCACCAATAGTGATAATTACGCCTTTAATCCCCATCTGATGAAAGACTTCACTGCTTTTCTTCATTGATTCTTCACTATCAACCTTAATCCCGGTAATACTTTCAGCTTCAGTTTCATTAGGAGTAATTAAATCGGTCAACTCTAATAATTCTTTAGGAATGTCAGTACGAGCAGGAGCAGGATTTAAAATAGTAGTTTTACCTGCAGCTCTAGCAATCTTGAAGGCTTCAATAGTTGCTTCAAGTGGAGTTTCAAATTGTGCAATCACAAAATCGCTATCTTCAATTTGATCCTTGGCATTTCTAACATCTTCAGCAGTTACATCAAAGTTGGCACCATGTTGAATAATAATCGAATTTTGACCAGATTCTTGAAGCAAGATATAAGCTTGACCAGTTTGTTCATTAGGCGTTACTGTTACATGATCAACATTAACTCCATTATCCTTAAATTGTTCAAGCATAAAGCGGCCATTGTCATCATCTCCAACACGGCCAACAAATATTGTTTCATTCTTGGCACGACTACTTGCAACTGCTTGATTTGCGCCCTTTCCACCAGCTGCCTTTGAAAATTCAGACATTGCTATTGTTTCTCCTGGTTGAGGAAGTTTCTTGATATGCATAATGTTGTCAACGTTAATTGATCCAACAATTGTAACTTTATTCATCAATTTTTCCTTTCATGCACGATCTTTTTCTTTTAATTATAGCAAAAAGGAGCATTTATTATTTATTTAAGGCAACTGATTTATAAAAGTTATCTGCCTGCACCACTAATATTTGCCTGTCCATTTTGTTTTCGGTTTCTTTTTTGAAATAAAAGTAGGCCATAATTAATTTATTTAAAGTGTTTTTCTTTATATCATAATTGATCGACGGAATTGCAACTAATGGATTGCTTGTATTTCCTATAATAAACATAAAAGTTCTATCTGATTGAGATAACTTTTTCAGTGATTGTTTAACTTCTGTTGTATCAATACTTTGCCCTGCTTTATAGGCTAAATGATATTCATGCATGGCTTTAATTGCAGCATCTCGAGCTTGTTGGTTGTTAAATAGATCCATTGTTATACCTAAATTTTTCATTTCACTTAAAAGAATATATTTAACTTATAATTTTTCTAAATCATACAATAAACGATAAAAAGGAGCAAAAATTCATTCGCTCCTTTTTTATTCTTTAAAATCTATTCACCTTCGCCAGGTCTCTTACCAAGTTCAGCTGACATCATCCAGATTCTCTTTTCAACGGCGGTATGATAAGCAATTAATAAGTCATTAGTGGAATTGTCGCCTTCATCTTCACTAATCTTAATACCACGTTCATAATCATCTCGTAATTGCTTATATGCATTAACAATTAATTGAAATCTTTCTTCCATGGATAAGTCCCAGCTGCCAACTTGATCTGGAACGTTAGTTTCTTCTAATACTTCTTCATAAGTTGAAATTGGACTACCGTTAATCTCAATTAATCTTTCTGCAACTCCATCTTGTTGTTCAGCTAATTCATCCATTACATCATCTAAATATGGGTGTAATTTCAAAAATCCTCTTCCGAGCATATACCAATGATGTTGATGAACAACCATATGCGCTTGAGTTAAATCAGCAACGATTTCATTCATAATTTTTTTAGTTTTTGGATAAGCCATAAAAATGCCTCCTTGAATAAAACAATATTTATATTTAAATCATAACTATAAAAATTAATAAAAGCTATTTATCTGCCTTATCAGTAAACAACTAAGCCAATTGCTAAAAATGCTAAACAAATACCAAATTCAATTACTAATAATTTCCAGCAAAACTTAAACCACTTATTAAAGCCGATATTCACCATCATTAAGCTCATTAAGATCAAACCAGTTGGAGCTACCAAGCTGATAAAGCCTTGTCCCCAGTTATAAGCATCAATAATACTTGCTCGGTCAATACCAACTACGTTAGCTAATGGTGCCATAATTGGCATTGAAAGAACGGCTAAACCTGAAGATGATTGAATAAAGAATCCTAAAACAATGTAGACCAAGAACATAAACCAAATGAACACTAATGGTGGCATACCAGAAACTTGTTGGCTAAAGAAGTTCATAATGGTATCGCTAGTATGACTTTCTTCCATCACAATTGAAACGGCACGCGCTAATCCAATTGTCAAAGCTACACCTAATAAGTCGCCTGCACCATTTACGAAGCTTTCAACAAACTTGTGCTCACTTAAGCCTGAAATAAAGGCAAAAATATATCCAGTTGCTAAGAAGACAACTGCAATTTCAGTGAAGTACCAGCCCTTTTGCTGAACGCCCCAAATCATTACAATAAATGCAATTGCGAAAACAAGTAATGTTAATTTTTGGCGCCAAGTAAATTCATGCTCTTGTATTGTTTGGTCTTGATTCAGATATTCTTGATCTTCCTTAACGAAATCATTATAAACATATGAAGCCTTAGGGTTCTTTTGTACCTTTTTAGCATATGCAATAACATAAATCATCCCCACAATAACACAAGTTGCCCACATGCAAATTCTTAACGGCAATGCCTCTGTAAAGTTAACACCAGCAGTATTAGAAGCAATTACAGTTGAAAATGGGTTAATAGTTGACGCCATCGTACCAATGCTGGTTCCTAAGAAGATCGTCGCGACAACCGTCATACGGTCAAATCCTGCCAGTAAGAATACTGGAATTAAAATTGGATAAAAGGCCATGGTTTCTTCAGCTAAGCCAAAAGTTGTACCACCAATGGCAATCAAGCCCATTACCAAAACAATCAATAATACTTGCTTACCTTTAATCTTTTTAGAAAGTGCCTGCATACCGGCATCAATTGCACCATTTGCGTGAACAACACCAATACATCCACCAAGAATTAAAACAAAGGCAATAATATCAATACTTTGCGCAATTCCATTTACTTGTGAAGATAAAAATTGATAAATTGCTCCACCTAGTCCTGGCTTTTTCTGATCGATCTTTTCATAAGAATCAGGAATTGCCACAGGCTTATAAATGGTACCATTAGTAAACTTCTTCACGTCAATCTTAACTTTATACTTATCTAAAGTTTTTTGAGTTGCTGCCTCTTTATGTTTACTACCATTTGGCTTAGTAATCACAAATTCCTTATTAGGTTGATCATACTCAAGCGTTGCATAATTACCCGATGGAATAAAAAACGTTAAAATCTGCACCAATAGCAGAACGATAATAATAACCGTATACGCTGTTGGAAATTGATGCTTTTTCTTTTTTTGAACTGTATTACTCATAACTTCCCCCGATCACATTTACAGTTTAATTTATAGTTTCATTATAGATTTCTTTATGAAAATTTGCACGCTCTTACATTTATCTGTACAAAAAAGACTGCAAAATTGCAGTCTTCTAATTTAAATATTTTCAATTATAGTTCAGTCATTTCATCAGTATCTTTAGTATTTAAATCAACTAATTCACCTGACATCTTATAAACAACCCACTGTGCTAAATTAACTACGTGGTCACCAATACGTTCTAGTAAACGAATTACCATAAAGTAACTTGAAGAAGCAACTGCAGCTTCTGGATCTTGTTTAATCCCAGCAATAATCAACTTACGCGCCTTCACATAATCTTCATCTACTTCGTCATCCTTTTTAGCAACTTCACGAGCTAATTTTTCATCGCCTTGAACATAAGCTTTTAAAACTTGATCAAGCATGAAGTTTACTTTCTTAGACATTGACTTAATAATTGTTTCAACTTCTGGAATACGTGGATTACCCTTTACTCTTATTGTCTCCCAAGCAATTGAAAGTGCATTTTCGCCAATTCGTTCTAAATCTCCCGTTGCCTTTAAGATACTAATTACATTTCTAAAGTCACTAGCAACCGGTTGCTGAAGAGCCATTAACTTCAAGGTTCTCTTCTCAACTTTAGTAGCAGCCCGAGAAACTTTTTGATCATCTTTTACTAGGCTTTGAGCTAATTTTTTATCATGATCAACAAAGGCTTGCGTAGCTTCCTCAATTGACTCACTAACATCAATCCCCATCCCCATAAAGCGGGTATTTAATTTACGTAATTCATCTAAAAAAACTTCATGCATCTTAAAACTTCTCCTTATTAACCAAAACGTCCATTCAGATAATCACTTGTAATCTGTTTCTTAGGATTCATGAACATATCAGCTGTTTTACCATATTCAATTAAGTCCCCACTCATTAAGAAAGCAGTATAATCGCTGATTCGACTGGCCTGCTGCAAGTTATGCGTTACCATGATGAAAGTATATTCATGCTTTAATTCAAGTAAGGTTTCCTCAATTTCACTACTTGAAATTGGATCAAGCGCACTCGTGGGTTCATCAAGCAAAATTACTTTCGGACGAACTGCTAAAGCACGCGCAATACAAATTCTTTGCTGCTGACCACCAGAAAAGGCTTGGGCATTGCGATCTAAATTATCTTTTGTTTCTTTCCAAATTGCTGCCTGCTTAAGACTTTCTTCAACGCGCTGATCAATTAACTCTTTATCCTTAATTCCAGCAATCTTTAATCCGTAAGCAATATTGTCATAAACAGAAAATGGAAAAGGACTCGGCTGCTGGAAAACCATCCCAACTTCCTTACGCAATTCTACCAGATCCATCTTAGAACCATAAATGTTTTGTCCTTCGAACTGAATATCACCGCTAATATGAATGTTGGGAATATCATCGTTCATCCTATTTAAACAGCGCAAGAAAGTTGACTTTCCACATCCCGAAGGTCCAATTAAAGCAGTTAATTCTTTTTCTTCAAAATCCAAGCTAATCCCATGCAAGGCTTCAACATTTCCATAACTTAGATGAACATCTTTACTTGTAATAATATTTTCCACAGTAAACCCCTTATCCAAAACTTCCGCGAATATAATCTTCCGTAATTTCACCCTTAGGATTAGTGAAAATATTTTCTGTTTTATCGTACTCTAGAACATGTCCTAAATGAAAGAAAGCTGTATAGTCACTAATACGACTAGCTTGCTGCATATTGTGAGTAACCATAATCATCGTATAATCGGTTCTCAATTGCTTGAGCGTATCTTCAAGCTTAGAGGTAGAAACAGGATCAAGCGCACTAGCTGGTTCATCAAGAAGCAGAATTTCAGGTTTCAAGGCAAGCGCTCGAGCAATACATAAACGTTGCTGTTGTCCACCCGACATTGCTAAGGCACTCTTATCGAGCTTATCCTTCACCTCATCCCACAAAGCAGCTGCTCTTAAACTTTCTTCGACAATTTGATCTAGCTTTTGCTTATCTTTTTCGCCATTTGCTTTTAGAGCATACGTAATATTTTCTCTAATTGATTTTGGAAATGGATTTGGCTTTTGAAAGACCATGCCAATATTTTTTCTTAATTGGTAAACATTGATATTGTTTTTATTAATATCTAAGCCGTGATACCAAATTTCACCATCAACTCGAGCAACCTTATCATTCATTCTATTAAGGCAACGTAAAAAAGTCGACTTTCCTGATCCAGATCCACCAATTAAGGCAGTAATTGTTTTTTTCTTAAATTGCAGACTAGCTCCAAAAAGCTTTTGAATACTCCCACCGTAAAAAACACTAAGGTCCTTAGTAGAAATAATTTGTTCATCTTGATCGAATTGATGAATAAAAGTAGGTGCTTCATTTACATTTTGCATAAATTTCTCCTTATGACTTAGCAGCTGTCAACTTGCGGTATAAATGGTTACCTAAGGCACGTGCACCCAGGTTAAACAAAATAACCACAATGATTAATAAAGCAGAAGTTGCAGCTGAAACAATTGTTGCATCAGGAATGATTCCTTCGGTATTAACTTTCCAAATATGAACAGCTAAAGTTTCTGCTGGGCGCATAACATTTAAGAAACTAGTTGGACTAAGCGGATTCCAATTACTATAGTCAATAGTTGATCCACTTTGACCTGCAGTATAAATTAAAGCTGCTGCTTCACCAAAAATTCTACCAGCACTTAAAATAATACCTGTTAAAATTCCAGGTAAAGCTGCAGGTAAAACAATCCCCCGAATTGTCTTCCAGTTCGATAAGCCTAAAGCAAGTCCAGCATCTCTTTGGGCTTGTGGAACACCTTCAATAGCTTGTTCAATATTACTAGTCAAAGTTGGTAGATTAAAAAATGTTAGTGCTAATGCACCAGAAATAATAGAAAAGCCAAAACCAAATTGCACTACAAATAATAAGTAACCAAATAAACCTACAACAATGGATGGTAAAGAACTCAGGATTTCAATGGTTGTTCTAATTAAGTTTGTAAACCAATTATCCTTTGCATATTCTGCTAAATAAATCCCAGCCCCTAATGCAATTGGCAAAGAAATAATCAGTGTCAAGACTAATAAATATAAAGAATTAAAAAGCTGATCTCTTACTCCACCACCAGCTTGATAAGAAGAGGCTTCAGAAGATAAAAAATGCCATGAAAGATGTGGTACACCAGAAACTAAAATATCGCCTAAAATTCCAAAAAGAATAATTACGACAATACTCACCAAGGTATAAATACCAGCCGTAGCAATTTTATTACGCGTTTTTGCATTCATTATTTCTGTCCTCTCTTTCCAATTAAGCGGACTAAGAAGTTAAAGACTAAAGACATAATTAATAATAACAAGGCTAAGGACCAAAGGGCATTATTAGGCAAAGTTCCCATCACGGTATTTCCCATTTGACTAGTTAATTGACTAGTTAAAGTAGCTGATGGACTTACTAAGTTAGCTGGCATTAAAACCGCATTACCAATAACCATTTGTACGGCTAATGCTTCCCCAAAAGCACGTGCCATTCCGAAAATTACCGCAGTCATAATTCTAGGAGAAGCAACTCGCAAAATCACCTTATAAATTGTTTGCCACTTAGTTGCTCCCAAAGCCAAAGAAGCCTTTCGGTAGTCAGAAGGAACAGCCTTTAAACTGTCAACAGTCAAAGAAGTAATCGTTGGTAAGACCATGACAAATAAAACCAAAGTAGCAGACAAAATACCAAATCCTGTGCCACCAAAAATATTTCTAATAAATGGAACAATAATTGTTAACCCCAAAAATCCGTAAACAACAGATGGAATCCCAACTAATAATTCAATTACGGATTGTAAAAAGCGCGCGCCTTTTTTAGAAGAATATTCAGTCATAAACAAGGCTACTGCAATGGCAAATGGTGTTGCTACTAAAGCTGCTAATAAAGTTACTGAAAAAGAAGTTACAATCATTGCAGCTGCACCAACATGGCTCTTTCCTTCACCTGGATCCCAGTCACTAGAAGCCAAAAATTGAAATACATTTACGTGGTCTTTAGTAAATGTTTCTAAGCCATGGAAGCCAATAAAACCAATAATTGAAGCAACTAAAATAATAATTAAGATAATAGCACAGTAAGTTAACCCCTTACCCCAATATTCTTGTCGCGTTTCTTTTGAGGGTTCAGTTAAACTAGCAACATCAACCTTGCTAGCTCCAATCTTCTTTAATTTAACATGAGGAACCTTTTGCTTATCTAAAGCAGATTCAACTACTTTTTTTAGATCTTTGTTATTCATCAAAACGTCCTATTCTTTATTTTTGAACAACATGATTATTACTATCACGTTCAACTTGCATCTTATTGATACTAATGTAGCCTAGCTTTGGCACTAAGTCATTTTGAACTTTACTACCAAGCATATAATCAATAAACTTTTGAACATTTTTATTAGGCTTTCCGTTAGTATACATATGCTCGTAAGACCAAAGATGCCAACGATTTGTTTCCACATTTTTATTCGTAGGCTTTATTTTGTCAATACTCAGTTTTTGAATATTTTCATCATTAGCATATGGGAAAGAAATATAAGAAATCGTCCCTGGCGTAGAGCTGACGATCTTACGCACAGTACCGTTAGAATCTTGTTCTTGCGCTTGAATTGGCTTTTTTCCATTCAGAATTAAGCCTTCAAAAGTTCCTCGAGTACCGCTACCTTTAGAACGATTAATTACAGTGATATTTTGATTTTTTCCGCCAACTTGTTTCCAGTTGGTAATCTTACCAGTAAAAATATCACTCAATTGCTGTCTGGTTAAATTTTTCACGCCAGCGCTCTTATTAACAATTGGTACAATACCTACAACTGCAACTAGATGATTTTGCAATTTTTTGGCGTCAATTCCTTTTTGTGTTTCAGCAAAAACATCAGAAGTTCCGATTTCAACAGCACCAGCCTGTACTTGGCTAAGACCAGTCCCAGAACCTCCACCTTGAACAACAATATTACTGTCTGGATGAGAAAGACGATAGTCATTTCCAGCTTGCTCAGCCAAAAGCTGCATGGCACTAGATCCAACAACAGTAATCTTATTGCTATTATTGTTAGCACAGCCTGTAAGTCCGATTAAAATAGCTAGCAGTCCTAAAACAGCAGCTATTTTAAATTTAAAATTTGTTCTCATCAATTTCTCCATGTAATTTACAGTATTTAACAAGAATATTTTATCATAATATCCTCTGTCAACAGAACGCATAAACTAAACAAAAGGCTAGGTTTTTCAACCTAGCCAAAAAGTTATCTATTCTCTGACATTTTCATAAACATATGAAATTTCATCGGGACGATAAACGCCATGTAGTTCTCCTACTTTAGTAAAGTTCATTTTATCAATCAAATGCTGCATCGCAGTATTATTTTCATGAGTATCAATACGAATACTATCAATATCTTTACGATTATCACGGATATAATCAATTACCTCAGTCAACAATTTAGTAGCATAACCATTGCCCGCATGCTTTGAATGAATTGCGACACGGTGTATTACCACATACTTGTCTGTATTACGAAGCCATTTACCCTTTAAATTATCGTAGGAATGATCTGGAGCTTCAACAATTGAAATGGCTCCAACAGTTTCGCCATCAGCTGAAACAGCAAGATAAGCAAAGCCTTTTTCAATATCATCTTTAATTTGATCTGGAGAAGGATAGTCTCCTTGCCATTGATCAACTCCGCGCTCTGCTAGTTGGTTTGCTCCATCCTTCAAAATTGTCATGATTTGATCATAGTCATTTATTGTAGCTTGTCTAATCTTCATTAAACTCATCCCTTTCCAACTTTTTTATCAAGAAACCATTATAAAGAAAAGCACTCTCCTTGTAAAAAGAAAGTGCTTATTTAAAAGAAATATTAATATTTATAAAACTTTAGAAAGGAAATCTTGTGCACGTGGGCTCTGCGGATTTTCAAAAATTTGCTCAGGACTGCCCTGTTCCTGTAAATATCCATCCGCCATAAACCAAACTTCATCAGAAACTTCACGAGCAAACCCCATTTCGTGAGTAACGATAACCATCGTCATTCCCGAATCAGCTAAGTCCTGCATTGTCTTTAAAACTTCTCCGACCATTTCTGGGTCTAATGCACTTGTTGGCTCATCAAACAGCATTACCTCTGGATCCATCGCTAACGCCCGAGCAATGGCAACACGCTGCTGCTGACCACCAGAGAGACTCGAAGGATATTGCTCAGCCCGATCTTTCAAACCAACTTTAGCCAGTAATTCTAAAGCTTGTTTCTCAGCCTCATCTTCACTTACGCCCTTAACCTTCATTGGAGCAAGTTTGATATTTTCAACTACATTCATATTAGGAAAAAGATTGAAACTTTGAAAAACCATTCCCATTTTTTCACGTAAAACATCTAACTCTTTTTCATTAATATGCGTTAAATCTTGTCCATCAAAAACGATCTTACCACTACTTGGCTTTTCAAGTACATTAAGACAGCGTAAAAATGTACTTTTTCCTGAACCTGATGGGCCAATGATACTGATAACTTTTCCTTTATCAACATTTGCTGAAATATCTTTGAGGACTTCTTTTTTTCCAAAACTTTTCTTTAAATGTTCAACCTTAATCATTGCTGTCATTACGCTTCATCCTCTTTTCAAAGTGATTCAACAATCTCGTCAATGAGAAAGTCATAACAAAGTAAATAATCATGGCAATGAATAATGGCAATACACCCTTATAAGTTGAAGTCTGAACTAATTGTGTTTGGTACATTAATTCAGCAACCCCAATTACTGAAACCAAAGAACTGTCCTTTAATAAAGTAATAAACTCATTACCTAAGGCTGGCCAAATATTCTTTATTGCCTGAGGAATAATTACATATCTAAATGCCTTCTGACGGCTTAAACCTAGGGAACGTGCTGCTTCCATTTGTCCTTTTGGCAAAGAATCAATTCCTGACCTAATATCCTCAGCCACATAGGCTCCAGAATTAAGCCCAATGGCAATAATACCAGCAACCAAGGCTGAAAGATTAGAAATCAAATATCCAATTCCAAAGTATACAAACAAGATTTGAACCATTTGAGGCGTACCGCGAATAAATTCAATATAACAAACAGCAAGCCAATGTAAAATTGGATTCTTAGACAGGCGCATCAAGGCTAAAATGATTCCTAAAACAATACCAATAATGACAGAAAAGACAGTAATTACAATCGTGTACCAGATGCCCTTGAAGAAGTATGGAATATATTTAGCAAAAGTATTACTTTTCTTTTCCGTTTTCATATATTTGGCAGCTGCTGGAAGGTATTGTTTATTAATTAAGTCTTTCTTTTGAACATGATCAATAGTTTTATTCACCTGAGCAACTAATTCATCTTGTCCCTTTGCAATTGCTACTGCATTTCCAGACTGTGTTTCTTTCAGGTTTGAACGTACTGCAGCTAAGCTATTATTATTTTCCGCATAAGCTTTAGCGATTAATTCTTCAACGACAACTGCCGAAACCTTACCAGATTGTAAAGCTAAGACCAAGTTATTAATTTTCCCAAGACCTTTTAACTTAGAATCTTTCATTTGCGACTTAACTAAATTATATTGGTTACTTCCTGTTTGAGCACCAATAGTTTGGCCTTTAAGGCTTTGGATGCTTGTATACTTATCCTTATCTTTTTTGTTTACTAAAAAATATTCACCACTTGGCTTGTAGTAAATTTTTGAAAAAGCTACACTTTTTTTTCTCTCAGGGGTAGGCGTCATAGCAGAAATAACCATGTCTACCTTTCCTGTTTCAAGTGCAACTAACAGTGAATCAAAAGACATATTTTTAATAACAAGCTTTACGTTTAAATCTTTGGCAATGTCTTTAGCTAATTCAATATCGACTCCAACATACTTAGTCTTGCCATTTTCACTTGCTGTAAATTCTAATGGCGGATAGTCGGCGGATGTACCTACTACTAGCTCTCCACTCTTTTTAATCTTCTTTAAAACACTACCTTCTGCTACTTTCTTTTCACTAGCTGCTTGAGCTGGTTGAATAAAAGTGGCACCGAGTGAGAAGAAGAGTAAAAATGCAAAGAAAAAACTAAATAGTTTTGTTTTCTTCATTACGCTCATTCCCTCTATATTATTACTATTAAAAATTAAAAACTGAAATTTTAAGCTTTTGTTAATTATAGCGAATGAAACGCAATGAAGACAAGTAAATATTATTCTTTTAAATAAGATTGAACTGCTTTTAGACACTTTTGAGCTTCTTTTACGCCAATATTGTATACTCGTTTCAATTCCTTAGGATCTTTTTCCATCGTACCAATATCTAAAGGATAAGGAGGCCTGATAACTAACATTTTGCCTTGTACTTCTTTTTTTCTAATGTAACTAAGGACATCATTATAATCTGTTGCCCTAGTCTTCAATTTTTTTAAGACAGCAGGATACTTGTGTAATACTAACTCTAACGCTGGGTATAGTTTACTTGCTTCTTTTCGGTAAGATAGTGGCTGCGTTAAAATTACAACATTCTTCTGATAGCCAATTTTTTCAAAAAATTTAATCGGGATTGAATCTCTAATTCCCCCATCCCAATATTTACGATTACCTATCTCTACTGGCCTTGCAAAAACTGGAATAGAAGAAGATGCACGAATCCATTTTAAATCAGCCTCTTTGCCTGACAACAACTTGTGATATACAGCTTCTCCATTATCAATGTCAGTTGCCACACACCAAAAATCCATTGGATTTTTTTGAAAAGCATTTGTATCAAAGATATCTAATTTAACTGGTAGCTCTCGGTAGCAAAAATCAGCGCCATATAAATCTCCTGTCTTTAGCCACGACTGCCAACTTGATAAGCGAGGATCATGAGCATATTTAATGTTATAACGTAAAACTCTTCCTATTTGTTCAGATTTATAATTACAGCCAAATGCAGCCCCAGCTGACACACCAATTGCTCCATCAAACTTAATTTTTTCTTTCATTAAAGTATCAATAACACCAGCGGTAAACATGCAGCGCATCGCTCCGCCTTCCATTACCAATCCTTTTTTCATACTTTCGCCACCTTTATTTTTAATATTTTAGCAAGAAAAAACTGCTAGTTAAAACTAGCAGTTAAAGTTTATTTACTTTTTATAATTTTTCCTGAGAATCCACTTTCTTAATTCATCAATTAAAATTAGAGGAATTGGAATACATACTAGCATAATCCAATCATGTGCATTAAGTGGCTCTGTACCAAAGAATGACTGGAAAACTGGCACATAAGAAATGCATAGCAGCAAAACTATCTCCATAATAATTCCGATAAAGATCATGGAATTCTTGAAGAAATGCCTATTAAACATTGATTGTCTTGAATAACGAATATTTAATACTGCCGCAATCTGACAAAAGATAATTGCAGCTAAAGTTACTGTCGTTGCTTGACAATAATCCCAACCTACCACTGGCAAATTTGGAAAAATATGACCACGATAGAAATTAGCGCCAAAGAATGCTGCTGTTGCAATAATTGAAGCAATTAAGCCATACCATAAAAATGCTTTAGCTAAAACATGCTTATTAATTAAGTGATCTTTAGGTGACCTTGGAGGTCGATCCATGATACCTTTTTCAGGATCTTCCCGTCCTAATCCGAGGGCTGGAATCATATCTGTTCCTAGGTCAATAAATAGAATTTCCATTACAGTTAAAGCAAGCGGAATTGCACCACCTGAAAGCAAGAACAAGACTGAAGGAACTGCTTCAGGCATGTTTGAGTTCAAAATATAAATTAAGAACTTACGAATATTACTGTACACACCGCGTCCTTCTTTAATTGCACCAACGATAGAAGCAAAGTTATCATCAGTTAAAATCATATCAGCTGCTTCTTTTGCAACATCAGTACCAGTACCGCCCATGGCAATTCCAATATTGGCTTTCTTTAAGGCTGGAACATCGTTAACACCGTCACCGGTAGCAGCAACAATCTTGCCCATTTTTTCATACATAGAAACAACACGATATTTTTGCTCAGGTGCCATTCTAGCAAAGACAACCTCACCTTCAAGATAATGTCTTAATTCATCATCTGGCATTGTCTTTAAAGCATCCCCTGTAATTACAGTTAAAGGCTTATCTGGATCGGTCAAACCAATCTGGCGCGCAATACTTTTAGCAGTTAAACCATAATCACCGGTAACCATCGTTACCTTAATTCCAGCTTTGCGACACTCACGAGCAGCTTTATATACTTCTGCTCTTGGTGGATCCATCATGACTGTTAAACCTAAGAAAGTAAGATTTTCTTCAACTGTCTCAATCGTTGCTGAGTCTAAATTGTTCATCATCTTTTGATCAAGATTACGTCCCGCAACTGCTAAAACACGCAGTCCATCCTTCGCATAGCCATCATTAGCTCGCATAATCTTATCTTTTATTTCCTGGGTAATAGGTTTTATCTCACCGTGTTCTAAATAAGAAGTACACTTATCAACCACACAATTTGGAGCACCTTTAGTATAGGTATTAAAACGGTGTGTGCCATCAGAGCTTTGAATTACCGTCATCATTTTTCTGCTTGAATCAAATGGTAGTTCTTTAACTCGCGGCGTATTTTTTAATTCAGCTTCAACATCAACTTTACCTTTTCGAGCAACCACTTCAAGGCATGCTTCAGTTGGATCGCCCAAGATTTGATAACGGACATGCTTTTTATCTGGTGCTTGAATTCTTGCGTTGTCTGCAAAAAAGCCACCAAGTAATACTTCTTTTAAAGTATCGTTATCTTTAGCAAAAACATGCTTCGGTCCTTCTTTAATATGGCCTCGAACAGCATAGCCTTCACCTGACACATGATAACTCTTTTCTAGTGTCCAAAGTTCCTTAACTGTCATTTCATTCTTAGTTAAAGTTCCTGTTTTATCAGAACAAATCACTGATGTTGAACCTAACGTTTCTACGCTAGATAAACGCTTAATTAGAGCGTGCTTTTTTGCCATTCGTTGAACCGCACCAGCTAAAGATAAAGTAACTGTTGGCTCTAATCCTTCTGGAATAAAGGCTACAATCATTCCCAGGGCAAAAACAAAGCCCTTTACTAAAGGATAGTGAACAAAGAAAGTAGCAATTAGGAAGAAAATAATTCCAATTGAAATTGCCAAAATTGAAATCTGCTTAGTTAAAGTATCTAGTTCCTTTTCAAGCGGACTCTTTTGTTGAGCAACGTTTTGAGTTAATTCAGCAATCTTACCGAAATCAGTATTCATACCTGTTTTAACCACAACACCGGTAATGTTGCCCTTCATCATATTAGTACCAGAAAAAATCATGTTATTAAGATCAGCATGATTTTTCTTCTTAACGTCTTCAACAGCATGTGCCCCTTTATGAACTGGGTTCACTTCACCAGTCAGTGAGGACTGATCTGCTTGAGCCGTTGTAGCTGCAATTACACGAATATCAGCTGGAATATCGTCTCCCTCTTCAAGCTTAACGATATCGCCAGGAACTAAGTCTTTAGCTAAAATCTTCTCTTCCTTACCATTTCTTATAACACGAGTATAAGAGGGAAGCATATTCGCTAAGGCCTCAGTTGCCTTATCAGCTTGAAATTCTTGCCAAAAACTAAAAATACCATTAATGATATTTACTGCCCAAATAGCAATTCCTAATTGCACTAAATCAGCACAAAAAGCAATAATACCTGCTACCCAAAGCAGAATCGCCATTAAATTAGTAAAATTAGTTAAAAATTTCTTCCAAAGTGGCTCCTGTTTTGCTTTGGCAAAAATATTCTCTCCATATTTTTGCTGCAATGTATGAACTTCATCAATTGTTAAGCCGCTTTGACTAGTATTTAATTCCTTCAGTGCATCTTCAACAGATAATTGAGCAACCTTAATTATCTCATCGTTTTCATCATTTTTAGTCAAAGTTATCACTTCTATTCCTTTTTACAGATCCATTTTAGTTCACTTTTAAAAAATATGCACATAAAGTTAATATATTAAAAAAAGAGTAGCCTTCGACTACTCTTCATTCTTTGTTAAATTTTTCTTTTGATATTTATGTTTTTCTTATCTTCCAGGCCAAGTATTAGTTGTATTCCAGCTGTTTAAGCCACCAAGCCAGCCTTTACTCATTGAAATTTTTTTAATCTTTTCAAGTAATGCTTCTTCATCTGTTTCCAAGTGAAGATGGTTAGTAAGACAAATAGTATTTATATTTTGATAAGTTACACGGGCTTCATCTACTTCATCTTGAACATTATGTTCTAACTTGTCTAAGGCAACTTCAAGTTGTTCTAGTAAGTATTCATTGCCTTTCCTATCATAATGAGTCTTAGCAAGTGAGATAAAGTAATTCAACACTTGTTCCAATTCATTTTTCATATTTCTGTCCTCCAAAGAGTAGTTTTGTTTCCAAATATTATCATTTATTCATTAATTTTACTATCATTTTTTGTAAAACTTGAAAATGACTGATTTGACCTAATATATTACCAATTTGGTATTTAGATATATAAATTATTTACTTTTTTTAATAAGTTCTTCTTTTGCTCATACCTATATTTCTTATTTTCTATTCTTTAAGCGTTGTTGCAACTTGTCTTTCATATAATAATAAGTAATTGAGAAAATCCACATACTAGTAATTCCGATTGCAAAGTTTAGGACTACACTATCAATATTTACGAAATAGAAGAATATTTTTCTTACAAAAATTGCAAAGATTAAGCTTAGTACAACCACTATCCATTCTTCCGTATTTGTTTCCTTATTTTTAATTGTTTCAATCCATTTCATTGGTAGTCTTCCTTTATACTTTTAATTTCTTATTTTTCATTCTTTTTATAAATTCAAATACTAAATAGGCAAAGATTATTCCCCATAGGATATTCCCTAAAATTATGCAAAAAGTTAGCTGACTTCCAACTGCAAGATCACCCAAGCTAGCAAGAATACTAATTAAAATTCCGCTAAGAATAGAATAAAAAATAAGCTGTTTATCATTCATTTTCTTTCTTCTCCTGTAAAGATCTTGCTATGATTTTAGCATTTAAAAATTGGCAAAAAATAAAAAAGACCTATTTGGTCTTTTTTATGACAAATTTGGTATTTATTTATTACGTGCCAAGTTCAATAGTGCCTAGTGCTTGAATACTGATTTATCTAAAAATTAGTCAATGACAAAGTTTCACCAGCCCCAGCCCACTTGTCGAGATCTTTATCTAATAAAAGTTGCAACTTGGTCAAAGTTTCAGGCAATTTGAATCCATGTGCTACAGAATACAAATTAATATCTTGCTTTAGATTAAATACTACCTTTTGTAAATTAATTTCCTTATCCAATTTTTCAATAGCGGTGTCAATCAATTTTTGAGCTTCTGGATCAGTTGCAATATCAGAGTTTGCTTTAATCTTATCTAACATCTCTTTTAATTTGGTTTCGTTCATCTTTTTATCCTCACATAATATAATTTAATGTCGTTTTATTCTATCAAATTTACCGCTTATTCAATACCTTATCTAAAAAATATTCAAAATATGTACTGCGTACTGTCACTATTGTGGCATTACCTTGCATCAAATATCAAAATATAATGACTTTCACCTGTTACCCGATTAAATTCCTTTAATGCTGAAAAAATTCACGACAGTAATAACAAGTTGGACGTCCAATATAAAGCAAATATTCTTTATTATCGCGTTTACTAATTAAATCCTTAACTTGAGTCATATTTGATCTCAAACATTGTTTTCATATTTCTGAGGTGATACATCAGCATACTTTTCTATTTTTATTTCTTGAAGTTGTGTATTTTATACTTCTTGCGCATTTACTGGCTTAGCAAACAAAACGATAAGTAGTGTCTGGGAAAGAAGTCTATTTTTAGTTAATTCTGGATTTTTACTCAAAAGAAAAACGTTATTAAACCAAGGTTTATTAATATCAAGATTTAATAGCATTTCTTAATTTCTGAGTTTTTCCCAGATACATTAATGTAGTGATTTTCTTATTTAATTCCATGTAATCCCATCTCTTTCAAAATTTTATAAAATAAGCTTAACATTAAGTAAATCTATTAGATTTTCATATTTACTTAAATAAAGGAGAAAGTAGAAAAAGCACTAAATCAGTCATTCAAAAACTAATTTAGTACTTTCAGTTTTATTATTACTTTCTTATGATTCTTTTTAATATTTTTCCTATTACAAACGATATGGCCAAAATTAGTACGAAATAAACCCAAAATTCTATTCCATCTTTATAATTTGTTGAATTATATAATTTAACTTCAAAAACATAAATTGGCCAATACAAATAAAGTGCAAAAAAAGAAAGATCATAACCTCTTTCTAATTTTTTATTAATAGCGATAACTATTACAGTAACAATAAGAAAAATAGTTAGTAAAAGTGCTTGCAATTGATTAAAGTTAAAATAATTAAAGCCCGTTTGATACAAGTTACCTAAAAAAAGTATTACATTAATAATAGTTACAAAGAATAACATAAATCTCTATATAAATTAATTACTCTTATATCCCAGATATCCTCCAATTGCAGCACCTCCTAAGCCACAGGCAGTCATTCCCCATGGTCCGAATCCTCTGCACCAACTTACTCCGCGAGTAGCTCCCGTAGCAGCTCCTATTACAGCATTCCCCCACTTGTTTCCACCCATTACATTTCTTAATTCATGTTTTTCTAATGTTTTTAAAGCCATATTAATTCCCTACTTTCTTATCTTTCCGAATCCACCAGTAGCTGCCGTTACGCCAGCCCATGCTATTGGAACATAGTGTGCTCCAACAAAGCCACAAGCAGGACCGCAAACTGCATTTCCAAGAGCCCATCCAGCGACTGTCGCTCCACCTACTCCACCTATATTAGCAGCCAAATTATTTCTCCCACCAACTATGTTAGCCAATGTTTCAAATGATAATGTATTAAAATTTTTCATAATAAAGACCTCCTATAATTAATAATCTTTATATATTTAGCCTACTATAAAAAACAATTTATTTTTTATATGGATTAATATTGCTTACTTACTAACCAAAACAGTATATTTTATCCAAATTCGTTCCCAAAATTAAGTTTCAGGCAATTTAAATCCATACACTACAGAATACAAATTAATATCTTGCTTTATATGAAATATTGCTCTTTGCAAATCAATATTCTTATCTAACATCTCTTTTTTATTCACTTATATTTTTATCTTTAGATTAATAAAATTTTAATTTTTTATTCTATCAAATTTATCTTTTATTCAATACCTTATCTAAAAAATAGTTAAAATATGTGCTACGACCTGTCACTATTGTGGCATTACCTTGCATTCCGTACTTAACATTTATATCACTAACTATGGCAATCGAAATAACTTCATACATACTTTGCTTGTTCACATTTATTGGATAAACACCAATCTCCTTTACCTTACCAGTTAATCTACTATTCAAGCCGTCTACTGTAGGTACAGAAAAGTTTAACTTCTGCCCCTTCTTAATAGACGAGATTTTATTAGTGAGCACATAGGTAACAATCCTCACTTTTCCTTTAGCTTTCATAACAGGCATTAAACTAATCCCACTATCTTGATCAACATGAGCTACCCATTTTTGACCATGTTTTGTAACGACTTGTCCCTCATCATAGCTAACATTTTTCTGATTAATTACAACCGTTGGTTCAACAACGCCAACCGAAGAGACTGTACTCTGTCTAACAGCAAAAAAAGATCCAATAAATAAAAGTAGAACAAAAATAGCGGCTGGAATAATAATCATTGTCGAGAAATTCTTGAACTTATAGGAATAGAATTCTGTACTTTCATACTCTTTTGCATCCATCTGTACTCACCTATCCCTTCACTAAGTCATAGTAAAAACCATGCTTACTCATCAATTCGCTGTGGCTGCCTTCTTCAACTATTTGACCATGATCAATTACAACTACCTTGTCTGCCCGTTCTGCAATTGCTAGTCGATGCGCAATAAAGATAATTGTCTTATCCTTTAGCTTCATCAAATTATCAATCACTTTCTTCTCAGTAATTGTATCTAAGCCACTTGTTACTTCATCAAAAATAAATACCTTTGCAGGAGATAGTAATGCCCGGGCAATAGTTAACCTTTGTTTTTGTCCACCAGATAAAATTTTGGCATTTTCATCTAATTTTGTTTCAAATTGCAAAGGTAGATTAGCTATTTCTTGGTCAATCTCAGCAATTTGACAAGCCTTTATTACATCTTCTTCAGTGATATCTGGCCTACAACCTAACAACAAATTCTCTTTAACTGTTCCAGAAAAGATATATGGAGTTTGAGGTACATAATTTACATATGACCGCAACGTATGCTTATCAATTTCACTTGTTGCATGTCCATTTAATGTAACCTGACCTTTACTTGGCGAAAAGAAATCTACTAACAACTTAACCATCGTAGATTTTCCAGAACCACTCATTCCAACAATCGTTAATTTTTCGCCCTGGCTAATTTTGAGATTAATATCTTTTAAGACATCTGTGCCATAACCATAGCTATAATCCACATTCTTATATTCAATATTTCCTTCTAGGAGCTTACGATCTTCAATAGTAGCCTTCTGATTGAATTCACTTTTTACTTGATAGACCTCATTTAATCGATTTTGAGCAACACTAGCTGATTGAAGTCGCGGTTGTAAATTAATAATACTTTGCAAGGGATCAATGAAATATGCCAGCAATGCATTGAACGTCATTAACTGACCAATGCTCAATTGTCCTTGCATTACAATCTTTGCACCAACCCAAAGAACAATTACATTAAGAGATAATTGAATAAATGTCTTGAGTGCTGTCTGTAAACTCTCAGTCTTACTATATTTAAATGACTTCTTTAAGTAATCTACAAACTGACTATCGATTCTTCTATATCTTGTATTCTCACTATTTAAAGCTTTAATAGTTTCAATTCCTTGAATATCTTCAATAACTGAAGAACTCAAAACAGCATTACTTTCCATTTGTTCGTTATTTAGTTTTTCAAACTTTTTAGTAAAACCTAGAATTACAACTGCATAAATAGGCAAAGCTAACAGTGTAATCCCAAATAATGTCATATTTTGTGCTGCTAAGACTAATCCCATCACAATCACAATTGAGAGGTCTAAGAAGAGCGAAATAACTGTACTTGCCAAAGCGTCAATAATTCTACTTGCATCAGAAAAACGCGAAGTAATTTCACCCGTTCTTCTTGTTACAAAGAATTCCATTGGTAATTCAAAAATATGCCTGATGTATCGCAGATTTAGATCAATACTTAATCTTTGACCTAAAATATTTAATAAAAAATTCTGTCCATAAGAAAAAATTGAATTAAAGACATAAGCAATTAATAGTCCAACAGCTAAGATCGAAAGAGTCTGATAGGTTCCATCTGGAATGTAAGTATCAATTATTCCTTGAACAAAATATGAACTACAGATACTAATTATGGTCATTAATAAAGCGGCTAAAATGATGTTAATCATCAGCCGCTTTTGTTTAAACATATATGGAAAGAGAGACCATAAATTATTCTTCTTTTCTTTGATTGGTTCAAAGTCTTCGTTAGGAACCATAAAGAGTGCAACACCAGTCCATTCTTGAGCAAATTTGTCTTTTGGCATCTTTACTACACCAACTGATGGATCAGGATCTGCAATTACTAAATAATTCTTAGCATTTTTAAGAACTACGTAATAATGAAGTATTTCTCCTTGTTTTAGGACGTGGGCAATAAAAGGATATTGAATACTATTCTCATCAAATAAAGACATATCTGCTTTTACGGCTTCTGTTTTGAAATTAAATTTTTGTGCTGTCTTCACTAGTCCTAAAGCAGTTGTGCCTTCAAGATTAGTACGAGCTTCATGACGTAAATGTGCTAAAGATACGCGAGAATGATATTGCTTTAAGATCATTGCTAGACAAGCAACGCCGCAATCCATCTCATCCACTTGTGGCACGTATACGGATTTATATTTGAATAACATAAGTCTTACCTTTTACTTAACATTAATTTCTGGATATTTATTTAATAGATCCTCAACAGTTTTTCTGCAACTACGAGCGAACACTACTTCATCTCCATTAGGAAACTTTATTGTCTTTTTTGAAAAGTCGATGCTGTTGATATTATTTGGATTTACTACACAAGATTGAGATACCTTAACTAAAAAATCATTTTCTTCGTTAATTTTGGAGATATTACTTCTGAATTCAGCTACACCAGTTTCAGTTATCAAATTAACTTTGTGTTGTGACGTACTATTTTCAAGATAATAAATAGTCGTGTCTTCAACTTTATTAACTCTCCGTCCAATTTTATAGATAAGTTCTTTTCTTCCTGATTTCATAAGATTATTGATACTTTGAACGGCGCCAGTCAAGGTTTCTTCTAATCGCTGCATCATTTCTCTTGAATCTAAGGCCTTATTAATATAATCAATAGCACCAATTCTTCTACGATAAGTTAAAGGAGCATATTTGTCATAAGCAGTAACAAAAATTATTTGTGCATTTGGATCTTGCTTTTTAATAAATTCTGCTAAGTCTACTCCGTTTTTAGCTTTTGAATTTTGACTTAATTCAATATCTAAAAAATAAATTGCATTTTGAATATCATTAGCAACTACATAACTTACAACTTGCTCAAATGTATTAGCAACTAGCTCTAAATTGATTTCAATATTTTCGTAGACTGGATTATCATCGGTAAAGTTACTAACTGCATATTTAATATTTTTCGCTAAATTTTTTGCTAATACTTCGTCATCATCACAAACGATTACGGAATATTTCATTCTTCACTTTCCTCCTCTGGTTCAATCACGAGATAGAAATCAAAGTATCCTTCAGGCACTTCATAAGAAATAGTCATATTTTCATATTTATTTTTAATACTATTGATATTGGCTAAGCCCAAGCCAGAGTGACTTTTCTTTGTTGAATAACCGTTTTGTCGTATTTGTTTAATTGAAATTTCAGAATCACCTCGTTTATTTTGTATTTCATATTCAAATTCACCACGTTCGTTTGAATAAGCCATAATTTCAATATGAGCTTCTTGATTTTGCTCTATTAATACTTTGCTTTCTTCAATCGCATTGTCACAACTTATACCGACGATTCTGACTAAATCTATTTCATTAATATTTTTAGGCAATTTCGTAATTTCACTGCTACATTCAAAATTATATGAAATATGTTCTCTATACATTTCTGTTAACTTAGCAATAATGATACTTTTGAGAGATTTTATTTTTATATGATTAACATCTCTATATTTTTCAAATGCTTTTGCATTTAAATTGGCCTTAGTATATTCATCAAGCTTTTGGATTACTTCTTTAGTATTTCCTTCCTGTGCACTGATTTTTAATGAGTTAAACATATTTCGATAATCATGCCGAAAAGCACGTAACTCATCTTCGCTCTCTTCAAGATATTGCGCATAGTCTTGTAATTGTTTTTGCTCTTTTATTAAATTATCTTGTTGTGATTTTTTTAAAAGATGCTTTTGAATATTTATTAGTTCCACGTAAGTCGCCATAGCAAAAACTATTTGAATTAATACAAAAATTGTAAAAAACATACTTAACGATGCATTTTTCTGGGTTTGTCCATAAAAAATCATTGTTAAAGTAGTGGAAACATATAGATAGATCAACAGTCCTATAAACACATTGTGATTTTCTTTCATTAAATATGAGTGAAGATACTTATAGAAGATCTCAATTATAAAAACTGCAAGAAGTATAATACTAATTTGGACTAATAAATTAAGATAAATTATATCCTCAATATGTAAAAGCTCCATTAAGATACTACTTAGTATATCTATTATGGAATCTACAACTCCTACAATTAAAATTGCCCCAATAGCCCAATTTTTTTCTTTACTCTTTCTAAAATAAAATATGAAAAATAAAATTTCCAAAAAAGTGGCTAGTTCAACAACTCCTCCACATAAAATTGGAAGTAAGAATAACACTCCACCGAGAATCAAAATATTTTTTTTACTAGCTGCAATTTGAGAAACTCTAAAAAATATCCATAAATCAGTTATTCCAGAAATAAGCATTAAAAAGCTATAAACTAACAACATTTTTATTTCCAAATGTTGCGCGTCCAGTAAAATATACCTTTACTAAAATTTCCATTAACAAAACCATTTACTCTAGTACCACCAACAACTTCAATCATTTCTTCTTCACTCAAAGTAGTAGTTTTAACAATATTTTCTTTTCTAATTTCTTTCATTATTCTTCTCCTTAAATAATAAATATTATTTTTATGTCTTAAATATTACCATCTTTCATCCCTCGAAAATACCAAAAATACCGAATCAGTCACTTTTACGACTAATTCGGTATTTTATTATTATTCTTAAGTTATCAATTAACTATTTTTCATTAGATGTGCTCTTTTTCTCATCTAAGATCCAGTTATATTGCTTAGCAAACATTACAATTAATAAGATACTTACTACTACATATAGAGCAGTCGCAATGTAATATGCATTCGCATACCCAGCTGGCGTCTTAAGTAAGTAAAAGGCTGTAAATAATCCATCAATTATTCCAATTACCGCATATGCAATCTGAACCACAGCAGTAAAGGCTGGACGCATATCTTTATCAACAATAATCATCTGTACTTCTTGCTGAATCGGCATTGTTGCATTTGCTAAACCACTACGTAAGAATAGCAAAACCCCTACAATTACAAAAAGAGTAATTCCAGTGCCGAAGTGTCGACCGTTAGCCATTAAAAACATTAATGGTGCACAAGTTAAGGTTCCAGCAGCAATAGAAACAATGGCACCTAGCTTCTTGGCTAAGAATGGAGCAAAGAAATATCCAATAAACATTGCTGCGGTCTGAAATGTATTAATTGTTGAGGTAATTCCCCGGGGAATATGCAGATAATCATTCAAATAAATTGGAATATAAGGAACAACCAATCTAGCACCTAGTTGAATACCTGCAATATACAAGATCCACATAATCGTCTTTTTATTAATCAAAGCTTCAAAAGCTTTTTTCTTCTCTTCTGGCGTTTGCGGTTTTTTCATCCCCACGGTTCGATAGTCCTTTGGCTCATCTTTAATAAAGATTGCTAATACAAAAGCAACTACATTAACTAAAGCAGTCAAAATCAATACTATTCTAAAGGCATTGGTATAATTAGCTAGATAACTTCCACTTAATTGGGCGGTATGAGCAGATAGATTAGAAGCAATATCATAAGAAATACCCTGCATCTTACTAAAGAAGTACACTACTGCTTTTCCACCGATAAAAGTTAAGATAGTTTGAGCAACTAAGTTTACAACCATTACTACTGTAAACATCTTAGTTCTGATTTCTTTAGGTACATAAGAAGTCCACATCAAAGGATACATTAAGTCATAAACTCCAATTGCAGTCCATGAAATAATGTAGGCAAACATAATAATTATTTGATTAGTTGTAATAGTAGTTAACGCCAGGAAAATAGAAGTTAAAGGCGGCAAAATCAACAAAATTTTACGATAACCTAATTCATGCACCCAAACAATCATCAACGACATTAATAATGCAGTAATCGCATTAAAGATATTCAGACCTGAAATTAATCCTGGTGCTACTATATCAAAGTATGACAAAGCCGCATCATTAGTAATTCCAGTTACCGCACCTAAAATTCCGTAAATCCATAGATATAAATAAACATTTCTCCGATATCGGGGATTCCAATTCTTGATTGCGGCTTTTTCTTGAGCAGTCAAAGTAAAACCTTCTTTTTAAAACCATATATAACACTTTCAATTTTATTTTACTTCACATGTTCAGAAAAAACACATATTTGTCAATATTATTGCCTGTAAATCTATCACAGAGCGTAATTTTAAGGTATTATTGTAATAGTTTAAAAAAGGAGATTTTAATCGTGCAAAGTAAACGCCCTATTATCATTGGAATTGCCGGTGGTTCAGGTAGTGGTAAAACGACCATTGCCCATGAAATTTATGACCAATTACAACAAGATGACCATATTTTAATTATGACGCAAGATTCTTATTACAAAAATAACGATGACTTATCAATGTCAGAGCGTAAGAAGATTAACTACGATCATCCCGATGCCTTTGACATGCCACTACTTGTTGACCAACTTCGTCAATTAATGGACTATAAGGCAGTTGAAATGCCAGTTTATGATTTTACTGCTCATACTAGAAGTGAAAAGACTATTCACACCGAACCAGCTGATATTATTATCCTAGAAGGTATTCTCGTCCTTGGTGAAGAAAACTTACGTAACTTAATGAGCATCAAGGTCTTCGTCGATACTGATGATGACATTCGTTTCATTAGACGATTAGAGCGCGACACGCAAGAACGTGGTCGTTCAGTTCATTCAGTTATTGATCAATACTTAAAGACCGTTAAACCAATGTACAATCAATTTATCGAACCAACTAAACGCTACGCTGACATCATCGTTCCAGAAGGCGGCGAAAATGATGTAGCAATTGATATGCTTACTACTAAAATTCGTTCAGTTTTAAGTAACGTTAAATAGAAATAAACCTCGTAGGTTACTCTACGAGGTTTATTTTTTTTCTACTCAACTACATTATCTCCATCTACCGTTGTCATTGTTAAAACAACGCCTGAAGGTTGTGGATCAAACGAAATATTATTTAAACCATTTGCCGTTCTTACATGGGCATATTTTAAATTTGCACTCCAAACAGTATTATTTCCTTCAATATTCTTTATTTCATAATCACTCTTAAATACAGCATGATCGAGCGTAAAGTTGCCAGCCTTTAAATTTGCGCTGCCTTCGTCAATCGTAACATCAGTTAGATTCATATCTCCATCTGTTACATTTAAAGAAATCTTAGATAAAATAGATCCCGATACTTTGATTTCGCCATCATATGTCGCTAACTTGCCATCGGCCAGATCACTATTTCGTACTGTTACATTTCCATCTGTTGATTCAAGAAGTGACTCAGCTATCGCCACTCGTCTTACTCTGACTCTGCCTTCAGTCGATTTAAGATAAGCTTTTTCAGTCTTAATATCAACTATCTCAATATCACCGCTACTAGTTTGAATATCAAGACTATCCAAAGTAGCCTTTGCAGGAATTACAACTTTTAAGTGAGCTTCTCCCTTTTCAATCAAATTCATTTTTTGCTTAAGTCGTAGTTTACCATCTTCTAAGCGAATAGGCGGTAAGTAGTGTCTTTTCCCAGTAAAATTAACCGAAAAATTCTCGCCTTGTTCAACTGTTACGTCTCCAATACTTAGCTTTATTCTTAATTCATTGAACTTTTTATCACTTAACTTTACATCAACTATCTCATCTTTTTTATTCTCTTTAGAAAAAAGCTTTTCAAAAATCATAGCCTTTCCCCCTAATCCACGACTTAATTAAATTATTATTAATTATATTAATATGATTTAATATTTGCAACTCCTAAACGCAAAAAACAACGCTGAAATTTTCAACGTTGTTTTATTTTTTATCTAATTTAAATAAATTCTTTTACTTACTACCAGGTCTCTTTTTCTTTGCAACCTTAGCTCCTTGAACCATGCTATCATTGTAGCCCCAAACCCAAGTTACGATAAATGAAACCACAATTGTTACAGCACTAGCAATCAAAAATGTATAGAAGCTAGATAAATCAGTAGGATGCTTAGGATTAAAGAATGAAGAAAATCCAATTAATCCACCAGTAAAGCCATACATTGTTCCGTGCATTAAACCAGTAACAAGGCCACCAAATGCAGAACCAATACAACCGGAAATAAATACTTTCTTATATCTTAAACTAATACCATAAACAGCTGGTTCAGTAACACCACACATTGCAGAAATAGTTGAAGCAAAACCTAATTCCTTTAAGTCTTCTTTCTTAGACTTAACAGCTACCGCTAATACGGCAGCACCTTGAGCAATCATTGATGAACAAATAATTGCGTTCAATGCACTTTCACCAGTGCCAGCAATTTGTTGGGCAACAAGCGGCACAACACCCCAGTGCAAACCAAAGATAACCAATACTTGGTAGAAACCACCAATAATAAATCCACCAATCCAGCCAGATGCATGAACTAACCAGTTGATGAAGACTGCAATACCATTAGCAACACCTTGAATAATTGGGCCGGTTACCATTAAAGTCAATGCTGAAACTACTAAAACAGTAATTAATGGAATAAAAATCATTTGTAAGTACGATGGTAGCCATTTCTTAAGCCAATCTTCACACTTCTTAGCAAGCCATGCGGCTAAAATCATTGGGAAAATTGAGTAAGTATAGTTCAAAAATTCAAACTTAATTCCGCCAACTTCAAACATTGTCTTAAAGGCTTTGCCCCATTCAACTAACTGCGGATAAACTAATACTCCACCAATTACTGCTGCGATGATTGGATCGGAATTCAATCTTTTAGCTGCGCAGTAACCAACTAGAACTGGCAAGAAGAAGAAAGCCGAATCAGCAATTGCGCTAGTAGTGATATAGGCTGTACTCTTGACACTAAGTAAACTACCTAATTGTGGCAGAGTAAGCAATGCCAAAATACCTTTAATAATACCAGCTGCAGCAATTACACCGATAATTGGACTCATTGAACCAGTGATAAATCCAATTAAATTACCAAAAGCTTTTGAAACTGGATTTTTATCGTCATCTTCTGGAGCAGGAGCTGCTTCACTATCTAAAGGTCCTAATTGCTTAACTACTTCATCAAAGACATTAGTTACTTCATTACCAATTACAACCTGATATTGTCCTGACGCATGCATCACGTCTAAAATTCCACGTTGATTTTTTAAAACGTCATCATTTGCTTTATTTTCATCTTTTAAGTAAAAACGTAAGCGTGTAATACAGTGAATTACATTATTAACATTCTCCTTACCGCCGACATTTTTAATAATAAAAGAAGCTAACTCTGGATAAGATAATTTTTTGCTTGAAGTGTCTTCTGCTTCTGCCGTCTTTAAGTAAGCCGTTGCTACAGCTTCACCAGCTTTTGCTTCACCTTCAGTTACATCAAGTCCTGAAATCTTGTCAGCTGAATTAGTAATCAAAACCATGATTGTTGTATCTAATCCCTTAGCTTTGATTTCATCTAAATCCATTTCAGCAATTTCATCACCGGCCTTAACTTCTTGACCATTTTCAATCTTAATCGTGAATGGTGCACCCTTTAAGCCGACTGTATCAACGCCCATGTGGACTAGTACTTCTAGCCCTTCGTTAGTAACGATTCCGACAGCATGTTTAGTATCGGCAACCATACTGATTTTTCCTGAAACAGGTGCTACAACCTTTCCAATAGTTGGGGTCAAACCAAATCCATCTCCCATTGTTCCTTGAGAAAAAATAGGATCTGAAGTCTTAGCTAAAGCAATAACCGCTCCAGTAGCTGGAGCTAATAAATTAGTAGTATCTTGTACCATAATTTCATTCTCCTCTTTGAAAGTATCCGCTTTCATATATCTTGATTTAAATATTATACTTGTCTGTACAAGTTGTCAATACTATTTTATGAAAAAGCTTACTTTTTCTTTTAAATTAACTATTTTATAGATGAAAAAGTTTTGCTTTACTTGTCTAAACAAGTGTATATAATTAAAGACAAAGGAGGATTTTTTATGGCTCAATCTAAAGTTAGTGCTATTGCTCAAGATTTAGTTGATAAAATTAAGCATCAACAATATAAGCCTGGCGAATATCTCCCTAGTGAACATCAATTAATGGACTTATATGGTGCTTCAAGAGAAACAATTCGAAAAGCACTTACTAGCTTAACCGACCTAGGCTTAATTCAGAAGATTCGTGGAAAAGGTTCAATAGTTTTAAATCTCGATCGCTACACTTTTCCCATTTCAGGAATTAGCAGTTTTGCAGAATTGAATAATCAATTAGGACTTAAAGCAGAAACAAAAGTTTTACTTTTACAAAAAGAAGATCATTTGCCAACTGGCTTTATCAAATATTTTCCTGAAGAAAAAAACAGTACTGGTTTTCATCTTGAACGCTTGCGATTAATAGAAGGACAAGCTGATGTCTTAGATTGCGACTATTTGCTTTCTCCTCCTATTAATTCACTTCCAAAAGATGCCGCAGAAACTTCTATTTATAATTATTTAGAAAATAAAGAAAAATTAGAAATTTCCTATGCAACGAAGGAAATTTCTGTCTGTAAAGTTGACAAGAGAATTCAAGATTTACTTCAATTAGACAATAAACTTGCAGTGCTAGTTGCAAGTAGAAATTATTTAGCTGACACAACTAAATTCGAATTAACCCTGTCCTATCATCGACCTGACAAATTCAAATTTGTGGATTTTGCTCGCAGAAAAAAGATTAAATTTTAGAAAGGATTCAGCGATGAATAATTTAGGCAATAAAGTAATTTATCAAATTTACCCCAAATCTTTTTATGACTCAAATAATGATGGTATCGGCGACTTACGTGGCATCATTGAAAAAATCGACTATATCAAAAAGCTAAATGTAGACTTCATTTGGTTTAACCCATTTTTTGTTTCTCCACAAAATGACAACGGCTATGACATTGCTGATTATAAAAAAATTGATCCTCGATTCGGAACAATGAGCGATTTCGAAGAACTAGTCGCTAAATTAAAAGCAATTAATGTTAATGTGATGCTCGACATGGTTTTAAATCACTGTTCAACGGAACATGAATGGTTTAAAAAAGCTCTAGCCGGAGATAAAAAGTATCAAAAATTCTTTTATCTTAGAAAAGGTAAGGATGAACAACTACCTAATAACTGGCAATCAAAATTTGGTGGTCCAGCTTGGTCAAAATTTGGCGACACCGATTACTACTATCTCCACCTCTATGACCCAACTCAAGCAGATCTTGACTGGCATAATCCTGAAGTTCGTGCTGCCTTAATAGATGTTGTAAACTTTTGGCGTAATAAAGGAGTTCACGGCTTCCGCTTTGACGTAATCAACGTTACAGGGAAAGATACTACCTTAGTTAACTCAACAAATCCGGTGCAAGAAAAATCCCTTTATACTGATACACCAGTGGTGCAGCAATATTTAAAAGAATTAAATGCCAAATCCTTCGGTCAAGACCCAGAATCAGTTACTGTTGGAGAAATGTCATCAACTACAATTGAAAATTCAATTGCTTATACCCGTCCAGAAGATCATGAGCTTTCAATGGTCTTCACCTTTCATCACCTCAAAGTTGACTATAAAAACGGTGAAAAATGGTCTAAGATGCCTTTTGACTTTAAGAAATTAAAAGATATTATGCTTACCTGGAATAGTAAGATTGATCAAGGTGGTGGCTGGCAAGCTCTATTCTGGAATAATCACGACCAGCCTTGGGCATTAAATCGATTCGGTGATACTGGAAAATATCACAATAAATCTGCTGAGATGTTAGCTCTTGCTCTTCATCTACTACGCGGAACGCCTTACATTTATATGGGTGAAGAAATTGGTATGATGGATCCTCACTATACTTCCATGAAGGATTATGTGGACGTCGAAGCTTTGAATGCCTATGACGCATTAATCAAAAAAGGTATTGATGAAAAAGAAGCTTTTGAAATTGTTCAGTCTAAAGCTCGCGATAACTCAAGGGTTCCAATGCACTGGAATAATTCTCAATATGCTGGTTTTAGTGGCCACAAACCTTGGCTCATGCCAACAGACCAAGATAAAATTAACGTTGAAAAAGAACTACAGGATGGTGAAATTTTTAATTTCTACCAAAAATTAATTAAACTCAGAAAATCAGAAAAATTGATCTCTGAAGGTCACATCAAACCATTTTTAATGGAACACCCACAAGTTATGGCCTATGAGCGTTATTTAGATGACTCTAATGAAAAACTTTTAGTATTTGCGAACTTCTATGGCAAAGAAACTGAAGTTAAAATACCTGCTGAATATTTAAATAAGGCGGGGCATATTTTAATTCAAAATTACGATAAAAATCTTGCTTATCTTCCTTCAGCCTTGCAATTAAAGCCTTATGAAGCTTTAGCAATCAAACTTTAATTTAAGAAGATCAGATTGATCTTCTTTTTCTTTTCAAAAAAATAAAACTCCCTTTTGCGTAATTAAGATTAGAGATCTTTCTCTAATACACTTAAAGGAGTTTTCTATGGATAGGAAAGAATTAGAAAAACGGGTTGATGAAGCTGATATCACCGCTGATCCAATCTTTAGCTGGGTTAACTAACTGCCCGTCTGCAAGGATTTTTTGATTTAATGCGTGGTAAAATTAATACAAATGATAGCTTTATTCAAAAGTTACAAAGCGATGTTGAGAAATATAAAACTAATCCAGAAAGAAGGAAAGAGCTCATGGATTACCAAATGAAACTTGATGATATGCGATATGTTGGAGAAAAAACGGGAAAAGAAGAAGAACGAATTGACGCTATTAAGAAAATGATTAAGCTCAGTAGAAAATTGAATGCTAGCAATGACTTCATTTTAAAACAATTAACTGAAGATTATGGTTCATACTTCTCTCAAAAAGAACTAAAACAATTTATAAAAAATAATTAATCAACAAAAAACCACGTGAGTTCAACTCACGTGGTTTTTCATATAATTAATACTTACTTTGCAAATGCTTAGCAATCATTGAAAGCGAGAAACAAACAATGAAATACATAATTGCAATAATTACATACATTGGAATCAAATATGTCGTATTTTGACTGTAAATAATCTGTGCATGAAACAATAACTCTGGCAAAACAATAATTGTTGCAAGTGATGTGTCTTTAACTAATGAAACGAATTGTGACAGAAGGGACGGGATCATCTTATTAAGAGCTTGCGGAATGATCACATGATACATCGCCTGCATATAGGTCATCCCATTTGAACGAGCTCCTTCCATTTGTCCCGGATCCACAGCAGCAATTCCACTTCTAACAATTTCAGCAAGCATTGCTCCTTCAAATACTACCAAAGCAATAATCGATGCTACTGTTGGATTAGTAACAATTCCTAACTCTGGCAATCCAAAGTACGTAAAGAAGATTATCAGCAATAGCGGTAAATTTCTTATAATGTCAATTACAAAACCAACAATAGTTGAAAGATATTTGATCTTCACATATCGAATAAAGCCGAATACTAATCCTAGAATAAAACTCAAGGCAATTGATATTAAGGATACATATATAGTCACCCACAAACCTTGTAAGAGAAAGCGAATGTTAATCCAAGAATATGCATGAATAAAGTTTTCCATCTTTTTCTCCTCCCTAGGCTAATTTCTTTTCCAAGTGACGCATGTAGTAACTTAATGGCAAGGTTAAAATTAAGTAAAATAAACCTACAACAACATAGGTATTAATAGTTTCAAAAGATGAAAAAGCTATGACATCTGCTTGATACATCAAGTCAAAACCGGCTACAAAGGCTAATACCGATGAGTTTTTAATTAAGTTAATAAATTGATTGCCCAATGGAGGAATTACAATCTTTAGAGCCTGTGGCAAAATAACGTATCGCATTGCTTGCGTATAAGTCATCCCATTTGAACGAGCTCCTTCCATTTGTCCATCTCCAACTGAGTTAATTCCTGCCCTAACAGTTTCTGCAATAAAAGCTGAAGTATACAAGGTTAATCCAATTGTTCCAGCTGCAAAACCTGATACCTTAAACCAAATTTGCGGTACAACAAGGTAAAAAATCATTGTAATAACTAGCAAAGGAATGTTACGGAAAATTTCAATATAGACATGTGCCACTGCTCTACCAAACTTATTCGGTGCAACTTCTAATAAAGCAAAGCCTACCCCAAGAATTAAACTAAAGAACAGGGCAATTAGACTACATAAGATTGTGTTCCAAAAGCCTGATAAGAATTCAGACCAGTGATTTGTTAAAATCCCTATCACGAATTTTCAACCTCCTTAATGTTAAATCCTGGAATACCATTGAACCATTTAACTAACAAACGATGATATGTTCCGTTTTTCTTTAATTCATTTAGTGCCTTGTTAATGCGATCAGCAAAACCAGTTTGTCCCTTTTCTACAGCAATTCCGTAAGGTTCACTGGTGTAGGTACCACCAACTAATTTATACCCCTTATTTTCACTAGCAATTCCGGCAAGCAAGCCATTATCAGTAGTCATTGCTTGACCTTGTCCTGCTTTTAAGGCCGTAAAAGCTTGACCATAATCGTCATACTCTAAAACCTTTGCTTTTGGTGCAAATTTTTTAACATTATCAACTGCTGTTGTTCCCTTAACAGCTAGAGCCGTTTTACCATTAAGATCCTTAACATTTTTAATAGTTGAATTATCCTTAACTAGTAAAGATTGACCTGCAGTAAAATATGGTTCACTAAAAGTTACTTGTTTTTTACGATCGGGTGTAATTGTCATTGTTGCTAAAATCGCATCAATATTACCATTTTTAAGTAACGGAATTCTCGTCTTAGGCGTTGTTTGCACAAATTCAGCTTTTGCATTTTTACCTAACATTTGTTTAGTTAAAGCCTTTGCTAAATCTACTTCAAAACCTTCGATTTTTCCAGTTTTAATACTCATTAAACCAAATAATCGCGTATCAGCCTTAACGCCCCAAGTAATGGTTTTACTTGCTTTAACCTGTTCATAAACATTACTTGATTTTTGCTTCTTGGCACATCCAGTTAAAGTAATCAGTAAACCTAATACCAAAGGTAAAATAAAAATCTTAATTGATTTTTTCATTTTAGCCACCTAGCTTTTCAGTAATAACCTTACTTAAAAATTGACGTGCACGTTCAGTCTTAGGATGTTCAAAGAACTCTTCTGGCTTAGCATCTTCTAAAATTCTTCCTTGATCAAAGAAAATAAGTCTATCTCCAACTTCACGAGCAAAGCCCATTTCATGAGTTACAACAACCATTGTAATTCCTTGATCTGCTACATACTTCATAACATCTAAAACATCTTGAATCATTTCTGGGTCAAGCGCACTAGTTGGTTCATCAAATAAAATAGCTTTTGGTCTCATTGCTAATGAACGAGCAATTGCAACACGTTGCTTTTGCCCACCAGATAACTGTCTTGGATACATATTAGCCTTTTCTTCAAGACCCACTTTTTTCAAAAGATCCATTGCAATATCGTGGTTTTCCTTCTCTGGACGGTGTAAAACAATCTTGGGAGCTAAAGTTATATTTTCAAGCACAGTATGGTTGTCATACAAGTTAAAATGCTGGAAAACCATTCCCACATTTTTACGAATTTTGTTTAAATCCGTATGCTTATCTGCTAGATCATAGCCAGTAACCATTAAAGTACCAGAATTGATTCGCTCTAGTCCATTCATTGTTCGAATCAAAGTACTCTTACCAGAACCAGATGGTCCAATAATTGAAACAACTTGACCCTCTTCAATACTTAAATTTATATCCTTTAAAGCATGGAATTTACCATAGTACTTATTTACATGCTTAAAATCAATAATTGCAGCCATTGTGCTTCCCCTCTCTTTTTTACTCACTTTTCCATTCTACTCTAAAATTATTAAAATTAACTTTAATATAGCTTAGCTATTGCTTACTCAGACATAACTCCTTTTTTAATTTGGAGTAAAGAAAAAAGCCCCTCGCTCCTAGATTTCTCAGGACGAAAGGCTTTTTTCCGCGGTACCACCTAAATTGTCTACTTAAAGACCAACTTGACTAGAGCACAAACATGCTCCAGCGGCTAGATAACGTACCGCTTACGGCTAAACTTACTCTCATTAAAGATTTCAGCCAGCAGCATTGTAAAAGTGTCTTTCAATAATCCAGGGTCTGCTAACTTTTCCACTACCGTTAACTCACTAAAAGAAATAAATTATTTACTTTTCTTTTCATCGCTTTTTAAATTTAAATGTTGATTACATTTAATAATATTTTTTCAAAAAAGGCAAGTAAAAAATTTATTTTTCACCTTCAGCCTCTTTAATATTAAAGCCTGGAATACCGCTAAACCACTTCTTTACTAAGGCATTATACGTCCCATCTTTTTTTAATTTATTTAGAGCACGATTAATTGCATTCTTCATTTGCTTCTGTCCCTTATTCACGGCAATACCGTATGGTTCATTTGTGTATGTACCACCAACAAGCTTATAGCCTTTATTTTCAGTAGCAATTCCGGCAAGTAAACCATTATCAGTTGTCATCGCTTGCCCTTGACCTGCCTTTAGTGCAGTAAATGCTTGACCATAATCGTCAAATTCTAATACCTTTGCTTTGGGAGCAAATTTTTTAACATTAGCGACAGCTGTTGTACCTTTAACAGCTAATGCTATTTTCCCATTTAAATCTTGAACATTTCTAATTGATGAATCTTCCTTAACTAGCAAAGATTGACCAGCATAAAAGTATGGATTACTAAAATCAATTTGTTTTTTACGCTCTGGTGTAATTGTCATTGCAGCTAAAACTGCATCAATATTTCCATTCTTTAACAGCGGAATTTTGGTTTTAGCAGTAGTTTGTACAAAGCTGGCTTTAGCATTTTTTCCCAGCATTTCTTTGGTCAATGCATTGGCTAAATCAACCTCAAAGCCTTCAATTTTTCCAGTTTTAATGCTCATTAAACCGAATAAACGGGTATCAGCTTTAACGCCCCAGGTAATTTCATTGCTTTTTTTGACTTCTTGATATACATTCCGCGTATTTTTTTGACATGCTGATAGTAGAAAAACGCTCAATAAAACAGTAAATAAAGAAAAAATTCGTAGCTTTCTTTTCACTTTTTTGTTTCCCCCCTAACTAAAATTAGAGGGAAAAGATCCCTCTAAATTATTCAAATGCCATTTGGTTAGTATATAGTCCGTCGTAAAATCCACGCTTCTTAATCAGCTCGTCGTGGTTTCCTTCTTCGATGACATTTCCGTCTTTCAATACTACTATTTTATCTGAATTTAGAATTGTCTTCAAACGGTGAGCAATAACAAAGCTCGTTCTGCCTGCAATAACAGCATCCATTGCCTTTTGAATTTTAGCCTCAGTAACTGTATCAACATTAGAAGTGGCCTCATCTAAAATCAAAAATTCTGGATCAGTCAAAATAGTTCTAGCAATCGAAATTAATTGTTTCTGGCCAGTAGAAAAGACCGAATTTTCTTCCGAAACTTGAGTATCATAACCTTCAGGAAGCGTCATGATAAAGTCATGAATATTCGCTTCTTTTGCTGCTGCAATTACTTCTTCTCGACTTGCAGTTGGCTTACCATACTTAATATTCTCTTCAACTGTTCCAGTAAACAGTACTGAATCTTGTAAAACAATACCTACATTATTTCTTAAAGATTCAAGCGTAATATCACGCACATCAACGCTATCAAAGGTTACTTTTCCACTATTAACATCGTAGAAGCGATTAATCAAGTTCATAATAGTTGTTTTCCCTGATCCAGTTGGACCAACTACGGCAACAGATTTCCCCTTATCAACGTCAATTGAAACACCATGCAAAATTTCTTTATCAGCGTTATAACCAAAATGCACATTTTCAAGCTTAACGCCTTTTTCAATTCCTTGTAAAACTTTGCCATTTGGCACAGTATCTTCTTCATCTTGCTCTTCAACAGTAGCCAATCTTCTTGCACCGGTTAAAGCAAGTTGAGTCATAGAATAAATAGAAGTTAATTGAGTTAAAGGCTGGAAATATGTTTGCGAATATTCAACAAAAGCAACAATTAATCCTAAACCCACTGCTCCACTTACCTGACCGCTAACAATTAGCCATGCACCTCCACCAATTACAATAGCTAAGTTCAATAAAGAAATTCCTTGTAATAATGGGAAAAGCATTCCAGAATAAAATTGCCCCTTAAACATAGCGCTACGAACATCGTTATTATATTTTTTAAAGTTTTGAACAGATTCTTTTTGTAAGCCATTAGTAATAATAACTTTTTCACCATTAATCTGTTCATTAACATATCCGTTAAGGTCACTGATTTTATCTTGCTGCTTGTCTAAATAAATCCGTGCCTTTTTCATAATGACTAAACTAATTATCAAAATAAACGGGGTTGTAGCTATTGTAAACCAAGCCATCACTGGATTAACAATAAACATCATAATAATTGTTCCGATTAATAATGCACCTTGAGAAATAATTTCAAAAATTGCATTATTTAAGGCGTTAAAAATATTATCTAAATCTGAATTAAACAAAGATAATAACTTTCCATCTTGATGAGTATCGAAATAACGAATTAGCATCCTCTGAAACTTAGCAAATAAGTTCTCTCTCATATCATTTGTAGCGTTCGCAGTAAATTTAGACATTACCATCCAAGCAATGAACGAAGCAATAATTCCTGCTGCATAAACGCTGACCATTGAGCCAAGGGACTGATAAAAACTACTTAAATCATGACTGCGACTAGCTACTTTGCTGACAGCTTTAGTCAATTCTTGAACAGCATTTCCCAGGAAAAGCGGTCCTAAAACTTGACTTAAAGTCGAAACCAAGGAAAGGACTACAACTACCGTAACTCCTTTCCAGTAATTCTTCAGATACTTAGCAAAATATTTCAAGGCTTTTTTAGTATTACTCATCAATCTCGCCTCTCTTTTCTTTAGCTTTTTGTGTGCGATAAATATCTTGATAAATTGGAGAAGTCTTTAATAGCTCTTCATGAGTCCCTTCAGCGACGAGTTTTCCATCATCTAAAACTAAAATTTTATCAGCATTCATTACTGACACAATTTTTTCAGCAATAATTACTGTTGTAGTATCCTTTAGATCATGTTCTAGAGCCTCTTGAACCAATTTTTCAGATTTAGCATCTAAGGCTGAAGTTGAATCATCCAAAATTAAAATAGGTGGTTGACCGATTACACCGCGAGCAATAGATAAACGTTGCTTTTGACCGCCGGAGAAATTGGCTGATCGCTCTTCAACCTCATGATCGAATTCATCTGGATATTGACCTACAAATTCTTGCGCTTGTGCAATTTCTGAAGCACGCTTCAATTCATAATCGGTTGCATCTTCTTTACCTTGCCGTAAGTTAGATGCAATTGTACCAGAGAATAAAATTGCTTTTTGCAAAACCATTGAAACTGTATTACGAAGAGCTTTTTCACCAATAGTTTTTAAATCTTTGCCACCAATTTTGATCATTCCTTCAGTTGGATCATAAAGACGCGGAATAAGTTGAGCAAGCGTACTCTTACCCGATCCAGTTGCTCCAACAATACCAACCATCTCTCCTGGCTTTACTTTAAAGGAAATATTTTTCAGAGTTGGCTTATCCCCATCTGGATAAGTAAAAGAAACATTATCGAATTCAATACTACCTTTTTCTGGTGCAGCTGAAGCATTGGGATTAAATTGAACATCCGGCTCAGTATCAAGAACTTCCTTAATTCTTCTCAAAGAAACCATCCCACGGGTGAAGTTCATAATCACAAAGCCCCCAATTAAAATTGCAAAGAGCAAAGTTAAAATATAAGAAACATATGGTGATACAACAGCTACATCAGTTGGATTTAAATTAGCACTGCGGCCTACTAAAAAGACTACTAATGCAATTACTAAATAAGCAATTAGCATAAATGCTGGCATAATAGTAGAAATCCAATAACCAATTTTAATGTTTAACTCATTCAAACTATCAGAAGTCTTGTTAAATCTCTTGATTTCATTTTCACCTTGATTAAAAGATTTAACTACACGAACACCCTGTAAATTTTCCTTTACACGAGTAGAAATTTTATCCATATATTTTTGAAACTTGGCAAACAGCTGGTTCATATTTTGAATAACAATAAAGCCAACACCCATCATTAAAGCAAGCATTAATACTGGAGCCCACCAATAATGAGGAATAGTAACAATACTTAATACAAATGAACCAATCAAAATTATCGGCATTCTAAGCAGCTGCATGAACAAGATCATCATCATATTCATAACTTGGTTCATATCGTTAATTAAACGTACTACTAAAGAACCACTAGAAAACTTCTCAATATTTCCAAATGAAAAGCTCTGAATTTTTGCATAAGTTTCTTCTCGTAAATCTGAAGTTATTCCCTGGGCAATTTTTGCAGCATAATATACATTAAAAATTCCGGCAATAATCGCTAATAAACCAAGTACTACTAACCCAATCCCATCTCTTAAAACAGTATCATGATTATCAGCTAAAATTGCTTTTTGAATGTTTTCTAACAATCGCGGTTGCCATAAGGTTGCAAAAGCTGAAACCAAAATGGTGATAACTGCCAAAATAATTTCTTTACGATATTTTTTGAAATGCGGCTTCAAAATCTGCATTTATTTTTCTCCCTTCTTTCTTAAAAATTTCCAAAATGTTTCACTCCATTCTTCATTTAGAGCTACCAATTGTTTCATCTTTTGCGCACCCATCTTTTGAGCTACTTTATTTTCTATTTCAAATAAGGGTGTCATTTTTTCCTTGGCATATTTTTTACCAGATTCAGTCAACTGACAATACTTTACTCGATTGTCATCCGGATCAATTGTTAATTTCAAATAATCCTTTTCTAATAAACGATGAATCCCTTTATTAATTGATTGTTTAGGTAAGTCACTTAGATAAACTAAGTCCTTTTGTGTCAATCTTTTGCGTAATAGTAATTCATACAAGATAATCGTTAAATAAGCAGGCATGCCTTGCTGTCTATCCCATTCTTCATAAGCCTTACTACCACGAATAATCGCAAAATTTAATTTTTCTGTTTCACTTAGTTCCATGCTTTGCCTTGCAAAAATAGTCCCTGTAGATACTAATTGCTTAATTATATTAGTATCTACAAGGACTATTTGTCAATATTTTTTATTTTTATTTCCATAAAAAGTCAATTAGAAGACGATCAACCTCTTTATTTTCATGCAATTTACTGTGTTGCGCATTCTTTCCTTTTATTTCAACTTCTCGATATGATTTTGCACGTCCATTAATTAAATATTTATAACTTTGAGCAGAAGCTACAGAAACTGACCCATCCGAATTCGAGCCATCTTTCTTATTACCATAAATATTCAAAACTTCGATCTGCTTTGGATAATGTTTACGCAAAGGTAACAATTTCTTAAATCCATCACTGTAGATGTCTGGTTGCCCAGTTTCTTTATTCTTGATCTTGGCTTTTTGTCCGGCTTCTTCGCCTAAATAGCCATCGTAATGTCCAGCAATTGAAACTACTTTATTAATCTGTGGTAATTTTTTATTGTTGTAGTTCTTATTAATATAATTAGCAATCTGCAAATTTCCCATCGAATGTCCAACTAAATTGATTTTAGCGTAGTGATATTTATTTGAAACGGCAGTAATCACGTCTTTCACATAGGACGTCTTACCACTTTGATTGTCTTCTAAATTAACTTCAATAATTGGGTTCTTGGCACTTTTGGGAATAGTTCCGTTCAACTTAACAGTACCATTTTTACTTACGTCAGCTTGAACAATGGTATTAGTCGCACCGGCCTTTTTAGCCGCATTTGCCATATGCTTTTCGGCATTTACACTGGAGCCCCAACCGTGGAAGAAAAAGGTAGGAATTGTTTTAGTATTACTCAATGAAACTGTAACCTTTTTTGTTGGAATTTCCTGCGACTTTTGACTACATCCCGTTAAAACCAATAAAAATAAAGCAACAAAAAAACTAGCAAGATAAATTTTTCTCTTCTTCATAATCTTTCCTCTCACACTTACTTTTCTCTAGTATACAAGGACAATTATTAATTGAAAAATATTTATTCTCACTAGTTTACTATTGCTAAAAGCTATACTATTTTGTTACTTTTGATAAATCCTTTAAACCTGGTAAAGTAATCATCACAATGAAGCTAATAATGTATAAGGCTGATAAAAAGCCCATTACTACACCAAGATTATATCTATCCATTAAAATACCGATTACTACTGATGAAAAACCACCAATTGCTCTACCCACATTAACAATAATGTTGTTGGCACTTGATCTAATCTCAGTTGGGTACAATCTACTGATCACAGCACCGTAACCGCCAAACATCCCGTTTGAGAAAAAGCCGACAACCGCACCAATTACTAAAAGAGTAGCCATATTTTGAGCTAAGCTCAAAGTATATACCATCAAGGCAGAACCAATTAAGAAAATTGCAAAGGCTCTTCTAGGACCAAAGTAGTCAAAAATTGAACCAAAGGTCATCATTCCGATACTCATCCCAATGATAGTTGCAATCATCCAAAGACTAGAATTTGAAACATTTAAGTTTAATTGCTTTTGAACAATTGTTGGTAACCAGTTCATTAAGCCAAAGTAGCCCGCAATTTGAACAGTCATCATAATCATCAAGCCCAGTGTTTGCCAAGCAAGACGAGTCGTAGAGAACATCTTTTTAGCTACATCTGACAATAATGAATTCTTTTCACTCGCTTTAGCCTCAAGAAATTGTTCACTTTCATGAACATGCTTTCTAATAAAAATTGTTAAAACTACTGGAATGATTCCTACTAGAAATAGCATATGCCAACCAGCCGTTGGAATAATCCAAGCCGCAATCAAAGCTGCTAAAATTGCGCCAATTTGACCACCAATTGCTGCAACTGATGTCATCTTACCGATTTGCTCTTTATGAAAGTTTTCAGCAATTAAAGCAATTCCGACACCATATTCACCACCAGCCCCGATTCCTGCTAGGAAACGTAGTCCATAGATCATATAAATATTATTAGCAAAAGCCATCAAAGCAGTCGAAATCGCAAAAATAATTACCGTATGACTAAAAGTCTTAACACGGCCAATTTTATCTCCCAGAATTCCAAAAGCAATTCCACCCACTAACATTCCAAGGTTAGTAATTGTCGAAATAAAACCTGCTGCTCCACCTGATAAGTGCAGATCAGCAATCATTGAACTCATTGCAAACGATAAAAAAAGCACATCCATATTTTCAAGAGCAAAACCTGAAGAAGTAGATGCTATAACCCACTTCTGATTTTTGCTTAGACTATGTCTGTGCTTAACCATTGTATCCATATTTAATTCCTCCAAAATGAATGCTCTCTGTCATCCAATTATTTCTTCAGAATTCATTCTACTCGTTTTTTAATAATTTACAATGCCTACAGAAAAAAGACTCAAGCTAAAGCTTGAATCTTTTTAATTTAAATATTCAATTTTTTACTTAATTACTCAGCGTCAGCCATCAAATTATGAATCTTCTTTGTGAAGAAAAACATTACAACACCAAATAACACACTTACCAAACCAACAGCTAAGAAGTAAGCTACTTCAGTTTTACTTGAGTAATACTTAACAATCTGCGAATTAACAGCTTGTCCAGTTGCATCAGCTAAGAACCAAAGACTCATCATTTGCGAGCGGAATGCCTTAGGAGCTAAACGAGTTGTTACGGATAATCCAATTGGCGAAATAAGCATCTCAGCAATTTCAACAATGAACCAGGAACCAACTAACCAGAATGGGCTAACCCGTCCATTTGTTCCATAGAGCACACCTGGTAGTGCCATCCACATGTATGAAAGCCCAGCGAAAACTAAACCAGCTGCAAACTTACCAGCAGCACTCGGTTGCTTCTTCCAGTTATCCCATAGCCAAACAAAAAATGGGGTTAAAATCATAATAAATAATGGATTTAAAGTTTGGAAGTTAGCAGCAGTAAAGTGCCAGTTTCCAATATGAAGAACTGTTCTTTGCGCAGCAAACAAGGCTAAAACAACTGATCCAGATTCTTCAATTCCCCAGAAAATTGCAGCAGCAATAAATAATGGAATATAAGCCCATACTTTCGAACGTTCTTCTTTAGTTACTTTAGGACTTCTAAGCATTAAAACAAAGTAGTAAATTGGCAAAGCAATAGCCACAATAGTAATTAGGGTAATAATGTTATCGACGTTTAATTGATCTAACGCAGCCATCACACCTAAAACAGCTGCTAAAACTAAAGCACCTAAAAGAACTCTCTTCAATAGCTTATTACGAGTTGCAGGATCGATTGGATCAGTCGGCTGCATCCCATCATCAGAAAGGTATTTTCTACCTCCCCACACATATTGCACCAAGGCAAAGAACATTCCCACTGCCGCTAAAGAAAAACCAGCGTGGAAATTAAGATGATTGCCAAATAAGTTAAAACCAAATCCTTCACTTGCCCAAGGAACAAGCCAGGGAGCCAAAGCAGATCCAAGGTTAATGCCGAAAACAAAAATACTGAATCCTGCATCTCTTCTTCGATCATCTAAAGAGTAAAGACCACCTACCATGTTAGAAACATTTGGTTTAAGCAATCCAGTACCAATTACAATAAATGCAATTGAAATATATAAGCCTAACTCTGCCATTGGCAAAGCTAAAACAATGTGTCCAATCATAATTAGGACACCACCAAAGAAGACAGTACTCCTTGCTCCCCAGATTCTATCTGCTAGCCAGCCCCCAGCTACTGTAGAAAGAAAAACTAGCGAACCATAAATAGACATGATTGAGGCAGCAGTTGTTTCATCCATGCCTAGTCCGCCACGTTCTACAGCATAGTACATGTAGAAGAGTAGGATAGCACGCATACCGTAGTAACTAAATCTCTCCCACATTTCAGTGAAGAACAAAGTGGACAAACCACGTGGCTGTCCAAAGAAAGTCTTCTCTGTTGTCGAATTATTCATCAAAAATTATTCCTTTCCGTCTTTTGTGTTTTATTCACACAGAAAGGTTAATTTTATACCTATTTATAATAAGTAGTCAAATTGGTGTAGATCAATAGAGACCATTTTCAGTAATCAACTCTCTCAAAAATCGGAATTCGATCTAGAGGTGCTTCACAATTAATCCATATTCCACCGCTTCTTATAGAGCCCTTGTTAATGTCTTTCCATCGTGATCCCAATGGTAAATACACTTGTCTCCTTCGTTTTCCAAATTCAAAAATCGGTGCCACTAAATACTTTCTTCCGAACATATACTCATCTTCTATGTTCCAACTAGCCTTATCTTCAGGAAACTCAAAAAATAAAGTTCTCATGACAGGATACCCTTTTTCATAAGCTTCATTCATACAAGAATTAATGTATGACTTAAGACTTTCTCGGATATTAACTTGTTTACGTAAAATGTCAAAAGTTTCTTTTCCAAATGACCATATTTCATTAGGTGCACCTGTTCCTTCTACTTGATTATCAATTGGAAATTCATGGGGCTCTCTATCACCGTGCATTCTCAAAACAGGACAATATACTGCAAATTCAAACCACCTAATCAATAGCTCTTTAAACTCAGAATCAGTAGAACTTCCTCCATGAAATCCACCAATATCACTTGTCCACCATGGAATTACCGCTAAGCCAATATTAAGCCCGGCTTGATATTGATATTTAAACGAGCGAAAACTTGAATCAATATCACCGCTCCAAACAAGTGCGCCATATTTTTGACTTCCTGCCCAAGCTGAACGAATTAAACTGATAGGATTATTCTCTCCTTCTCTCTTTTCTCCTTCATAAAATCCTCTAGCATACAAGGCTGGGTAGATATTTCCAACTTGGGAGTTTCTCCCAAGATGTAATCGATAGTTATCAAAATCATAAGTCGAATATTCAGGTTCTGCTTCATCTAACCAAAAATGCTTAACTCCCTTTTGATAATAATTTCTTTTTATTCTATTCCAAACAAATAGACGTGCCTCAGGGTTTGTAGTATCAAAGAAAGTAGTATTGCCATGAAAAGTCATCGTAATACTTTTTCCCTTATCTGCTCGAACTAAATACCCCTTTTTGTTCATTTCATTATAATTTTCACTAGTACAATCAATATTTGGCCAAACTGAAACCATTAATTCAACATTTAGCTTTTTTAAATCTTTCACCATCTTTTCTGGATTAGGGAAATAACGTTTATCGAATTTAAAGTCACCTTGTTTTGGCCAATGAAAATAATCAATAATAATTACTGATAGTGGAATATGTAAATCATGATAATGTTTTGCTATCGAAATAACCTCATTTTGATTTCTATATCTCAGTTTACTTTGCCAAAGACCTAAAGCATATTTTGGCATCTTAGGAGAATGTCCAGTTACATCAGTATAAGCAGAAATTATTTCTTTTGGCGTATCCTCTGCACAAATCCAATAATCAATACAATCAGTGTCGATATTTTTCCACTCTGTAATGTTATTTGCAAATGTAACTTCCCCTATTCCTGGGTTATTCCACAACAAACCATATCCATAATTAGAAATCAAAAATGGGACTGTTGTTTGCGAGTTTCTTTGAGCCAGCTCTAATTTACAGCCTTTCAGATTTAATTGAGACTGCTGATACTGTCCCATTCCATATATTTTTTCATTATCATTTGCCTCAAATCTTACCGCAACTTCATATGAGCCTTTATTATTTGGGCAAAAATCTCTTGCTTTAATTTTCAAAGCGCTTGAATATTCATTTTCTTTTTGATTTAAAAATTGACTATTATTAATTTTTATCTTTCTAAAATTTCGCTCTCTCCAAAATTCCTCTAAAATTATTTTATTTTTATCATAAAAAGTGATCTTTCCATTAACTATCGTAGCTTCATCATCATTGTAAGTAACCGCAAAATTAGAATCAAAATCACTTTTCTCTGTAAGAGCCCAATTATGCATCCCGTCAAAAAAAGAGTCATGAACTCTCAGTCCATGACCCCATGGGTAAATACATAAATGTTCACCTTCATAAAAATAATCAAGAAACTGAGTATTTTTAGTATTAAACATTTTTACCTCTCTTATTTATTTTTAGTCGTATCTCCTGCACGAAAAGTTACAGGAATCATTAATCGTGAAATTTCTCTATGATCTGGATCTTCCATTTCCTTATGCAACTGTTCAACAGCTGTTTTAGCAATTTCTTCAATATTTTGTCTAATAGTTGAAATAGTTAAATGTGTATCAGGCGTTAGTTTCCAGCCATCAAAACCAATTATCTGCACCTGTTCTGGAATCTTTATATCTGCATCTCTAAATTTTTGCGTCAAAATAAGTGCGATTTCATCAGTATGAGCAAAAATTCCATACTTCTTACCGTTATTTGAAATCTCATCTATTAGACTATCAATTTTCTCTTTGTCATCAGTTTGAGAGTCGACTTCTGCTATTTCAAATTTGAGGCCATGATTATTACAATAATCTATAAAACCTGCTTTACGTGCATTCATTTCTACAGAAGAATGATTGGCTGAACCAATAAATATATATTTATCTATATTTCTTTCATTTAATTCTTTAGCTGCTATCTTTCCGCCTTCATAATTATCTGATGAAACTAGTGAAAATTGACCTGTACTTTCTTTTTCAATAGAAACGAGGGGAATATCAGAATGCACATGACTAGTTAAATCAGAATATGAGATGGAAAGAATACCGGCTACTCGTTGTTCTTCTGCCATTGTGACATAACTTTTTTCTTTTTGATAATCATTTTCTGATACACATAACACCATTTTATATCCAAGATTGTCTAAATACTTCTGAACCCAAAAAGTTAACTCAGAAAAAAATGGAGACCAAACACTTGGGACAACAAAAACCACAAAAGCTGATCTTTGCGTTTTTAAAAACCGTGCCGTATTATTTCGTACATAATTTAATTTTTTTATTGCTAAATCAATATCTTTTGCAGCTTTCGGGCGCACTTTCTTTCCATTAAGGAAATTCGAGACTGTTGCTACAGAAACATTAGCTTCACGCGCCACGTCCTTCATGTTACTCACGTTTAATTACAACTCCTTCATATGGTCTTAAATATATTGTATTTGAGACCATATCTTCTTTATCGTCATAGTTAGACAAAATCACTTTATTTTTATTTACAAAATCTTTAGGTAATTCATATTTAACCTTATATGGTACAAAAGAACAAATAACCGCAATTTTATCTTTTTCACTACTCCTAGTATAAGCAAAAACTGCCGAATCTTCAGGCGTAATTAAATCATAGTTACCATCAAGTAACACCTGATTATTATTTCTTAATTTTAGAAGCTTTTGATAAAAATGATAAATTGATTTTGGATCTTGTAAATCTTTCTTTACATTAATTTCTAAATAGTTTGGATTTACTTCTATCCACGGATTACCACTAGAAAAGCCAGCATTTTGCTGCTTATTCCATTGCATAGGGGTCCGTGCATTATCTCGTGTTTTTCTATTAACCATCTTTAAGGCGTCTTTATCAGATATACCTTTAGATTTTAAGAAACTATATATATTATGAGCTTCCAAATCCTTTAATTCATCTATATTCTTAATATGTAAATTGGTCATTCCAATTTCTTCGCCTTGAAAAATAAAAGGAGTCCCTTTTTGCAATAAAGATACCATTGCAAGCATCTTAGCTGATTCTTTTCTATATTTCGAATCATTTCCAAATCTAGAAACAATTCGCGGTTGATCATGATTACCCAAATAATTTGAATTCCATGACAAATCATTTTGCCAGCTAGTCATTGAATTACGTAGGTCACTCATCTTATAAGTAACATCAGAATACCTACCAAATTCACCGTAATCTACATGCATATGTTCAAATTGAAATACCATATCCAATTCATGTCTATCGGGTTCAACAAAAAGTCGAGCTTCCTTAGCTGTGGTATGTGGCGTTTCTCCAATCGATATCACGTCATATTTACTTAGAACCTTCTGATTCATTTCACGTAAATATTCATGAATATGCGGTCCATTAGCTGATCCATAATAATATGCACCGTATTCCTTATTATCTTCCAAAGGAGCATCTTTAAATTTACTTGGTTTAGAAATGAAACTAATCGAATCCATTCTAAAACCATCAACTCCCATATCTAGCCAGAACTTCATCATGTGATAGATATCATTGCGAACTTGAGGATTATCCCAATTTAAATCTGGTTGTTGCTTAGCAAAAAGATGCAGATAGTATTGATTTCGTTCAGGTACATAAGTCCAAGCCGATCCACCAAATGCTGAACCTAGATTCGTAGGGGCGCTTCCATCTTCTTTAGGATCGCGCCAGATGTAATAATCAGAGTATTTATTATTTTTGTTTTTTTTAGATTCTTTAAACCACTTATGTTGATCTGACGTATGGTTAACAACAAGATCCATTACAATTCTCAGATCTCTTTCATGAGCCTTCCGCAGCAACTTCTTAAAGTCATTCATTGTCCCATAAATCGGATTAATAGCTTCATAATCAGCTATATCATATCCATTATCTACCAAAGGAGACTTAAAAATTGGTGTTAACCAAATTACATTGGCACCCAAATTCTTTATATAATCTAGTTTTTCAATTAGCCCAGGTAGATCTCCTATTCCATCACCATCTGAATCATTAAAGCTTTGCACATACGCCTCATAGACTATAGCTTTCTTTTTCCAATCATTCATCTTCATCGTCCTCACTCGAATCAGTTGCTAACTCATTTACATATTTCACTTGATTTTGAGCTTCTGAAACAATTGATTGAATCTTTTCACCTGTTAAATAACCTTCAACTGGTTCCATAGTAATCGCCATTGCTAATGATAAATTCATGCCAGTGATTATATGAGTATGCGGACGACTAATATATGGGAAAAATTTTTGATTTACAGACCCACCTAATAAATCAGTTAAAACAATAACTTCATCATTTTTATCAAATTGATTAAATATTTTCTCAATTTGTCCTTCAATTGGCTTGTTATCAACGTAGGCAGATAAAACTGTCAGTTTAAGACTGTTACCTTCAAAAAATTTTAAAGCATTGGCCATTCCCTCAGCTAGAGTTGAATGTGATGCAATCACAATATGACGTTTAATATTACTCATTTTTCTTCCAATCTATTTTGCAACACCTAAGATGCCTGTTGCAGCACCAGCTAAACAAATAACAATGATCAACAAAATAATCTTAGTTGGTGTCCATTTCTTTCTGCCTAAGAGCCAGTAAACAAGACCGGTAACAGCAACTGGAAGCAAAGCAGGCATAATTTTGTCAAGAACACCACTTTGAATAGAAAGCATAACTTTCCCAGTTCTAAATTTTAATGGTGTATATACATTAACTACTGTTGGAATTAGTGAACCAACGACCATTAAACCCATGACAGAAATTGCGTCAGTAAATATATTAATTTTTTCACCTAATGATGTGATTAACTTAGTACCTGAATCGTATCCAGTTTTGAAGAACCACATTTTTAACCAATAGAATGAAAGTTGTAATAACATCCATAAAATTGCACCAACTGCATTACCCTGTAAAGCCATGTAACCAGCAATTGAACCCATAATAGTTGGAATCAAAATCCAAAAGACAGAATCACCAACACCTGAAAATGGTCCCATTAAAGAAGTTTTCAAGGATTGAACAGCATCTTTAGCCTTTATTCCATCCTTTTCTTCCATGGCCAAAGTAGCTCCTAAAATGATATTGGCCATTAATGGATTAGCATTGAAATATTTGTAATGATTATCCATTGCTTCGATGTATTCATCATCATTTGGATAAATCTTTCTTAAAGCTTTTCTCATTGAAAAAGCAACTGCTGGAGCTTGTTGAGTTTCAAAGTTATAACCTAAACCTGCGTTAAAAATCCAGCGTCTAAACATATCTTTACGTTCATGGACAGTTAATTTTTTCCCCTTTTCTGGTTGATTCAATTCTTTACTCATCGAAGTCGTCTCCTTCATCTTCTATTTTTTTCTGCGGTTTGTAATTCTTCTTTATCTTTCTTAACGGAATTAATACGGTAAATTTCATAAGTTGCTGCTAAACCTAAAATAGCGATTCCTAAAATTGGAACTTTTAAATATCCTGCTAAAACGAAACCTGCTAGTAAATAAGCTAAATATTTTTTAACTGGCATATATCTTAATAACATTCCAATACCAACAACTGGTAGCATCCCACCAGCAATAGTTAATCCATTTGTAACCCAAGCTGGAATAACATGAAGAATTAATTTAACAATTGGAGTACCAAACATCACTACTAATGCAATTGGGATAATGTATTTAAGCATCCAAACAAAAATAGTTAAATAAAAGACTCCATCCATCTTATTAAACTTCTTTTCATGAAGAAGGCGTTGTGACCAATGAGCAAAGAAGTTATTAATAATTTTGATAACAACATCTAATTGCAAAGTTAGCATTCCGACAGGTAAACCAACAGCAATTGCAGTACCGGTAGAAGCGCCAGTTCGAATAGCGATAAATACACCGACGATAGTTGCAACACCATATTCTGGGATTGATGATCCACCAATAGCTGCAACACCTAAGGACATAAGCTGAAGCGTACCACCAATTACCAAACCTACACTTAGGTTTCCCATAATTAAGCCGACTAACATACCAATGATAACTGGCCAGTTACCCGTAATCTGATTACCTGTACCGTTATCCCAAGCCATATAGGCTGCAAGTAAAATTATCAGGATGTTTTGTAATATGATAGGCATAATTAATTCTCTCCTTTATTTTTTAGTACTTCTGCAAGCGAGACTTCATTTTCATCATCTGGAGTATATTCAAAAAATACCGGAATTCCTTTCGCTGCAATTTCCTTTAAATCTGATAACTCCTGATCATCTAAAGCAACTCTCTTTGTATAAGGTTTTCTATTACCTTCTTCAAATAACGCACCAACATTAACCTTTGGAACTTCTACACCAGCATTGATTAAATCTAGAATATAATGAGGTTCTTTTACAATTAAGAAAACGGAGTGAGAATCATATTTACCATTTTTAAAATTAGTTATTGCCTTTTCTTCATTAATAATTGACATCCCTGTGCCTGTAGGCTTACTCATTCTCATACTTGCTTTTACCATTTCATTTTGACTAACTTCGTCATCAATAACCATGAATCTCTTTGGATGTAAAACTTTATTCCATTGGTTAACAGTAATTCCATGAATAAGTCTTTGATCAATTCTTGCTAATGTAATTGGCATTTTTAAATCTCCTCTATAAAGCTAAACGTTTTAACTAAAAAATATAACTAACTTTAGATGTTTTATTAACATCTCTTTTAGAACTTTAAACGTTTCAAGTTACACTTTAAATATACTATGTTTTTATAAAATTGCAAGCGCTTTCTATAAAAAGTGTTTAAAAAGTAACTATTTAATCTTATTTTTATACTAAAAAATACCGGTATATCAACGACTAAAAACATTGATACATCGGTATTTATTTATATTTTTTATTTGTTAAAAAGTTATCACTTTATATAAGAAATTTATTTTTCAGAAAATATTTAAAACGTTTTAACTAATTACCTTTTTTATAATAAATCTTACTTCCAAATGGATTAAGAACAACTTCACCTCTATCTATCTTTTTTTCAAGAAGATCCTCTAATTCTCCATCCACTTTAATCTGCTCAGACTTATCAGAAAAGTTTTGTACAAAGTAATATTTCTGATCTTTATTTTCGCGTACTTGAATTGAAATATTGCTACTAAACTTTTTAACTGGAAATTCTGGAATCAAATTAGCAGTTATTTTTTCATAAAACTTCTCTAAAAAATCATAATCGGTTCGGCAGGCAAGATAATAACCTTTGCCTGCTCCATATTCATGCTCAACTACCGCAGGAGTGTCTTGATAGAAATCACTAGCATATTTCGCTAACACTTTACCTCTACAATTAATTAGAGTCTCACAATAATCATGAGCCTTATATTCATGCCCATCAAAATTCAATGTGTTGCTTTGTCCCGGATATAAGACATCAGTCTCAAGTGGTTCTACTCCGTAAATATCTTGTAATTCTTTTGGCCATTCATTCATATAAGCAAGATCATTTTCATCTACAACACCACTTATATATGTCCCAACTACTCTACCGCCGTTCTTGACATAGCTAGCAAGTTTCTTCAAATAGGCTTTACTCATTAAAAAGTGCATCGGATCAATCAATAAGTCGTAATTAGAAAAATCATCTTCTACACTAACAAAATCAACTGGAATATCATGGTCATAAAAGTAGCGGTAATGTTTTTGCATTGTTTGCCAAATCTTTTTATCCTTACTATAGCTTTCAGCATCTTGCAAAGCCCAATAGCTGTCATAACTAAAAACGATAGCAACTTTAGCTTTGAGATAGTTGGTATCAACAATTGGTCTAATTTTTTCTAAGTCTTTGCCTACCTTAGTGACATCTTTAAAAGCACGCGTTTGCTCAGGATGGCGATGTTCAATCACAGCACCATGAAACATTTCCGATGATCCTTGAGAAGCTCGCAGTTGAAAATATAATACTCCCTGACTACCACGAGCAACATCTTGTAAACTAGCTAATTCATGCATTCCCGGTCTCTTTGCTCGGTCAACACTATGCCAATTAACACGGGAAGGTGTATTTTCCATAACTAAAAAGTTTTGATGTTTCAAACTTCTAAAGAAATCATGAATTAGACCAACATTTCTTCCAAGTTCTGCTGTAGTTTGATTATCATTTCCCCATGCAGGGTAAGAATCCCAAGAAATAAAATCTAAATGCTTCGCAACTTTTTGATAATCAAAACCAGCAAATGGATCCATTAATGGATTACCAGCCATCATATTCGTAGTAACTGGAATATTCGGCGTTATCTTTTTCAAGGGTGCAGTTTCATTATCAATAAACGAAATTGTTTGATCAGTAATAAATCTCTTCCAATCCAGATTCATCCCTTTATTACCCATCTCACTTAAAGGACTTGGTGGATTAACCTGCGACCAATCGTTATAAGTATGACTCCAGAAAGTATTCCACCAAGCATGATTGAGATTATCTAAATTTCCATATTTATTTTTTAACCACTCTCTAAAAGCATTTTTGCATAACTCGCAGTAGCATTCGCCTGAATATTCATTAGAAATATGCCAAAGCACTAGACTCTTTCTTTGACCAAAATGCTCCGCTAATTTCGTATTAATCTCTCGCACTTTTTCACGATAAATAGGTGAGGTCAAACAATGGTTATGACGACCACCAAAACCACGCTTATTTCCTAGATTATCTGTTCGAAGAACTTCAGGATATTTTTGTGCAAGCCATGCAGGTCTTGCGCCACTAGGCGTAGCAAGAACAACATGACCATTCATCTCCTCAACTCGGTCAAAAATACTATCTAGCCAAGAAAAATCATAATTACCTTCTTCTGGTTCTAATTTTGCCCACGAAAAAATTCCTACCGTCACTGTATTTATCTTTGCTTGCTTAAACAGTGCAAAATCTTGATTGATCACATCCGGTTCATCCCACCACTGCTCAGGATTATAATCACCGCCATGTAGAAATTCGTTAGTATTTAAGATACGTTTCATGACTTTATTCCTTGTTTCTTTCTATCTGCAATTTCAGAAAACGTAGCTATTCCTTTAAGATAATCATACTGCTTTTAATTCTTAATTTGTCCGTCATTTGTACTTAACTTTTGATCTTCTTTTCCTGCATCATGAATGATTAAATCAAAATTTTTCACTACATCACTATATGCTTTAATCTTGCCATCCTTCTTTTCAACAACAATTGTTCCAAGCTTTTCACCATAGTTATCAGTGATAATTGTAGAAATCTTACCGTCTTTCATTTCATATACATTGACTATTGGATGATCAGTATAGTCACACATTGTTTCATCGTTATAGCGGCCAGTAATAATTACTGAATTAGGGCGAGCTAAGAGAGGTAAAGTAAAGTCATCAAACTTCTCTTTATACCATCTACCACCTTCATAAGCTTTTCCAGTTAAGATACTAATCCACTTACCTTCGTCTTCAGGAACATAAAAAGTAGCTAAGCCTTGATCATTAAAAATTGGAGCTACTAATAAATTACTTCCAAGCATATATTGCATGTCTAAATCTTCACAGCCAGGATCATCAGGGAATTCTAAAACCATTGATCTTAAAATTGGTGTGCCATGATAATGTGCTTCATTCGACATGGCCATCAAATATGGCAATAACTTTAACTTCAGATTTGTATATTTCTTAGTATTTTCAACTGACTTTTCTCCATATAGCCATGGAACCTTATAGGTAGTTGAGCCATGATAGCGCGAATGTGAACTCAACAAACCAAACTGCGTCCATCTTCTGTATAAATCAGGTGTAGCACTAGCTTCAAATCCTGAAATATCGTGTGACCAATAGCCAAAGCCACTCATTCCAAATGACAAACCGCTACGCAAAGTTTCAGCCATTGAAGAATAATTAGATGAAGAATCTCCGCCCCAATGAACCGGATAGCACTGACTTCCAACAGTAGCTGATCTTGCAAATACCAATGCTTCTTTTTTACCTTTTACATCAGCAATAGCCTCCGTTACAACCTTGTTATACAAAAGAGTGTAATAGTTGTGCATCTTTTTAGGATCTGACCCATCAAAAAACTTAACTCCTTTACTTGGGATTCTTTCACCAAAGTCAGTCTTAAAAACATCAACACCTTGTCTAAGAAGTTCTTTTAAGTAACCTTGATACCAGCTAACCGCATCGGGATTAGTAAAATCTACAATTGCCATACCGGCTTGCCACTTATCCCATTGCCAAACATCTCCATTAGTTTTCTTAATAAAGTAGCCATTTTTCATTCCTTCATCAAACAAACGGGATTTTTGCGCAATATAAGGATTAATCCAAACACAAATTTTTATTCCTTTATCGTGAATCTTTTCAAGCAATTCTTCCGGATCAGGGAAAATATCTGGATCCCATTCAAAATTGCACCATTCTGTTGGCTTCATCCAGCAACAGTCAAAATGAAAAACTGATAATGGAATCTTTCTTTCTATCATTCCATTAATAAAGCTCATGACAGTATGTTCATCATATTTAGTCGTAAACGATGTAGTTAACCACAAGCCATAACTCCAAGCTGGCAATAAAGGTGGTCTTCCAGTTAAAGCCGTGTAATGATCTAAGACTTCTTTGTTGTCACTTCCACCAATAAAGTAATAAGACAGAGTCTGATCTGGAACAGAAAACTCTACTCGATCGACTTGCTGAGAAGCAATTTCGTAGGATACTTTCTCACTTGAATCAACAAAAATTCCATATTTGCGATTAGATAGATAAAGCGGAATATTCTTATATGACTGCATAGTCTCTGTTCCACCGTCAGCATTCCACATCTCTATCTCTTGTCCATTTTTAACAAAATTAGAAAAGCGTTCGCCTAAACCGTAGATTTTCTCACCAGGTTCAAGTACAAAGGAATTAGACATATGCACCTTACCATCTGGATCAAAAATTCTGGCAATTGAACGTGCAGCAACTTCGGCTTTTAACTCATTCTCATAAAAATAATGAAAAAGAATTTGACTACCCTTACTTATCTCAAGCTTTGTCTTTCCAGATTTAAAAATAAATTTATCGACTGTTTCTTTTATTTCCGGGGAAATATTTTGATTCTGGCTTAATTTAAAATTAGGTCCATGATCGACACTACCACGATAATTAATAATTTTAGTATTAATTATGTTTTCTCTTGGAGATGAAATTTCTAAAGTTATCATTCCATCGTCTAACGTCATTCCAGGATCTGTAATTTCTTTAAACGGCACCCAAAGAGTTAACTTGTTATCCTCAATTCGACTATCATAAATACATTGTCCATAATCAATCGAAAAGCCATCTTTAACTAACCAATTTCCATTTAAATATTTCATCTTTATTCTCCATGCTTTAGCAAACTAAGTTTATTACCATTAGTTAAAATTATCTGTTGATACCAGCTATAGCTCTTCTTCGGAATTCTTTTCAATGTTCCGTTTTGTGTGTCATCTTGATCGATATAAACAAAGCCATAACGTTTAGAATAACCATTCAACCAGCTAAGTAAATCCGTGAAAGACCATGCACAGTAACCAATTAAATCAACCCCATCGCTAATAGCTTCTTTCATTGCCATAATATGATCTGCTAAATAGTTAATCCTATATTGATCATTAACTTTTCCATCTTGAACAATGTCTTTAGCACCAAGACCGTTTTCAGTAATCATAATTGGTAGTTGATATTTTTCATAAACTTGTCTTAAGGCAATTCTTAAGCCAGTTGGATCAATTTCCCAACCCCACTTTGTCTTATCTACGTAATCATTCTCAACACTATTAAACATAGGTACTTCTGGATTCTTAACTTGATCGCCCTTAGGTTGCATTAAATATGGATCAACTTGGTTAAATTGCTTTTCTTTATTCTTTGCAGCAGGTTTCTGCAATCTATTTTCTTGAACTGTTCCACCATGATAATAGTTGATACCTAAAAAATCTGGATGCGCCTGAGGATTTTCTAGAATTGCTTGTTCTTTTTTAGTCACCTCGGGCATTAAGCCAAGATTTTCTAGTTGTTTTTTAGTAAAAAATGGATATTTTCCTCGGCAATAAACGTCTAGCCACCAATTATTATTAAAATCATCAGCGTTTAAGGCTGCTAAAACGTCCTCAGGATTATTAGTCTTAGGATAAACGGGACCATAACCAAAGCTAGGACCAATCTTACCAGTTGGAACCATTTGATGAAATTCAATAGTTGCTAATGCATTAGCCAAATTTACATAATGGTCGGCTAAAAACATCGCTTTTACATTCTGCTTCTTCGGCGGATGAGTTCCCCAACGGTATCCCATTGAAGTAAAAACATTTTGCTCATTGATTGTTACCCAATATTTAACCTCACTGCCAAACTCTTTAAATAATAATTTTGCATAGTTTACAAAAGCAGCAATCGTTTTTTTAGATTCCCATCCCTGATATTTCTCTTGTAAAGCTAGGGGTAAATCCCAGTGATACATTGTAAGCACCGGTTCTATTTCGTTTTTTCTCAATTCTTTAATTAGATGATGATAAAAATTAACTCCTGCTTGGTTAACTTTTCCTTCTCCATCGGGTAAAATTCGACTCCAAGAAACAGAAAAACGATAAGCCTTCAGTCCTTGCTTAGCCATTAATTTAATGTCTTCTTTATAGCGATGATAATGATCAACTGCAATATCACCAGTTGTACCTTTAAAAGTATTACCGGCTTGATGTGCATATTTATCCCAGATAGATGGTCCTTTTCCATCCTCTCTAGCCGCTCCTTCAATCTGATACGCAGCTGAACTCGCACCCCATAAAAAATCTTTTGGAAAATCGTCTAATTGCTTATGATACATCTTTCTTACTTCCTATATATGCCCAGTAGGCTCCATATAGACTTGCATCATTATAGAAACGACAAGATTGAATTTCTGTTTCAAAATCTGACCAATTTGGAATTTGTGCCAATCTACTTTTTAGAATTGGAATTAATTCATTATTCTGACTTAATGCTCCACCAATTAAAAATCGCTGTGGATTCAAAGTACAAGCTAAATTAAAAATACAAATTGCTACATAGCTTGCCCACTTTTCAACTACTTCTCGAACTTTTGGATTATCAAGTTCAGCCATGATTTGATATTCTTCCACCAATTCACTAGGTATTCCTCGCATGGTTGCGTAATCGCTGATTAAAGCTGATGTAGATGCCAATTCATGTGCCGTCATAAACTGATGAGCTGAATAATCTGTAATCATCATTCCAAATTCGCCTGCAGAATAGCCGGGGCCACGTAACAACTTATTATTAACAAATATTCCGCCGCCTACACCATGTCCTAAGGTGATAACTACAAAATCTTCAACGTCTTGAGCATTGCCATTTAATTTTTCTGCAATTGCAGCACAATTAGAATTATTCTCAATAAAAATTTCAATCTTTTGATCGATATACTGATGTAAATCTTCGCTAATATTATGTCCGTCTAAAAATCTTAAAGAACCTGCACGAATAGCAATTTTATCCTTTACATTGATAAAACCGGGAAAACTAATGCTAATTGCTTTAATCTTCATGTCACTCTCATCCACTAAATCAGCAATAGAATTATAAAAATCCTTGGCTGAATTTTTAGGAACTTGATATTGACCTTTTTCAGTTAAATTTCCGTTTTCATCAAAGAAACCATAACGTATAAATCTCTGACCTATGTCGAGTGTTAAGATTGCCATAATGCTTTCTCCTTTTCAGGTTAGTTAATTATCTTTACTTACGTTACAAATAAAGCATAAACTAATTATTAAATAATGTAAACACTTTCAATGAATAAAACTTGTATAATAGTACATATATTCGCAAAGGAGTTTGGCCCATGTTTATCAATAAGCATACTATGCGTCTGAATAATGAACGCTCTGTAATTAGGCATGTCATTAATTACGGTCCCATATCAAGAAGTAAGATTTCTCGTGATCTTTCGATTAATAAGGTAACTATCTCGAGCATTCTTGAAGACTTACTCTCACAGCAATATGTAGTAGAAATTGGCGAAGGAGCAAGTACTAAAAATGGCGGTCGCAAACCGAAACTAATTGAATTTAATAAAAGCTTTGGCTATTTCATCAACATCGAAATTGGCAAAGACTACGTAAATATCATGTCCACTTGGGCTAACGGCCAAATTGCAAGATTCGAAGAAATATCAATTATTGATAAAACAGATGGCCAAATTTATCAGACTATCAAGAAAAAGATAAGTAATTTTGCGTTAAAAGATACTGTCCATCACCTTTTAGGTATTTCTCTTGCTGTTCATTGTCGCGTCTTAGATAATGCTGCACAAAAGCCAATTTTAAGAGATATTGATCTACCCCAAGTTCTAGAAGCAGAATTCGGAGTACCTGTAGTTTTACTCAATAGTGCTAATGCGGCTGCAATTTTTCAAAGAGATTTTTCTTCAAATAATGAAATTAAAAATTTGATTTCACTTACTATCAATGAATCTATTGATGCTGGAGTAATAATTGATGAAAATCTTTATCTCGGCAATCAAGCTGCAGCGGGCAATATTGAAGATATGAAGTTTTTACTTCAAACAGATGACAAGGTAATTGAAATTAATCCTATTTCTTATTGTTCCCAAGACGCTATCTTAAAAGAAGTATATAAGGATAAAGGGTTAAATAATCTTTCCTTGCAACAAGTAGCAAAATTATATGTTCAAGGAAATGACCAAGTTGTTGCTTCAATTAATCAATTTATTAATGGTCTTTCGCTTGTACTAAATAACTTAATTGCTAGTTATTCTCCTAAAATTATTTTTCTCGATTCAACATTAATTGAAAATTTGCCACTTTTATTAATACAGCTTCGCAACCATCTTCCTATTTTGCAAAAAACAGATACTAAGTTAGAAATCTCACGACAATCTACCTTTGCTCCTTTGCTAGGAAGTTATTCATTCTTAATGCGCCAAGTCTTTCATCTTGGTACCAAGCGCTTACGTCTAATTCCTTAGACATAAGCCTTTTTTTATAATTTCAGAAATTAATTGTTGACATTTTCGTGGAAAGGGCTTACATTTTAGATAGTTAGTTAATTAACTTTACTTACTTAAATAATTACTGGTTATCTTTTTTTCGGAGGTCTAACTCATGCAAAACAGTAAGTTCATGACCCTTATCAGGTCAAAAGTCCTGCCAGCTCTAGGAAAATTTGGCAATAATAAATATATGATCGTCTTAAGAGACGGTATGATTATCTCGGTTCCATTCACCATCTTTGGTTCAATCTTTATGATTATTGCCAACCTGCCTATTAATGGATGGAACAATATTATTAAGCCTTACCTTCCAATTTTGAATGCTCCAATTAACATGACAACTGGAATGATCGGTTTAATTGTTGCAATTGGTATTTCATATACTTTAGCTCGAGAAAATAAAATTGATAAATTATCCGCATCTGTGATCGGTGCCATTGCTTTTATTATCTGTGAATTAAATGACAAGATGGTTCTTGATCCAGCTAATTTAGGCTCAACTAGTATGTTTACTGCTATCGTTATTGCCCTTTTATCAGGAACAATTTATGATTTCTTCATTAAACATAAGATTGTTATCAAATTACCTGAATCTGTTCCACCTGCAGTAGCAAGTTCTTTCGTTTCTTTAATTCCAGCTATCGTAATCTTAGGTCTTGCTTGGGTTTTAAGATGTTTACTTCACTTAGACATCAATGCCTTTATTACTTGGATCTTTTCACCACTTACTGCTGGTCTTGGCAGTTTCTGGGGAATGGAAATTCTACTATTCTTTACTTTATTTGCTTGGACTATTGGTATTCACGGAAACAACACCGTCGGTGCTATTTCTGGTCCTGTTTATGGTGCATTTTTAATGGACAATATGCATAAAGCTATGAACGGAGCATCTGCTACTCACATTACTGCTGATGGTTTCTTAAACTTCGGTATGAACATGGGTGGTACTGGTGCTATCTTAGGATTAGTTATTTGTATGATGTTTGCTAAGAGTAAACGCTATAAGCAATTAGCTCATTTAGGATTTGTTCCATGTATCTTCCAAATTTCTGAACCTATTATGTTTGGTTTACCAGTTGTATTGAACCCAATGCTTTCAATTCCATTTATCTTAGTCCCTATGATTCTACAAGGAATTTCATACTTCTTAATTAAATTTGGCGTTATCCACATGGTAATTGCCAGTGTTCCTTGGACTACTCCTATTTTCTTAAACGGATTCTTAATCACCGGTGGTGACTGGAAAGCAGTTGTTTGGCAAGCAATTTGTTTAGCCTTTGCTGTTGTTTGCTACTGGCCATTCTTCAGAGCTTTGGATAAGCAAGCTCTTAAAGCCGAAGGTGGTAGTGAAGAGAATTCTAATGATTCAATCGTAGGTGACGCTGCAAAAGATTAAGAAATAGTTTTTAAATTAAATGTATGCAAAAAAGATGGCGTTTAAAACCATCTTTTTTAATGCGCTTTTTTTGACTTAGACATCAACTAGCCTTACTTTTAATTTGAAAAGGTATTTTTATAGAGGTGCAAAATTATGGCAAAAACAATTCCATATAACGTTGGTAAGTGGCTACCAACAGATCAAAAATTCTTTAATCAATGGCTTGGTAAGGTCTTAAAAGAAGCTGAAAATGAAGAAAACCAATACTTATTGCCACCAGTCCAAGCACTTAAACACTTAATTGAATCTGATCGCTATATTTATAACATTACCCAATTAATGTTTGATGAGATTCCAGAAAAAGACGTTGATACTCCTGCTGGAACACCACAAGTACGAAATTATCAGCAAATGCTTTTGATGCTTAACCGAATTATTCAAAGAGCCCCAGAATTTAATAAAACTGGATTAGTAGGTACACCTATTAATGCGATTTTTGATTATCCAATGGCTACAAAAGCTGGATATGTATTTTTCAATAATCCTAAAGTTAATGCTTGCTTGAAAAACATCCTAGATTATTGGGGTAAATTTCTTCAAACTTCAGACTCAACTTATGTCCTCAATACATCCGAAAATGGCTGGCTTAGCGACTACGCATTAAATGAAATGTCTAAAGTCGCATATGGAGATGATTTCTTTAATTTATTTAACTGTCCCTCTGAAGATAGAACTAAACACTTAGGCTTTACCTCTTGGGATAAATTTTTCACTAGAACCTTTAATCCGGGTATTCGTCCTGTACAAAATCGTGACGATCCCAACTCTATCGCCAATGCTTGCGAATCCGCGCCATTTAGAATTGCACACGATGTTCCATTAAAGGCTAAATTCTGGATTAAGGGACAACCTTATTCCTTAGTTGACTTACTTGACGGCGATCCGTGGGCATCTAAGTTTGAAGGTGGAACGTTATATCAAGCTTTCCTAAGCGCTTTAAGCTACCATAGATGGAATAGTCCTGTGTCTGGTATTGTAGTAAAAGCTTACAATTTACCTGGAACGTATTATGCAGAAAGCCTATATCAAGGTTTTGAAAATCCAAGAGGTGCCGATCCAGTAGCTGCTAATGATTCTCAAGCCTTTCTTACTTCCACCGCAACTAGAGCAGTTATTTTTATTAAAGCTGATAATCCTAAGATTGGTCTCATGGCTTTTGTTGCTGTAGGAATGTCTGAAGTTTCAAGCAATGAAATCACAGTAAGCGTTGGTCAACACGTTAACAAGGGAGATCAATTAGGAATGTTCCACTTTGGTGGATCAACACATGTCCTGCTATTTAGACCTGAAACTAAGGTAGAGTTCAATTTGCATGGACAAAAACCAAGTATTGCTGGAAACAACATTAAAGTCAGATCTGAAATTGCACGCGTAGAATAAAATCAGATCACACAAAAAGTGAAGGTACTTCAATGTACCTTCACTTTTTTCATACCTTTATTTATTTTTCTTGGGCCAAAAAATTGCCAAAACACAAAAAATACATCCCAGTATAAAGGCCCATATTAGCGGATAATCCCACGAAAAGAACATCCCAATATCACTTGCAGTATAGCGAACTATTAGCACCAACAAATTAATCAAACATAGCATCCAAATGATAATTGTCATTTTTCTAAAGAAACTTTTCCAGTCCATTAAATCACCTTAAAACTATCTAACTTTTCCTGCGTCATATCACGAATAATGGCAGTTGCTAAATCAACTGATGCTTTAAAATCTTTATAGGCAGAGAAACAGTATGGAGAATGTTCATAACGTACTGGAATACCAATTACTATTGTTGGAGCACCATATTCATAATAAATAGCAGCTCCATCTTGTCCTCCACCTGTTCTCACTGAGCGGGTATATGGAATGCCATTTTTATCTGCTAAATCACAAGCATATTGCTGGAATTTAGGATTTGGTAAAAATGTAGTATCCATGTCTCTCAACATCGGTCCACGCTTTAGACCTGTTTGAGATAACCATTCCGGTTCAAAAGTGTCATCGGCTGGGCAACTTTCTAGAACAATACATAAGTCTGGCTTAATCTTTCTACCAGTTACATAAGCTCCGCGAAGACCAACTTCTTCTTGACTTGATAAAGCAGCCACAACATCAAAATCAGTTTCTTCACCTTTTAAATTATCTAAAACATCGACCATTGCACCAGCACCAAATCGATCATCGAAATCTTTTCCAAAGAAAAGACCTGATTTTTCATGATATTCACACTTCACATCAACAAAAATTGGACAACCGGTATCGATCTTATAGTCTTTTATTGTTTCTTCTCTGCTTGATGAGCCAACATCAATTGACATGTCAGCTACTTCTGGAATCGAATTTCTTTCAGCTGCAGTCATAAAATGTGGTGGCTTAGTTGCAACTACACCTGGAATATACTCACCATCACGATTCCTAATTTTTACTTTTAATGCAGGAATATTATATTTTACCCAGCCACCAAGTGGCACGAATTTTATTAAACCATTTGGTCTAACCGCTTGAGTGATGAAGCCCACTGCATCTGAGTGTGCATCCATCTGAATTACAGGACGATCTCCCTTATTTTCCTTCTTTGCAGCATACACATTAAGCATGCCATCAACTGTAATATCTGCTGTATTTTTAGCATAAGTCGAAAATAATTTTACAAATTCTTCTTCAAATCCAGAGGTTGAATTTGCATCAGAGAATTCTTTTAGCATCTCAATTTCTTGTTCTTTTTTCATGATTTTTCCTCTCGCAAATACTTTTGTTTTAATTATATTTTACTTCTTTAAACTTTTTAAAGAAATTCTTTGCAAATTTTAAATCTTATGCCTAGCTTTATTTAAAAAATTAAAGGTATTCTATTAGACAAGTAAGGGAACTTCTACACCTTACTTATTCTCCCAGAATAACATACGACATTAAAAAAGCAGACTTCTATTCCCCCAGATGTCTGCTTTTTGTTTTACGGTTAAAAAATATCATAGATTTTCCTATCTTTTGTTATACTTATAGCAAAAATTCATATCTTAAGGAAGTAAAAAACATGAAAAAGCTAGTCCTAGTACTTTTTTCAACCATATTGCTCACTGCTTGCAGCAATACTTCGTCTAATAATACCGAAAATAAATCTTCCAGTTCACAATCTTCAATCACTACTTCAAAGAGGAGCAAAACAGCCACGCCTAAACCAAACTTAAATAAAAAATATCCAGGCTTTAAACTGGCTACAATTCCAGACAACTTTCAAGGTACTTGGTACCAAACTGATATCTATAGCACACAGGCTCGAAAATTTATCATTACCAAACATACAATCATGGATTCTGTGGTTTATCAAAAAACAGATCCCAACTTAAATTTGAGCCATCGTTCTGAAAAAGACAATAAAACCTATGCTGGAAACGCAACAATGGTATCTTTTGAAGACAAAAACGGCTCTCAGTGGTTACGAGCACGTGGCTTCTTAGATACTGTTGATATTATTTATATTACAGGTACTTTTAAAGGGCATCGCTGCCTCTACTTAGCATATTCATCAGGTGATATTCACAGTGCTATTTTTAAGGATCGAAAAGCTGCTTTAAAATATCGTAAATATGATTTCTCACAAGTCACTAATCCAAGTAATTAATCAATGACTAGTTGTAATTACAATTAATTACGTTATAATTATTTTTGACATTAGTTGTAATTACAACTTTTTAAGAAGGAATTCTATGAGAAAACGACCACTAGCCAATCTTCTATATCATATTGGTAAACTAGAGAATCTTTTAATTAATCAAAGATTGAGTTCAATTAACTTAAGAATGACGCATGCTCATGCCTTACGTTATATTCAAAAACATCCCGGGTGTATCCAAAAAGAAGTTGCTGAATATCTCTTTTATCAACCTGCTAGCTTTACCAATGTAGTTAAATTATTAGAAAAAAAGCAGATGATTGAACGCCGTCCTGATCCCAAGAACGGTTTAAAGAAGCAATTATTTCTTTTACCAGCTGGCAAAGATGTTCTTGATCAAGTTAATCAAGCTTTTGAAGAAGTTAATCAATTAGTCGGCACGGTAAATTCTGACACTTTAACTAAACTAGAAGAAATATCAAATAATTTAAAAAAACAAGTTCAAAGAAGGCATAATGATGAGTAAGTTTAATCCCTTATGGGAATATATTAAAAACAATAAAAATAGTGATTTCCAGTTATCCTTTGATCAAATTCAAGAGATTGCTGGTCTGCCAATCGACCATTCTTTTCTGACTTATAAAAAAGAACTCAAAGATTATGGATTTGAAGTAGGAAAGATCTCCTTGAAAAATAAGACCGTAAACTTTAAAAAGTTGGAGGAATAGGATGACAAAAAAATCTGATAAACCTATTTGGAAAAAGAACCTTTATGTCCTTTCAATTGCCGTTTTTATTGCGGGAATCGCTTTTTCAGAAATCATGCCTTTTTTGCCTCTGTATATTGATACTCTTGGTCATTTTACTCACCAGCAATTAAACTTCTGGTCTGGCTTCATTTTTTCAGGAGTATACTTTGTTTCCGCTATTATCTCGCCTTGGTGGGGAAAATTAGCTGACAAAAAAGGTAGAAAACTAATGATCTTGCGAGCTTCTCTAGGAATGGCAATTGTTCTTGGAAGCATGGGACTAGTTACTAACGTCTGGCAACTATTTTTCCTAAGAATTCTACAAGGAGTTTTTGCGGGTTTTGTATCAAATTCAAATGCTCTAATTGCTACAGAAACGCCAAAGGAAAAATCTGGTCAAGCTTTAGGAACCATGGCTTCATCTTTTACTGCCGGCAACTTGCTGGGACCATTTTTAGGAGGTGCACTAGCTTCTGCCTTTAGTTACCGTGTTACTTTCTTTATCACGGGCGGTTTATTGTTAATCTCTTTCCTTCTTTCATTATTCTTTGTTCATGAAGAAGGCTTTAAGCCCATTACTGAAAAGAAACTTGATAAAGCAAGCGGCGTCATTGCAACTCTTCGCTCTCCTGCCTTAATCTTTGGTTTGCTCTTAACAACCTTAATTATCCAGGCTGCCAATAATTCAATTAATCCGATTGTTTCACTTTATGTTAAGCAATTAATGAACGGAAATGGCAATGTCGTCTTTGTTTCAGGAATTATTGCGGCTCTTCCGGGAATTGCTACTTTCTTAGCTGCTTCTCGTTTTGGAGCGTTAGGCGACAGAATTGGTACACACAAGATTATTATTGGTGGTTTTATCGGAGCGACAATTCTCTTCTTTTTAACTGCTTTTGTTCACAATACAGTTCAGTTAGGTATTTTAAGATTTTTAGTTGGCTTTACTGATGCTTGCCTTTTCCCTCAAGTACAAACCTTGCTTACTAAAAATTCCCCGGCAGCAGTAACCGGTCGAATTTTCTCATGGAATCAAAGTGCAATGTATATTGGAAATATTGTCGGTCCTCTTCTTGGTTCCTTTATCGCTGGAATTTCCAGCTACAGCATGGTACTTATTGTCACTGCAGCAATCGTAGTCTTAAATTTAATTTTGTTTAATCTTAATGTTGTTAGAAATCTTGCCAAATAACAAAAATAGCATCCCTCATAAACTTGAGAGGTGCTATTTTTAACGACAATTTTAATCTATACTAGATAAAGAAAAAATATATAAGGATCGATTTTAGATTTATGAATATTAAATTTAAAAATAAGTCACCGAGTTAATCCTAGTAATAACGCATAAATAATTATTACTAGAAAAGAGAGAAAATTTAAACGTGGATGAATTAAATGCATTAAACCCAGATAAGAAATTTATTTCTTGGCAGACTTTATTTTTGATGGCGCTCTGTACTGTTATTGGTTTAGACGATATCATGTTCAATTTTCAAAACCAAGGAATGGCTGTCATATTCTCATGGATTGTAATGGTTTTATTCTATGTCATTCCTTACTCTTTAATGGTTGGCCAATTAGGCTCTGCCTTTAGTACAGAGGGTGGAGGGCTTTCTTCCTGGGTACGCGGAACTGATGGTGAATTCTTAGGATATTTCACTGCTTGGACTTATTGGGCTGCTTCAATTCCTTATGCTGTTGATTCAGCTAATGAAGTTATCGTTGACTTAGGTTGGGCCCTTACTGGATCAGAAAAATTTCAAGATCAAATCCCCAATTCTTTATTTGCCCTATTAACTTTTGTAACTTTTATTGTATTCATTATTATTGAACACCATTTTTCAAATTCAATGGAATTCTTGTCAACAATTGGTGGTGGGTTAATGGTAATTATGACCATTCTTTTTGTTGTTCTTGCCTTTGTAGGCTTGGCAAAATCAGGCGGTCATATGGCGACAACCAATTTTACTTGGAAAGATATTTTTCCTAAATTTGACTGGCACTATTTCTCAACGATTGCCATGTTAATCTATGCAATGAACGGTGCTGAACTAGTGGCTCCTTATGTAACCAAAATGAAAAAGCCACAATATGACTTCCCTAAGGCAATGATTGCATTAGCAGCAATGACTGCATTTTTAACAATTTTAGGCTCATTTGCTCTAGGAATCTACTTTAACGCTAATCATATGCCAAACGACTTAAAAATGAACGGTGCTTACTATGCCTTTAAGATGATTGGTCACCAATATGGTTGGGGCAATTTCCTTCTTTATCTCTGGGCTTGGACATCTTTCTTCTTTAACTGTGCGTTGCTAGCAGTTTTACTTGATGCAATGACTAGAATGTTAATTTCCGATACTGGTAGTCGCTATATGCCTAAGTTCCTTAGAAAAAAGGATAAGAATGGCTTACCAATTAATGGATATATATTAACTGTAGCTTTGTCATCATTCATTATGATCTTAGGTATCTTTTTGCCTGACATGAACGATATTTTTAACTGGTTGCTTAACTTAAACGCAATCGTTTCACCAGGTGTTACCTGCTGGATCTTCTACTCATTTATGCGGGTTAGAAAAGATTCGAAAAAATTCCCTTCAAAATATGTCTTTATTAAAAACGACAAAATTGCCTATGCTGTTGGATTAATTCTCCTTCTTGTTACTGCTATAGCCACGATTATGGGAATTACGCCACAAGATGTACCAGAAGGAAGCAGTATTTGGTGGTATGAATTAATTATTAATATTGTTGCTGTAATCGTCTTAATTGGTTTAGGTGCAATTCTGCCTGGAATCAGACACCGAGAAGTTGAATACGGTATTGCTTTTGATAAGGTTCAATGGATTTCAATGATTGCAATCACTATGTGTTCAATTATCTTCGGAATTTACCTAGGAGGATTAAAGCACTTATCTGGACGTGGAATCTACATTGCTGTTGAAGGTATATTTAGTCTACTGATTGTTTGGCTAATTGGTAGAAGAAAACCTAACCTAGCCAATGGTTTTAAGGCTGAAGAAGATTAAAGGCCCTAATAATTATTTGTTAAAGTACATTATTAATTAGAGTGAAAAAGTATATTCTGATTTTATATTGGGATATGCTTTTTTAGCTAGAATAAATTTTAAATTAATTATAAAAAATCTTACCACTTTGCGTAATAAACATATGGGATTACTTCCTCAAATATCTTTAGAGAGGACTGCTCATATGGTTAAAAAGATTGAACCATGGTTTGGGTTCACAGAAGATAAAGTGTTTGGGATGGTGATGGAAAACAAGGATTTTTGTAAATATTTGCTTGAAATCATCATTCCAGATCTAAAGATCAAGAAGATTGATTGGTTAGATAAGCAAGTTGAGATTAATAATTCTGAACGTAAGAACGAAGCTAAAGAAGTTAGACTTGATGTTTTAGTCACAGACCATGAAGGACGCGTGTTTAATATAGAAATGCAAACAACGGATCAGGATGATATTGGTAGACGCATGCGCTACTATCTTTCAAGACTTGATCTACGCTATACTTTAAATAAAGGAAAGACCTATCGAAATTTGAAAGACGCCTTCATTATTTTTCTCTGTAATTTCAAACCCAAGAAAGATGATAAATTTTATGAGTCGTACCATACTTATTCTGATCAAGATAGATCAAAGCAATCGCAAGATGGCGTGACAAAGATTATCATTAATTCACAAGTTTCAGCTGAAGGTCAAAGCGAAGAATTAAAAGCTCTAGCTAAACTGATGAATAATGAGCCAGTTAAATTAAATAAACATTTCGATTATGCGCAAAGAAGAATCAAGGAAATCAATGAAGATCCAGAAATGAGGGAAAAAATCATGCTTTACGAAACAAGGATGCTAGAACGAGAACAAGCTGCAGGAAAAGCAGGCTATGAGCAAGGAATGCAGCACGGTATTAAACAGGGATTAGAGCAAGGAAAAATAGATTCTGCCAAAATTATTCTCGAAAATCAACTGAATAATGGCAGTACTTTGGAACAAGCTACAGAATTTGTTAGAAATTTGAAACTGATTCCCAATGAAAAATTAGGAAAAATTATTGCTATGTATGATTCGCATAAAAACTAATGCGTTTATATTTTTGTGTATAATTTTCAAAATTAAAATCTAAAATAAAAAATCAGCACTGATATGCAGACGTTATAATCACAACGCCGGTATATCAGTTTTTTTATATCCAATTATTTATAGTAATGCTATATCTTACAAAAACATTATTTCTTTTTTAATGTTCGTGTTTTTATTTATCTGATTCATTATTAAAAATTTTTATCAGCTTTATTTATGCATAAATGCAATCTTTAGACAAGCATATGTTTAATAATATTCGTATTTATCATTGACTTTAGACTTACAATCATTTAAGCTAATAGACAAATCGGAGGTTAAAAATGAATCGAAAATCAGTCATTTGGTTACTTCTTCCAGCTTTTATGGGAGTTTTATTATTCGCACTTTTTCCCATTATTCAAATCATTATTCCTACATTTCAAACTAGATATGGTTTCTGGGGACTATATTCTACATTCCTAAGGAATACTTATAATTGGCAAATAATTGGAAGAACATTTTTTATAGCTATCGTAACAGTTATCCTTGTCTTAATTTTAGGGTTACCCATTTCTCTATGGATTGCTCGTCAGAAAAAATCCATTAAACAAATTTTAATGATCCTAATCTTATTTCCAATGTTAACTAACGCAGTTGTCAGAAACTTCGCTTGGATTATCATCCTAGGACGAGATGGCATAGTAAACAAATTTTTATTAAATTTGCATTTAATTAATCATCCCTTGTCACTGCTTTATACCAATCTAGCAATCATAATCGGATCCATTTATCTATTTTTACCAATTATGATCATCACATTAACTAGTAATATTTCTGAACTCAATCTAGAAGTGGAAGAAGCTGCTGCTGTACTTGGCTCTACTCCATTACAAACTTTGTTTAAAATAATAATCCCTCAGTTAACGACAGGAATCTTCACAGGCTGCATTTTGGTTTTTGCAGGAACAATGACAGCTTATACTACTCCTCAAATTTTGGGAGGAAATCGTCATTTGGTTATGTCTACGTTAATTTACCAACAAGCAATGACTTTAGGTAATTGGCAAAAAGCTAGCGTAATTGCTCTAATTTTAATTATTATTTCTGCACTATCTATGTGGATTATGAAAAAAATAAATTACTTTTTAGATAGGAGACCTAGCCGTGCTTGATCGAAAAAATAAAGTTTTAACTGCTATTTCACTTATCATATTAGCGTTATTACTGATTCCTTTAATTTTAGTTATTATTACGTCATTTAATACTGAGAGTTCAATTTCTTTACCTATAAAAGGTTTCACTTTTAATTGGTATGCGAATATTTTTCAGCAACCTGACTTTATTTCTGGTTTTGAATCAAGTTTAATAGTGGCTCTTTTAGCTAGTAGCTTAGCTTTGTTAATTGGTATTCCAGCTGTTTATGCACTAACTCGATTTCATATTCAACATGCCGCTTGGTTTCAATCATTTTTCCTCAGCCCTACATTAATCCCAGAAATTGTTATTGGTTTTGCCCTATATCAAGCCGTAGTTGTTACTCTAAGAATCCCAGTCTTTATAGGTCTAGTTATAGGTCATTTCTTATTATGTTTACCCTACGTAATTCGCCTAGTGACAGCCAGCATGTTATTAATGGATAAACACATAGAAGAAGCAGGCTGGATATATGGATGCTCACCAAGAAAAGGATTTTTCTTAATAGTTTTACCTAATATTAAATCTAGTATTATTGCAGCTTTTATGCTGTGTTTTATTAACTCATTCAACAACATTCCAATTTCATTGTTTATGAATGGTCCTTCTCTAACAATGCTTCCGCCAGCAATTTTAAATTATCTGCAAAACAATTATGATCCAACAGTTTCAGCTATCTCCGTTCTTTTAATGATCTTTACAGCTTTAATGATGGTCTTAGTCGAAAAAGCAATTGGGATTAATAGTCTTACTAAATAGAGGTATTATTTTGGCAAATTTAGAAATTAAAAATTTAGTTAAGTCATACGATGGAAAAAACAACATTTTAAAAAATATTTCTTTCAATATAAAAGACGGTGATTTAGTTTCAATATTAGGACCATCTGGATGTGGTAAAACTACAACATTACGAATTATTGCTGGCTTAATTCCAGAAAGTAAGGGACAAATTTTACTCAATGGTAAACAAATTACAAATATTCCAGTCTATAAACGAAACTTTGGGATGGTTTTTCAAAGCTACGCTCTGTTTCCTCATCTAAATGTCTTTGATAATGTTGCTTTTGGTTTAAAAATGCATAAAGTCTCTAAAGATGAAATAAAAGATAAAGTTACTTCAATCCTTAACACAACAGGACTCTATCAATTAAAGGAAAAATACCCTGCTCAACTTTCAGGAGGGCAGCAACAAAGAGTTTCTTTAGCACGTGCTTTAGTTACAAATCCACAATTATTATTGATGGATGAACCTCTAAGCAACTTAGATGCAAAATTACGTTTAAAAATGACTGTTCTTTTCGTTACACATGATCAGCAAGAATGTTTCGCAATTTCTGACAAAGTTTTAATTATGAAAGATGGTCACATCGAGCAATACGATACTCCGCAAAATATTTTTCATCACCCTCGTACAGAATATGTAGCTCGTTTTATAGGTTACGATAACTTCATTTCTATAAATTCTAATGAAAGAAACGACGACCATCATATTCTAGTTAAAAACACTTTGCTAACCACAAAAGAATCAAACAGCAATGCCAAAATTTTAACCATTCGACCAGAAAATATTCTTCTTGATCAAGATAATCATTCAGAAAACTCTTTCTTAGGAACTATTACATCTCGTGAATATCTAGGACAAAGTTTTAAATACACAATTACAAGTGATTTAGGAATTTTTCAAGTTGAAGAAGCTAGAGCAAAGATGCGCAGTTCAGGAGATACAGTAACTCTCACTCTCCCAGCTAAACATCTTCATCCTCTATCAGAATAATTGAATTTTATTTTCAGAAAGGAATATCATGAAATTCAAAAAGTTTTATCTTTGGTCCCTTATCTTAATTACTGCTGGTGTTGCAATCGGTACTTCTGCTTGTTCATCAAAATCAAGTGAGAAATTGGTAGTTTCAACTTTTGGCTTATCTACTAAGCAAATGCGCTCAGATGTTTTAAATCCCTTCTCAAAAAAATATAACGTCAAAGTCTCAACTCAATTTGGAGACAGTTCAACTCGACTAACTCAAATAGAACATAATCCCAACTCTAATGTCGATGTTATTGAACTCGCTCAAAATAATGCTGTTACAGGAGCAAAAAAGAAATTATTTAAAAAACTAGACTTTTCAAAAATCAAAAATTTCAAGTATCTATCTAAAGATCAACAGCAATTAGCTAAGAAAACCAATACTGTTCCCTATACAGTAAATAGTGTAGGAATTATTTATAATCCTAAAAAAGTAAACATTAAAGATTGGAACGATCTTTGGTCTGATAAGCTCAAGCAAAAAATATCCGTTCCAGATATGACTACTACATTTGGCCCTGCTATGCTATATATTGCCGGAGATCATGCTGGTACCCAAGTTACTAAAGATGATGGTACTGCCGCATTTAAAGCAATGAAGGAATTAAAACCTAACATCGTAAAAACTTATACTCAAAGTTCTGATTTAAGTAATATGTTTAAGACTGGAGAAATTAGTGCTGCAGTTGTAGGTGACTATGCTGTCGGAATGCTTCAAGCAACTAATCCTGATTTAAAATATTTCGTACCAGCTTCTGGCACTTATGCTAACTATGATAATGTTTCTATTTTGAAAAATAGTAAAAATACGAATGCAGCTTATCAATATATTAATTACCGTTTAAGCGAATCAGTGCAAAAGAAAGTTGCTAATACTAAATCACTTAATAACGCTCCTGTTAATCAACAAGTTAATTTAAGCAAAAAAGAGGCAGCTAATAAAACTTACGGTGACGTAGCTAAACGTGCTAAAACCATTGATTTCTTCTATGTTAACAGCCATATTTCCAAATGGATAAACCAATGGAACAAGATAATGAATAATTAGTTTTTAACGCAAACATTATAAAAGAGTTGGAATTACCAACTCTTTTATTTATAAGGAGCAACACATGACACAGGTAGATTTATTAATTAAAAACGCTCAAGTTTTCAATGTCTTCTTGAAAAAGTTCATTCACAGCGATGTAACTATAAAAGATGATAAATTTTATTGGATTAGCGATAATCTAGCTAACGTTACAGCTAAAAAAGTTATAGATCTGAAAGGCAAATATCTTATTCCTGGCTTTGTTGATGCTCATATGCATATTGATAGTTCAATGACAACACCAGAAATCATGGGACAAACAATTGGAAAATATGGTACAACGACAATTATTGCAGATGATCATGAAATTACTAACGTCGCTGGTATAAAAGGTCTTAAAAATTTTATTAATCAGCCTTCTCCAATAGACATCTATTTCGGAATACCATCATCAGTTCCTTCAACTAATTCACATATGGAAACTACTGGTGGTCAAATTGGTCCCGATGAAGTTAAAGAGCTATTAAAGGATCCCCGCTTCATATGTTTGGATGAAGTAATGAACTTTAAAGGTATGACTTCCCCTGATAATACTTTAATCAAGAAAATAATAAAAACGTGTAGAAACATCCACCCTACAATGCCACTTGAAGGTCACGTTCCAGCTTACACTGGAGAAGAGTTAACAAAGGTCATTTATGCTGGCATTACAACTGATCATACTCAACAAACTGCCGAACTAGTTGAAGAAAAAGTTCGCAATGGAATGTTTGTAGAAGTCCAACTAAAGTCTATGCATCAAGATGTAATTGACACTATCATTAAAAATGACTTTTTCGAACATGTTGCTCTTGTAACAGATGACTCAATGCCTGATACTCTTCTTCATAGCCACTTAAATGCTTTAGTAAAGAAAGCAATTGATATGGGAATGACCCCAGAGCAAGCAATTTATATTTCAACATATACTCCTGCAAGACATATGGGCTTATGGGATCGCGGAAGTATTGCACCAGGAAGAATAGCTGATTTTATAATTCTAGACAATCCTAGAACATTATCTATTAATACCGTATACAAAAATGGCCTTCCTATAGAAAACAAATTTAAGAAATCTGATTATCAATTCTTGCCTTCTCTAAGATCATCAGTTAAAGCTCCTAAACTAGAAATCAATGATTTCAAATTAAAAACTGATCTGATTAACAATGGTCAAGTAGTTGCCAATGTAATCCAAATTAATCCTGTTGGAACTTTTACCAATCATATTTAAGTAAAACTAGAAGTTAAAAATCATGAAGTGCAATGGAAAAAAGCAAACTTAAATCTTATTATGGTGCAAGACCGTTATGACAAAAACAATGGTAACTACACTTTAGGACTAGTAGATCGCGGAATTTCTAAAGACGGTGCTGTTGGAGCCACCTGGGCTCATGATCATCACAATATAATGATAATGGGAACAAACATTAAGGCTATGCTAAAAATACAACATCAATTAATAGATGAACAAGGTGGTTATGTGGTTGCTAAAGGAGACGAAATCATAGAAGATGCTCCATTACCTATCGGCGGAGTTGTTAGTGATGAACCAATGACAAAATTAGGAGAAAAAATTAGTAACATTAGACATACTCTGCAAGACTTAGGATATAAAAATACAAACGAAATTATGTCATTTTCAACACTGTCTCTATTGGTTTCTCCTCAAATAAAAATTTCTGATAAAGGATTGTTCGATGTAAAATCTCAGGAAAAAATACCTTTATTTGAGAAATTATAATGCTTATATAGTCGCTTTTTCTTAAATTCTAATAACTAACAAAAAACGCCATTTCTTACCTAATTTAAATTAGATAGAAATGGCGTATTTTTGTTTCTAAATTATTTTCTTGAATTATACTTCAAATTTGCCTTAAATTCATAAAAAAATGAAGTATACTTCATTTCAGCACATAAATTGCTAAAAATTGAAATATACTTCAAAAAAATTAATTTTGTTTCTTAGCGTCTTGATGATTCTTCTGCTCCCTAATTGCAGTAGGAATACCGCCAATCTTTGCCAATCTCTTTTTACCCAAGAATAGATAAAGAATGGCAGTTACAGCTGCTACAATGATTGAAAGTAAGATGGTTTCCCAAGTAAAGTTAAATACTAAGTAGCATGCTACTAATAAGGCCAAAATTGGAATCGTATAACCACCGGGAAGTTTAAAGCCATGATTTGGATATTGACCTGTGTGTTTAAACTTAATTACAGCAAAAATCGATGGTACATATTGAACAAATGATGCTAAAACAATACAGCCAACTAAGAACAAATAAGATTGCGTGATCAAAAGCAAAGTTACCGCAGCGGTCAGAATAATACCAACCCATGGAGCGTCAAACTTATTCTTCTTACCTACCCAAGCTGGTAATAATTGGTGTTCGAGCGCTAGTGAAGCAATTAAAGCTGGCGTATTAAATGAACAGGTAAATGCTACACCAAAGATACTTAATACAACTCCAATAATGATAATAATGTAGCCCCATTCACCGACAGCGGACTTAAGGGCATTTGCAATTGGAATGGTATACCAAGACATCTTATGACCTAAAATACCGATAGCAATTAAAAGCATTAATGTATATAAGATACTTACACTTACCATTACTGCAACTAAGGCTCGTGGAATATTTTTAGCTGGATCTTTCATCTGCGAAGCAGCAATTGGAATAAATGAAAAGCCACTAAACAAATAAAAGACAACACTGAATGCTGCACCAAAGTGATGGAAGAATGGTCCTACGCCTTTTGCAGCAGCCACTGGCAGTACTGGATGGAAGTTCGTAATATGCATAAAGAACATCCCAACCACAATAAATAGAATAATCGTTGAAAGCTTTGCAATTGATGAAGTATTATCAATCACTTTAACTAAAGCTCGACCAAAGAAATTAATTATTGAGAATAATAGGATCAATCCGATCCCTACTGCAAAATATATTGAGCTTTGATTAAAAGCAGGTACAAAACTCTTAAGCGTTGTTAAAAATGCTACGACTTCAGCTGCATAAGTACAACAACCCAAAAACCAGGTAAATACACCTAGTTCATAACCAGCAAATCGACCAAAAGCGTTATATGAATATAGCCATGCAGCTCCTGATCCTGTAAAACGACTCGCCAAATCTGCATAACACAAAGCAATTAAACCAACTGTTAAGGCAGCAGATAGTAAAACAATTACACTAAGCAAATTCATGTCTTTATAGATAGATTGTGGAAGTAAAAACGCCCCAGAACCTATAATTCCGTTAATTCCCAAAAAGTAAATCGACATAAAAGTTAACTTTTTAGGAACAGTTTTCTTAACCATAAGTACTTACCACCTTTGAAACTGTTCACTTTATTAATTTAAAATATTAACTCTCACCTCAACGATAACTATTGTCTTTTTTAAAAGCAAATAAAAGAAACCGAGTTCAATAAAACAATCTAACTTACCTATAAAATATTAACTATTTATAAAAAATATAATTTTATAATACGAATACCTTTTCTTTATTAATACGGCATTCATTAATGTTATTTTATTATTATTTATTACTATAGTGTGAATTTCGATAAAAACTATTACTTAAGCGGTTCCTTTTATTTGCTTTTTCGTCTATAAGAAACTATCTTAAGAAACGAATAGATAGTTATTTTTTAGCTTGCAAGTTGTTATGTAAATATCTATTTGAAATATTTAAACTTTCTATTTTGATGAAAACTCGTGTAAATCGCTATTTTAAATTAATTTAGCGTTTTTTAATCAATTGATTATAACATAAGTTATTATTAATGATCATCACAAGCTAAGCATCTTTTTAGTTAGCTTCTTTTGCCTTTCTAGTAAGGAGTTGGTATTTTCATGGAAGACGAAAAAACCAAAACAAAGAAGACCTATATATCCGTCCTTGCCTTGACAATGATGAATGTATCTATGGTTGCCGGTCTTGCAAATGATGTTCAGCAATCATTCTACGGACTTGCATCAGTAACGTACTTTGCAATCGGAGCTATTTGCTTCTTCATCCCAACCGCTTTGGTTGCGGCTGAACTTGCTTCTGGTTGGAGTAACCGCGGAGGAATCTTCCGCTGGGTTGGTGAAGGTTTAGGTAAAGGCTGGGGACTAACCTGTTTGTTTATCCTATGGTTCCAGACAATGCTGAACTTTGGGATGGGAATGCCTAGTTTTACTGCCACGATTATGTTCTATACACCGAACTATGATGCCGCTGTAAAATTCGCTCAAAACCCACAGCATGAGTTATTAATCATGACAGGTTGGATCATCCTATATTGGGTCTTAGCATATTTAGCAACTAAGGGTGTTAAAACTTTCTCAAACCTTGCCAAATACGGTGTTATTATCGGAAGTTTAATTCCTTTAGCAGTCATGGTTATTTTAGCTATTGTTTGGGTAGCTCAAGGACATACTCCTGCTATTCCAATGACACCAAAAGATTTAATTCCTAAATGGAATGGAATGAGTACTTTAGCATTAGCTGCTGGTGTGTTCTTCTCATACACTGGTATTGATATGAACGCCGCCCACATTAAGCAACTGAAGCACCCTGAAAAGGACTTTACCAAGGCAATGTTTATTTCTATTATTCTTGCCTTCTTAATCTTCGTTGTTGGTACTGTCATCATTGCGATGATTATTCCTGAAAAACAAATTAACGTTTTGTACACTCTCTACTCTGTATTCAGGATTTTAGGATCAACTATCGGAATGCCATGGTTATACATGGTTCTTGTCTGGGCGTTGCTCTGCAACACAATTGCGATGGTTGTTACCAACATGGCTGGTCCTTCATTTATGCTTGGTCAAGCTGGCGGTAGTGGATTTTTACCACATTGGCTTCAAGAAAAGAACAAGCATAATATGCCTGCTCACTTAATGTACACGCAAATTGCAGGTATGACGATTATTGCCTACTTAGTAAAATTAATTCCAAATGTTGAAGGATTCGTTATTTTACTAACACAAACAATTACCGTTTTATACATGATCTACTACATTTTAATGTTCACTGCTTTCTTACGTTTACGTTACGATCAACCTAACCGTCCACGTTCATTTAAAGTTCCTGGCGGTATGGTCGGTGCATGGATCGTTGCTGGTATAGGGTTAATTTCAAGCGTATTTGCGATTGTTTTAGCTATTTATCCACCTGCACAAGTTAAGTCAGAAGTTGGTTCACCAGCTATTTATATCTCAGTAATTGTAATTTTAGTTGCAATTATTCTTGCTATTTGTCTAGCCTTGTATCAACTTTCAAAGCACCACGATTGGGTAAATCCAGATAATGAATTTGCTCCGTTTACTTGGGAAATTGAAGGTCTTAAGAAGCCTGGCAAGGTATTATCAAATGTACCTACTACACTTATGTCTAAAGATCAAAATCCAATGGGTATGCCAATCAAGCGTCCATACAAGCCAGACCAACAAGTTTCTGAGCATGTAGTTAAAGCTGATGAAGAGAATAATATTTCTACTGGTAAAAATTAAATAAATTATCGATTTAAAGAAAAGAGATTATATTATGGTACAAATTGATAATGAAGATTTAAAACAAGTTAGATCTGAATTTTTAGATACTCCAAAGTACCGCAATACACAAAATGCTGTCATGAAGAATGGCATTAAGAAATCAATTACGAACCAAAGCGTAATTAATTCTCAACCCTTCGTATTTTCAGTTGATGTTGACTCAAACAAAGTTATGAACCAAAAGCAATCTGGCCGTTGCTGGGACTTTTCAGGTTTAAACTTTATCCGCTATCACGTGGAAAAAGAACATCATATCAAGGATATGGAATTATCTGGCACTTATGTTTACTTCTATGACAAGTTAGAAAAAGCTAATTACTTCTATCAAAACATTATTAACACTGCTGATCGTCCCCTATCAGATCGTTTAGTTAACTGGTTACTTACTACTCCACAACAAGATGGTGGTGACTGGCAATTATTAGTTGATTTGATTGAGAAGTACGGTATTGTTCCATTTGAAGCTATGCCTGAAGATGCAGTCAGTGCTAACTCTCAGGAATTAAACCGGATGTTTAATAGAAAATTACAAAAGGATGCCTTAAAGTTACGTGATTTAGCAAACAGCGATGCATCTGATGAAAAGATGAAGAGTGTTCTTCACCACTTAAACGCAGAAAACTATCGTGTCTTAGCTATTTCTTTAGGTACTCCTCCAGAGAAGTTTACTTATGAATATCGTGACGAAAACAATGAATACCACACCACTGGTCAAGTTACTCCAATGGAATTCTTCAAGAAGTTCGTTAACATTAACTTTGATGATTATGTTGAATTAATGAACTTACCAGGTGAAAATTATCCATATAACACTCCATTTGGCGTTGAAATTTCTGGAAATATGGTTGGTGGTCAACCAAGTCGTTACTTTAACGTTTCAATGAAAGATATGGAAAAGACCGCCATTGAGCAATTGAAAGATGATGAACCTGTATGGTTTGGTTGTGATGTATTGCAAGAATGGGCTCCAAACGCCGGCTTGTTAGATACTAAGGTATTTGATTGGGATCGTTCATTTGGAATTAAATTAGGTACTGATAAGACCAAGAGATTTGAATATCGTGAAAGTCTTCCAACACACGCAATGCTTATTTCTGGTGTTGACATGCGTGATGACAAGCCAATTAGATGGAAGATTCAAAACTCTTGGGGCAATAAGCCTGGTCACAAAGGTTACTTCATTATGGGTAACGATTGGATGGAACAATACACTTACGAAACAGTTGTCAACAAGAAGTATTTAACTGATGAGCAACTTGCCGCATACGAAAAAGAACCTGTAATGCTTCCATACTGGAACGCAATGAACCCAATTTAGTAGCTTTAAAGCTCCCATAGCTATAAAATTTTTAAAAGCTAGGTGACAATTTCATCTAGCTTTTTCTTTTAAAAGTAAAACATAGAGGCAAATACTATGACATTAACAGATACGCAAAAAGAAATTATTGCAAAAGCTAGTAAAAAAGATCTCAATGGCTGGCACTACTTATCAGTTCAGGGAGATCCCTATGAAATTGGCTTTCAACATGGCTATCTTTTAACTGATGAGTTCAGGGATGCAATTCGTGTTTACACACATATGACTCTTGAACTATATGGAATGGATTATTCATTCTTTGTTCAGGAAGCTGTTAAATTGCATAAAAATAAAATTTCTGAAGAATACCTAGAAGAAATGCAAGGGATGGCTGATGGCTTTACAGCAAATGGCTTTGAAACTAGCCTTGACGACATTATCGGCTGGAACGATTGGATGGAGTTAACCGGCTATTGGTGGCCACAAGTTGCAGCTAACTATTCAAACAATCCACCTCAAGGTCCACGCGGATCACACTGCTCTGGTTTTGTTGCAACTGGATCTGCTACGCGGGATGGAAAACCTGTCATTGCTCACGAAAGTTTTGACGATTTTTGGAGTGGACAATACTTCAACGTTTGCGAAGAAGTTCACCCAACTAATGGTCATGCCTTTAAGATGCAAACCGTTCCTGGCTACATCGATTCAATGACCGACTTTTACGTAACAGATGCAGGTCTTGGCATTACTGAAACCACTATTGCTGGATTTGTTGGTTATGATGTAAACGGGATGCCAGAATTTATCCGGGCTCGTAAAGCTACTCAATATGCTAATAATATTGACCAATGGGTAAAACTAGTCAATGAAGGGAATAACGGTGGCTACGCTAATATTTGGCTTCTTTGCAATATTAATACCGGTGAAATTGCCCGTTATGAACAAGGATTAAAGAATCAAGAATTACTAGAATCAACTGATGGTTTCTACTATGGCTGCAATGCTTGTCATAATCCTCGAATTCGCAATCTTGAGTGTGTCGACAACGGCTATAATGATACTCGTCAGCAAACTGGTGCTCGCCGGGCTCGCTTTGAGCAATTATTGCCAGAAGTATCAGGCACAATTGACGATTCAGTAGCTAAAAAGATTTTAGCTGATAAATATGATCCATATCTTGGTTATCAATGTGCTTCTTCACGTAATATTTGTGCTCACTATGATGTTGACCCACAATATTATGCTGATGATCCACATGGTGTATGGAATGTTCCATTCTTCCCAGGTGGCTCATGCGATGGTAAATGCGCAGATGCTACTGATATTCAAAACTTGAATATGTGGGGCATCTTTGGCAGAGCCGATGGCGAGCCATTTGATGCAAAAGACTTTATGAAGCAACATCCAGAATGGAACTGGCAAAAAGGTTATCTGTATGACAGACCAAGTCAACCTTGGACATTATTTGACTAAATAAATTTCTATTAACTTAATCAGAAATATAATTATAAAACTACTCACACAAATAGGGTTAAGCATTTACGCTTAACCCTATTTTGTTCACTATTTATTTATCGTTTGCTTAATCTTTTCAAACACGAGTTGCATGACAGCAACCCAAGTTAAGGCAATTGCAACGGAGCCACAAACATCTGATGGATAGTGAGCATATACGTATACTCTAGAAATCATTACGATGACTAACCAAACAATTAAAAGAAAATCAATCCAAAAACGTTTAGTTCTATCCTTCAAGACAACTGGTAAAAGAACCATAATAATCCAAATTACAATCATTCCCATTCCTAAGGTATGACCACTTGGAAAACTAAATCCATCATCAACTGCCAAGTGTTGTACTGGGCGTGCTCTCTGAATTAAATGCTTGATTACCCAACCTACTGCATCCCCAGTAATCATTGTTAAAACCAAGTTAGTCGCAAGAGGACGTTGTTTTCTAAACCATAGAATTACGGCAATTAAAACCATCCAAACTAAATCAACCTTGGTATCAGCTAAAAACGTAATCTTTAGCATCAATCCCTTTAAATTAGGCACAATATGAACTAATCCTTCAAAGAAATTATCAAAGGCATTAATCCAACCTAAATGCAAAATAATTGAAATAGCAAGGATTAAACTGATTGGTAATCCCCAATATATTGCTTTTGAATATTTTTTCATTTTTACTCCTATTTCCATTAATGTTTTTTATTATTTTACCACTTAATTTATCATATATGATTTTTACATACGCTTTCACACCATAAATGAACTTTTTAGTGTATAATTATAAAAGAAAAGGAGTTAGTGAGTGCGAGTCACTAACTCCAATCGTAACTTAAGATGATTTTTGAGTTTAGCTAATCCTTGTGATTAGCTTTTTTTATTATTGCGTAAGCTTTTGCGATACGTATGGCACATGTTCCAAGAGCACCTAAGATAATACTTACCGCAATAGTGAAAGATATCACTCGTCAATCTAACTCTCCAGTCCACCCAGTTTTGCATGAGCTTCCACCTCCGTAACTTAAAATGCTTGAGGGGCGTATAACCATGCTAAAGTTGCTAAGCTCTAGCAGGAGCTACCTGCTATATTTGAACCTGGATTATATTTTACTAAAGATTAAGCCTTAAATGTAGCTTATATATTTAAAGAAAGCAATTTTGTTTCTGCTTTCTTTTTTCTTTAATTCATTTCTATTTCTTTCGACTTTTTCCTACTCTTTCGATAGTTCATCACATCATTATTACCCCAGCAATTCTCATACTTAAAACCAGTAAGATCTTCTACTACTTTCTTAGTTTTTGGGGTAACTTCTCTCATTGAACCACCATTACGTAATCTCTTAATTTCATTCAAAATAATCGTATGATTTTCAACATTTAATTTACAAATATAAGAAAAAGCAATCCCTAACAATAATAAGCAAATCGGAACAGCGATGTATAAAATCATCAATGCATTTACTGTTGTAGCTGACTGAATCTTTGCGCCTGGTTTAAATCCAGTAACTTGCAAAACAACACCTACAATTAAAGTGAACAGAGAATCTAAAACTGTATCTAAAGTTGTATTAATACCTGCAAATTCACCTTCTCGACGCTTCGAAGTTACCATCTCGTCAATATCTGGTATAAAGGTAAAAATATATTGCGAGGAATTAACAACCCCTGTAATACCGAAATTCAACGCAATCATTGCCACGATCCACCATAAACTTAAATGCGCTGGTCTAAAGATAGCTAAGCATCCGATGAACAAAAAGACAGCAATTCCGGCCCAGGCACCAATACGATATGAGAGCATCCCATTCGTTTTGCTCTGTAGCCACATAAAAAATAGTAGAAACAAAATACCAAAGAAGAAACCAACACTAGTCGAAACTGCAACATCAGATGGCGTTAATAACAATACAAAAATAATAAAGTAAGTATTAATATCACCACGAATTGTTCTAAAAAGTTCCTCGCTTTGCCACATCAAGACATAAGTCCAATAAGACCTATTTTTAATTGCACTAAAGAAATTCCAAAAAATATTGACTAATCTTTCCCATAATACTAGCTTATTATTTTCAAGAATAGTTGATTCATCCACTGGTCTTTCATAAACAGAATTATAGAAAATAATCAACATGATGGTACCGATAATGTCATAGATAATTGCTGCAATTACAAAACTTTTTAGATTATTTTGACCACAAAGTTTAAAAATCCAAGCAATGAATAAAGAACCAAAGATACCAGCAATTGCACTACCTGCTTGATTAAAGCCAACTAATTGTGCTCTTTGCCCGGAACTTTCTGACATTTCTGAAGTCAAAGTTAATTGAGAAGTAGAAAGCATTGGTGTTACAAGAAAATACAACATAAAGAAAATGAAATAAAATGGCGTTGTTAACCCTGGTATCCACATCACAATATAAGTGATTGCCTTAAGGGGTATGCCAATCAAAAACATTGATTGGCGTCTGCCATGCTTTCGACCAAATTTTGTTTGATATAAACGATCCGAAAAATAGCCATAAATTGGTGTAACAATCGTACCAATGATCTTTGCTGTTGTAAACATCAAAGTTACGGTAACAATTGGAACTTTCAAAAATGTTGTGTAGTAATACATTAACCATGTTGTAACCAATGTCATCATGATATTAGACATTTGAAATGCTGAAAATCCTAATTTTCGCCACATAGGAATTTTTTCATTTTCTCCACCCGTCGCTAATTCATCTAGCCTATTCTTATTATTCATCTTCTTTACACTCCTCTCCTAGTTGGATTGCGTCATACATTAAATATCCATCAGTAGTAAAACTAATAGTATTAACTTGATTTTGTTTTAGTTGATCATAAGTAATCGGCACTGTTATCAGATGATATCTTCCACTCTTTAAGGCAGAACGATATGCAGCCCGATCATTTTCAAATCTTTCAGAAAAAATCTTTTTTCCATTTAAATTGATATTAATCAGGACCCCATTTCCTTGATCCATTTGTTTTTGCGTTGCTCCCGCTAACGCAAGCTTAAGTACTAAATTTTTATTAGATAAATTATTAGAAGGAAATTCAATATTCCATTTCCCACTATCATTTTGGAGATAATACCAATCATCATTTTGATCAATCCGATATGTTAAATTATTAGGCACTAATTCTTGCCAAACATAATTACGCAGCTGATCACTATACTTAAATCCATCAGTTGTGTGCGAAGGATAACCAATTTGCCAAATAGATTTTGTAGATGGATGAATTTGAAATTCTCCTAAATCAATCTTTCTTTGATTGATTGAAATATCTTTTATCAATAAATGTTCATCAAGATCTGTACCATCTAAAGCGTAAGCATATAAGGAATAGCTATCTGGTCGAATATTTTTTAACCTAAATTTTCCATTTTTATCTGTCTCAACATAATAGGTATTAGAATTTTGTTGCTCGATAAATATCTTTTTATCCTTAGGATTACTAATCAAAATAATTTCATATTTTTTAGAAACAGCTGAACCAATCTGACCAATAACATTGCTTAATTCTAACGGATAATCTAGATCATCCAACCAGGAATATGGCCAAGCCTGTTTTTCTTTCTTGCTTCTTTTTACTACATCTTCAAATGAACCATTATTTAAATATAGACACCATGGTCCATACATTTTCTTAAAGTCAGTTGGCAGAACATTCAGTCCTTTACCAAAATGTTCACTAAATAAGTAATTCAAGATTAATCCATCATAATGAATCATAAGATCTTGATTTAACGGGCCTGAACCATAAAAAGATTTATCTGGTGTAATTAGCCATGCACCGAAATTATCTCCTGCTTGTCCCCAGAAATCTGTATCTTTATAGTACCCAGCATAATCATATTTGGAATAAATCTGACTGTTTGAAAACAAAGCTCCTCGCTTCATCCTATAAGTTTCATCTTGGAGTTTTTTACCTCTCAGCATTTCCTTTGATGAAGGTTGTCTGCCGAATCGAACTCCATTTGTACTCCAACTAAACAAGCCTTGATTGAACCGATAAACGGTTCTTAATTCGTTTACTTTCAAGGGATGATCAGTATTGTTCCATGCCTTAACATACGAATAAATGCCAGAATCGTTATTTTTCAAAATAATATGATATTCAATTCCAAGTTCACTTTTCGAATCAATAAACGCCACATGAATCATCTGATCACTATTTTTAATAGTTTTTATTTGATCAATATGCATATGTCTTGTTTTTCCATCGATATGATAATCACAATAAAAACTACGATTTTTATCTGGATCATGAGGTTCACCTGTTAAGCCCTCTAAGACATTTTTTCCTTTATACAGGAGCTTTGTGACATAGCCTTGTTTAGTGAAAGTTATTTGTACTTCATTATTGCTTAAAGATAATTCTTTATTACTATCTTCTCTATGCACTTTTAATTTAGATAACATGGCTCTTTCTCCTAATATAAAAGCCAAACATAATATGCTTGGCTTTTATATATAATTAAAATATTACTTTATAAAACATGATGTCTTTCCTGTCCAGGAGTTGTTTGAAACATCTTTTTATACTGTTGAATAAAGTAAGAAATATTCGAGTAGCCAACTAACGAGGCTATTTCATCAATACTAATCTCTGGCTTAAAATCTACCAGTGTCTTAGCCATTCTCAAGCGAAAACGTGTTAAATATTCCATTGGAGTAACCTCAACTTCGGCTTTAAATAATCTTACAGTGTGAGGGATAGAATAACCACTAAGTGATGCAAGCATCTCATTACTTATTTTTTCTTGATAATGAAGCCTAATGTACTCAATAATTTTATTGACTATTTTACTTTGCGAAAAATCTAATTCATTAATATAGGCATTACGCTTTAAATACATCAAAAATGTATAAATTAAGGTAGATTGTTCTAAGGAAGATAAATAATCATACGTTGTAAATGACTTGTAATTATTCTCAATAAAATTCTCCAGATTTTTATCGAGATCCTGATAAATTTGAAATTCATTTAAATCAAGAAATGATGCCATGGAATCAATCATTGTTCCTTCAAAAGTTAAAAATGACGTTATCCAAATTTGATCTGTATCAGGATAGCAAGAATAGGGAGTATATGGTCTCATTAGAAAACCTTGATGGGGAGATAATTTTATTACTTTTTGACCGATTTTTATAAAACCAGTACCTTTATCTGTTTGAAGCCAATGATAATATCTGAATCCATGAGGACGATAAACTTTATGTTGTACCCACTTTAATCCGATATCATAAAACTTTAGTGGATATTCGCTTTCTGAAGAATTGAATTTTATACTCATCTTATTTACGCTTTTCATCTATAGTTACAATTTAATTGTAGCATAAGATGTATTCGCTTACATTCCATTCAAAAAAGAAGTCTCTAATATCATCACCTAATCGAGGAATAAATTCATGTCCATACTCTGGAGCCAAATAAATCTTCTTTTTAGACGTAATCCGATTAAAAGCAGCCATTTGTGTTTCAGGAGGAACCTGTTCATCCGAACCACCCATTTCCCACAATACTTGAGCTTTTATTTTATCAGCAAAGAATTTAACATCGATATAATCTAAAAGATTAAATAGATCTTTTTCTTTTTTATGAAGAGGATCGCGATAATGAAACCAATAAGATAGTTCGCCAAATGCCGTGGTTGGTCCATACTGATATGCTTTTCGATAGTCTGATAAAAATGGATACGCAACTTGAACCTTATAAATTTCCGGAACTAAACCTGCACATGCTAATGCTAAACCTCCACCTTGAGAAATTCCTTTAATGAATATTTTCTTTTCATCAACATGAGTCATATTCATGAGAATGCTTGCAGCTTGGTAAGTATCTAAAAACTGGCGATAAAAATATAATTTCTCTGGATTCCACTCTTCAACGCCACGTATAATTAGTCCATTCATAATATCCCCTTTTACAGAAACATTATCCTCAGATAAACCTCCTTGTCCGCGGCAATCTAAAGCAAGAACAATAAATCCTTCAGCTGCCCAACCAACTTTATCTTCAAAATCACCTGCACTACAATGATAACCATGAAAGTACAATAGTCCAGGATGCTTACCAGTTAATTTTTTAGGCACAATTAGCTGAGCATGAATTTTGGCTCCACCGATTCCATAAAAATATAAATGATAAAAATCTACAATATTTGAAGGCTCACTTACTTTTTGCAGTTCATAATCAAAACCTATTTCGTCTACTTTTCTTTTCCCTTGATTCCAAATCTTGTCAAAATCTTTTGGTCTTTCACCGACTCCCTTATAATTTTTATACTTATCTAAATTAGTTAACATAATCATTTCCTTTCACTCAGAAAGGTATTTCCTACATTTTTAGCAAATTCAACAAATTTTTCTGGCCAATTTGTTACGCAAGGAACAATATCGTGACCACTTTTATGGGCTGTTTCAATAGTCCCCAAGCTTAATCCATGACCACCTTCTGGATAAATGGTCAAAGCAAATTTAACATCATTTTGTTTCAAAGCATTCGCAAACATTAAGCTATTATTTACAGGTACAACATCATCTGTTGCTGTATGCCAAATGAAACTTGGTGGGGTAAATCTATCTACATGCAACTCTAAAGATACTTCATTTAAATACTCAATTTCATTTGCTTTGTCTTTACCTAGCAAATTAACAATTGATCCACGGTGAGCATACTTACCTGCTGTAATTACAGGGTAACCAAGCAATAATCCATTAGGTTTAATTTCTTCGGCTTGATAACCATATTTTTGCAGAAAATCAGTATGCCAATAAACTCCTAAGCTAGCCGCCAAATGACCTCCAGCAGAAAATCCCGCTACCCAAATAGCATCTGGATCAATATGAAATTCTTTAGCATTTTTTCTAACATATTCTATTGCAGTGCTTAGTTCAGTTAAGGCTATTGGAAAATGGGCTGGCGTTAGGCTATAGTTCAATACAAAAGACTGAAATCCATAAGACATCATCTTAATTGCAATTGGCTCACCTTCTCGATCAGCAATTTCTTCATAGCCACCACCTAGGCAAATAATAATTGCTGGTCTCTTCCTGCCTTGAGCACATTTCTCTGTGTTTTGAATATAGCAATCTAATACTGCTTTTTCAGAAAGTGGTGAGTTTATTTTTTGTGAAAAATATCTCATTTTATCTCTTCTCTATTCTTTATTAGTCTTATTAACCACCTTTAATTTTGCGGATACTTTCTCTAATTCTTTTTTACTTAATGGATACCAGAAAGTTAAGATCAAAGCACCAATCATTAATAAAACAAATGGAACTAATGTTGCCAAAGCGTAAATTCCTCTTAGAACCTCTGGTGATTGTGTCAAACTACCAGTTGTTGATGCCTTATAACCAATTGCTGTCAAAATTGCACCACTAAAGAATGAATTCAAAGTTTGTGCAACTTTACGTCCAAACATATTTACACTATAAATAGTCCCGTCTTCACGCATCCCTGAAACATATTGATGGTAGTCAATAACGTCAGTCATAAAGGCCCAAGTCATAATATTAAACATAGAGAAACATAATGTAGTAAAGAAACTCAAAACTAAGTAAAGCCATACATTATGGATTTGCATAATGTAAACAACTAAATACAAAATTGACGACATAAATAAGGCAATTGAAACAATCTTTTTCTTACCAAATTTTGAAGCTAATGGTTTTGCAAAGAATGAAAGAACAATAGTATTGGCATAGTTAAACAATAATGCAATTGATAAAGCTTGCTTACTTTGGAAGTAAGTTGAAAACATATAAGTAGTTAAGAATGATGAAAAACTCGTTGATAAAACAATGACAATTTCTGCTGCTAAGAATGAAATTAGTGCACGGTCCTTAAATAATGAAGCGGCTAGTTTTCCACCCTTAACAGGATTTTTATGTTCAACCACAACTCTTTCAGTAGTTAAGGTGTACATAATTGTGTAGCAGATCATTGCTAATAAAAAACAACCAATAGCACAGTAGAATAAACGAGTACCAGATAAAATTTGCTGTCCTGTCTTAGAGGTCGTATAAACAAGATATGGTAAAACAAATCCTGTACCACCAGCACCAATAGCAGAACCTACACTACGATAAATTGAAAGAGACGTTCTATCATCTGGATCAGAACTAATAGCAGCAGCTAAAGATCCATAAGGGATATTAAATGCAGACAAACAAGCAATATAGAAAATACTTGCACATGAAATATATGTAATCTTTGCTCCCATTGACCAACTTTGAATAAACGGCATATAGATTAGCAAAACTGACAATCCTAATGCCCACTTCATTGATTTAATCCAAGGATGGAAACGACCTTTCTTTCCTAAATGACGCTTATCTGCCATTCTACCAACTGCTAAATCAGTAAATGCACCAACAATTGTTGTAACCGATAAGATTGTCCCGCTAATAACCGGCGAAATTCCCAAAACGTTAGTAAAGTAAATTGATTCAAATGAGGCTAAAATACCCATTAAAAAGGTAGTACCTACATCACCAAAAGCGTAACCAATCTTATCTCTTAAACCAAACTTAGGTATTGGCTTCCCACCATTAACTTTTACCGCCAACGGCTGTTGATCACTCATTGCATCCATCTTTATGTCCTCTCTTTCTGAATTTAAAAATTTTATATGCATACGGTTCAAACTTATGTAATCCTACACTTATTTCTTCATTATTTTCGTTAAATATTTTTTCTTTACCTATTCGAATATCCCTACCTTTATCAGACATATTGGCAATAAATATATATACGAAATCATCATTTTCTCGCTCATATTTATAAATACCATCGTCCATTTGTTCAATACTTTGTTCAATATTTGGTTTAATATATTTATCAATTACATAGTCCCAAAAACAACTTTTCATACAGTTTTCTGGCATTCCACCTATGTAGACTACATTTTTGTTTTGATATGTAATTGATCGGTTTCCAGCAACTGGTGCAATCGTTTTTACATCTTTCATTTCATGATCGGTATCAAATAAAGTAACTAAACCACTAAATCTATCCTCTTTTTTATCTATTTGAACTCTAGCCGCAGTTTTATCTTCACTAGAAAGATATTGGACAACATTTTTTACACCTAGCCAGATTCCTAATTGACCTAATCCATTATCATTATTATGCCAATTTCCTTCAACCGTTCTATCTCCTGTTAAAGGTCCTAAAATTAATTCACCTCCGTTCTCAGAAAAGTACTTAAATTTATTTAATAAATCTTGGTCAACTGACCGAATATACGGAGCAATAATGCAATTAAACTCACTAAAATCAGCATTTGGTTGAATTACTTCAACTGATATTCCACGTCTTGTAATTGCTTCATATACTTCCGTAAACGTTGGACGATATTGATATATTCCACCCGATTCTGTATTCATCTTACGTTTAGTTTCATCAGAATAAATTATTGCTACTTTTGCTTTTCGAACCGTAGTTTCTTTTAATATTGGTTTTATTCTGTTTAAAATCTGTTCACCTTTTAAGACATCCTCATAACCAAGATCTGGTGTTCCTGCTTGTGTAACAACTGCGCTGTGCGTTTGTTCAACACCAACACGTTGCCCACGATAAGGCCAATACAAAATCGAATTTAACCCTGCTGCATATCCTAAAAATACCTCTACAGGTAAATATCCTTTAGAGTAAGGTGGAACATAATTACCTATATATCCAACATGTGAAGTACACGTTTCTAGCAAATAAAAGTTACTAGTATCTTTTACATTTCTAAACAAATCAAGATTAATTGGAAAGTTCCAGTATTGATCAAACCTTGGATAAGTATCGTAGCCTGCGATATCCAGCTGATTAAATAATTCAAAGTTATTCAAGTTAAAGTTCATCGACGAATTATGAGTTATTGGAATTTTTGTATTATCAATTAATATTTGAATTATTCCGGAAGCAAAATCATTAACTGTATCAGCAGTAAAATCAGCAAAAGCATTTTCTAATCCGGTATTATGAGTAAATGGCGTTTTAGTCGGCATTACTACCGAATCGAAATTAGGATATCTTTCACTCCATAAATTTGTTCCCCAAGACTTGTTTAGATTTTCAATTATTCCGTATTTTTCTTTTAACCATCTCGGCCATAATTTCTTACACGATTCACAAAAACACTGGTCTACATGACATTTAAATTCATTATCAATTTGAATAGCAACAATGTTGTCAAAATCATTAGCAACTGCTGCAATTTTTTTTAGTTAGTTGATAAACTTTTTTTCTAAAAACCAAATTATTCGTACAAACATGTTGTCTTGATCCATGTTCATCAACTTGACCATCTTTATTAACCACTCGTGCTTCAGGATAATGTAATGTAAACCATCTTGGAGGCGTTGGGGAAGGGATTCCCAAGATCACTTTAAGATGATGTCTCTTTAATTTCTCTAATAAGTTTCGAAGATATTCCATATCATAGTGGTTTTCTTCTGGTTCTAATTTACTCCAGAAAAACTCACCAATTCGAACCGTATTAAAACCAATTTTTTCCATATGGTCCATATCTTCTTCATTGATTTCATCACTCCATACTTCAGGATAAATTGAGGCCCCATATAAGTATTGGGAATGATTAGGTTTTATAAATTTACGATATAACCAAGTAGAAATAAAATTTTCAAATAATTGTTGCTTTATACCTGACTTGATTTGCTGTTCATTATCTCTATATTTAACGGGTTCTAAATCACTCTGTTTTCTGACATCGCTTAAATACCATGAATTAAGAAAACTGTATACATCTAAAACCGGTAATCTATTTTTCCAGGCTAGATTATGAATAGCCATTCCATCGGAATCTTTATCGAAATAATTTCGATAATAATTAAAATAACGATACTCTGTTGCGAGAGCGACTTTAACTTTTTTCTTCAAGAAATAACTAACTTGAGCTTTTATCTCACCTTTTACATATTCTGGGTTAAATAAATGACCTAATCCTAGGATAACAACATCATCTTGATTAATATCAGTTTGCTTCCATTTGTCACCTTTATACGTTAAACTCTTTATTTCAAAATTACTTGAGGGAGAAAATTTTTGTTTAATTAGATTCGAAATATGCGATGGATTTATCACAATATTGTCATTGTTCTGAATAAAATACAGTTTCAAATTTTTCTCTCCTTTCTCAAAAAAATTTTTTAGTGTTCAATTATCATTGATATCTTTTGTATCAAAGCGCTTTCATTGATATCTATGGTTATTATCTATCATATTGATTCATATAAATACCAGAACTTAATCAAATAAATGTTGTGATTTGATCATTTTTATATTTACAATTTCTTTTAACCGCATAATAAAAAAGCTAAGCATCCCGCAAAAAACAGCGGTAAGCTTAGCTTTTTTCTATCAAAGTTTCTAACTAAATAAGTTTTAATAATTATATACTAATAATTTGATTATCCTCAACTTCGGTTAAACTCTTAAATTCCACTTTTGATGCTATATTCTTCGTTATTACCACAAATACAAGCATATCATATGTTTTAGAAAGTTTTCCAAAATCAACCTTTACCATCGGTGTTCCCGCTTTTACTCTTTCTCCTTGATTATGTTCTAATATCTTAAACCCTTTACCTTTTGCATTAACAGTATCTATACCAATATGTACCAATACTTCTAATCCAGAATCACTTTCTATGCCAAAAGCATGTCCTGTAGGATATAAAGCCTTTATCTTTCCTGTTATTGGTGCATTTACAATATCACTAATTTTATTAGTTTTTATAGCGATTGTTTTTCCCATTATTTGCTGTGCAAACAAAGGATCAGAAACAGTTTCTAAATTAACTATTTTACCAGCTAATGGAGTAATAATTTCATTATTCTTAATATCCAAACTATTCGATTTATTAAGCAATTTCTTGAATAAATTCATCATCCTAAAACATCACCATTACTATCAATTACTTTTTTATACCAATAAAAACTATCTTTTTTATATCTATTTAAAGATCCATTACCGGCATCATCTTGATCAACGTAAATAACGCCATATCTTTTTTTCATTTCCATTGAACCGCAAGAAATTAAATCAATAATTCCCCACATTGTATATCCAAAAACTGGAACTCCATCTTTAATCGCTTCCTTGATAGCACTAATATGCTTTTTCAAGTAATCAATTCTATATGGATCATGTATTGAGTCATCTTTTTCTAATCTATCAACTGCCCCTAGTCCATTTTCTGCAATAAAAATAGGTTTTTGATACCTGTCATAAACTTGATTTAAAGTAGTTCTAAGTCCAACAGGATCCATCTGCCATCCCCATTCACTAGTCTCTAAATATGGGTTTTTATTTGCAACAATAAGATTACCATCCGTTTTTTCCCAATTATTGTCTGTGGTAGACACTTGTGAAAAATAATATGAGAATGAAACAAAATCAACAGTATTTTGTTTTAATATATTTTTATCCTCAGGTTTCATTTTAATTTTTATATTTTTTGAGGCAAAATATCTGTCCATATATTTTGGATATTCTCCTCGTGACATTATATCTAAATAGAACCAATTACTATATTGTTCATCTTGCAAACTTTGTAAAACATCCTCTGGCTTACATGTTGCTGGATAAGATGAAAATCTAGCAATCATTGCACCAACTTTACTATTTGGCAACATTTCGTGTGCCATTTTCACTGTCAAAGCATTTGCAATAAACTGGTGATGAAGAGATTGAAATATTTTTTCATCACTATTTGGATCATCCTGAACTACACATACCCCATTATATGGATTAAAACGACCGCAATTAATCTCGTTAAAAGGCAACCAATAGTCAACAACGTCACCTAGTTCTTTAAATAAGGTATGAGCATATTTTAAATAAAAGTCAATTAATTTCCTATTAGTCCAACCTCCATACTTAGTAATCAAATGAACGGGAATATTATAATGTAAAATTGTCACAAAAACTTTAATTCCTTTATCATGACAATATTGAAACATATCATGATAATATTGAATACCAGCTTTATTTGGTTCTTCATCATCTCCATTTGGATATATTCTAGACCAATCAATAGATGTTCGAAAAATTTTTAAATCCATTTCCGCAAAAAGATCAATATCAGTCTTCCAACGATGATAGAAATCAATCCCTCTTCTAAACGGATACATTTTATCATTTGTATCCTTTAATGCTGTATCAAATCTCTTCTGATACATTCGTCTATTCTTAAAATCTTTTCTTTCTTCGGTAGACCAACTAGGATCAAAATATCGTAAATCTTGTGAATCTATACCTTTTCCACCATCATGGAAGCCACCTTCAGCTTGCGAACATGAAATAGCTCCACCCCATAAAAAATTTTCTGGAAAACTTTCCTTTTCTGTTACTTTCATTTGCTTTTTCCTTTCTAATCTATTTTATTCAATTCTCTTTCTTAGTCTTAAAATTAAATATCAACTGAATAAGAAATCCAGCTAACCATGATACTGCAACAGCAATCAACGTCATTAAAAGATTATTTCCTTTATCGACATATGTAGCTATTGATGTAATACCAGGCATAGCAAATGCAAAAGTCTTAACACCTAACGTTGCAGCAACACAACCTCCAATTGCACCACCAATCATAGATGACCATAAAGGTTTTTTATATGGAACATCAATACCATAAAGAGCTGGTTCAGTAATACCTAATATAGCAAGCAAGCCAGTAGAAGTCGCCGCAGACTTATCAATTCCTTTTTTCATTTTTAATGATGCTGCTAATGTTGCTCCTGAAATAGCTAAATTACTAAAAAAGAAATTAGGCAACATAAAATCATAGTGAAGAATATTCAGATTACTTAATTCAACTGCACTCCAACCTTTAATACCAAAAATAACTGTTAAAGGTAAAATTCCGCAGAAGAATGCACCAGCTACTGGTGCAGAAAATGCATATAATTTGGTTACTGCGCTAGTTAATCCAACAGCAATGTAATTTCCTAAAGGTGCCAATAGTATTAAAGCAATAGGTGTAGTAATTAAAAAAGCTATCATACCAGTAAATACTATCTGTATTTTTCTCGGCATCCATCTATTAATCCAGCGATAAACATAAGCAAATACCCATACTGAAAGTAATACCGGAAAAATTGAGGCTTTATAATTAAAGAAAGGGACAGTCAATCCCCACATTCCAATACCTGTTCCTGGTTTAGTGGATCCATTTACTATTGTTGGATACATTAAAACTCCGGCCATCATTAGACCATAATATCCACTAACCTTGAATCTCTTTGCTGCTGCATATCCGATAAGAAATGGCAGAAAATAGAATGGTGCATCTGCAACGATATTTAACACTTGGATAAAAGGATCTTTTATAGACATTAATTTCAACGCAACGAGTGTTGCAGATAATCCTTTTAACATACCACCAGCAATAATAGCGTTTAACGATGGTGTAACAATTGCCGCTAAGGTATTCAATAATTTTGTAATTGGATTTTTACTTTTGGAGTTAGCATTTTTGGTAGCTATGGCGACGATATCATCCTCATTTGATTCTTTTTTTACTTGGTCGTCTTCATTTGGATCTACTTCTGCATGTTGCTCAATACCAGCTACTTTACAAAAAGTCTCATATATTTGATCTACGCCTGGTCCTATTACAACTTGAACTTGTTTTCCCAATACTTGGACAGTAAGCACACCGTTTATCTTTTTTATCTCATCTACTTTGACTTTAGATAAATCTCGTACATTCAGTCTTAATCTCGTAATACAATGATACGCTTCAGCAATATTAGACTTACCACCCACAAATTTTAATATCTCTTTACACATTTGTTCGTCTTTCATAACGATGGCCCTTTCTAATGCTATTTAATAATATCTTTTTCCTCTTATGCATTTATTATTTCATTTTCAGAAAGCGCATACAATTACGTGCTATAATATAAATACTCACCAAACTTACGATTTAATATAATCAATATGTGTGAGTAATTAAATAAGAGTAAATTGATTTTTATAGTTAGTTATAAGGTGATAGTGAAATGATTACAAACATAGATAGCTATTTAAGAAAAACAACTCCATCAGAACAAAAACATTTAAATAACCCTTCTAGAAAATTGTCAGAACGATATAAAGAAATTGCAAAAATAAAATATGATAGTAAAAATATATACAAATTTAGTTATAAAAATTTTTTAGGAACTAATACTATTGGCATAGTTAAAGATACCCGTTATACAAGCATACCTACACATATTCATTCAGTCATTTCGATAGTGTATGTTTATGATGGGATTTCTATCCAACATATAAATAATAAAAAGCTAATTCTAAAAAAGGGAGATTTATGTATTCTTGATCAAAATGTTATTCATTCAGTTGAATATCTAAATAAAAATGACATAGTAATATCAATTACTATGAAAAAAGATTATTTATTCAACAAATTGCTAACTAATATTTCTAACGGAAGTATAATATCTATGTTTTTAGCAAATGCAATTTCTAAAGAAACTGCCCATAATCAATATATATTGTTCACAAAAATTAATTCAGAAGCTCGAAAAATCATCAACAATATGCTAAGTGAATATTTTGATAAAACGCTTTGTAGCAACCAAATAATTGATGCTGATATGGTTCTTTTGTTAAGCAATTTAATAAGAACGTACCAACAAGTAAAACAAAAATATATAAAATCTAATCTCTCTATATATGACTTACTTCAATATATTGATTTCCATTTTAAAGATTTAACTTTAGAGAAGATGGCAACACACTTTTCATTTACTCCAAATTATTTAAGTTACCTAATAAAAAAAGAAATGGGGATTTCATTTAAAGAATTAGTTATCAAAACTAAACTTAACTATGCATGTGAATTTATAAAAAATACTGATATTCCAATATATAAAATAGCAGAGAAAGTTGGATACAATAATTTAGGCTTTTTTTATAAAAAGTTTAAATCTATTTATGGGTTAAGTCCTAATGATTACAGAAAAAAGAACAATAACTAAAAAAAGCTAAGCATCCCGCAAAAAATAGCGAGTAGCTTAGCTTTTTTCTATCAAAATTTATAATTTAATCAAAAATATCTAGCTCTAAGTCTTCAACAATATCCTTTAATAACTCTAATCCAGCAACACTATTGCCAGCCTTATCAAGTGCAGGGCTAAAAATCCCAATTCCATATCTATGTGGTGCAGCTGACATTAAACCGCCACCAACTCCGCTTTTAGTTGGCACACCAATTAACCGAGAATAAGTTCCTGACTGATTATAAAGCCCTGTTGTCATCATCAATGATTTAATACATCTTGCTCCTTCAACAGAAAAAATTCGCTTTCCATCCCAAGGTTTTACGCCGTTATTAGCCAGAACAGCACCTAAGTTTGCCAAGGAGCGTGCTGTAACCATCATTGAACATTGCTTAAAATAAGTATCAAGGCTTGTTATTACATCCCCAAGCATCATATTTTTAGATTCCATATAATATGCAAGTGACCGGTCGAGATTACCAGTCCGTCTTTCAGAATGATAAATAATTTGATCTAAATAAAGATTAGGATCATTACAAATATCACGGGCAAATGATAAGATTTCCTCAAATGCTCCTTCTCCGGTCTTACTTACTACCATCGATGTTGTGGCAATAGCACCGGCGTTAATAAACGGATTCAGTGGATATTTGGCCTTTTCAATCTCCATATTAAGAATTGAATTAAAGGCAAAACCGGTTTGACGAGATCCAACATGCTTAAATACTTCTTGGATCCCCATCTTCTTTATAGCAAGCATCAAGGTAATTACTTTTGAAATACTCTCGATTGCAAATCGAACTTCACTTTGCCCAGCTTCACCAATTTCGCCATCATCTAAGTCATACAAAGCTACGCCTAATTGTTTAGGATTAACTTCAGCTAAAGCAGGAATATAACTAGCAACTTTTCCTTCTTTTTCTTTGGGTAAATTTTTCTTAACCAATTCTTCTAATTGAATCATAGCTATCTCTTTTCTATGAAAAACACACTCTCACTTTAAGCATAGATGATTCAATTGATTAGGTGAAATATTTGGGATTACAAAATAAAACAAAAAAATATCAGCGATAACGTGTACCACTGATATTTTATTTTTTACCAAAAACCAATTATTTTAGTCCAAAGCAGACCGCCGCCAAGCCATACAATATTCAAAAAGACACCGAAAATTGCGGACAATTTCCACCAATCTGATGATTTTACATATCCTGTGGTTGAAAGAAGCGCTGCTGGTCCAGCTGAATAAGGAGTCGTTGAACAAAAGATTGACCCTGCAAAGCCTAGCATTAATCCCGCCATTAGCTTTGGAACACCAGCTCCAAGTGCAATTGATAGAAAACCTGCTAAAACGGCTGAACTTTGCGTGGTAATAGATGGGAACATATAGTGAATATAAAAGTAAACCAAGAATAGAATTACTAAGACCCAAACCCAGTTAACGCCATGAAGCATTAGACCTAATTCCTTTGAGAACCAAGGGAAAAAGCCTAATTTCATTAATTTCTGTGACATAAGCATCACAATTGATAGCCATACAATCAAGCTCCAAGCACCCTTTTGATCCATCATATCTTTAACAGTAATGACACCAGAAATCAGTAAAATTGAAACTGCGATAAAACCAACTAAAGTTGCATCAATTCCGATACTTGATCCTAATAACCATAAAAGTAGTGCCAAAACAAATACGCAAGCCATGATCTTTTCAGCAGGCGTCATTTTCCCCATTTCTTCAAGCTTCTTACTTGCCCATGCATTAGCATTAGGTGTTTCTTTAACTTCTGGTGGATAAATTTTATATAAAATAAATGGTACTAAAATCAGAGAAATAAGACCTGGAACAATTGCTGCTAAAAACCATTGCATCCATGAGACAGTAATTCCTTGCGTTTTTGCAATACCCAAGGCAACCATATTTCCAGCTAATCCAGTTAAAAACATGGTTGAAGTTACAATATTTACCTCGTATTCGTTAAAAATTAAATACGATCCTAGCTTTCTTTGTGTACCTTCTTTTGGATCTGACCCCATTTGTCTAGATAAAGCGTCAATAATTGGATACATAATACCATTAACACGTGCAATATTGCTTGGAATGGCGATCGCCATTAAGGTTTCAACCGTTGAAAGTGAATAAGCTAAGCCAATTGTTCTTTTACCAAAAGACCTAATAAATAGATAAGCAACACGTTTACCCAATCCTGATCTAATAAATCCAGCAGACATGAACAAGCACATTGCAATTAACCAAACAGTCGTATTCCCAAAAGATGCAGATACTTCTTTAATATTAAAAATATGAAGTAGCGTACCAATTGTAACAGCAACCAAAGTAGAACCAACCATCGGTAATGGTTTAGTAATACATGCCACGATTGTGGCAATAAATAAGGCAAATAAATGCCATGCAATTGGTGTTATTGCAGCCGGTCTAAAAGGTGTAATGATCCACAATACACATCCAATAATTACTGGAAGTATAAATCCCTTCCAATTTACTTTTGCTAACATTTGTATATCTTCTCCCCTAACCAAAGCTATTTGCTTTTACGAGCATTCTCTATTGCTTGTTTCACAGCATCTTTAAATGCTCTACTAGTTGTACTTGCACCAGAAACTGAGTCCACGTCAGCAGAATTATGGTCGAGCATTTCTTGGGTCAATTTTGGTATTGCCTGACCACCCAAATCGCCAGATTCTTTTTCTTGAAGCGTTTCGATATTCTTTAAGTTTTGATTTTCATCTAAAGTTACACGAACAACAATTGGAAGATCATTAATCCCTTGATCGCTTGACCCAATTCCTTGATTTTTACCAGCTTCAAAATGCATCTTAACTTGATGTGCATCACTCTTTAAATCTTCATGAACTTGACTTGCGCTAGTAACAGCATCTGGAAGATCTACGTTATTCTTTATTTTTGCTGCATTAGTTCCAGCAATCTTTCCTGAAATTAATAAATCAGCAATTGAATTGGCCCCTAAATACTTAGTGGCAAAAATGTCTCCTAATTCTCCGGCTTCATATAAATTAGGAATTGCCTTTCCATCAAGTCCAATTACTTCACATTTAGAATTTCTCTGTGCACCACCATGTGTATGCAAAATATTATGACGAACAGGAATTGCATAGTATGGGCCTTCTTTTAAAGATCTCATAGTTTCAATTTTTCTGTTCAAAAACATATCTCGTTTTTTCACATCAGTTAAGAAATTAAAGTCTTCAACTGCCTGCTTTAAATATGGCGCATCAATTTTTTTAGATAATTTTTCAATTGAATCAGCTTTAATTGCATATGAAATCAATTCTTTAATTTGATCTGCCTTAGCTGACTGATCGTTAGAAAGCTGCTCATATTGAGCTTGATCCATAATGATATGTGGATGATTTTGATTAGGAATCATAACCCAATTTCCATGATTGTACTTGTAGCCATGACGATCTTCTTCATCTTCTCTAAAGTAACGAGTTCCATCATCCCCTGCCACAAAAATTGACCCATTAAATAAGCTCTTCCAATTAATCATGTAAGCAAATTTTTCTCGTGGTTCATTTTGTCTAAGTGATAAGCCATGTGAATCGTAGTTAGACATATGCCATAATCCCGCACCTGCTTCAACAGCAAGATCAATTCCCTTACCACGGTTATACAAAGTACCAATTGGCGCAAGCGAGCCTTGACCTAAAAAGTCTTGAATCATACTTTGATTATTTTCAAAACCGCCTAGACTTAAGACAACTCCTCTTTTAGCAGCAACATTTACTTCTCTATTATTTCGCTTAATAACAGCACCCATTACTGTATTAGTTTCTGGATCTTGAATTAAGTGCTCTGCTGGCGATTCAAACCAAATATCAATTTTGTCTAATCGATCAAAAACTTGCTTACGAAGCAATTTCCAAAATCCGCCATTGTACATCCCTTTAGTCATACTTTGAGACTGCATAGAAGCTGCATCTTTATATTCTGGATATTCTCCATTTGGTCTTCTACCCGTTGGTTGAGCTTCAATTCCAAAATACTTTTTTGAATACTCCTTCATTTGCATTACATTTTTGATAAAGGTATCTAAAGCTTCTTCATCATACTCAAATGGATAATAGGTCTGCTTATAGTATTCTTTCAGTTGATCGAAATTTGATCCCCAAGCAAAAGCACCGCCAGCATATCTAGTATTACCACCTTCGCTTCCTTCAGGAGCAGCATCAATCAAAAGAACTTTTGCATTATTATCAGCAGCAAAACGCGCTGCACCTGCTCCGGCGCCACCAAAACCAATTACAATTACATCATATGTGGCATCCCAAGATACTTTCGTCTTATACACCATATGCTCTTCTCCTCACAAACTTGTTTCATCCTTTACACATAGCAATTTATATCTCTTTATAAACTTTTTCTAGTGGGTAATTGTGAATAAAATTGAACTACTCAACTCTATAAAACCGCATATATCATAGCTTCCTTGTGATTGTGAAAAATGTAACTTATAATTAAAAAAGATTAGTTTATAAAAAATATTTATAAAAGAGATAATAATATGAACGATAAGGATCTATTATATTTTTGCAAATTAGTTGAAACGCAGAACTATACCGTGACTGCTAATTCATTCAACGTTACACAACCGACAATTTCGATGGCGATCAAGCGACTTCAAAATAGATTTGATGATCCCTTGATTTTTCAAAAGAATCGCAAAAGTAAAATTACACTCTCACCCGCAGGTGAATTACTTTATCAGAAAGCCAAATACCTTTTAAAAGAAATGGCAAGTATCGATTACGACGTTAAACACGCCAATATTAAAAAAATTAGAGTAGCTTTTTCTGGGATTGCTGGTAGTATTTATATTCCTGAAATTATAGAAAAATTTTATAAAGAAGATATTGTTAACCTGTTAGATGCTCGCTTAGAAAGAAGTGCGACTGCATTTAAAGATTTAAATAATGGCGACGTAGACGTTGCTATCTATTCTTGGATGGTGCCGATCAACGATCCTGCCTATTTTATCCGTAATTTAGATAGAACAGAATTAGTCATTATTACCGGTAAAGATGACCCTTGGGAAAATAAAAAAGTCATTGATGCCCAGGAATTAAGAAACCGCAAGTTTGTGGCCAGACAAAAAGGTTACTTAACCAGAGAATGTTTGGAAGAAGAGGCAAAGCTCGGCGATTTTACTCCAAACATTTTATACACGGCTCGAACAATGAAACTAATGATCGATTTAGTCAAAAGAAACGTTGGTATTGCTCTAGCAATGGAGAATTCCGTTAAAGATGAAAAAGATCTCCACATAATTCGTCTTCGTTCAGGACAAAAACTCTGGGCATACATGCAAATTGCAATGAGAAAAAGTTTTATTCCCAATAAATATCAAAAACAAGGAATTGACATTCTTCGGAAATTCCATCTAAATTAAACAAAACCAGCTAAACACTAAATGCTTAGCTGGTTTTTACCTGCACGTTCACTTAAACTTCATATCTACTTTTAAACTCTTTTAAACTTTTCCATCAAAAAAACTAAGTACTTTTATTCAGTACTTAGTTTTTTCAAATGCTTATTTTTAATCAATAGAAGGAATTTCTCGAGTTTCAGCTAGTTTCTTATACCAATATGCGCTCTTTTTAGCATAACGCTTCTGCGTCTTGAAGTCGACATAGAATAAACCATAACGCTTTGAATAACCATTCGTCCAAGAGAACATATCTTGCAGTGACCATACAAAGTAACCATTGACTGGAATACCAGCTTCAATTGCCTTAGCTACTTCTTCCATATGTTGCTTTAGATAATCAATTCTTGGTGTATCATCGATGATCTTATCTTCGCCTTCAAACTTATCTTTATAACCCATTCCGTTTTCGGTAATATAGATTGAATGAACTAAAGGATAATCATCGTAAACACGCTTCAATTGATCATACATCCCTTGTGGATAAATGATCCAATCCCAATCAGTTGCTGGCAAGTCCTTCGGGTGAATTTCTTCACCAACGCCTTTCATACGGTTGACATCAGTTCCCTTTTCACCAGTACCGTTATGAATGATTTCGGTGTCACCATGATATTCTTTCATAAACTTCGAGAAGTAATAGTTAACTCCCACAAAGTCTAATTGCTTTGCAGCTTTAAGAAGTACTTTTTCATCTTCTGACTTGATGTCAATCATTTGTTGACCATTAGCATCAATAATCTCTTTTACTAAAGCAAGCGTATGCTTAGAATACTTACCAGCTAACGTTCCATCAAGATAAAACTTATTTTCTAAAACGTCTTTTAATTCAGCAGCATGCTTGTCACCTTCGCTGTCTGTTGCTGGATAAACAGTTTGAAGAGCATGAACAATACCAATTTGGCCAGTATAGCCTGCTTCTTTATAAGCATTAACAATTCGGGCATGAACTAGATTCTGGTTATATTCAGCTTTAAAACACTTATCAAATTGATCCTTGTATGCAGGAGGGAATGTTCCACCAACATATTGTTGACCAGCCATTGATGTAGGTTCGTTAATGGTAATCCAGTATCTAACTTCGCCAGCATACTCCTTAAAGCAGAACTTAGCATATTCAACAAAAGCATCTAACATTTCTTGTGATAGCCAGCCACCCTTGTTTTGCAAGGCTTGTGGTGTATCAAAGTGATGAAGCGTTACGAAAGGTTCTACGCCTTCTTCATGACATTTCTTAAATAACTTGTGGTAGTATTCAACACCTCTTGGCTCAATTCTTCCTTCACCTTCAGGGAAAATTCTTGCCCAGTCAATTGAAACTCTAATTGCGTTAATGTGAAACTTTTTACATAATTCTAAGTCTTCTGGATAACGGTGGTAAAAATCACAAGCTGGATCTGGATTAATTGTTCCTTGTTCACGCAAGTACTTATCCCAGATTACTTCACCTTTACCATCTTCTTTTGTTGCGCCTTCACATTGGTAAGCAGCAGTTGCACCACCAAAGTAAAATCCTTTTGGAAATTTAAATTCTTTCATTAATTTTTACCTCAATTACTTATCTTCATTCTTGCCTTCAAGGCTATCAACAACAAACTTAAATGCTAAATCAGGTTTCTGAGTTAATTCAATGTACTGACGTCCAGTAGTAGTGACTAATTTAGAACCGTCATGATCGGCAATTTCTTTCAAGTTATCCTTCATACTATCCATCTGTGGAGCCAAAATAATTAAGTCCATATCATGAATAATATCCATGTGTTGACCATAAGCACGAGCTGCTGCGTGAAGTGGCAAATTACGTTCTTTAGCCATCTTGTTTAAGGCCTTAGCTAAGATACCTGAAGTACCACCACCGGCACAGATAACCATTACGTTAGTATCTTTGGTAATACCTTCTTTAGCTTCTTTGTCAGTAGCTGTAAGACTAGCAGTTGAATCATCAGCAGCAGTAGCTACGCCAGAAGCTTGTTCTGCAGCAAGCTTAGCTTGTTCTTGTTTGTACAAATCGTTGTCGTAGAACTTAAAGAATGGAATCCAAATTAAAGTATCAACAACTAAAGTTAAAATTACATAAACAAATGATAAACCAGCAAAACCAGAAGATACGATAATACCAATTGGAGCTGGAACAGTCCAAGGTAAAGTGTTGTATAAAGCGTTCATGTGAAGAACTTGAACAAAGAATTTATAAGCACAGACATTGAACATTGGTGTTACCAAAAATGGAATGAAGAATACTGGGTTCATGATAATTGGAGCACCAAACAAAATAGGTTCGTTAACTGAGAAACATCCAGGAATAACTGCGGCTTTACCAGCAGCCTTGTTTTGAGCTGATTTAGCTAAAAGTAAGAAGATGAATGGAACTACGAAAGTTGATCCAGTACCACCCATGTTCATAACGTAGTCTTGACAGTTAATAGTTAAAGCATGACTTGCTTGCATTCCGGCATGAACTAATTGTTGATTCAAACCAACATTAGTAGTTTCAATTGCGGCTACGGCTGGAGCAACAATTGAAGGACCTTGCACACCAACAAACCAGAAGAATGCCATTGCACCAGCAACTAATGCTAAACCACCGTAAGTATCACTTGCATGGAATAATGGTGAAAGAACTTTTACCACACATTCAGATAAGTTAGCACCAAAGAATTGATTTAATACAATTTGTACCAACCAGAATAATGCTACTGAAAAAGTCATTGGAAAAATGTCTTTAAAAGTTTGAGCAATATTTTGCGGTACTACATCTGGCATTTTAATAGTTACATTATGCTTAATACATTGATAGTAAATGTTAGGTACAATCAAACCAACAATATATGAAGCAATTAATCCTTGCGTACCTAAGTAAGTTAAATCTAATCCGTTCTTACCAACTTTAATAGCAATAATAATAAATGAAATTTCAGCAGCTAAGATAACATTCATTGAGTTAATTTGGTTTGTCTTAGGTAGCTTTAAGTTCTTATAATCCGTTAAATTCTTTGCACAGGTTGCAGTTACATATAAAGCTAACAATCCCATTGAATAGTTGTAAGGCAAAACCAATGCATTTTCTACTGCCTTTGGCCAATAAAATCCCCATGCGTTTGGTACATATGCAATCAGCGTAAACAAACTTGAAAACAAAATAATTGGCATGGCAGCAATAAAGCCGTCACGAACTGCTGAAACATATGGATTAGCCGCTATTTTTTCGAATTTAGGCTTCATCTTATCCATTGTTTTGGTAAAACCATTCATCTTTTCTTCCTCCTCTTTCGTAAATTTTTAAAAACTATTTGTTTTTAATCACTTTATTCAATGCTTTTTCCTTCGAGCTTATTTACTCGTTCATAAAGATTAATAATTGTCTTCATCTGGTCCTTCAAAAGCATTGTAGTCATCAATGTATCTTGACCGTGAACCATAATGAAAGTCACATCCATATCATCTCCTCCAGCTTCTTTACTCAAGAGCTTAGTTTGTTCATTGTGAGCTAAGTTGATTGATTCCTCCGCCTTCTTAACAAGTTCTTTTGCTTCAGTAATCTTTCCTTCACTAGCTTTATCCATTGCCTGCATTAAGTAAGTTCTTGCATCCCCTGAATATGCAACAATTGAAAAACCAGTCATTGAAATATCTTCTTTAGTAATTTGATTTTCTGCGTCCATTTTTATTCTCCTTAGATCAATCTCTGAATATGAATTGTTAAATATGTTTGTTCGCTTAACGATAACTTTATTTCTAATTTTTCTTGCATTAATTCTTTTATTCTCTGAACTATTCTCCAAGCCTTCGAATAACTAGCTTCTATTTCTCCAATCATTCCCTCGGAAATAGGTAAACTATCTGGTTCGTGATTATTAAGCCGATTAATAAAATACTTCAAATGAACTAACAATCTGTCATAATCGTTGGCATTTTTTTGCGTTCGATATATTCCATTTCTTTCAAGCTCATTTTGAACAACTTTTATGATTTCTTCATTTTCTGTTTGACTCTTCTCTTCTTCAACACTTCCACTAGTATGAGCATTGATAAAGTGAAGGGCGATACTCTTATGTTCTGACTCTGGAAAAGAAATATCTAAACTACTTTTAAATCCCTTAATTACGTCATCCGCAATTTTGTAAGCAACTGGATAATTATCACTTAAGTCTGGTAAATAATTAACATCATTTTCGCCTTTCATTAAGCGTTGATATGCACCAAACAAGTGCGTTGTTAAAGTTACGTAGATATACGGCTCAGCAGCAAAATGATATTTTGCCTGCACTTGATCAATTAAGTCATAACTTGTAGTTACAAAATCTAGCGGTACGTTTGATAACAAAGTTGTTAAATCATTAACGGTATTTCTATCTCTTATCTCAAATATTTTGTCGACATTCTCTTCTTGGATTAAATCTCCTTTTTGCTTATGAAAAGCAACACCCCTTCCCATAACAATGTTTTGTTTATTATTCCTGGTATGAACAATAGCAACATTATTGTTTAATATTTGAACTATTCGGTATTCCATCTCTCACCCCTCCAGGAAAAATAAAAAAACCACGAATTTTAATACGAGATTACAGTTAGTCATCTGTATTAAAAATTCGCGGTTTTGCCTAATCGTATTAGTAACAATCCACATTTATTTTTGCTTACACATGTATATTAGCATGTAATCTGTCTAATGTAAACGCTTTTATTAGTATTTATTTATTTTATTATTTATTGTTCCTAAATAAAAAGAGATTGGTTTCAATTCCAATCTCTTTTTGCGTGCGGTTTTTCTAAAAATATAAATCTTAACTTTTTTAATAACTTATTCTAAACTGTTTTAATTCTTATTCTTGGCGTCTAAAGGTCTGCCCTTCCAGTCATAATATTTACGGCTGAGACGATTCTTTTTATTATCGAATACCACCAAGCGATAAAGGGCATAAATAGTACCAATCATTGCAAAGCCTTCAATAAAAATATTTTTAAAGAAAAGTTGTGGAATATTAATCGCAATTACAAATATTGTCCAATATAATACTCGCTTACGTCGTGCTTCTTCTTCGCGGCTAACTTTCTTTGTCTTCATAAAAATCATCTCTACCGTTTCTAAATAATATTATTAACTATGCTTCTTTAGCAGCTGCTGCATATTTAGCATTACGCTTCTTCATTTCTGTTGAGTACCACCAGAAGATTAAAATGTAAGCAGCAATGGCTAAGATTGCATAAACAATAAACATTCCCTGATGCTTCCAAGCGTTACCTACTAAGTAACCTAAGAATTTTTCAATAGGACCTTCCATAGTAGTATCTGATACTAAAGTGTGAGCAGGAATGTTAGCACCAACTTGGTGAGCTACTTGAGTTACGAATGGAGCAACTAAAGTACCTGCCCATAGGAAGATTGGTAATTCAATGGTACCAATGATAATCATTCTAATAATCTTACCACGAGTTACAACTAACAAGGCTGGAGTAACACCCATGGCGATAATACCACCTAAAGGCATTAATCTGTTGCCTGGAATAACCATAGCTTCAATCATCATAATTGGAGCTAAAACATTGGCAGCTGCCCAAATTTCAGCACGTCCAGCGATGAATGGCCAGTCAAGACCAACATTGAATGTACGTCCCTTAAATTTTGAAGTAGCGAAGTTTGAAATACCTTGTGATAATGGTTCAACAGAAGCAATGAACCAAGAACCAATGACTGAGAACAACTCAATACATGCACCGGCTGTGAAGGAAAGAGTAAACATTGTCTTCCAACCTTGCTCAGTTGTAAAGTTGTAGCCAGCAAGTAATGAAACAAAGATACCTAAGTAAACACCAATTGCGAAACGACTGCCCCAGAAACCAATTTTTTCATTTAATTTAGCCGAGTCAAAGTCGTATTTATCAAGCCATGGTAAACATTTATCAAAAAACTTATTGAAGACCATGATTACTGGGTTCATCATGTAGTTCATGTGAGTAGTAGTCATTGGGTTGCTTGATGGAGCATCTAGCAAGTCGTCAAAGGTTGGCTTCATTAAGTCTGAGTTGACGATCTTTAAGTAACCAATAAGTAAAATTAATAAAGTTGCTAACCAAAGTGGTGCGCCGCAGAATACTGCAAACAAACCAACAAAGGCTGAGTGCCAAACATCAAAGATATCAACATCTAGTGTGTTAGTTCTCTTGAAGATCAACATTAAAACATTCAAGATAATTAAAACTAACAAGAAGTACAAGGTATATGGAGAACCCCAAGTAATAGTGGCAAGTGGTGCCCATCCCATATCCATGATATCTTTATGCATACCAGTATTCTTAACGAATTGATTCATCGCTGGTGCAAAACTGGTAGTCAATAAGTTCATAACATCGCCGATCGCCGTTAAGGCAATAGCTAATTTCATACCACCTTCAAGAGCCTTACTAAATTTAACTCTGAAACATAGAGCAATAATAGTAAGAACAACCAACATGATTGTTGGTGCTCCCATATCAATTAAAGGCTTAAAGATAGCATTCGCAAAATCAATTATCGCGTTCATTTTCTATTCCCCCAGGAATAACTGCTATTCGTTTTCTACCTTTTTAACTACTTCTTCAACCTTGTCATAAACAGGTTGAGCCATTGCTGGAATTCTGTAAAGAATTGGACCTGCTTCAATTAAAGGAATTTTAGGTTCAAATGCTAGATCAGTTTTAGCAATAGTCAAGTATGCATCATAGTGATTAAGCATATCTTCGTTTACATCCTTAATCATCACAGCATCAACATGAACATTGTGTCCACGTTTCTTCATTTCTTCTTCAACAGCATCCTTAATTTGGTGAGAAGAGTTAACCCCTGCACCACATGCAGCTAATAACTTAACTTCCTTTGCCATAATAAATACCTCCCAAAAAATATCTTCCTATTCTTGCTTAAAATTCTCACTCATAAAATCAAATATTTCTTTAGTTGAAGTGAGATTAAACAGCCTAATTAAATCTTCAACTGGCGTTGTGGATAAGAACCCCATAATCTGTGCTAGGACATTTGCCTGTCCTTCCGGATCATTGTTTAAAATCATAAATAAGAATTTAACTTCTAAACTTTCATCCGGAGCAATCATATTTTGAAACTTAATTGGATGTTTCAAAGCGATTGGAACAATCAGACGAGCATTTACAAATTCGCCTTCTGTATGAGGAATTGCGACATTTGGCAACTCTTTCGAAATTGGCGAAGTGTCAATTCCAGTTGGATAATGCTCTTCTCTTTCAATAATATGTGAAAGGAAATTTCCTTTTACATAGCCAGCCTTTAATAATTTGCCATAGACCTCTTTTAGGACTTCTTCCTTACTTGTCTTGTCGCTGGTAAAAACTGCGTCAGGAGCAAATAAACTAGTTGCCACTGTCATATGAACCACCTTTCCAGTATCTGTAAATGAACTTTTACTTTTGTTTTTATATGTTAGATATTGTTCATTTACTACACCATTATCATATAATACTGTTCGTTAAATTACAAGCGCTTTCAAAAATAATTTTGAACTTATTTTTGCATAAAAAAATGGAGCATATAATTATATGCTCCATAAGTTTCTATTAATAAAAGTTGAGGGAAATTTATAAATATTGTAGTTTATTGCGCTTATTATTTATTCATCAAGTGGAGTTGTTTTAATTACATCCCCACTTAAACCGACTTGATAACCTTGTTCAATCTTATCTTTACGAGAAGGGTGAACGACTTGGAACTTTCCGCATTTAACTACGCGTGGATTCAGACTCTTAACGCCTTCAGGTAAAACAGCGTTAGTACCATGAATTACAGCCACAATTACCTTGTAGCCCTTCTTAGTTATCTGAATTGGAGCATAGTGAAGAGTATCATTATAGAGTTCTACAATAGTACCTTTTGGCATGTAGAACATTCTAGCTTCAGTATTTGGATCAACAAAATGCTTCTCTTCCAAAGTTTCACGCTTACCAAGCACCATTAAGACATCATCAAGCATAATGTTTACTTCTGAACATTGGTGATATTCAAATGCAGTAAATGTATCTGAGTGACCCAATGTAACACCAGCATCAATTGGAATTTCACCAAAAATATCACGCTTTACAGCAAGCATAGTATAAGTGTCAGCTAGTTCAGGAATGTTAGCAATATACTTCATGCCGGTTTTGGGAATTGGAACCTTCTCCATTACCTTATAAACATCATCTAAATTAAAGTCATTAGTGTAGAGTACACCGTATTCTTTAAAAGATGGATCATCCAAAGTTAAAATCTTATATTGGGGATTTGCTTTTCTAAATTCTTCTAATTTACTCATGTTATTACCCCATTCTAACTAATCGTGGTATACACCTTCAGCCCACTTCTTGTTTTCTTCATCAAAGAAGTGTTCGTTATCTTTTTGATCAGGATTTGGCTTAGCAATGTTATCGATCTTTTCAATTAACTTCTTGTTTTCTTCAGTTGGTTGATACTTTTCATTCAAAAATGCATCAGCAATGTAGAAAATAAAGTCTCTTCCTAAAACAATACCGCCCATACCTAAGACGTTAGCATTTAATTCACGCTTAGCATACTTAGCTTGAGCAACATCGCCAACCATTGCGGCACGAATACCTTCATTCTTATCAGCTGCAGTTGAAATACCAATACCAGTACCACACATTACAATACCAACATCAGCTCTGCCGTCAGCAACAGCTTCAGCAACACGCTTACCATACATTGGGTAGTGAGTTCTAGTGTTGTCATAAGTACCAAAGTCTAAGACTTGGTATCCTTCTTCTTTCAAATGGTCAGATAATGCCATCTTAATTGGCGTAACAATGTGGTCATTACCTAATGCAACAACAGTATGTTTATCAATCTTTGGGTCTACAAATTCTGGTTGTGGTCTATCATTATCAAACATTTTCAAGCCTCCTCTAAATCATTTTTTCAAGCATGTCTAAACGAACTTGGTGACGTCCGCCTGCATATTCAGTATGCAAGTAGTAATCAATGATTGATTCGGCAAGCTTTTCACCAACAATGCCACTACCAATTGCCAATGCTTTAGCCCCGTTGTGCATAGCAGTCATGTGTCCAGTTCTTTCTTCGTTAACATCAGCAGTTACCATGCCCTTAACCTTGTTTGATGCCATTGCTGAACCAACGCCATATTCATCAAACATAATAGCCTTCTTAATACCATGGTCTAAGACTTCATGCGTAACTTTTAAGCTAGATTCTACAAAGTCTTCTGCTGGTTCTGGCGTTACATCTAATACTTCATAGCCGCCATCTTCTAGATACTTTTTAACTTTTTCTTTTAATTCAAAACCTTTTTTGTCACTACCAATAACAACTTTCATGTTGTTCTCCTTTCGCTATTCACTACCCTGATATAAAGTCGTGATTTGGCTGTAATGCTTTACGATATCCGGATCAAGCCCAGGACTTGTAATCAAACCATCAACATCGTATAAGTGATAAAACTCATAAAAGTCATTGCGGTTAATCTTGTGATAATCAGCCACAACATACTTTTTACGTGAGCGATTTAATCCCAAGCCTTGCGTCTGTCCTTCTTCTAAGTTAGCAGTCATCATTGAGGTGTCCTTGATTCCGTTTACGCCAACAAAGCCACGATCAAAAGATATTCCTCTTAACTGATTATTTGCCAATGCACCTATAAATGCTCCGCTAACTCTGCGATATGAGCCACCAATCAAAATTAGTTCATAATTGTTTGGATTCTTTTTAGCTGCTTCAAAAACAGGTAAAGAATTAGTAACAACTCGTAATTTTTTTTGATTCAATTTAGCAACCATAAACTCTAAGGTTGTTCCTGGTCCAACATAAATAGTTTCGCCATCTTGAAGAATCTTACTTGCAACTTCAGCAGCTGCTTTTTTTTCAGAAATGTTGATTTCTCTTTTTTGCATATAATTCTTTTCAACTGAATCTTGCTGAGAAATCACTTGCGCTCCCCCATGAATTCGCATCACTTTACCAGTCGTATTCAATTCATTGAGGTCTCGTCTAATTGTCATATCTGAAACTTGCAACGCCTTAGCCAATTCATCAACGGTCACAAACTTTCTATCAGTCACAATTTCTAAAATATTTCTTAATCGTTCTCTTTTTAGCATTGTTCACCTTAATTCTATTTGGCTAACCAACTCATTACATCTTTATTATATATGTTCATTTATGTTTGTCAAAGTTAATTTGTGTTCATTATTTAATTAGATAGTCAAATAGCCCTTCTAAGCTGTATTATAGCAACGATATCGCTTACAAATAAAATATTTAATTTTTTTGTGAACTTTCAAACTCACAAGTTAGAACAGCTCAAATTTCACACTTGACTTTTTTCCTATAACTTAGTTAAATAAAAAAAGAAATATAAGTGATGACCTTTAATTTAGTCCTGTGAGGCTATCAAGGAAGTCTGCGCGTAAACTATTTTTTGCATAGTTTTAAACAGAAACGACTATCTTAGAGGTAATTCTTTAGATAGCCGTTTTTTCTTTAGGTCATCCAAATATCGTTTTCAAGGAGGAAAAAATGAAAAAGATGCCTAAAGACACATTTCATAATGATGATGCGATCTTAGACGTTTATGAAAAGCCTGAACTTGGACAAGGAATTTTGCTTTCAATGCAGCACTTGTTTGCCATGTTCGGTTCAACCGTTTTAGTTCCAATTTTAGTCGGAATCAATCCAAGTATTGCCTTGCTTTCATCTGGTGTAGGTACATTAGTCCACATGCTTCTTACCCACTTCAAGATTCCAGCATACTTAGGTTCAAGTTTTGCCTTTGTTGCTACTATGCAAGCCTTAATGAGACAAGATTGCTGCTGGTCTTGTATATGTAATTGTAGCTTTAGTCATTGCAAAAGTTGGTTCTGATTGGGTTAATAAAGTTTTGCCACCTATTGTAGTTGGTCCAATTATTATCGTAATTGGTTTATCTCTAGCAACTACAGCTGCTAACGACGCCATGATGAAAGGCACTAAATACAACTTAACCTACTTTGGAGTTGCAATCTTCACATTAGTTATGACACTAATTTTCCAAATGTGCTTTAAAGGCTTTACTAGTCTAGTTTCCATTATGCTTGGAATTGTCTGTGGTTATGCCTTATCTTGCGTCTTAGGAATTGTTGACTTCTCTGGTGTAGCAAAAGCTGCTTGGTTCTCCATGCCTGCTTTAGACCTACCTGGAATCAGCTACCACTTTAAGTGGTATCCAGCTGCGATCTTAACTATGGCTCCAATTGCCTTTGTTACTATGACTGAACACATGGGACACATTATGGTTCTTAACTCTCTAACTAAGAGAAACTTTTTCAAGAATCCTGGTCTTCACAGAACTATGATGGGTGATGGTCTTTCAACAATTATTGCTGGTTTTATTGGTGGTCCACCTACCACTTCTTATGGTGAAAATATTGGTGTTTTGGCAATGACTAAGGTTCACTCAGTTTGGGTATTAGCTGGAGCTGCTGTATTTGCAATTATCTTTAGCTTTGTTGGTAAAGTCGCTGCAGTTATCGAATCAATTCCAATGCCAGTTATTGGTGGTATTTCTTTCTTATTATTCGGAACTATTGCATCTAACGGTCTTAAGATCTTAGTTGACGACAAGATTGATTTTGGTGAAAAACGTAATATGTTAATTGCCTCAGTTATTTTAGTTATCGGTATTGGTGGTGCCTACCTCCAACTTGGTAATTTTCAATTAACTTCAGTCGCTTTATGTACAATCTTCGGTATGTTAATGAACTGGATCTTACCTAAGAAGGCAGCCAGTGAAAAAGCATTAGAAGCTGAAAAGAAAGAAAAAGAGCAAAAATACTTTAATTAGTTGAATATATGAAAAGAGCTAGAACCCGTGTAATACGGATTCTAGCTTTTTTAGTAGTCCATTTCTTGTTCAAATCTATATTGCTGCAATATATACTCCTTAAAAAAATGGCAAAGTAAATGCAACCTCTCCATAATTTGTAGCTTTAATAATTTCATCGTCTAATAAACGTCTTCGATAATTAGCAATAAAGTTACTCGGTCGATCTAGTTTTTCTCGTATCTCTTTAATAGTTACCCGTTCGTTTGAGCTTTGTGCCATTGCCAAAACAAATTTTTTATCTTGTTTTGACAAATTACTAAATATTTGTGTGTATCTTATTGTATTTTTATTGCTAAAAAATATTAATAATTTATTTAATAAAATACTTACTAAACTCATTTCGATATTCCGTTGGCGTCTTATGTTTCCATTCTTTAAAATTTCTATTCAACACCCGTGCATTCGAAAATCCACTCTCAAACGCCACCAATTCAATTGGCTTATTTGTGCTCAGTAGCAATTCTCTTGCGTGCATTAAGCGAACCAACTTTAAGTATTTACCCATGCTCATATTATTGCTCTGCTTAAGTTGCCGATTCAGAGTTACATGCGAAATATTAAATTTATTTGTAATATCACTAACCTGAATATCTTCTTGAAAATGATCATTAATATATTTAATTATTTCATCCCCCAAGGGAAGATTAGGACTTCTAGTAACTGGCTCTTTCTTATTAAAATTCTGATCAAGTAAGACAATAATTTTCATTAAATGACTTAAAATCATAAAACGTCGAGCGTCAGTCAAGCTTTTTTGACACAATTCACCAAGTTCAACAACTTCTTTTTTTAACTCCTTATAAGCAGTTTGATTATTAGTACTATTTTTACCTAATAAATCAAGATTCCAATTGATACTCGTTGGATACTGGCTCAATAAAAAGTCATCATCAATAATAAAACCTTCATACTTCCAGTCTTCATTTTCACCTGAAGCACTATGAATTTGCCGGCGGTTAACTAGCCAGATATCGCCACTATTGAAATGGTAAGTTTTACCCTCAAGTGCAAAACGCAAATCTTTTCCTTTAATTAAATAGTTAAGCTCAATTCCCTGATGCCAATGCTCTGGCTCATTTACCTGATTATCATGATAAAAATAAAATGGCAGTCTTTGATTATTTTGAACTTCCTCATGCTCAACCATTGTAATCCCTTTCAAAATAATTACTTCTTAGTTACAGAAATGACACTTAGTTTCTATTTATAAATGGTATCTTAATAGTGTAAAAAATACGAGGAGGAAATAAAAATGATTAAATTAATCGCCTTAGATACAGACGGTACACTTTTAAACTCTAAAAATAAAATTCTTCCCTCTACTAAAGCAGCAATAAGAAAAGCTTTAGATCAGGGAGTCAAGGTTGTCCTTTGCTCTGGTCGACCAATCGCAGGTCTTGCGCATTTCATGAAAGAACTTGGAATTGAAGGCAGTGATCAATACGCCGTCACCTTAAACGGTGCAATTACGAGAAACGCAGACGGTAAAATAATGACACAAGATCTAGTCAATAACGATCTTTACCGCAAACTAACTAAATTTGCTAAAGAACAAAAAGTTCCTTTTAATATTGTTGATCCAGACTCAAGAATTATTACTGCCGATCGTGATGTAGACTACTTTGAATTATTACAAGCCTGGGAAAATACTGCTCCAATGTTCATTAGAACTCCTGATGAAATGCCTAATGACTTCCAGATTTCTAAAGGATGTTTTGTCGGCAATAAAGACCTTCTTGATCAAGTTGAACCAATATTAAGAACAAAGTTTGATCAAGATTTATATATTGTTCGTGCAGATGACCATTTCTTAGAATGTCTACATCCAAACGTAAACAAAGGAAACGGTTTGAAAGAATTAGGTGAAAAGATTGGCATTAGCACTAACGAAATGATTGCTTTTGGGGATGAAAGAAATGACATTTCTATGTTTGATATCGTAGGAACTGCTGTGGCTATGGGTAATGGAAGTCAAGAAGCTAAAGATCACGCAAACTTTATCACTGCATCAAACGATGATGACGGCATCGCAAAGGCTTTAGATAAGTTTGTTTTTTAATAAATTATTAAAAGGAGACTGCAAAATGACAAAATTAATCGCCGTAGATATGGACGGTACTTTCTTAAGAGACGATAAAAGCTATGATGAAGAAAAATTTGCTAAAATCTACCAGGAATTAGAAAAAAGAAACATTATATTCACAGTTGCTAGTGGTAATCAATATTATCAAATTACTACTTTCTTTAAGAAATTTCCTGCTGTAGTTTATGTTGCAGAAAATGGTGCCTTAGTTAGAACCAAAGAAAAGATTCTAGCCCTGCATGCTTTCTCTGAAGAAAACGTTAAAAAGATTGAAGATTTTCTTTTAAAGCAAGCTGAATTACAATTTTTAGTATCAGGAGTAGAGTGTGCCTATTTTCCAGTTCAATTTACGGACGCTTATTACGAAATCTCTACTAAGTATTACTATCGTTTAAAGAAAATACACGACTTTAGTGAAATTGACGACAAAGTTCTGAAATTTTCTATTTCCTGTCCTGATGAAAAGACAGATTATTATATTCATTTTCTAAAAAAGAACCTTGGCAATTACTGTAATGTAACAAGTAGTGGGCACGGCGATATCGATCTTATCTTACCAGGAATTCATAAGGCACATGGCTTAGCAGAATTAGGTAAAGTACTTGGTATTTCTCTTACTGAAATGACTGCTTTCGGTGACGGTGGAAATGACTTAGAAATGGTCAAAGAAGTTGGCGATGGCGTAGCTATGTCAAATGCAGCTCCAATACTTTTAAAGGTCGCGAATCATACAACAACATCAAACAATGAACAAGGTGTTCTCACCTACATTAAAAATAATATTCTCTAGTAAAAAGGCTTGAAACAATTCCCTCTCTGTTTCAAGCCTTTTTAGTTTCTAATACATATCGCCAAATTCTTCAACTTTATATTTTAAATATACTTTCATAAAAAACAGTCACTCAATAGTTAAGTGACTGCAAATATTATTTTTCAATTCTAAAGCGATAAAAGCCTAAACTCATTTGTTTCAAGGTCTTAGCAAAATCCTTTTTATCAAAATGATTTTGATCAACTAAAGCTTCAAATTCACCATCTGCGTCAACTAACATCTGGTGAGTTCTACGCCACCCATTCTTTTGATAAAAGCGCAGACGACTTACACGTTGATGATAATTCTCCGCATCAGGATCAAGCGGTTCAATATCTAACACAATTTGCTGATCTGGATATTTTTCTTCAAGCATATGTAAAATTTTGCTTCCATATCCATTACCACGTAATTCGGATTCAACAGCTAAGTAAGCCAGATAAACAGTATTATCACTAATGTAATAACAAACCATCCCGCAAAATACTTCTCCATCATAGACGGCATTAAGTTGTAGCTTCTTGCGCAAACTCATTAATACCATTGACATCCATGAAAATCTTTCCCATTCTGGAAAAGCACTATAATATAAATCTTTAACTTTACGATAATTCTTAGAGCCCCATCGGGCGGGTTGTTCGTCTAAAATAAAAATCCTTCTCTTTTCTAATAATATAATTTACTTCTCTAATTAAAAAATACTTTTCAATAAAAAGCAAATTTCTAATACTATACAAAATAGGGACAAGCTATTCCACTCATCCCTATTAGTCAAATAATTAAATTTTTATCTATATCAACTTATACTTCTTAAGTAATTCTTCAACGTAAGTTCCCTTAACTTTCTTCAAACCTTCTTTAACCATCAATTTTTCAGGTAAAGGCAAATTTAGTTCAGTTAACTTCTTTCTGTCATTTAAGTAATACATTGCGTTCATTAACATTCTCACATCAAAGGCAGATGCAAATACTTCAGGAACACCGCGATCTACGTTAAGCAAAGTGTAGACAGCTTCCATAGCAGTACGTACTGAATATTCAGTAGTAAAGACAGTGTCTCTCTCAGTTTCAGCAAAATTACCAATGAAGGCTAAATTCTTGGAATTCTTTGGCACTACCTTTGGACGATCTCCCAATGCACGTGGCATGAAGTAAGACGTAATATATGGCATATGATTTGGAATTGTAGTTACATCAATTGCCATCTTCTTAATTTCTGATTCAGGAACACCCATGTGATAAAGCCATTCTTCGCAAAGTTCAATACCATCACATTCAGGCATAGTCTTTTTGACATAGTTACCCTTAGTATTTGAATACAAGCCATATAACCAAACAATCAGTTCATTTGGCTTTTGCTTATGGAATTGTGGTTGACGACTAATTGAATATCCAAGTAACCAGTTAGAATCCTTAAGCGTAGTTGGACCACTAGTTACAATGGAACCAGAATGTGGATCCTTTTTATTAACCTTTTCAATGTAAGGCACAATATCATCATTAGTGAAAGTAACTGTAGCTGAAATTACCCAGTTAGCAGCTGGAATATTTTCGCAGAACTTTTCTGGATGACCGAAGTCTTCATCTTGCGCTGCTAAGTTCTTCCACAATTGCCAACTTGGTCCAAGCTCATGTTTTTGTTCAGCTGGGTGCGTGTTGGCCCCATAAGTTGTACTTTCAGTAATTGAACCATTAGTTACGAAGACCAAGTCGTTAGGGGTTAACTTAATAACTTTTTGCTCCCCCTTCTCAGTCATCTTAATTTCAGTAGCTACTTTTTCATCCTCAGTCCGATTAACAATAATATTATCTACAATTGTGTCATAGTGGAATTTTACTCCATGCTTCTTTAAGTAACTAATCAAAGGCATAATTAAATCTTCGTATTGATTGTACTTAGTAAAGCGAAGTGAAGACAGATTCTTCAAAGTTGCTACATGCTGAACAAACCGCATTAAGTAACGACGCATTTCCATTGCACTTGCCCAAGGCATAAATGCAAACATTGTTTGCCAATATAACCAGAAGTTTGACTTAAAAAATTCATCGTCAAAGACTTCATTAATTTTCTTATCTTGCAAATCCTTTTCTGGTGTCATTACTAAATTCAAGATTTCTTTAACAGCCTTTGGTAAAAGAAGTAAATCGCCATCTAACCGACTTCAAGGATCAATTAGCAGTCTATTTTAAATTTTTTAAGGATCATCCGGATCTAATGAAATTATTCCTTAATGCTGGTTTAGAAGGAGAATTACTTAACCAGCAAACCAAATTTTTGAAAGAATTAATTAATTACTCTCAACCTAATTTAAAACTTCCTCCCTATGCAATTAGCTATCAGTCAGGTGGGATTTACATGCTCTTGGTTTGGTGGGTTGGTCATGATTATCAAAAGCCAATTAATGAGCTCTTATCATATATTGAGAATCATATCGTCATCAATAGCTAAATTCTCCGTTATCATTATCTATTACTAATTTATAAGCATAATATTTTCTTCCCCTCAATTTTGTTTTCTATAATACAGTTGAAAGTTTAAGTTTTTAGAAAGGAAATTGAAACAAAGAAATATATTGCTAAAATTGGACCACTTAATGCCGAAAAAATAGCCTGCTCTCCTCACGGAACTGCTACTTTTACTGAAGATGAGGAACAAGATACGTTACATATTATGATTGAAATGTTCGACACTCCAGCAAATATCGAACACTAGTAACACTTCCATGGTTTCCCTGATGGTAAAGCAACAATGGACAATGACTTAAATGGAGATGGATTTGTTGATTTACCAGAAACTGAGCTAGTGTCAGGCACAACAATGGTTCCTTTCAATATAAATGTAGTAAAATATGGTCACATGTTACTCTTCCAATTGCAGTTGGAAAAATAGAAAAAGCAAATAATTAATAATACAAAAAACGCATCTAAGTTAAGTGTATTTCTCTATCAAAGAGACTGTTCATTTCTTCATTAAAATTATGAGCTATAAAGATCACAGTGTATGGGCCATCTAATAACTTCTTTAAGATATCAAGCGTTGCTTTTTTATCTATAGCGCTAGTACCCTCATCAATCAAAATAAAATCGTCATCATGAATGCAAGCTCTAGCTAACACAATTTTTTGTCGCTGACCTCCAGAAATATTTAATTTTTGCAAATTTAATTCTGTCTTTAGGCCTAGCGGCATTTTTCTAATATCAGATTCAAAAGAAACGTCTTTAACATAATCTAGCACTTTATTTTTCAATTTTGAATTAAACATCGTAATATTATTTTCGATACTATCAGGAAATAAAACCGGATCTTGTGGGATATATCCTATCTTAGTCTTATCGACGTTAATATCATCACCATATTTATTTTTAAAATTGATCATACCGGTATGAAGTTTAATCTTACCAACAAGTACTTTAAATAAAGTAGTTTTTCCGGATCCTGAGTCACCAGTCAACAGAATTTTCTCACCAGTTTTTATATTTAAATCAGGAAATTTTATTATTTTACCGTTAGGAAATTTTACTGACACATTTTTTGTAATTAAACTAGCTGGAGATTGTAAGTCGCCCGTATGCTCAACTACAGCCGTGTCCGCATTAACTTCACTGCTTAAACGGTCTACTGAGTGAATCTGTCCTAATTCAGTTGCAAGCATCTTAACTGATACATTGATATAAGAGCTAAAGCTTTCAACAGTTACTATTACACCAAATATAACGATATGGTTTGTAACTAATATAGCCGTAACGGCTAATAAAGCAAATTGTAACAAGGCGGAAGTAGCCTTATTTAATACGGCTAACTCTTGCATAGTACCTGTTCTCGCTATGTTTGCGTTTTCTAATGTATCGGAAGCATTATCCATAATCCTAGACAGCTGTGAACCTACTGAAAACTTTTTGAGCTCTGATAGACCATCTAACCATTTTTCAGCTGTATCCAAATATTGCTTATTTGCTTGAGATAACTTTAGAGCAGCTGCTTGCATGGCGGGACGAAGAAGTTTAGGCAAGTAAAAACTAAGCGTTCCTAATATCAAAACAACAATTAATAGGCTCCAATGAAACAGCAGCAAGCCAATTGATGCAAAGATAATTTGCGCTAAATAGTATGGAATATCCGTATATACTGCAAGCTTTGAATCTTTTATTAAGTTCAGGTCGTTAGTTAATCGATTCTGAACTTGGGCAGTACTATGCGTTTTATTATCATAAAAATAATGATTTACTATTTTAAATCTTATTTGATGATTGTATTGCTGAATTTGTTTTTCAATCCAATACTGACAAACATTAAGGCCAGCATAGCTTATAATGAACAAAATCAAAGATAGAGTAATCAAGAAAATAAATTGTTGCCATTTTCGGTTCTTAATGGCTGTTATTTGATATGTATTAATATAGCTGACCCCAATTATTAAACCAGAAGTTAGGAATTCTAGAATTAATAGCGATATCATTCTTATTCTATTAACAGCATACAGATCTTTAAAAGACACTTATAGTCACCTCTTATTATTTACAAGGCTAATCTTTCTACTAAATAGTTTTTCAATGGCTGGAGTTAAATTATGAGCTACTACAATAACTGTTTTATTCGATGATACTAAGTTTTTTAGAATTCGATAGCTACTTTTTGAATCTATCGCACTGGTTGCCTCATCAGCTAAAATAATAGAAAAATTATGTATCTCATTACGAGCTAAAATAATTTTCTGTTTTTGACCTCCAGAAAAATTATTCGTATCTAAATCAATTTCCGTTTCAAGTCCATTTGGCATACTAGCTATATCTTTACTTAAATCATTATTTTCAACTGCTTTTTTAACCAGTTTTTTCAATTTATTATAGAACATAATAATATTGTTGATAATAGAAGTAGGAAAAAGCTTCCCATCTTGAGGAATATATCCTATCTCAGCATAATCAGGACTAACTTCTTTACCATATTTATCTTCAAAAATAACTTGTCCATTAGTTGGTTGTAATTTATTAAGAATTAACTTAAATAGCGTAGACTTACCAGTACCACTGTCACCACTAAGCAACACTTTTTCTCCTCTTTCAATATGAATATCTGGAAAATAGATCGTTTCTCCATTTTTAAACGAAATGCTTAAATTATGCGTACTAATTGAGTATATTTCATCAGTATTAGTTTCTTTATGAGAAGAGGCTAACTTCTGGGATTCAATAATTTGTTTGTTAAGACCTTGAACTGACTGAATTCGTGTTAGTGATGTAGTAATTGTCAATAAACAATTTAAAATCATAGAGGAGAAGTTCCCTGCTGCTATTATTACTTCAAAAGTTACTTGATGATTAAAAAACAAAATTGCGGCTAACAGAGTAATCGCAATTTGAGAAAAGGAATTAGCACATCCCTTAAGGAAATCAGCAACAGAAATTACCTTTTTTCTTTTTACGAAACTTGTTTCTAGATTCTGACTAACTTTTTGCATGACTAAGTCTAATTTATTAAAAGCAGTATACTTTCTTAATTCTTCTAGACCATTAAACCATTCTTCAATAGCTAACAAGTATTTACTATTTCTATTAACTACTTTTTGCGTTGCATTAGAAGCTTTCTGTCTTGTAAAGCGAGGAATATAAAGCGTAATAACTGATAGAATTATTGCTAACAATGTCAGCATCCAATTCATTAGAAGAAGGCTGCTAATTGACGTAACCAATAAAAAACCTGATTGGATAATACTCAAAGACTGATCGGCATAATTTTTAGTCAGCACTTGTAAATTGCTATTTAATTCATTTTCCATTTCAGCTACTTTAGGCGCCTTGTCATGATAGTATTTGCTTATTAATTTATGCCTAATACTGTGAATATATTTTTGCGTTTGCTTACTAAAAAGATATGTAGCTAACGAACTCAAAATATAAGAAACGAATGAAAGAAAGACACTACTGGCAATAATTAGCAAAAAACCTAGAAGAATATTTTTAACTAGTTGATTATAAGCGAATTGTATAATATACGAACTTGTTGCAGATCCTGCTGCAAACAAAAACTCTAAAACAATTATTACAATGAATAAGAGTAAATTAGTTTTAATTAATTTTTGAAAACTCATTTTAATCATCTAGATCCTATAATTATTTTTAATAGCGTCCGCTTTTTCTAAGGGAACTGATAAATATACATATCTGTTAGTTGGAGATAACCATTTAGAAATTACCACAATAATATTATTTTTTTATTAAAATGTCAATATTTCTTTAATTTATTAGTGCCAGCACTAAGTAGTGTTTAGACTACAGCGATTTAATACTACAAAAAAAGCTGATAGACAATTCCAACTTTAGGATTCGTCTACCAGCTTTTTTCTTATTTACTATTTTTATTAAAAATAAAATTTAACCCAATTGCAATTACAAGCAAAGCAGTGGCGCACCACATAATTTCTTGCAATCCTAAATGAAAAATATTTCTCATTGTCGGTAATAAATTCTGTGGCAAGCTTTTAGCAGATGAAGCATCGCTTAACTTATTAAGCATCCCCATCGTTATACCTGAATTTTCAGCAACTCCCTTGGCCAATTGTACATTCATAATCACACCATAAACAGCAGCCATGACAGTTTGAGCCAGAATTCGAATTAAATATGAAAGTGATGTTGCCGGCGCCATGTTTTTCTCACTAGCATCAACTTGAACTTTAATTTGAAGCAATACAAAAATAAACCCCACCCCAAAACCAGAAAAAGTTCCAATAATTGCCAACCACCAAATATTAGTACTTTGCGGTGCCAGTGCTAGTCCTAAGGACGAAATCAAAATACAAATTAATCCCATCGAAAGTAGTGTTCGATTATTAAAACGCGCCTTTAAGGGATTAACCACTAAAGTTCCTACCACATCAACTAAGGAATTCGGAATTAAGGTCATTCCACCAATTAACGCAGTTGTGCCAAGCAAACCTTGCGCCCACATCGGTAAATATGTATTAATTGCTAAAAATGCACCCCAGCTAAAAATGAAGAGTAAAAAATCACCGACTAAAGCTCGATTTTTAAACATACTAATCGGTACTACAGGATTGGGGTGCCTTCCTTCATGCATAAAGAATAAAACTAATAACACTAAACCAGCAATAATTAAACTTGCTACACTCCATGGCTTAGTTAGACCAAGCAACTGAATCCCTAATAAAAGCAAAGTTAATCCAACAATGATTAAAAAAGAACCCAGTATATCAAACTTAGGCGTTTTTCTGATCTTGCCTTCGTGATAATACATTAACGATAATAAAATTGCTAAAAGACCAATTGGAATATTAATATAAAAGACCCAGTGCCAGGAAAGAGAATCTACTAAATAACCACCTACTAATGGTCCTACAATCGCTGCTACGCTAAAAGCAGCACCTAAATATCCTAGAATCTTCGTTCTTGCTTTAATATTATCAAAAATAAAGCCAGCCATAATATAAGGCAGCGACCCCATACCTCCAGCACCAATCCCCATTAAAGCACGTGCCAAAAGGAAGAAATACATATTATCAGCCAATCCTTGAAATAGAGAGCCTAAAACAAAAAAGAGCAACGACAATTCAAAGGTGGCTTTATTACCAATTTTTTCACCGACTTTGGTCCAAATTGGGGTTGAAACTGACATCCCTAAGAGCATAATTGCAATAATCCAGCCCATAAATTGGATTCCATGTAAGTCCGCAATAATGGCGGGAATCGCGGTATTAATAATCGTACTATCTAATCCTGCCATTACATTTGCTAAAACCATGGCAAACGTCACCATCGTTACTTGCTTTTTTGTCATGTCTACACCTACTTTTCTAAAAAATAAAAAGCCCCAATTATTTCGCAATAATCAAGGCTAATAATCTATCTAAAATATACTTGCTCACTTACTTAAAAACAAGAACTATTTTGAATAATTTTTAATTTTTTTATTTGGCTGTTTGAAGTTGAAATAGAAATTAAAAACAGTAGCAATCAACAATAGAATAAAAGAAACTGCCATTATTTCGTGGATACCACTATGAAAAATTTCACGCATCTCTGGCAAAAGCTGCTGTGGCAATAATTTAGCAGATTTAGCGTCACTTAATTCATTCATCATCTTCATCGTAATATTGCTATGTGAATTAATTCCGCTAGCTAAAGCCAAATTCATAATCACACCATATACTGCTGCCATTACTGTTTGCGCTAAGATTCTAATTAAGTAAGATGTCGAAGTGGCAGTCGCCATATCTTTCATTCCAGCGTCAATTTGAACTTTTACTTGGAGTGCTACGAAGATAAAACCAACTCCAATTCCAGAAAAAGCACCGACTACAATTAATACCCATAGCGGTGTATGATTATTTGCTAAAAATAGTCCACCAGAAGAGATCATCATTGTGACAATTCCAATCATTACTAAGGTAAAAGTTCTAATTTTTTCTTGAATTGTAGCAACAGTTTGCGAAGCAATAATTTCAACAACTGAATTAGGAATTAAAGTCATTCCACCCATTAACGCCGACATCCCTAAAAGCGCCTGTGCCCACATTGGTAAATAAGTGTTAACGGCAATAAAGGCACCCCAGGTAGTTGCAAATAGAATTAGATCACCATTTAAATCTCTGTTTCTAAAGATTGATAATGGAATAATTGGATTTTCAGCCTTTGCTTCGTGTAAGAAGAAGAAAATTAAAAGAACTAAGCTCAATAATATTAATCCGACTACAATCCAAGTTGCAGTTAGACCTAAGAGTTGAATCCCCATCAGAAACATAATCAAACCACTAACTAATAAAAATGCTCCTCTTAAGTCAAAGACTGGTGCAGATTTTGGTGTCACCGGTTTGTAGTAAACTAGGGCGATTAGTAAAGCAACTAATCCGATTGGAATATTAATATAGAAAACCCAGTGCCAAGATAGGGCATCAATTAGCCATCCACCCACTAAAGGTCCCAAAATTGCTGCACCATTAAAACTTGCAGTCAAGTAACCTAAAATTTGCGTTCTCTTTTTAATATTTGGAAAAACATAGCCAGCGATAATATAAGGTAGTGATCCCATACCACCGCCACCAATGCCCATGATCATTCTTGCCACTAAGAAAAAGTAGATGTTTGGTGCTAATCCTTCTAAAGTTGACCCTAAAACAAACAGCCCTAATGCAATTTCAAAAGCTAATTTATTAGTGATTTTTTCACCAATTTTGGTCCAAATTGGTATTGAAACAGACATTCCTAAAAGATAGATTGCTACAATCCAGCCCATAAATTGAATTCCGTGTAACGCCGATACAATTGCTGGAATTGCAGTATTAGTGATCGTTCCATCTAGCCCGGCCATTACGTTTCCCAGCATCAAGGCCACTGTTACCATCCTGATCTGTTTCTTGTTCATTAAAGCACTTCCTCAACAATAAAAAGAGCCCTTATTACATCAAGTAATTAGAGCTAAAACATTTATCTTTATATTATGCAAACTTTTTGCTCAAAAATGCAAGAATCTTAAAAAAATATCTAGGATTTTTCTAGAACTTTAGGTATAATCAGTAGCTGTGTTTATTTTTCACTTATTTTTTCAAGAGAGGAAAAAGTATCTATGGAACATAGTTGGATGCTCAAGTATTTTGCCGAATTTTTCGGTACTTTAATTTTAGTATTATTTGGTAATGGTTCAGTTGCCAACTCTTTCTTAAAAGGAACAACTGGTAATGCACCTGACGGTAAAGCTAATGGTGGTTGGATTTTGGTTGCCTTCAGTTTTGGCTTTGGTGTTATGCTTCCTGCCATGCTATTTGGTTCAATTTCTGGTAACCATATTAATCCGGCCGTTACTGTTGCTCAAGCAGCTGCTGGTAACTTTCCATGGTCACAAGTCGCTCCTTATATAATTTGCCAATTACTAGGTGCAATTTGTGGTCAACTTCTTGTTTTAGCAGTATATTGGCCACACTTTAAAGAATCTACTGATCCTGACATTGTATTTTCTTGTTTTGCTACTAGCGATTGTACTAATAACAAGTGGAATGGTTTTATCTCTGAAGTTGTTGGTACTGCAGTTTTAATGTTCGTTGCAATTGGTCTTTACAAAGGGATGTTCTTCAAGCAAGCTGTCGATATTGCTAACATCGGTGTAGGATTCTTAATTACCGCTTTAGTTATGGCACTTGGTGGTCCAACTGGTCCTGCTCTTAATCCAGCACGTGACTTTGGTCCAAGACTTGTTTACTCATTATTGCCAATCCCTAACAAAAAAGGTGGCGCACACTGGAGTTATGGCTGGATTCCTGTTATTGCTCCTACTCTGGGTGCAATCATCGGAATTTTTCTTTACAAAATTCCTTTTGGAAATTAATTAAGTATGTAAAAAAGCAGATCAGTTGATCTGCTTTTTTTAATGTTCAAACACCTTATTAGCTCTTCTATTAAATACATAAATAGAAAATAAAGAAACAATCATTGCTGTACCAAAGATTAATAAAATTAACCCCCATGGAGATGCCTGTGCTTCCATCGTTCCAATATTGGGCTGTAAATCTAATAAAAAGTGCATCACAATACACAACCAAATTCGATTAGTAAAAATATGAATATATGAAAATATTAATCCAATAGCAGTTGCGTAAAATACTTGTTGCATAGTAGCATTAATAGCTGCTCCATGCGTTAAATTAATCAAATGAAATAATCCGAATAAGATTGACGAAGCTAAAGAAGCCCAAACTAAAACATATTTTTTATTTTCAAAAATTTTAGCAAACAAATTAAATAGTAAAACTCGACATAAAACTTCTTCGCCAATTCCTGCAGCCAAAGCAACACAAATTGATCCCCACATCATTTCAGGCATTGAATTTAAAACTTCCGCCCAACTTACCACACTACCCAATAGAGCATAGAGTAAGATCACCAGAGCACAAAAAATAATTGTGATGATCTTTACTTTTCCTTCTTTAGGCAATTTAATAAAAACTTTGTCTGTCTTATAGAACTTTTTAAAAGTTATTGCCAAAACGCAGACAATACCTAAATACAAAATTTGCATCCAAATCGATTGAGACTGAAATTCTAATCTCCCTGCTAGTGAATAAACCACTAGATAAATTAAAGACGCAATTGTCATCCATTTAATTGAGGCATTTGTTTCATTAATTGCTAAATAACTATCTTTTTTCATTATCTTTCCTCGCCTTTTAGCTTATAAGCCTATCAACGTAGCTAAACAAATCACTAAAGGAATAGTAATAATCGCTCCTAATGTCGATAAACACATTAATTTCGTTGGAAATTTCACATCAAAATTACTAAGTAAACTAAAGAGAACTACAACACCTGCAACTGGACAAGTAGCCATAATTAACGTAGTCATTTTGGCAATTGCCGGTAATGGTAAGGCATATAAGATCCCTAAAATGACTATTGGAAAAAATAGGTTTCTAACAAACACTCCGCTCCAAGCTAGCTTATCTTGCCAATCTGCTTTTAAATTAATGGAACCAAGATTTGTACCAATTACGATCATACTTAGTGGTGTATTTAAATTAGCGATATAATTCATCGGATCTGAAACTACATCAGGCAATTTAAATTGCGTTATAAATAAAATCATCCCAATAACCGCCGCAATAATATTAGGGTTAATCACGGCTTGCTGAAAACTTTCTCTAAATGACTGTTTTTTCTGTGTGAACATTCTAATTCCATGTGTCCACATGAAAATGTTATAAGCAATTAAATAAGGAACTGCAAAAAAGACTCCTTTAGTTCCTAGAATTGCCTGTACTAATGGAACTCCCATGAAGCCTGCATTGGTATAGGTGCCTGCATATCGCAATACTGTTCTTTTCTGACGATCTTTGACTAAATTTTTACCAAAAATAAACTCACTAGTAATAATTTTAAATATAAATAAAGCAATTACTAGTAAAAACACTAGCCCAAATTGTAATAATCTAGCAGCCGAAAATGACTGTCGAAATGAGTTAATAATCAAACAAGGAGATACTACATATAAAAGGACCTTAGTTAGATCCTTAACCGTTTGTTCATGTAGAAACTTAACTTGATAACAAATCCAGCCGACAATCATCAAAATGAACATGATTACTACTTGTTTTGTCGGCAGTAATAAAGACATCAACGTCCTCCATTCTTAAAACTACAATTTTCTAAGTGATCATTAATTAATCCAACCGCTTGTAAGAAAGAGTACACAGTTACTGGTCCTACAAATTTAAAGCCAAGTTTTTTCATTTCTTTTGAAATTTGCGTAGATAAACCATCCGAAGCAGGAATATCTTCCATCTTTTGTGGATGATGCATTATTGGCTTAGGAATAAATTCAGCTAGAAAATCTTCAAAAGTCCGATTTTCTTTTTCTAGTTTAACCAATATTTTTGCATTATTAATTGCTGCATTTATCTTTAAGCGATTGCGTACAATTCCTTTATCTTGCATCAATCGTTCAAAATCATCCTGATTGAATTCAGCCACTTTATGATAATCGAAATTTGCAAAAGCTTTTCTAAAATTTCCTCGTTTATTTAAAATTGTCTCCCATGATAATCCTGACTGAAAACTTTCTAAAACTAGCATTTCATATAAATAAGTTGAATCTAAATTAAGCTTTCCCCACTCTTTATCATGATATTTTTGATAAAGTGGATTTTTACTGTTTCCCCAACTACAACGACTTAGTTTCAATTTTTACACCTCATTTTTATCAATTATAACAAAATAGACAGACTCAATAGTCTGTCCATTTTCTAAAATTTTTCAACCTGATATATTCGATTTATCAAAGTAGTCAAATCACTGTTTCGTTGGTGATAGGCAACGGTTAAGTAAAGACAATCACTTGTTACTTGTATTCCTTCAAATTCAGTACAAAAGTCTAATGCATCTAAATTTAAACTGTTGTCTAAATTGACTGATGACCATTTATTTGAATTGGATATTCCCCAGGGAATTTTTACAATTTCACGTGGTTTACCTTGTTTTGGAAATCCTAAGAACGTTGTATGCGGGCTGGGCTGACTGGAAATATAAATGTCCTTATTATCATCAATTCCATAGCCTTGAATCGAAATAATCTTTTGATCATTAAAATGTGGGATATTAAATGCACCTAAACAATTCAAGCTCTGAATATTAACATCTTCAGCTTTTTCTTCTGCTTGATCTAGTTTTTTATTAACTTCATCAAGATTATAGATAGCAAAATGACCTGTGTGATTGATGTCAATACTTGCAATTAAGAAATATTGTTTATTCGGTGAAACAGCTGCTTCTACTCTAACTAAATCTTTGCCAGGATAAGCTACACTTCCATCGCCATAGCCTGAACCTGCGCGATTAAGATAAGAAAGTCTTGGCAACTCCGTATTACTGGTAAAAATTTGAGTTTGATAGCCAGGAACTGTTACTCGCGCAATTTGCGTTGTCCAATAAGTATTACCATGCTTTTTAGGTTTAGTTCCAACGAACCATTTATTGTCTTCTCCACTTTGTACCCAAGTTTGAGTATGTCCACCCGCTGTACCAGCTGAATTGGGTCCTTTCAAGTATAAAATTGGATGATCCTCATTAAAGGTCACAGTTTCGCTATCATTTGGAGTTTGATAAACAATAACATCGCTCTGTCTATGAAGTAATTGTAGGACAAATACATTACTTCCATCGAGTGCTGAAGCTTGAACAACAACGTGGTGTATATTTTCTAATTTATTTACTAAACGTATTTGAGTTTCTTTTCCAATCATAATTGGACAAATCCTTTCTTCATTTACCGTTCTCTCAATTTTATTATGAGCGATTTGAATCCAGACAACAAATAAAGTAAACTGCTAACATAAATCTGATTAGGATGTGAAGAAAGACAAATGTTTAAATTAAAAATATAATTTTCTCTATTAAATGTTTTATAAGTGTTAAAATTAAATAAATTTACTAAAAATTGAGGTACCACTTATGTCAGCAACAACAGAAAGCAATTACCAACTATTAGTAAAACAAGCTGAAGCTCTAGTAGACGGAGAAAGTGATTGGATTGCTAACACTGCAAATATTTCTGCACTCTTATTTAATTCACTTGATAATGTTAACTTCGCTGGTGTTTATCGCTATGAAAATAATGAATTAATCCTTGGTCCATTTCAGGGAAAACCAGCATGCGTTCATATTGCTGTTGGTAAAGGAGTTTGCGGAACAACTGCAAAAGAAAGGCAAACTCAAATTGTAAAAAATGTACATGAGTTTGCAGGACATATTGCTTGTGATAGTGATTCAAATTCTGAAATCGTTATTCCTATTTTTAAGAGAAATCATGATTTATGGGGAGTTTTTGATTTTGATTCAACTAAAATTGCTAATTTTGATGAGTTAGATCAAAAATATTTGGAAGCAATTTCTAATGTCTTTAAATTTTAAATAGTATATTTCCTTAACACACAAAAAGACTCCCATAATGGAGTCTTTTTTCTCTTTATTAGATTTCTTTCAAAGCATCATCAATTGGTGTCTTACCACTACTCATTGGAATAACCTTGCCAATTGTATTCGGATATTTTAGAATTGCTGCTAATGTTTTGGCAACATCAGGGATTGGATTTGAATCAGTCGCTTTAACATCGAGCTGAATTTTACCTGTTCCAGCTGCTTCAGTAAGACTACCTGGTTGTAAAATAGTATATTCCAAGTTCGTAGAATCCATCAAATAAGTATCTGCAAAGAACTTAGCTGCTAAATAATCCTCTAAGCTTGGAATCTTCTTCCATGAATTAATATCTAAACTAAGCATCGAACTAAGCATAATGTAGCGCTTAACGCCTGCCTTTTCAGCAGCCATCATTGTCTTAATTGCACCCATTGCATCCGTCTGAATCAGATCTTTACCACGTGAACCAGCAGTAAAGTAAATTGCGTCAAAACCTTTTACTTGCTTAAAAATATCATCAACGTCAACATGTAAATCAAGTTTATCAGCCGTAACGCCATCAAGTTGAATAATATTTTCTGGATGACGAGCAGCAGCCGTCACAGTATTACCATCTGCTACTAAGTCTTGAATTAAGTCTGTAGCAACTCTTCCTGAACCACCAAAAATAAAAATCTTAGCCATAATAATTTTCCTCCTAGAAAAACTTACAGCTTTATCTTAGCTTACTTTTTATTAGTAGTCTAAAATTTTTACTTAGTAATGAAATCGAGTAACTTAAACATTACTTTCTGATTTTCTTCCGGTACCCCGTGAGCAATAATTTCTTTACCAGTTTGATGCAAATCATTATTCTCTAATGGATAATCAACGTCATTGATTGCAATTTCTCTCACATTATCTTCTTCTGGTTCAAAATGAAATTGTAAACCAATCACATTATCACCAAATAAAAAGCCTTGATTTTCTACTAAATCACTTGAAAATAATAGCTTAGCACCCTCTGGGATTTCAAACATTTGCTGGTGCCAATGAAGAGCTGTTAATTTTTCCGGTAAGTTAGGAATTGTCTGATCCTTCAAGTAAACCGGTGCCCAACCCACTTCTTTATGAGGAGCATCTAAAATTTTAGCGCCCATAGTTTTTGCAATTTGCTGTCCGCCAAGACATGCGCCAAACATTGGTTTATGCGCATCAAGCATTTCTTTTATTAATTTTCTCTCTTGCTTAATCCAAATTAAATCATCGTTTGGACTCATTGGTCCACCCAGAATTATTAATAAATCTGTTTCTTCCACAGTTGGCAGTTTACCAAAAGTTTCAGGATGATAAACATAGAAATCATAGTAATGTTGATCAGCCCAAGTTTTAATTGAACCAGGTCCTTCATTTGGAGTATGTTGTAAAACATTTACACGCATTACTTATCCCCCTTATTTAGCATAAACCTCATGCTTTAAAATTCCCACATAAGGAAGGTTTCTGTACAACCCATTATAATCTAAGCCATAGCCGACTAAAAACTCGTCTGGTGCCTTAAATCCGTAATAATCAGCATGAAAATCTACTACACGTGTTTCCGGCTTATCAAGCATTGCAACAACTTCAACGCTCTTAGCTCCACGACCTTTCATGACTTCACTGAGTGCTTGTAAAGTCCGACCAGTATCAATAATATCTTCCATAAAAATTACTGGACGATCTTTTACATCTGACTTAATATCTTGCGTAATCTTTACTTCTCCAGTTGATTGCGTACCAGCATAACTAGAGGCCTTAATCGGATCAATAGTCAACTTAAAATTCAATCGCTTAATCATGTCACTAGCAAAAATCATGGCTCCATTTAAAACGGGCACGACAATCGGCTCTTCGTCCTTATACTTCACATTTAATTCCGCAGCCATTTCATCCATACGACTATCTAAGTCGCTTTGAGTATACAATATACGTTCGATATCGTTATTCATTCTGTAATTCCTCTTTACTAAAATCGTCAATGATGAAATTTTAACATAAATAAAGAGATTTTTTTAGTCTTTTTACACTTATTTATTAATTATTTTTACTTAATATTGCAAAATTGTTCGTATTTATAAAGGGGATAAAATTATTTATAGTTTTTTAGATTTTCTCTTAAATATAAGTCACAAAAAATTCACAACTTCACTTTAAGATGGATATCAATCAAATAAAGAAAGGAATGGTTTAATGAAATTATTATTAATTCTAGGAGTTAGCGCTATGGCAGTACTTGCCGCAAATGCCGCTATTGTAAATAAACCAGTTCCAGTTCCTGTAAAGGTTCGTCGGAAATAAATCTATAATTCTATTCTTCATTTTCCTCTATTTTTAGTATTGAACGCAAAAACTCGTTGATTGATAGATCAACGAGTTTTTCTGTTACTATTTTCTAATAAACTTTTGATCCGTATCTGGCATCCCATTCTCATCAGAAATATAACGTTCAACACGCATATGTAGATCATACTTTTCACGTAAATCTGCTAATTCTTTCATCATTGGCGAAGCATGATGAGCATCTAAAGATTTTTGGTTCTTCCAGCTATCAATCAAAAGTATCGTTTCTGGGTCATTCATAGGAATGAAATAATCGTATTTTTCATTGCCTGGCTCTTGTCTAATACGATCAGCCACACCGCTACTTTCCATTTCTTCAGCAAACTTGCGGGCACTTCCATTTTTTCCAGTGTAATAAAGGTTAACTGTTAAAGACATCTAAATCCTTCTTTCTAAATTCTTTTCATAATTAAAATTGGGTAAGGATTACCCTGATCATCAAACTCAGATCTTTCTACTGCTTTAAATCCCATATGTTCATAAAAACCACGAGCTCCTGGATTCTGCTCATTAACGGCCAACTCATTAATATCTAAATTATGAATGCCATAAGTAATCAAGGCTTTGCCAATTCCGTTTCCACGCTGATTAGCATCAACAAAGAGCATCTCTAGCTTTAGATCATTGATTCCCATAAAAGCAACTGGTTCATTCTCATCATATGCAACAATTAAATGCGATACTCTTCTTAAAGCATGAGGAACATATTTCTTAATATTATTAATTTCTGGATCTGATAAAAAATTGTGCGTAGCTCTGACACTGCTTTCCCAAATTACTAATAATTTATTTTCTGTTTCTTGATCAAGAGCTTTAATTTTCAAAATTTTCATAGTAATAAACTCTTACTTTTTGAATATGTACAGCACTAAAAATATTTTATTATAGCTTAACAATTATTTTATCAAAATCTTTACTAAACGTTGATTTTTGAAGGTTTTTGCTAATAAAGTAAACTATTGCTTTTTTATCAAAAATTGAAAATGCAATTCGAATCGAACCTATTGTACCGACATTAAGCCGAAATTCATAAATATTTCTACCCTTTATTCTTTTTCTGGTCGCCAATTTAACCTTTGTCATCCCGCTAGCCATTTCTTTGTCAATTGCGGCTTCAACCAATTCTACAATGGTATCTTTTTGCTTATTATATTTTTTAAAGAAACTTTTACAACCCTTTTTGTAAAATTCGACATGCATTATCTTTTATCTCACCTAAACAAAAAAGACCTCAGAAAAACTGAGGTCTTTTTTAATGGAATTAGTTGATTATTCTTCGTTTAATGAAGCTTCGTCAAACTTAACTGATGATTCCTTTGAGTCGATTGGTGCAGTACCCATCCATGAAATCATTTCCTTCATAGAATCAGTAATTGCGTCAGTACCAGCTCTCAAAAGCTTACGTGGGTCGTAACCCTTGTTGCCCTTGTCTAAGTCCATCTTGTCTTCGATGTACTTACGAGTTGCAGCTTGGAATGCTAATTGGAATTCAGTGTTAATGTTGATCTTAGCAATACCTAATTTAATTGCCTTTTCAATTTGGTCTTGAGGAATACCAGAACCACCGTGAAGAACAAGTGGTTCACCTGGTACAGCTTCTGCAATTTCCTTCAAACGATCGAAGTTCAAGCCTTTCCAGCCTTCTGGGTAAACACCGTGGATATTACCAATACCACAAGCAAGCTTGTCAACACCAGCAGCAACGAAAGTCTTAGCGTCTTCAACAGATGCTAATTCACCGCCATCGGCACCTTGGTTTTCACCAATCTTACCGATTTCAGCTTCAACAGAGATACCTCTTTCGTGAGCTAACTTAACGATTTCCTTAGTCTTAGCTAAGTTTTCGTCAGTTGGTAAGTTGTGACCATCAAACATAACTGATGAGTAACCAAGTGCGATACATTCCTTAGCAGATTCATAGTCACCGTGGTCCAAGTTCAAAATAACTGGAACATCGATATCCATGTTGTCCATTTCGTTAAGAACTAAATCCTTAACAGTCTTGTAACCACCCATGTACTTAGCAGCACCAGTAGAAACTTGAATCAATAAAGGAGTTCTAGTTTCCTTAGCACCTCTTAAAAGTGCGCGAGTCCATTCAAGGTTGTTAGTGTTGTATGCACCTACAGCATAGTGGTTTTCACGAGCAGCTTTGAAAATGTCATTACCATTTACTAAATAAGCCATTAAAAAAATACCTCCTAAATTTTTAACACATCATTAGTTTAACCCATTAGTGCAAAAATTAACATACTTTAGCTCAAAAAAATTCAGTGAATATTTTTATTTTGATAAATATTACATTTCTTTAGGTGCATTTACGCCTAAAAGTCTCAAAGCTTCAGTTAAAACAATTGAAGTTGCTTGAACTAGTGCAAGCCGAGCATTTAACTGATCGTCTTCATCTAAAATTCTCACATTTGCATAGTATTTATTAAATTTCTTACTTAAATCTAACGCATATTTGGCAATGATTGATGGTTCAAATTTTTCTGAAGCTTTTGCTACAATAGCTGGGAAATCAGCTAAAGCTTTCGCAACTGCAAATGACCAATCATCATTTAAGCTCAAATTATCCATTGAGATTTCTTTATTTGCCTTACGCAAGATACTTTGTGCTCTAGCATTAGTATATTGAACGTATGGACCAGTATCCCCTTCGAAACGAACAACTTCTTCTAAGTCAAAGTCAAAATTATCCATTCTATCATTCTTTAAGTCGTGGAATACTACTGCACCCACACCAACATCATGAGCTACCTGGTCTTTATTAGCTAAGTTAGGATTCTTTTCTTCGATTTGTTGTTCTGCTAAAGAAACCGCATCTTTCAATACTTTATCTAAGAAGACAACATTACCTTTTCTTGTTGATAACTTCTTACCGCCCTGCGTAATTAGACCAAATGGAATGTGGTGAATATTATCAGCCCAGTCATATCCCATTTTCTTCAAAACTTGCTTTAATTGCTTAAAGTGACCGCTTTGTTCACCACCAGCAACATAAAGAGACATAACAAAGTCATACTCTTTTTTACGATATAATGCAGCAGCTAAATCACGAGTCATATAAAGACTAGAGCCATCAGATTTTAAGATTAATGCTGGATTCTCATCTTCACCTAAGTTAACGACTTGAGCTCCGCGAGATTCTTCTAGTAATCCTTTTTCTCTTAATTCGTCAACTACTGGTTGCATCTTATCGTTAAAGAAAGCTTCACCGTTGTATGAATCAAAAGTTACACCTAATTCTTTATAAATACGGTTAAATTCTTGCAAGGAAACTTCGCGGAACCATTTCCACAATTTAATCTCTTCTTCGTCACCATTTTCAAGTTTCTTAAATGCAGCACGTCCTTCATCATCTAATTTAGGATCTTTTTCAGCTTCTTCATGGAATTTAACGTAATAATGGAAAAGATTAGTAATTGGATCTTTCTTAACATCTTCTTCATTGCCCCATAAACGATACGCTGTAATCAACTTACCAAATTGTGTACCATAGTCGCCAAGGTAATTAATCTTAATTGGAGTGTAACCAACTTTTTCCAAAGTTTTAGCAATTGAATTACCAATAACAGTAGAACGTAAATGCCCCATTGACATTGGCTTAGCAATGTTAGGAGAAGACATATCAATTGGTACATTACCTTCGCCTAATTGTTGATCACCAAAATGGTCTTTTTCTGTCAAAACATCATTTAAAGTCGCATTAACAAGTTTAGCATGATCAATCGCAAAGTTAACATATGGTCCAACTGCCTGAATACTAGTGAAATTATCATCACTAATTTTCTCTGCAATGTCTTTTGCAATCAAAGCTGGATTCTTGTGTTCAATCTTAGCCAAAGCAAATGCTGGAAAAGCATAATCTCCCATTTTAGCATTCTTTGGTCTTTCAATTAACATTGCAATTTTTTCTTTAGGTAAATCTACCTGTTCACTAACTAAATCTACGACTTTTTGTTTAAAATCCACTGATAACACCTCTTGCATAAAAAAAGTCTCTTCCTAGCTAATCTAGAAAGAGACGAGAAAGTTTCCCGCGGTACCACTCTACTTGATACAAAGTATCCGCTTATTAATTGATTTTAAAATTGTAGTTAAACACGCCTTCATATCACTCTATTGCCTAACTTCCACCAACCATAGACTCGCTGAAAATAGATTAATATTACTACTTTTAACTCTTTATCATGAAGATTATATCAGCAATCTTAGCCAAAGTGCAATATTAAAACGAATTCATAGCTAAATTTTAATTAAAAGAATAATTAAGTAACTTTTTTGTTTCTGAAAAGCGCTCGTTATCATTTTGAGCACCCAAAATCACTGTAATTACTCTCTTATTATTTTTATCCATTGTACAAGTAAAGCAAGCGCCAGCTCCATCAGTTGTTCCTGTTTTTAACCCATCAACAGGATAATTAGGATCGTAGTCTGAAAGTCCACTTAGCATTTTATTGCTATTAGTCATTAATGTATTTCTAAAATCGGACTTTGCTACTTTAGTCGTACTTAAAACTTCAGGATAATCTGTAACTAATTTTCTCGCAATAATTGCCATATCATTAGCACTCATTTTATTTTCAATTGTCGTTGTCATCCCTAAGAAGTTTTTATTTTTCTCCGGTAACCCATCAACTGTCACCAATTTAACATTATGAAGTTTCCATTTATTGGCCTGCTGCCGCATTTGATTTAAAAAATTAGTCTCACTTCCGCTAACTGCAATCGCCAGCATACGAGCTGCATTATTAGCTGACTTTATCAATGCCGCATCATAAAGTTCTCTAACAGTGTATTTTTGACCTAAACTAAGTGGCACACCTGCATAATCAGGATTAGAACTTAAATTAATGATTTCTTGAGTAGGACTAACAGTTGTATCCCAAGAAATTTTCTTCTCTTTAATTGCTTTTAAGGTTAAGTAAGCAGTTAACAACTTAGTCATTGAAGCAATTGGCAAACTTTGATTGGCATTTTTGGCATAAATGACGTTTTCATTTTTGGCATCAATTGCTACGGCAGCTTTAACATTTAAGTTCACTTGATCGGCATGATAATTAGACGGCATCCCATTTGGACCATGATCATTTTTCCACAGAAAAAAGCAAATAATAATTATTGCTATACCTATTATCCACAGAAATTTTTTTCTAGATTTCTTTTTTGCATGCCTCATTTCGTCACCTAATTTCTTTCGCTGCACATATTTAGTCTACTCATCCTTTACTACAACCTTAGTGCCAACAGGTAATTTTTCATATAGCCATTTAGAATCAGGAATACTCAAGCGAATGCAACCATGCGAGGCTTGGGTTTTACCAAGTTTCTTTGCTTCATTTTTCATGATTTTATTATTACCATCTGTTGCGACCGAATGAAAGAGATAAGTTCCATGGCCGTGCCAGCTAATGTAAGTACGTGCGCCAACCTGGAGACTCTGGTTAAAAAATGTTGCTCCCCTTTCAGCTTCGACAGCATAAGTTCCAGTTGGCGTTGCAGATTTACCATTATGATACACCCCGCAAGATGCAAGCATTGTGTAAACTGGCTTGTTACCATCCATAATATAAACACGATTTCCCTTAATTGAAACTCTTATCCACAAATTATTTAGTCTTACCAGATCAGGATGTGCCTTACTTTCACTTTTAACTTTCCAGCTACCAGCTGGCTGTAAATCTTTAGGATCCGGATATGGTAAATTAGAATCTTTATGTGTAACTTTTTTTACTTTTTGGGCTACTTTTTTTGTTACTTTACTGTTTACTATTTTATTTGGACTTGCCAGCGATACATTACGATGAGGAAATAAAATAATTGCAAATACTAAAATAGTTAGTATTGTTCCAATAATTAAAACAGAGTTTTGATATTTACTTATCTTTTTCATTTTATTCACTTCTCATATTTTCTCATCATTGCAGGAATAAGGGCTGACAGTTGTGTCGGTCGAACAATATAGTGTTTCTTCGCAATTTCATCAGCAGTTATTGAATGAATGCCCACAGCACCTGCTACAGTCTTTAAATTAGGTGTATATTGACCGCAGAAACCACCAATGATTCCAGCTAACGTGTCTCCCATTCCGCCAATCGCCATTCCTGGATTGCCAAAAGGATTCTGATAAATATTTCCTGCTTGATCATAAACTTTAGTATGATTAGATTTTAATACTAAAATAGCATTTTTCCTGGGGACTAATTCATTTAAAAAAGCTTGATTCGATTGATCATTTTGGTCAGCAATTTTTATTTTGCTCAATCTTTGCCACTCCATCTGGTGAGGTGTAAAAATTACTAATTTTGAGTTTACTGGCAATAAATCTTTTTGCTGGCTAATTAAATCAAGTGCACTTGCATCTAAAATCAATACTTGCTTTAAGCTAATGCTATCTCTAATAAGAGCCAAAATATCTCGTGCCTGGTCATCTAAACCAAGTCCCATCCCACAAACTACTACATTAGAGCCCACAATTAGATTTTTTAATTCATCTCTTTTATCCCAATCAAGAGCCATAATTTCAGGATCTCTGGCATGTAAGGCACTAATATTTACTGAATCTGTCGCCACCGTAGTCAAACCAGCACCACTGTTTAGTGCACCTTCTGCAGACATAATGAGAGCACCACCATATTTTTTATTACCACCAATTAATAGTACTCGCCCATAATTACCCTTATGTGTGGCACTTTCACGCTTTTTAATTACCTCAGATATTAGTTCTTTTGAAATACTTTTCATTTTTATCTTATCCAAAAAAGCCCATCAAATCGATGAGCTTCAGCTTTATAATTTATCGTTATTTTCCTTTTCTGCAAGTTCAACAGCATATTTTGTCAATTTATCAGCTGCTGTTTCTCGTGCATCTGTTTGAACGCCTAAAGCATAATGCTCAAAATTGTCCTTTAACTCTTTAGAAATCGTATTTTCATATTTTCCTAGTTCGCTATCACTAAATGGCTTAAGGAAATCAGTTATATTATCAAACAAACGCTCCATTGCATAACGAAGTTTTTTATCATCAACATGCTTATTTGACGAAATTTGCTTTTTAATTCTTTCAAGACTGTGAATGGTGTGTGGAAGTAAGATATATTCATCTTCCCTTCTTTGCCAAACAATAACTGCGTCAGTTTCAATATCGTTTAAATTATTTTGCACTTCATCTAAACTACTATCTGCACCAAAAGAATAACTTAATGAATTGTCATCTAAGTAAGCGGCATAATTATCATGCTTATCATCACTGCTACCATCATAGTTATCTAAAAAGTCACGAGCTGCGTTAATATCATGTTGCACTTCTCTCTTTTGAGCTACACTCAAATATTCGGGATCATAATCTTGATAAAGGTGAGTACCTTCTTCAAACTGAATTAGAAGCTGCTCGTCTTGTGCGTTTTTTAAGATCTTATCTATCTTTTTATATGTATCGGTTCCTAAGTAGAAATCTTTTTCATCAATATCAAAATTGAAATTGTTATAACAAGTATCACGCAATCCTAGCAAAGTCATATATGTATCTTTTTTCAATTTTGTCCACCTCTTTCAAACGTTATTTTACTCTTTTTCCTGATAAGCGGGAAATTTTAAATTTTTTATTACTATCGGCGTTGCTCATCTAAGATATTTTTAAAACTCATTAAATTATTTCTTCTCTGCTCACTGAGCGTTGTTGTACCTGAGTTAACATAAGCTTCAAATAATTTTCTAATTATTGGTTCCCATACCTCTTTTTTGACAGAACTATTTTTAATTAAACGAGTGGCTAGTTTATACGTTGTTTTAGGCGTTAATAGATTTCTAAAATAAATTTGATTAGTATCGCTAACAGTTAAATACAACATTTCAATGAAATCTCTTCGTTCAGCATCAGTAGTATTTTTTAGCCATTCAGCAATTGCCTTCCAGGAAATTTCAGAGGTACTATCTAATTGTTTTAAAGTCACAAACTTGTCATTTTTTACACGCCAATTAAACATGTCATGTTGAAGTATATTCACACCTGCAGCCGCTACAATCGTGCAATAATCTTTTTCTCCAATAAGATCATCTTGAAGTATTCCAATTAAGGATCCTTGTGGGATGTATTTATGGATTTTCCCTTTTAATTTTAAAAATTTATTTTTTAATCGATCTTGATTATGAAAGCCGGGACCATCAAAACAGTCTATTCTAACAATATTAGCTAAATCGACCTCTTTTAGGCCTAATGCAACGGCAAAAGCTAAATTACCACCTTTTGAATGACCTCCAATATAAAATTTCCCGGGAAATTTATTTCTTACTTTTCGATAATATGAACGGGCAAAATAGTGAGCTGGTACCCAATCTCTAAAAGACATATTAAAGTTTTCTTTCCATCCAATAGTCGTTGCTGTTGTTCCACGATAAGCAACATAATACTCGCCCGTAGCGACATAAAAAGCAACAGCATTAAACTGCATCTGTGTTTTTGCATCTACCTTACTAATGGCTTGATGCCAAGATACATTTTTAAAACGTGGATTTTTAATCATAATCTTGATTAATTTTTCGGTATTTTTTCCGCCAAGATTGCCTTGTGTTAAAGTCTTAATTTCGTCGTCTGAAGCCAAATCGGTCAACTTAGTGATTTGAGGAAGAAGATCAAAATTGCAATATGCTAACTGTGAAAAAATCATGCTGTCTATCTCGTTTAAAGAAGCTTCACTAAAGCTTTTCCTTTCTTTCGCAGCATATACAAGCATATTATTCATCTTTTCTTCCTCACTTTCTCTAGAATATTATATAATGAAGTTCCTTGGCAGGGGCAAAAAAGGGAAACTTAGGTATAATCACTAAGTTTCCCTTTTTCTCTATATTCTTAAATTCTAATATGCAATCTTGCTAATACTCGGTTAACCTTTGGTCCAATAATCTTTTGCGCTAAGCCAAATTTCACTGATAAGAATGCATACAAAATGCCACCAACAGCAACAGCAAGTATAACTAAAATAAAGGAAGTTGGACGACGCTCAGGCGAAATGAGTTTTCCACCAAAATCAACTACTCCAGTAACTACAACAAACATAGCCATTGAGAAAATTGCGATTCCAATGAATCTTCTGGATGTACGCCCACTATTATATTTGTATCTAACCTTTAAATGTTTCAAAGAAAGCCAAATAGTAATAATTAATCCAATATTTGTAGCTAAAAGTGGTCCATATACCTTAAATAATTGAATCATTGGTAACTGAACAGCAAATTTAATAATGATTCCCAAAACTAAGTATTTTATTGCTAGTCCATTTTCTGATAGTCCCTGTAAAATTGCCATTAAAACCGTAAAAAGTCCTAAACTGATTGCTGTAAAAGACGACAGGTATAAGACATTTGAGCCTAATGGATCATAGCCGTAAAAAATCGTATAAATTGGTGTTGCAATTGCAGCCATCCCTAAAGAAGCAGGAATCATAACAAATAGGAATAGTTCCAATGTGTTTTCAATTTGGCTAGAAATGCTAGCATAATCACGTCTTGCATGAGCACCTGACAAAAGTGGAATGGCAGTTACTGACATAGCAGTAGCTAAAGACACGATAATCATAATTAATTTATTTGCATTTAATCCAAATAACGCATACCATGACTCGATTTGATCAGAACTTGCATGAACAAACATCGCAATCATTGGGTGGAAAGTGTATTGGTCAATTAATTGAAATAATGTAATTCCTGAATCAATGATAATAAATGGAATTGACTGATTAATAATTTCCCAAAAAATCCCAGCAGTAGAAATTTTAATTGCATGATTTGAGTGCTCCATCAATGCGTTTAATTCATTTCTTCTACGATATAAGAACCAAACTAAAAGCAAAATTCCAAATACCGCACCAATAGCTGCAGCTAAATTTGATTGAACAACGGCATGGACATAGGAACCATGTTGAACTTGCATGATGATATATGCCGTTAAAAGCATCCACAATACACGAGCTAATTGTTCAACAAATTGAGACATAGCTGGAGGCATCATATCTGCATAACCTTGGAAATATCCACGCATTATACTCAAAATTGGAATAATTAAAACTGCATAAGATAAACTTCTCATTACAGCAACTTGTCGTGGATCACTTTCTGCCCCATGTAAGAGTGCGCCAATAATATTATCAGTAGCTAAAATTGGAGCACCGAAGTACATAATAGCAGCACAAATTACGCCAAAAATTGCCATCAAAATTAAGCCACGTCTAAACAGCTTACGTCCAATGTCATATTCATTTAGAGCATTATATTTCGCTACTTGCTTAGCAACTGCACCCGGAATACCAGCCGTAGAAATAATGATAAATAAGCTATAAATATTATAACTTTTCGCTGTTAGGGCATTAGCAATATTTCCATGGCTTCCCATCCAGGCATACCAAGGAATAATATACAATGCACCTAAAATTCGTGACACAATAGAGCCAAAGGTCATCCATGCGGAGCCTTTGACCATTGTCTCTTTAGTATTTTTAGTATTATTTTCCATAAAAATAAATTTTCCCTATATCCAGTTAAGCGTCTGAATTATATATTACTCATTAATGTAAACAGTATTTACAAATATTAATTATTTAGGAAAAACTTAAATTACTTAGCAACAATGTTAACGATCTTGTTTGGAATAACAATCACTTTCTTAACATCTTTTCCATCTAAGAATTTTTGAACATGGTCAAGAGAGAGAGCTTCTTTTTCTAAGGCATCTTTATCAGAATCTTTAGCAGCCTTAAATTTACCACGAAGTTTACCGTTAACTTGAACCATAATTTCAACAGTTGATTCAACTAATTTAGCTGGATCATAAGTTGGCCATTTAGCATAAGTAATTGATTCATCATGACCCAAGACTTGCCAGATTTCTTCCATCATGTGTGGCGCCACTGGAGCAAGTAACTTAACAAAACCTTCAGCATATTCACGTGGAATAGTTTTAGCCTTTTGAGCAGCATTTATAAATACCATCATTTGACTAATTGCTGTGTTGAAGTGTAAGGCATCAAAATCTTCCGTAACTTTCTTAACGGTTTCAGCATAAACCTTATCAAGTTCACCGTCATTTTTGTCAACAATTCTTTCTTGCGGAATTGCTTTTAAATCGAGGTCGTTAACAAATAGACGCCATACACGATCTAGGAACTTCTTAGTTGAAGCCGGGCCATTGTCATCCCAGTCAATTGAAGCATCAAGTGGACCCATGAACATTTCATACATTCTAAGTGAGTCAGCACCATATTCATCGATCACATCGTCTGGGTTAACTACGTTACCCTTAGACTTAGACATCTTTTCGTGATTCTTCAAAATCAAGCCTTGGTTATACAAACGTTGGAATGGTTCCTTGGTTGGTACAACACCTAAGTCGTAAAGTACCTTGTGCCAGAATCTAGCATAAAGCAGGTGGCGAACTGCGTGTTCTGCACCACCAATATAAAGGTCAACTGGAAGCCATTGTTTTAAGAGATCGTAATCAGCTAATTCTTTGTCATTGTGTGGATCAACATAACGCAAGTAGTACCAAGAAGAACCAGCCCAGTTAGGCATAGTATTGGTCTCACGTTTACCTTTTCGACCATTTTCATCAACAACATTGACCCAATCAGTTAAGTTAGCCAATGGACTTTCTGGAGTACCAGATGGCTTAATGTCAGTTGCATGTGGTAAACGAAGTGGTAATTCATCTTCAGGAACTAATGAAGTAGTACCATCTTCCCAGTGAATAACAGGAATTGGTTCACCCCAGTAACGTTGACGAGAAAAGTCCCAGTCACGAAGTTTATAGTTGACCTTCTTTTGACCAGCATTGTGATCTTCAAGCCATTCAATCATTCTCTTCTTAGCTTCTTCATTATCTAGGCCGTCTAAGAAGTCTGAATTAATATGCTTACCATTGCCAGTAAAGGCCTCTTTTTCTAAATCTCCGCCTTCAATAACTCGGTTAATTGGTAAACCAAATTTAGTAGCAAAAGCATAATCACGATCATCATGAGCCGGCACTGCCATTACTGCCCCAGTACCGTAACTTGCTAAGACATAATCAGAAATCCAAACTGGAACTTCCTTACCATTGACAGGATTAATTGCATAAGCACCTGTAAATACACCAGTCTTATCCTTATTTAGATCAGTTCTTTCAAGATCAGACTTAGATTCAATTTTCTTAATGTAGGAATCAACTGCTGCTTTTTGTTCAGGGGTAGTGATTTCTTGGACTAATTTACTTTCTGGAGCAAGTACTGTGTAGCTAACACCAAACAAAGTATCTGGACGAGTAGTAAAGACATCAAAAGTCTTATCACTATCTTTAACCTTAAAAGTAACTTGTGCACCTTCTGAACGACCAATCCAGTTGCGTTGCATTTCTTTAACTGGTTCTGGCCAATCTAAATCGTCTAAATCTTCAAGTAAACGATCTGCATAAGCAGTCATCTTAAGCATCCATTGACGCATATTACGGCGGTAAACTGGGTAGCCACCACGTTCAGTCTTACCATCAACGATTTCTTCATTGGCAACAACTGTCCCTAAATCTGGTGACCAGTTAACAGGAACTTCAGCTTCATAAGCTAAACCTTTCTTGTACATCTGTTCAAAAACCCATTGAGTCCACTTATAGTAGTTAGGATCAGAGGTTGTTACTTCGCGATCCCAATCATATGAAAAGCCAAGCTTATTAAGCTGCTTTTTGAAGTTAGCAATATTTTCTTTAGTAACTTTTTCTGGATCTTCACCAGTCTTTAAAGCATATTGCTCTGTTGGCAGACCAAATGCATCCCATCCCATCGGATGAAGCACATTATAGCCTTGTGCTCGCTTCATTCTAGAGATAATATCAGTTGCGGTATAGCCCTCTGGGTGTCCTACATGAAGCCCCTTACCAGATGGAAATGGAAACATATCTAAAGCATAATAGTTTTTCTTCTTAGGATCATTTCCTGTCTTAAAAGTATCATGCTCTGCCCAATATTTTTGCCACTTTTTTTCTACGGTTTTGTGATTGTACACCTAAATCTCTCCTTAAAATTAAAAAACGCCCTATGATAAAAATCATAGGACGAACTTCATTTTCGCGTTACCACCTAAGTTCCACACAGATTATGTGCGACACTCATGCCCCTTAACGCGGAAGGCAAACGATAGACTTCTCATAAGGGTAAGTTCACAGCATAACTGTTAAGCTTTGCACCTAACCAGCTCATCTCTAAAAACAATTATGACTTGCTACTACTCCCTAGTCTTTATTTTTTTATGGATAATGATTATAATTTACCACATCTACTAGAAATTACAAGGGGAGAAATTTTTTTGAAAAAGAAAGATAACAATATAGTCGTTCATGACACACTGGTTCCAGGATTTATTTTTTTAATTCTCTATGTAGTCTGGGCCCTTTTGGTCATATATAAAAATCCATTTATTCATTCTTTTGACCAAACAATTATTCATCTTATTTCTAATAACAATCCAGTCAACATTGCAATTGCAACTAAGTTAACTGTGATCGGGAATACTAGTACTTTAACGATTGCAACTATCGTTTTATTCATCGGTTTACTTATCGCTAAAAAATTTAGTTATGCTTTCTTTTCGGCGGGATTAATGATATGCGCCAATGGCTACAATTGGATTACTAAACATGCGGTTGAACGCCATCGTCCTTTAGTTCATCATTTAGTTTTTGCAGATGGTTATAGCTTTCCATCAGGCCACTCTGTCGGCAGCGCAACTTTCTTCGGAATTCTAATTATTTTAACTATCTTATTAGTTAAAAATAAATTTTGGCGCATCACGCTAATTATTATTTGGATTATTTTTCCACTGTTTATCGGTTATACTCGAATCTTCTGTCATGTTCATTATCCTTCCGATGTAGTCGGTGGATGGTTAGAAGGTACTACTTTTGTTTTACTAGGTTTTTCAGTTCTGTACCATTCTTACTTAAAAAAGCATAATTAAAAAAACGCTAACTGAGATCTAATCTAGATCAATCTCAGTTAGCGCTTTTTATTTTGCAATTTTCTTTTGCTTATAAAGTTGATTAAGAATTAAAGATAAAACAATAACAATTAAAGAAACTACATATACAGACTTTAACCCGCTTAATAATACTTGTCTTAAACCTGGTATTAAATTAGCAGCCAAATGCTTAGCCTTATCAGTTGAAACTATATCATTCATCATCTTTTGCGTTAAATTTGGATGATGCGATAATTGTTTAGCTACGACCACATTAAAAGTAATACCATAGATCGATACCATCATAGTCTGTCCTAAATATTTCATTAGTGTATTAAAACTAGTAGCAACACCAATCTTATCGCATCCAACAATTACTTGAGAGCGAACTTGTGAAGCTGTAGTAATAGCCCCAAAAGCTGTTCCGTTAAAGGCCGCAATTAAGCAAAATATCCAAAACGATGTGTAAATCGGAACTAAAATTAATGCTAAATCAGCGACTATCAAGATAAGCAGCATATAATCATATGTTTTCTTTATCCCCCATCGACCTAACATACCACCAATTAAAAATGAACCCACGATCCACATTAAAGAACTTGGTGTTACTGCAAAGCCAGCAACAGACGCACTTGTGGCATTTATTCCTTGCATCCATGTCGGAATATAAAATTCAAAGCCAATAACCACACCAGAAATAAGTAACGTAATCAAGTTAATCATTGTAAATTCTTTACTGCTTAACATATCCAGTGGCATAATTGGATCTTTTGCTCTTTTTTCAGCTTTGAAAAAGATAATCGCCGAAACAATAATAATAACTACTAAACCTAATAAGACAATATTTAAGCCATTTTCTAACTCTTGTAAAAATACCATTAAAGCCAATAAAAAGATAACCAAGCAAGTTGTTCCCTTTAAATCCAAAGTAGAATTACTGCTAGTTTTCCTTTCCTTTAAGAAGAAAACGACCAAAAGAAAAGCTATGATTCCTAACGGCACATTAATATAAAAAATCCAGTGCCATGAAAGATGCTGTACAATAAATCCACCTAATAAAGGAGCAATAACAGAAGCTACTCCCCAAAAGCCGGAGTTCAATCCTAACATTTTTGCTCTTTTTTCTAGTGTATATAAATCAGCGATGATTGTAACTGCCACCGGCTGAACAGCACCTGAACCTAATCCTTGAATCACACGGAAGAGAATCAGTTCTACCATATTTTGAGCAATTCCGCAGAGCGCAGAACCAACTACAAAAACCGCAATTCCAAATAGAAAAACAGGTTTTCTGCCAATACTATCAGCTAATTTTCCATAAATTGGAGTTGAAACAGCAGTCATCAATAAGAAAGTTGAAACTACCCAATTCATGATTTCTAATCCATTTAGATCAGAAACGATAGTTGGCATCGCCGTTGAAACAATGGTACCTTCAATTGCAGTCATAAAAGTCGTCAAAAAGATAGCAATTGTAACAATTTTAGTATTACTTCTATTTTGCATGCTCACTCACATAATTTTTCAAAGCTTCTACTTTATCAGTATGTTCCCAAGGTAAGTCAATATCTGTTCTTCCAAAATGTCCGTAAGCGGCTGTTTGACGGTAAATAGGACGTCTTAAGTTAAGCATCTCAATAATACCAGCTGGTCTTAAATCAAAGACATTTCTAACGGCTTCAACTAGCAAATCTTCACTTACCTTACTTGTTCCATGAGTATCCACCATGATTGAAACTGGATGAGCAACTCCAATTGCATAAGCAAGTTGAATTTCACATTGGTAAGCTAGATCAGCAGCTACAATATTCTTAGCTACATATCTAGCTGCATAACTAGCGCTTCGGTCAACTTTTGTTAAGTCTTTGCCTGAAAATGCACCACCACCGTGACGGGCATATCCACCATAGGTATCAACAATAATCTTTCGACCAGTTAAACCGGAATCTCCCTTAGGTCCGCCAATGACAAAGCGACCAGAAGGATTAATTAAGAACTTAGTATTTTCATCAAGATATTGAGATGGAATAACTTTCTTAATTACCATATCAATCATTGCTTCACGAATTTCATCATTAGTTACTGTTGCATCAGTTTGAGTAGAAATAACGACTGTGTCTACACGTTTTGGCTTATTGTCATCATCATATTCCACAGTTACTTGTGCCTTTGCGTCTGGTCTTAGCCAATCAAGACGTCCTTCTTTGCGAAGACTAGCAACCCGTCTCATCAATGAATGTGCTAAAGAAATAGGAAGTGGCATTAATTCAGGTGTTTCTTTAATCGCAAACCCAAACATTAAGCCTTGATCTCCCGCACCAATCTTATCCAAATCATCTTTATCTTCATGATTCTCACGTGTTTCTAGAGATTCATTAACACCGCCAGCAATATCACTCGATTGTTCATCAATATCAACCAAAATGGCACAATTATTACCATCAAAACCCAGTTCAGGACGATTATAACCAATTTCTAAAATTGTCTTTCGAACTACTGATTGTATATCTACATAAGCAGAAGTAGAAATTTCACCAACTACTAGTACAAGACCAGTAGTAACCGTAGTTTCACATGCGACACGACCATTTGGATCCTTAGCTAAAATAGCATCCAAAATTGCATCAGAGATTTGATCGGCAACCTTATCAGGGTGTCCTTCCGAAACTGATTCTGAAGTAAATAAACGTTTTTCTTTTCTCATAGAGTCCCCCATCTTTCGGTTACAAGGCATCTTCGCTAAAAAACGAATCCTTTCGGGACCTTAACCGAATAACAATATATACAAAATTTCGTTCATTAATTTTTAAACACAAAAAAAGACTACCATATTCGGTAGTCCATGAACGATGGAGGATACAGGGCTCGAACCTGTGACCTCCTGCTTGTAAGGCAGATGCTCTCCCAGCTGAGCTAATCCTCCAACAACCATATTTAATATGGTAATGACCCGTACGAGATTTGAACTCATGTTACCGCCGTGAAAGGGCGGTGTCTTAACCACTTGACC